>DATFHO010000083.1:0-83855 GCA_035248345.1 Candidatus Limnocylindrales bacterium
GTCGGGCGGCTGCCCGGCGAGCGCCGCCAGGCGATGGTGCTGCGATTCGTCGATGAGCTCAGCACCGCGGAGATCGCGGGCGTGCTGGGCAAGTCCGAGGGCACGGTCCGGGTGCTGATCCACCGCGCGCTGAAGAGCGTCGCGAAGGATCTGGGCGTCGAAGGCGGGAAGACGACCGGACGCTCGACGTGAGCCTTGCCGGCCACGGCCCCGCGGAGCACGGCGAGGTCGAGGCACTGATCACGGACCGCTACCTCGATTCCCTGCTCGCGGTCCAGCCGCGCCCCGATGCGCTGCTCGGCGATCCCGGCTCCGATGTGGGCGCCGCCGTGCGTGCCATCTCCCGCCGCCTCGCGACCGAGATGCCCCGCTTCCACCCGTCGTTCCGGTTCGAGGAGCGCCTCGCCCTCCGGCTCGCCGAGGTGGCCGCATCGATGCGGCTGCCGCTCGCCGCTGCTGCCGCGGGCGGCGCCGGTGCCTCCGTCGTGCCGTTCCGCCGAAATCCCGCGGCGAATCCCGATCCGCTCATCGTGATCGAGGATGAGGAGCGACCCGGCCGGCAGGTGCTCATCGGCGGCGCGGTGGCAGCGTCCGCGCTGAGCCTTGCCGGCGCCTGGCTCGCGTGGCGGCGCCGGACGTCCCCGATGGCCCGCGCGATCCGCGCGGCCCACGAGCTCCGCAGGACGTAGGGAGGAGCGAGCCATGCCGATCAAGCTGCCGTCCTTCCGACCGCGCCGCGACGCGTACCCACCGGACCTGTGGACGAAGTGCCCGTCCTGCTCCGAGATGCTCTTCAACAAGCAGCTCGAGAAGTCGGATCGCGTCTGCCCCACCTGCGGCCACCACTTCCGCCTCTCCGCCGCCGCGCGGCTGGCGATGCTGCTGGATCCCGGCACGTTCCAGGAACGCGACGCAGGGTTGCAATCGGTCGATCCGCTCGGGTTCATCGATTCGAAGCCGTACCCGGAGCGCGTCACGACCGCCCAGAGCCAGACCGGCCTGCGCGACGCCGCCGTGCGCGGCCTCGGGGCGATGGAAGGCCTCCCGGTGTCGATCTGCGTCATGGACTTCGGGTTCATGGGCGGCTCGATGGGCGCAGTCGTCGGCGAGAAGGTCACCCGCGCCGCGGAGGACGCGCTCGTCAATCGGGTGCCGCTGATCGTGGTTTCGGCCTCGGGCGGCGCACGGATGCAGGAGGGCACGCTTGCGCTGATGCAGCTCGCGAAGACGTGTGCGGTGCTGGAGCGCCTGAAGGCCGCGCGCGTTCCGTACGTGAGCGTCATGAGCGACCCGACCACCGGTGGCGTCTTCGCCTCGTACGCCGTGCTCGGCGACGTGAACCTGGCCGAACCGAATGCGCTGATCGGGTTTGCCGGCGCTCGCGTCGCCGCCGGCACGATCTCGCAGGAGCTGCCGCCCGGCTTCCAGCGCTCGGAGTTCCTCTTCGAGCACGGGTTCGTCGACCGCGTTGTGCACCGGCGCGCGCTCCGCGGCGAGATCGCAGCCCTGCTGCGGTTCATGCGCCCCGCCGAGATCCTCGAGGTCGACCAGCGATCCGCCCTCAGCCCGATCGGCGCGCTGCTGTCGACGGTCGTCGGTGGCGCGGCGTCGGCGGTGACCGGCGCGGCCGGCGTCGTCGTGGGCGCGGCGGGCGCGGTTGCGGATGCGGCGACGGGCGCGGTGGTCGGCGGGAACGGCAACGCCTCCAACGGAAACGGATCGAGCGGATCGAGCGGCGCCAGCGCTGCTCCTGCTGGCGCGGCCTCCGGTACCGAGGCGAAGCACGATGGTTGACCGACTGCTCGGCCGCGACGCGAAGGATGGGAAGGACGCCAAGGAAGGCGCACTCGATCCGAAGGCCCAGATGTGGAAGCGCGTCCAGCTCGCGCGCAACCTCGCCCGCCCGCGCACGCTGGACCTGCTCGACGAGATGGCCGACGAGGTCATCGAGCTCCATGGCGATCGAGCGTTCGGCGACGATGAGGCCATGGTCGCGGGCTTCGCCCGGATCGATGGCCGGCGCATCGCCTTCGTGGGCCAGCAGAAGGGCGCCGACACCGAGGAGAACATCCGGCGCAACTTCGGCATGCCGCATCCCGAGGGCTACCGGAAGGGCATGCGCGTCTTCGAGCTCGCGGAGCGCTTCAACCTGCCGATCGTGACCTTCGTCGACGTTCCGGGCGCACACCCGGGCCCGGAATCGGAAGAGCGCGGGATCGCTGAGGCGATCGCGAAGTCGATTGGGCTGATGAGCCGCCTGCGCACGCCGATCATCGCGATCATCACCGGCGAGGGCGGTTCCGGCGGGGCGCTTGCGATCGCCGTCGGCGACACCGTGATCGCGCTCGAGAACGCCGTCTATTCCGTGATCTCACCGGAGGGCTGCGCCTCGATCCTGTGGCGCACCGCGGAGGAGGCACCCACCGCAGCGCTGGCAATGAAGATGTCCGCGCAGGACCAGCTCGAGCTCGGCGTGATCGACCGCGTGGTCGCGGAGCCCGGCGAGGGTGCCCATGCGGACAAGCGCGAGACGGCCCGCCGCCTGCGCAGCGTGATCATCTCGGAGCTTGACCGGCTGGGCGCCATGACGCCCGAGGAGCTGGTCGACGCCCGGTACCGCCGCTATCGGGCGCTCGGCCCGTACACTGAGGTCGCCGCGACCGTCGTGACGCCTCCGCCTGCGCGAGGGCTCGGCGATCGCCTCCGCGACCTGCTCGACCCGACGCGCTGGTCGATGGGCACGCCACCGTCGGGACCGTCACGGCGCGACGAGCCGCCGGCAAGCGAGGAGGTCTGATCGATGCCGAAATCAGACCGCCGCTCCGATCACGAAGCCATCGCCCGACTCGCCGACGATCTCCTGCCGGCCCTGATCGCCAAGCTCTCCACGACGCAGCTCGGTGAGCTGGAGGTCCGGGAAGGGGAGTGGCACGTCCGCCTCCGCCGCCCGTACGGGATCGGGCCCGGCGAAGGCCGCCGATCCGGCGACAAGCCATCGCGCACGCAGCCCGGCCACGAGGGCCACGGGCACGGCCGTGCGGGTGTCGAAGGTCGCCAGCGCGCCAGCACCGGCAGCCCGACCGGAACCACCGCCGGCAGCGGCGCGGCGAGCGCAGCATCGAACGGATCCAACGGCACCGGCCGCCAGAGCAGCCGCGACGGCGACGGGGACCGCTCGCGGTCCATCGCGCAATCGCCGGGCGTGGGCTACTTCCAGCCCGGCCCGAAGGCCGCTTCCGGCACGCGCGTCCGCGCAGGCGACGCCCTGGGCACGGTTGACGTCCTGGGCGTGCGCCAGGACGTGACGGCGCCCGCTGACGGCATCGTGGGGCAGACGCTGGTCGAGGCTGGCACGGCCGTGGAATACGGCCAGGAGCTGATCCGCCTCGAGATGACCGGACCCGCAACCGCAGGCGCCGGAAGCGAGGCCCGCTGATGTTCCGCCGGATCCTCATCGCGAACCGGGGCGAGATCGCGCTGCGCGTCCTCCGCGCGTGCCGGACGCTCGGCGTCGAGGCCGTCGTCGCCTATTCCGAGGCAGATCGCGACTCGCTCCCGGCCCAGCTCGCCGACGAGGCCATCTGCATCGGGCCTGCGGACGCGCGCCGCTCCTACCTCAGCGCCCCCGCCGTGATTTCCGCCGCCCTCGTGACGGGCTGCGACGCGATCCACCCGGGCTACGGCTTCCTCTCGGAGGACGAGACGTTCGCCGAGGTGGTGCGCGCGCACGACCTCACCTTCATCGGTCCGCCGCCGTCGGTGCTCGACAAGTTCGCATCGAAGGAAGCGACGCGCCGCCTGCTGGGCGGGTACGGCCTGCCGACGATCCCGGGCTCCTCGATGATCACCGACGACGATCATGCCCTCCGCGAGGCGGAGCGCATCGGCTACCCGGTGCTGATCAAGCCGTCCGCGGGCGGCGGCGGCAAGGGCATGCGCATGGTCCGCACGTCGCGCGAGCTCGAGTCGGCGATCAAGATCTGCCGCTCCGAGGCGAAGTCGGCGTTCGGCGACGACTCGATCTACCTCGAGAAGTGGCTCGACGACAACCGCCACGTCGAGGTGCAGGTGGCGGTGGACAAGTTCGGTGCCGGCGTGCACTTCGGCGAGCGCGACTGCTCGGTCCAGCGCCGCCACCAGAAGATCCTCGAGGAGGCACCGACGCCGGCGCTCTCTCCGGAGGCCCGCACCGCGCTCGCCGAGAAGGCGATCCGCGCCGTGGTGGCCGCGGGCTACGAGAACGTCGGCACGCTCGAGTTCCTCGTCGACGGCACCGGCAACGCGTACTTCATCGAGATCAACTGCCGCATCCAGGTCGAGCACCCGGTCACGGAGATGCTCACCGGCATCGACCTGGTCGCGCTCCAGATCGGCATCGCGGCGGGCGAGCCGCTCGGCCTGCGACAGTCGGACATCGTCACCCGCGGCCACGCGATCGAGTTCCGCATCAACGCCGAGGATCCCGCGGCGGACTTCCGGCCGGGCGCGGGCATCATCGAGCAGTACCACGCGCCGGGCGGCCCCGGGATCCGGATGGACTCCCACCTTTATCCCGGCTACGAGGTGCCGCCGTACTACGACTCGCTGCTCGGCAAGCTCGTTGTCTGGGGCCCTGACCGACCGACGGCGATCGCGCGCGGCCGCGCCGCGCTGGAGGAGCTGCTCGTCGACGGCGTCACGACGAACATCGAGATCCACCGCGCCCTGCTCGACAACGAGACGTTCCTGGAGGGACGGATGACGACGAACCTGCTCGACCGCGTGGGCGGCGCCGCCTTCCTGGCCGCCGCGACTGCCGGCGCCCGCTGAGCGATGACGACCGAGGCGGCTCCCACGGCCGATCCGCTCGCGACACCCGGCACCGTCCACACGACGCGTGAGATCGAGGCGCTCATCCCGCATCGCTGGCCGCTCCTGATGGTCGACCGCATCGTCGAGTACGACCCGGAAGCGAAGCGCATCGTCGGCGTCAAGGGCATCACCGCGACCGAGTTCTGGGCGCAGGGCCATTTCCCGGGCCTGCCCATCCTGCCCGGCGTCCTCCAGGTCGAGGCGCTCGCGCAGACGATGGCGGTGTACGTGGCGAAGCAGCCCGGGTTCGGCGATCGAATCGGGCTGTTCGCAGGCATTGACGAGGTCCGCTTCAAGCGGATCGTCGTGCCCGGCGACACCCTCCGGCTCGAGGTCACGATGGAGAAGCTCGGCTCGCGGTTCGGCAAGGGCCGAGCCGTCGCGACGGTGAACGGCGAGGTCGCGTGCGAGGGGCTTCTCAGCTTCATCATCCCGCCGGAAGGCGTCCTCCGGTGAGGCGGCCAGCCAGGTCGGAAATGAGGGCCCCACGGCCCTTTCGGGGCTGCTGAGCCATGGCCACTCGCATCGCGGTCCTGTCGGACGTGCACGGGAACCTGCACGCGCTCGAGGCGGTTCGGAAGGCGCTCAAGCGCGAGAAGCCCGATGTCGTCCTCGTTGCCGGCGACCTGGTGATGAACGGGCCTGAGCCCGCCGCGACCGTCGACGCGCTGCGCTCGATGGAGGGTGAGGGCGCCATCGTCGTCCAGGGCAACACGGACATCGCGGTCGCCGATGGCGACTACGCGGCGGCGTTCCCCTGGTACTTCGACTCGGGCGTGCCGGAATCGATGAAGGCGGCTGCGACGTGGGCGCACGACACCCTCGAGGACGAGCACCTTGCGTGGCTGCGCCGCCTCCCCGCCGAGCGCAGGGTGCGCATCGGCGATGACCTCATCCTCGTCACCCACGCCTCGCCCGGATCGCAGACGCAGGGCTTCGACAAGGACCTGGACCCGTCCACGACGACCGAGCGCATGGCGCGCACCGATGCCCGCGTGATCTGCTGCGGCCACACGCACCTTCCCGAGGTGCGCGAGTTCGGCTGGAAGCTGATCGTGAACGACGGCTCCGCCGGGTATGTCTTCGACGGCGATCCGACCGCCTCGTGGGCCCTCGTGACGCTCGACGGGGATGACGTCCACGCCGAGATCAAGCGCACCGAGTACGACAACCTGGCCGTCGCCAACGCCATCTCCGCGCGCGGCCTGCCCGGCGACGTCTACCGCGCCGCGACCGTTCGAACGGGCAAGCTCGTCCGATGACGGTCATCCATCCGGCGAACCCGGCACGACACCGGCTTGCGGTCGGGCTGCAGTGGACCGGTCTCATTGGCGCCGTGCTTGGCGTCATCGCCACCCCGTTCTTCGGGCTCGGGCTCGCCCTGCAGTGGCTCGTCGCCGGCGCAATCGCGGTCGGTCTCGACGCGTTCGCGATCCGCGCCGAGGAAGACATCCGGGCGATGCTCGCGGCGCTGGTCAAGCTCGTCGTGCTCGTCGGGGCCCTGTTCGTGTTCACGCCGTCGGGGTCGATCCCGGGCCCGCAGGAGAACACGATCCCCGCCGATCTCGGCCCGATCCTGCTGCTCCTCAGCATCCTCCCGTCGGAGGCGGGCGCGATGCTCCGCCGAACAGGCCCGATGCCCGAGATGGGCATCCCGATGGACCTCCAGCAATGAGTCGCGCGAACGGCAGCGGCTCCAACGGCCGGCGACGCGTGGTCGTGACCGGCATGGGTGCCCTGTCGGGGCTCGGCAACGACGTCGCGTCGACATGGGCCGGCCTCCTCGAGGGCCGGTCCGGCGTTCGGACGATCGAGCGGTTCGACCCGTCCCGGGTCGATTCGAAGATCGCCGCGGAGGTGCGTGACTTCGACTCGAGCGGCGTCCTCGATCGCAAGGAGCAGCGCCGCACCGATCGCTACATCCAGTTCGGGCTCGTCGTCGCCCGACAGGCGATGGACCAGGCCGGCCTGCCCGGGCGGATGGAGGGCGAGGAAGCCGAGCGAACCGGGGTGATCCTCGGTTCGGGGCTCGGCGGCGTCGCGACCCTGTTCGATGACGTGCTGCTCATGGCCGAGAAGGGCCCCGGCCGCATCTCGCCGTTCTTCATCCCGATGGGGATCCCGAATGTCGGATCGGGCCACGTCGCCATCACGTTCGGCATGACCGGCCCGAACTTCGCGACCGTGTCGGCCTGCGCCACCGGCGCGCATGCGATCGGTGAGGCATGGGAGACGATCCGGCGCGACGACGCCGACGTGATGCTGGCGGGCGGCACGGAAGCGGCGATCCACGAGGCCGTCGTCGGCGGGTTCTCGTCGATGAAGGCGCTGTCGACACGGAACGACGACCCGCAGGCTGCCTCGCGTCCGTTCGACAAGGACCGCGACGGGTTCGTGATGGGCGAGGGCGCGGGGATGCTCGTGCTCGAGGAGCTGGGCCACGCACTGCGGCGCGGCGCGGAGCCGCTGGCGGAGCTCGTCGGCTACGGCGCGACCGCGGACGCGGCGTACCTGACGCTGCCCGCGCCGGGCGGTGTGGGAGCGGTGCGGGCTGGCCGCCGTGCCCTGGAGAAGGCAGGCATCCCCGCCGACGAGATCGACCACGTGAACGCCCACGCCACGTCGACGCCCGGCGGCGACGGCACCGAGCTCCAGGCGCTCGCGACCCTGCTCGGCGAGCATGGGCCCGCGGTGTCGATCTCGGCCCAGAAGTCGATGCTCGGGCACACGCTCGGGGCGGCGGGGGCGCTCGAGTCGATCGCGACGGTCATGGCGATCCGCGACGGCGCCATCCCGCCGACGATCAACCTCCATGATCCCGACGAGTACACGGACGGGCTCGACCTGACACCGAACAAGGCCACGCGGCGAACGGTCGACACGGCGCTCAACAATTCGTTCGGCTTCGGCGGCCAGAACGCCGCCCTCATCTTCCGGAAGTGGACCGAATGACCGACGAAGCAACGGCGCCCGCTCCCGAATCGGCTCCCGCTGCGGCCGACGTCGCGCCGGCCGACGCAGCACGGGCGCTGGACGCCGCGCCCGCGGCGAGCCCGGAGGACGCGTCGCTGCTCGCGCTGATCGACCGCCTGTCGGCGCTCCTCGAGCAGACCGAGCTGACCGAGCTGGAGGTGCAGGTCGGTGACACCGGGCTCGTGCTTCGGAAGCCCTCCGCGCTCGCCCCGATGGTCGCAGCACCCGTCGGCGTGGCCGGTGCCGCTCCCGCCGACGGAGCGGCTGCTCCCGCACCTGCAGCAACGCCCGCCGCGGACGTCGCGGCGCCAGCTCGGCCCGCGGTGATGGCTCCACTCACCGGCATCTGGTACGCGTCGCCGGCGCCCGGCTCCGCCCCGTACGTGAACCTCGGCGGCGAGGTCGCGGTGGGCCAGATCATCGGCCTCATCGAAGCGATGAAGCTCTTCAACGAGATCAAGAGCGACAAGGCTGGTCGCGTGGTCAAGATCAACGCCGAGAGCGGCAAGCTCGTTCGCGCCAAGCAGCCCCTGATCGAGGTCGACCCGCTATGAGCGAGAAGAACGGAACCTCGCCGGCGCCCGGCGGGAGCAAGCCGATCCGGGCGCATGTGACCGGGTGGGGCCGCTATGTCCCGTCGCAGGTGCTCTCGAATGCCGACCTCGAGAAGCTGGTCGACACGTCCGACGAATGGATCGTGTCCCGGACGGGCATCCGCGAGCGCCGCGTCGCCGCAGCCAATGAGACGACTGCGTCCATGGGCGCCGTGGCAGGGCTGCGCGCGATCCACGCCGCCGGCATCGATCCCAAGGACATCGACCTCATCCTGCTTGCGACCCTGACGCCCGACTACTGGATGCCCTCCACCGCGGCGCTGGTGAAGGAAGCGATCGGCAACGAGAAGGCTGCGGCGATGGATGTCGCCGCTGCGTGCTCGGGCTTTGTCTACGGCTTCGCGACGGCGCAGGCCTGGATCTCCGCCGGGCTCGCGAGGCACGTCCTGGTGATCGGCGCGGAGCTGCTGACCCGCTTCCTCGACTACACGGACCGATCGACCTGCATCCTGTTCGGCGACGGCGCCGGCGCGGCCGTCCTCTCGGCCTCCACCGAGCCCGGTGGTGCCATGGGCATCGAGCTGACGACGGCTCCCGAAGGCGCCTACATGATCTGGCTGCCTGCAGGCGGTGCGAAGGCGCCGCCATCGGCCGAGACGATCGCGCGCGGCGAGCACTACATCCGGATGGAAGGCAAGGAGACCTACCGGTTCGCCACGAAGACGATGGCGACGACGGCACTCGAGTCGGTTCGGAAGTCAGGGCTGGAGCCGAGCGACATCAGCCTGTTCATCCCGCACCAGGCGAACGTCCGGATCATCGAAGCGGTGGCCAAAGGTCTCGGCCTGTCGATGGACCAGATCTACACGAACGTCAATCGCTACGGGAACACGTCGGCCGCGTCCGTCCCGATCGCGATGGCCGAAGCGGTCAACGAGGGCTACATCAAGGTCGGCGACAAGATCACCATCGTTGCGTTCGGTGCCGGGTTCACCTCCGGCGCGGTGACGATCGAATGGACGGCCGACCCGGCTCGCGGCATCGCAGCTGATCGCGCGATCGACCCACGCGACGTCCACGTGCGACTGCCCGTCGACTGGGACTCGGTCGATCCGATCCCGCCTGCGCTCGCCGAGCTCATGGCCCGACCGGGCCCCGTGAACCCACCGCTCGACGACGTCGTGCCCGGCGAGCCCGAGCCCGCTTCGCAGCCCGTTGGAGGCCTTCGATGATCGACCTCTCCGGCAAGTCCGCCGTGGTCACGGGCGGCTCGCGCGGCATCGGCCGGGCGATCGCGGTTCGGCTGGCGACCCAGGGCGCGGACGTCGCCTTCAGCTACCGCGGCAACGAGGCGGCGGCGAAGGAGACCGCGGCGGCCATCGAGGCGTTGGGCCGACGCGCGCTGCCCGTCCAGGCGGACGTGTCGGATCCGGCAGCGGCGGACGCGCTCGTGAAGGCTGCGCTCGAGGCGTTCGGGAAGATCGACATCCTCGTCAACAACGCCGGCGTCACGCGCGACGACCTGATCATGCGGATGTCGCTCGACGACTGGAAGACGGTCCTCGAGACGAACCTGTTCGGCGCCTTCTACGTGATCAAGGCGGTCACCCGGCCGATGCTCAAGGCCAAGGGCGGCCGGATCATCAACATCACGTCGGTCTCCGGGCAGGCGGGGCAGATCGGCCAGGCGAACTACTCGTCGGCAAAGGCCGGGCTCATCGGGCTCACCAAGGCCACGGCGCGCGAGCTCGCCTCGCGCTCGATCACCTGCAACGCGGTGGCGCCGGGCTTCGTACTCACGGAGCTCACCCAGGACCTGCCCGAGAACCTCATGAAGCAGCTCACCGACGCGACGCCGTTGGGCCGCTTCGGGACGACCGAGGAGATCGCGTCGGCGGTCTGTTTCCTCGCCAGCGACGAGGCCGCGTTCATCACCGGCCAGATCCTCGGCGTCGACGGCGGCCTGGTGATGCAGTAGTCCGTCTCCCCCGAAGCCGGTGCGCGGGCGCCACACCCGCGTCGTTTCCGTTCGATCGGCCTCGACATCGATCGCCTCGAACCGCCATCCTTTGATCCCGACGTGACTGCCGCTCCGCCGAGCCCGACGCCGCCCACCAGCTCCGGGGACGGCGACCCCTCGATCCGGCGGACGTGGTGGCTGCTCGCGAGCGCGTTTTTCGCACTGGCGCTCATCAACGGCATCCGGCTCGTGTCCGAGAAGAAGCCGGCCGACTGGCTGACGATCGCGCTCATTGTCATCGCCGCGGTGGCCGCGATCGCGCATCGAAACGCCGTCGCAGGGTTGGAGGCGCGCGGCCGAGGGGAGGCCGAGAGCTTCGCGCGGATCATCCGCGGCCTCTCGCATTCCGTGTCAGCCGACGCAATCGTGTCCGCCATCCTCGAAGACCTCATCGATGCAACGGCTGCGGACCACGTCGTCCTGGTCCGGCGCCGGCAGGACGGGGTGGCGCTCGATGCGACGCTGGTCTCGCGGCGGGCCGGCGTGCCGACCACGACCACGGTCTTGCCGTTGTCCGTGCTCGACCTGCCGCCCGGCGAGGATCGACCGCCCGTCGCGGTCGCGATGGCGGAGCCGGCGCCTGTCGCCATCGCCGAACCGGTGACCGCCGAAGCCGCCGCTGCCGCCGCGGCCTTCTCGGCGCCCGCCGACGCGGCCCCAGCCCCCGAGCCCCGCCTGCCGTCCCTGCCGACCGTCGCACGCCGTGCCTCCGATCCCGGCGGCGGTCGAACCCTGGTGCGTCGCGCCGCCGCGGAATCGCTCGCGCTCCTGAAGGACATCGGGCTCCCGGCGCCCGACCTCTTCAGCGCACGCGGCGACGCGCGGATCTCGGAGGTGCTCGCCCGCGGTGACGAGGCACAGGTTGCGGAGCGCGTCGCGGACAGGGTTCGTGCCGTGTTCGGGCTGTCGAGGACGCTCACCGCGCCGCTCAGGGCGGACGGTGCCGTGATCGGGGCGATCGTCCTCTCGCGGCGGGATCGCGACGCTTGGCCCGAGAGTGCGCGCCGGCTCGTCCGCGGCGCTGCGACCGAGACGGCCGCCGCGCTCGAGCGAGCATCCTCGCAGCGCGAAGTCGCGGCCTCGGCTTCCACCGACCCGCTGACTGGCCTGCCGAACCGCCGATACTTCGAGGAGTTCTCCTCGCTGCTGGCGCAGCGGCGGCGCGCGGGCGACGCGGTCGGCGTCCTGATGATCGACATCGACAAGTTCAAGGTGCTCAACGACACGTACGGCCACCCGATCGGCGACCAGGTCCTGAAGGCCGTGGCAGGCGCGATCACGACGACCGTTCGAGATCAGGACATCCCGGCCCGCATCGGCGGCGAGGAGTTCGCTGTCCTGCTTCGGAACGCCGCACCGGCGGTTGCGCTCGAGGTCGGGGAACGGGTTCGAGCCGCAGTTCGCGAGCTGGACCTCCGGTTCATCGGGGTCCCGGGAGTGTCCGTCTCGGTGGGCGTTGCCCATGCGGAGTCCGCCGAGGAGCCGATCGACGCCCTGATCGAGCGTGCCGACAAGGCCCTCCTCCGCGCGAAGCGCGCCGGCCGCGACCGGGTGATCGCCGGCTAGGTGCCCTCACTCGCGGCCACGGGCCGAATTTTCCGGTATCTCTCATCCCCGGACCCTTATCGGGAAATGACTGGCGATTTTGGTCCGCTCAGGGCTCCGTGGGTGTGGTTCCACATACAGGTCCGGCCACCCGCACCTGCGTGAAAGGCTGGCTTTCCGGTTAACGGTCCACCGATGGCCGTAAGCGAAATAGTTCTGGCAACCGCTGCTCCTACCATCGAGGCGTGACTGATGAGCGCGAGCGCCTGATCGCGGACGAGGAGGACCAGGCAGAGGCGGGCGACATCGATGTCGGTGGCGCGGACCTGTCGGTCGAGGGGACGCAGGGTGAGGAACCTGGCGCGGAGGTGCCGCTGCTCACCAACGGGCAGCTGGCGAACGCGATCCACGAGATCGGCGACCTGCTCGAGGTCAAGGGCGAGCTCGGCTTCAAGACCACCGCGTACCACCGCGCTGCGGACGCGGTCGGGCGGCATCCCACGGAAGTCGCGCAGGCATACCGCGACGGCGCTCCGCCGGAGATCCCGGGCGTGGGCAAGTCGATCGCCGCCCAGCTCGAGGAGCTCGCGCTCACCGGCCGCTCCAGCTACCGCGACAAGCTGCTCGCCGAGTTCCCGACGACCCTCCTCGAGATGCTCCGGCTTCCCGGCGTCGGGCCGAAGACGGTCCGGTTGATCTACCAGGAGCTCGGCGTCAAGACGGTCGACGAGCTCAAGGTCGCCGCCGACGCCCATCGCATCCGCACGCTCCGCGGCCTTTCCGTCAAGACGGAGCTGCTGATCCTCGACGGCATTGCCAAGCTCGACCGACGCGCGCGACGGATGCTCCTCGGCCAGGCAAAGACCATCGTCGATGAGCTCGTCAGGCTGCTCACCCCCGCGCTCGGCGTCGGGAGCATCACTCCCGCGGGCTCGTACCGGCGGCGCCGCGAGACGATCGGCGACCTGGACCTGCTCGCCGAGACTGACGACCCCGACGGCGTCATCGAGACCTTCGCTCAGCTGCCGTCGGTCGAGCGGATCATCGGCCAGGGCGGGCACAAGGCGGCGGTGCGGCTCGGCGGCCGCGGGCCGCAGGTCGACCTCATGGTCATGCGTCCGGAGCAGGCTGGGACCCACCTCATCCACTTCACCGGCTCGAAGGAGCACAACGTCCGGCTCCGGGAGCGCGCACGTGATCGAGGCTGGAGCCTCAGCGAGTACGGGTTCGCCCGGCTCGGTGAGGACGGCGAGATCATCACGGACCCCGCGGCCGGTGGGGAGCTGCGGACCTTCGCGACCGAGGCGGCTGCGTACGAGTTCCTGGGCCTCCCGTACATCCCGCCGGAGCTGCGCGAGGACCGCGGCGAGATCGAGGCCGCCCTCGCCGGAGCCTTGCCGGCCCTCATCGAAGAGGGCGACCTCAAGGGCGACCTCCACTCGCATACGGACTGGTCGGACGGTCGCCAGCCGATGGAGGTCATGGCCGAGTTCGCTCGCCGCCGCGGCCACGAATACCAGGTCCTCACCGACCACTCCGTCTCGCTGGCCGTCGCGAGCGGACTCTCGCCCGATCGAGTGCTCGAGGAGCGCAGGGCAATCCGCGCGCTGAACGCGCGCTTCGAGGCGGAAGAGGCGGCCGGCCAGGCGCCCCCCGAGGCCGCATCGAACGGGTTCCGCCTGCTCCACGGCTGCGAGCTGGAGATCAACCCCGACGGCTCGCTCGACTACGGCGACGAGCTGCTGGCGACCTTCGACCTGGTGGTCGCCTCGCTCCACGTCGCGCGGCGGCAGTCCAGAGCCGAGCTGACCCAGCGAACGCTGAACGCGATCGAGAACCCCAACGTCGACGTGATCGCACACCCCTCGGGCCGCAAGATCGACATGCGCGACGACCTCGATCTCGACTGGGACACGGTCTACCGCGCCGCGGCCAGGACCGGGACGGTGCTCGAGATGAACGGGTCGCCGCCGCGACTCGACCTGTCGGTGGAGCGGGCGCGCCGCGCGCTCGAGCTCGGCTGCATCCTCTCGATCGACTCCGATGCACATACGACGTCGGAGTTCGACCACCTGGCCTGGGGCATATCGCAGGCCCGGAGAGCATGGGTGACGCCGGACCGCGTGCTGAACACGCGCTCCCGTCCCCAGCTCATGGCGTGGCTCGCCACCCCGAAGCCGCGGGGTCCGCTGCCGCCCCTGGGCTGAGCGGCGCCACCGGGCCGCTGCCGCCCGCGGGCCGCGTACCATCCCGGCCGTGAGGGCGGGCAACGGGACGACAGCAGGATGAGCGCGGCATGACCGCCGAGCAGCGTGCGGATCAGCGCGCCGGCAACGGCGAAGCGGGCGCGCGGGACCTCGCGATCACCGTCGGGCTCGTCGTCGCGCTTGCGCGTGCAGTTCCCGACACGTTCGTGTGGCCGATTGCCCTCGTCCTCCTTGCCGGCGTCGTCCTGGGCGCGCTCCAGATCGTCGCGGAGGCGTCGCCGAGCGCGGGCAATGCCGGCGTTCCCGTCGAGTCGCTCATCCTGCCGGGCGCGGCCGCCCTTGCCGCGCTGGGTGCGATCCGGCTGATCCCGATCGGCATCGCGCTCGCGCCGGCCATCGTCCTGGCGGGCGGCCTGGTCGGTCTGGCAATGGTCACCGAGCTGCGCATCGCGCGATCGAGCGGACCGCCGTCCTCGGCAGATCGGACCGCAGTCCTCATCGAGGTCCTCGTGATCGGCTTCCTCGGCTTCGCCGGTGTCGCGTCGCTCGTACCGGGCGGTCTCCCCGTTCCCGGGCAGTCGGGCGGCGCCATCGGCGAGAACGGCATCGCGGTCCTGGCGCAGGCGGGTGGCGACGCAATCATCGGGTTCCTGCTGGCCTACCGTGTTGCCGCGCTTCGATCCTCCAGCCTCCGGGAGGTCGCGTGGTTCGGGTTGTCGGGCGCAGCCGTCGTCGCCATCGCCGCGGTGGCGCTCCGGTCGATCGAGATCCCGCGGATCCTCGGCCCGGCGCTGCTCGTCCTCGTGTTCTTCCTGTGGGACGCGATCCACAGCGGCGGTGGTGGCAGCGTTCGGCGCCGTGCGCCGCTTCGCGTCTGGGAGACCCTCGCGCTGGTCGTCCTCGCGATCGTCGTGATCGGCTGGAGTGCCGGCATTCGCGGCTGACGCAATCTGAAGGCATACTTACCGGCCGCAAGACGTGTGCCGTGACCGGCTGCCCTGAACATCGACCCTCCGAAAGGACCCCACGACCGTGACCTACTCCGAGACCGACCCGAACGCGAGCCCCGCCGCCGCGACGCGCGTCAAGCGCCAGCTGGCCGAGCAGGCCATCGCGAGCGCCGCCGCGGGCAAGTGGTCGGAAGCGGCCGACATCAACCGCAAGCTGCTCGAGCTCGAGCCCGAGGCGGAGACCGAGAACCGGCTCGCCAAGGCGCTCTGGGAGCTCGGCGAGCTGGGCTCGGCGCGCGAGCACTACCAGGCCGCGCTCGCCCTCGACCCGACGAACCGCATCGCCGAGCGCAACATCGATCGCCTGCGCACGCTCCTCGTGGCGGCCGGCGAGAAGACCGTCCCGGCGCAGGACGGCTCGAAGGCGCCGGTTCGCATCTTCGTCGAGGAGACCGGCAAGACCGGGTTCGCGATGCTGTTCGAGCTGCCCGATGCGAAGAAGCTCGCCCAGGTGAACCCGGGCGACACCGTCGAGCTCACGCCCGAGGGCAATCGCCTGATCGCGATCTCGAACGGGATCCGGATCGGCATCGTCGAGCCGCGCGTCGCAGCCCGGCTGCTCAAGCTCATCGCCGACGGCAACAAGTACCTCGCCGGCGTGACCTCGCTCGGCGCGCAGGACGTGCGGATCATCATCCGCGAGATCTACCAGGACCCCCAGAACTACGGGAAGGTCAGCTTCCCGACCGCCGCGAAGTCGACCGACCTCCGCCCGTACACGAAGGGGACCCTCTTGCGCGAGGACGAGGAGCTCGAGGAGGACCTCGAAGAGGACGTCGAGGACGAGGAGATCACGGAGATCGACCGTGTCCTCCCGCCCGAAGACACCACTGATGAGGCCTACACCGAAGAGACCGACGAGACCGACGAGCCCTAGCCCGTCGATCGCGCCCATCTGCTCCGTCCTCGCCTCCGGGGCGCCGCTTCCGCACATTGAAGGGCGCGCGCGGCGCTCCTGGGCTCCTCCTTGCATCTCGGCACGCTCGCCGGGCTAGGAAATTCCTTCGGGCCGGCTTCGTCGACGCCTCGATGTTCATGCATTGATCTTTCTGCCGGTTTAGCGCGATCGAACGAGCGCCCGAGCGCGTTTCGTCGGGCCTGACGAGCACGAACCGTGCCCCGCGTGCCTCTGCGCCAGCCGGTTCGAACCCGCTGAGGGTGCTGAAGCGCCCGAAAGGATCATTCGGTGAACTTCTCGGGCCGCATCGAGGGGGCCGATCGCGCAACAATCGCTTCGATGGTGGGGCGGCTCCTGCTCTCGCGTGCCGAGCCTGGGTTCACGCTGCCCGCGTACGAGCGGCTGGCGCCGCCGCCCGCGCGCGAGCTGCTCGATGGCCGCATCGAGGCGGGATCGGAGCCGGGTGACGTCGTCGCGGACTTGTTCGGGCGCGGCGGCTGGGTTGCACGAGCCGCAATCGATCGCAATCGCCGCGGGTTCAGCCTCGAATCGAGCCCGCTGACCCGGCTCCTTGCCGAGGTCGTCCTTCGACCCCCGGATCTCAGGCACCTCGATGCCGCGTTCTCCGCGCTCAGCGCGTCGCCGCAGGGGGAGACCAGCCTCCGCCTGTTCATCACGGACCTGTTCGCGACGAAATGCCGCACCTGCGGTCGCAACGTCGCCGCGGACGAGCTCGAGTGGCGATCGACCGAGCGTGCCGACGCCCCGACCCTGGAGCTCGAGAAGGTCCACTACCGCTGCCCGCTGTGCCGCGACCAGCAGGGCCGCAACGAGCACCAGGCGGTGGAGCCCACGGACGCCGATCTCGAACGTGCAGGCCGCGACATCGGCGCGGACGAGGTTCGGCGGAAGCTCCGCGAGCGATTCCCCGTGCCCGACGGCGGCGACCAGCTGGTCGATGCGATCCTCGCGCTGCACACGGATCGCCAGCTCGTGGGGCTGGCGGCGATCCTGGCCAGGATCGAAGGCGACCTGCGCGCCGCCCCGGTGGAATCGGCGCTGAGACTCGCGTTCCTGCACGCCGTGCTGCCTGCCAGCCGGCTCGGCCTTGCCGGCTCCCGGATCCCGGCGCTGCGGCTCGCCGGGGGCACCGTCAAGTCCACGCCGCCCGAGCAATGGCGGGAGCGCAACCCGTGGATTGCGTTCGAGGATGGGTTCCGCCAGGTCCGCGGGTTCGTGCAGCGCCTCGAGGGCAACGCGCTGGGTCCACTCGACGCGCGCCTGACCGGAGACCTGCGGAGCCTCACCGAGGGCACGGGCAACGCGGTGATGCGCGTGATGACCCCGAGCGCGCTCGCATCGCTCGCCCGCGAGAACGCCCCGCCGATCCGCCTGGTCGTCGGACAGCCGCCGGCGCGCTTCAGCCAGGAGCCGCTCGGGGCCGCGTACCACGGGACGTGCTGGGCGCTGGGTCGCGAGGCCGCCGCGCTCCTCCCGCTGGAGCCGCTGCTGGGATCGGCGGTCAGGGCCCCGTGGTCGTGGCAGGCGGCCGCAATTCGCCGCGCGCTGGAAGCCGTGGCGCCGCACCTCGCGCGCGACGGCCGCGTCGTGCTGCTGCTGGAGCACGGCGGTCCCGAGGCGCTCGCGGCCGCGGTCCTCGGCGGTGTCGGTGCGGGCTACCGGCTGCTCGAGGGGCGCATCACGGATCCGGACGACGAGATCGGCGGCGTCGTCGAGCTCTCACCGCCCGGGGCCGCGCTTCCGCCGCCGGCGCGAACCCGTGGCAACCAGGCCCTCGAGGTGGCGAGCGGCGGCCGCGGCGACCCGGACATGGTCCCGGGCCCGGGTATGTTCGCGGCCCCCGAACGGATCGAGGCTCGGCCCTTCTCGCCGCGTGAGGCGGCGCAGACGGTCCTCGACACGGCCCTCGAGGTGCTGCGCGCCCGAGGCGAGCCCGCCAGCTACGAACGGCTCCTTGGCGAGATCCTCGTCGGGCTCGATCGATCGGGCCAGCTGCGCCGGCTGATCGCGACGGAGGCTCCGCCACGTGCTGATGGCGCCACGCACGATGCGTCCGGCACGAACCACGAACGCGTCGCGGCGGTCGGCACGGACGCGGAGACACGGCCCGCGCGCGTCCGGACGTTCTCCTCTCCCGTGCCTTCGCGCGATCCGGTCGACCGGCTGCTCACCATCGTGACCGACGAGCTCCACCGAACCAACCAGAACCGCGTCGTCGAGATCGAGGCTGGCCGGTGGTGGCTGGGCGACCGGCGGGACCGCGAGCAGGCGGCGATCCCGCTCGCCGACCGCGTCGAATGGGCAGTCTACAGCCTCCTCTCGACCGCCGGCCCGATGTCGGAATCGTCCTTCTTCGAGCGTGTCGCGTCGCTCTTCCAGGGCCACGACCTGCCCGACGAAGCCCTCGTGCGTGCCTGCCTCGCCAGCTACCGGAGCCCGGCGTCAACGGCCAGCCGGCTCGTGACCAACGAAGACCTGAAGCGACGGACGGCCGAGCACACCGAGCTCCTCGCGCACCTCGCGAACGGCGGCCACCGGCTCGGGATGCGCATCTGGATCGGCCGTCGCGAGCAGGCGCGGCGCGTGGGCGAACGGACGCTTGCCGACTTCCTCGACCATCGCGAGCGCGAGCCGTGGTTCCCGACGAGCTCGTACGTTCCGAAGGAGGACGGCGAGCAGATCGACTGCATCTGGTACCAGCGCGGCGGCTCGGCGTTCCTGTTCGAGGTCGAGTGGACCGCGATGCTCGGCGACGTCCTGCTGCGCCGCCACGGGCGGATCCCGCCCGACGACCGCATCGTCCGCTTCCTCGCGATCCCACCCGAGCGGCGCGAGCTGGCGCGCCACAAGCTCGAGACGTCGCCGGTGCTGAGAGACGCCGTCGAGCAATCGAACTGGCACGTGATCCTCTGGCCCTACCTGCGCGCATGGCTGGACCACGATCCGCCGACGCTTGCGGACCTCGAGCCGTACCTCGGTCTGGAACCCGCGGTTGAGCGTCGAGCAGAGCAGATGAACCTGTTCGAAACGGGGAACGGGTTACCCTGACCGCCCACGGGGGGAGCACCCGAATGCCCAGCTCGGAGGCGCACGCGTGCAGCAGCCATCGAAGGTCGATCAGATCGCGGACGCGTTCTGGGAGCGGTTCAAGGAGCTGAGCCCGATCAGCGCCACGATCAACGGCGACGACCGGTACGACGATCGCCTGCCGGATGCGAGCGCCGAGGGACGGGAGGAATGGCGCCAGCTCGCGCAGGACATGCGCGATGCCGCGGCATCGATCCCCGACGAGGGCCTGTCGGTCGAGGACCGCATCACCCGCGACGTGCTCGACGTGATCGGCGAGATCCAGCTCCTCGAGCTCGAGCAGCGAATGGACCAGCTGCAGACCGTCGACCAGATGGGCGGCCCGCAGACGCTGCTGCCCCAGATCACGCAGTTCCAGGCGGCCGACACGCCGGAGCGCATGGACGCGTTCATGTCGCGCCTCCACGGCTACCGGAAGTACATGGCCGACAACCGCGAGATCCTTCGCGAAGCGCTCTCGTCCGGCCTCACGGCGCCGCGGATCGTGACGCTGCGCACGATCGCGCAGCTCGAGCGGATGCTCGCGATCCCCATGGACCAGGCGGTCATCCCGTCGATGGTCAAGGTCGCCAACGAGGCCGACCGCGAGAAGATCCGCGACATCGTCCGCGACGAGATCTACCCGGCCGATGCCGCATTCCTCGAGGCGCTGCGGGGCGAGTACCTGGCGGCGTCGCGCGAAGAGAACGGCCTCTGGTCGGCCCCGAACGGCGACGTCCTGTACGCCACCCAGATTCGGCGCTGGACGACGCTCGACCAGGATCCGGAGGTCGTGCACGACATCGGCCTGCAGGAGCTGACGACGATCGAGATCGAGCGGAAGGCCATCGCCCAGGCCGCCGGGTTCGGCGACGACACCGGTGCGTATCGTGCCTCGCTTGCCTCCGATCCCGCGAACCAGCCAGGCACCAAGGAAGCGCTGATCGCCCGGGCGACCGAGGACATCGAGCGCGCCCACGAGCTGGCCCCGCGCATGTTCCGGAACATCCCCGTCTCCCAGTGCCGGGTCATCCCGGTCGAGGAGTACAAGGAGCGCGACGCGCCGTTCGCGTACTACTACCCGCCGTCAGCAGACACGACGCGGCCGGGCACGTACTACGTCAACACATTCGACCTCCCGTCACGCACGTATTCGCGCCTTGCCTCGACGACGTACCACGAGGCGATCCCGGGCCATCACTTCCAGATCGCCCTCGAGAGCGAGAACACGAAGCTCAACAACTTCCGGCGGTTCGCCGCGCGCTACGCCGGCGGTGCGTACGTCGAGGGCTGGGGCCTCTACGCCGAGCGTCTCGCCGACGAGATGGGCCTCTACCGCAACGACGCCGAGCGCTTCGGGATGCTCGACGCGCAGGCCTGGCGCGCGGCGCGGCTGGTGGTCGATACGGGCATGCACGCGCTTCGCTGGACGCGCCAGCAGTCGATTGACACGCTCCTGGCCGCCGGCTTGACGGAGACCGACGCCGTGATCGAGACCGACCGGTACATCTGCTGGCCGGCGCAGGCGCTGACCTACAAGACGGGCCAGCGCGAGATCGAACGGCTCCGCCGCGAGATCTCCGCCCGCGACGGCGCCGCGTTCGATCTCCGGGAGTTCCACGACCAGGTCATCGGCCATGGCTCGCTGCCGCTCGCCACGCTCGCACGCGAGCTCCCTACCTGGGTGGCCACGCCCGCGTAATCCCCTTCGCGACCCGGCGCTCCGGCGCCGCTCGCGCGCACCTCCCGCTGCCTATGATCGCGCGGGGCAAGGGAGGGGACACATGGACGAGGAACCGCAGGGCGGGCAGCCCGTGCCGCCCGCGGCCGACGAGGTCGTTCCACCGGCGATCGACACGGCGAGTGCCGCGGCGGTCGAACCGCCGCCGCCGTCGCCGCCGCCCGCCGTTGCGCCGCCATTCGGGTTGCGCGTGCTCCTGAAGGACACGTTTGCCCGCTACGGTGCGGACTGGCGCCGGCTGATGCTCGTCTCGGTCGCCGTGAGTGCCCTGACCCTCGTGCTGCAGCTGGTCGAGCTCGGCCGGAGCGGGATGGGCTTCCCAATCGATCCTTCGAAGATCGCTCCGCCGAACCTCACCTCTGCGCTGGCCTACGCCGTGATCCAGATCATCGTGGGCGTGGTGAGCCTGTCGGTCATGCTCGCCCTCATCGGGGGCGGACGGGAGATGCCCCTCCGGACCGCGTTCATGACCGGCCTCCGTCGAAGCCCTCGCGCATTCGTGGTGCTCCTCGCCATCGTGCTGGTGGTCTTCGGTCTCACGATCGTCGCGTTCATCCTCGCGGCAGTTCTTGGCTTGCTCATTCGATCGCCGTTCATCGGATTCGTGCTCGCGATCTTCGCGATGCTGTGGGTGTACGGGTATGCCTTCCGGCTCAGCCTCGCCGTCACGGGCGTCGTGATCGACGATCTGCGCGTGGGCGAAGCGTGGCGGGTCGCCCGGTGGGTGACCCGGGGACGCCGGATCTGGGTCCGCCTGATCGGGTCAGCAATCGTGATCTGGCTGGCCATCGCCGCAGCGAGCTTCAGCGTTGGCCTCCTCGAGCTCAGCGACAACGTTGCCGTCGTCGTGATCACGACCCTCGTCTCGGCGGCCTTCGTCGGGCCGTTCTTCGCGTGCCTCGTTGTTTCCTGGTATCGCCGGCTGGTTCCGCCGGGCGGCTTCCGGCCATCCTCGGACCCGACGACCGCCTCGTTCACCGAGCCCGTGTTCGGCGAGGGCGCCCGCCGGTTGCTGGGCGTGACGCTCGTGCTCGCCGCCATCGGGATCGTCTCGTTCCCGACAACCTGGCAGCGGATGTGGGATCGCCTGGGCGCGTTCATCCCATACACGACGCCGGGGGCAAGCGGTGCCGGCCGCATGGTCCCGGGCGCCGTCGTCTTCGGCGCGACATCGACCCCGTCGCTGTGTGCCGTCGCAACCCCGAAGTCGACCTTCTCGCACACTGAGTCATTCACCTGGGTGGCGGCCGTCCTGCCACCGGTCGGCCCCACGGACAACGTCCAGCTTCGCGCGACGCGAGACGGCGTCGTCCTCGGGGTGATCGACGAGCCGTCCGGGTCGTTCTTCTGCCTGTACCCATCGGAGCGGGAGTCCGGGTTCGTGCCCGGTACATACCTCTACGAGATCCTCGTCAACGGCCAGGTTCGCGCCTCGGGGACCGTCACGATCACGTGAGCTGAGACTGCGGATTTCGCAGGAATCTGCAGCGGAACCTGCGAATCGCGCCTTTGACGGGCCCCAAGGGCGCGTGGCACGATGGGTGCAACCAGAAAGCCGCACCCGCGGCAGCAAGGAGTCCCATGTCCGCCTCTCAGCCGCCCAAGCTCAAGCGGCAGCGCCAGCTCGACCTGTACCACCGCGCCCTGAAGACGATGCCCGGCGGGGCCAATTCGAACTTCCGCGCGTGGGGCGAGGACACGGTCTACATCGATCGTGGCCTGGGCGGGCGCATCTGGGACATGGACGGCAACGAGTTCGTCGACCTGCGCATGGGCTACGGCCCGGTGATCCTCGGCCACGGTGACGCGCGCGTCGACGACTACGTCAACGAGCGGATGCGCCGTGGCGTGAGCTTCTCCCTGACCTCCGAGGATGAGCTGCGGGCGATGGAGCTCCTGTGCGAGGTCTCCGGCTGGGTCGAGATGGCGCGCATGACGGTGTCGGGCACCGAGGCCACGATGCACCTCATGCGCCTGGCGCGCGCCTTCACGGGCCGCAACAAGATCGTGAAGTTCGAGGGCCAGTACCACGGCGTCCACGACTACGCCCTGATCAGCGTCTCGCCGAACAACATGGACGAGCTCGGCGATGCCGACAACCCCGTCAGCCTGACCTGGGGACGCGGCATCCCGCAGGCGGTTGCCGAGACCATCGTCCCGGCCCGGTTCAACAACATCGAGCGACTGCGCCGGCTCTTCGAGCGCGAGGGCAAGGACATCGCCGCCGTCATCGTCGAGCCGGTCCTCGGCAACGCCCAGGCGATCCTGCCGCAGGAAGGCTTCCACAAGCAGCTGCGGGCGCTGACGGAGGAGTTCGGGATCCTCCTCATCTTCGACGAGGTCAAGACCGGGTTCCGCTTCGCCAAGGGCGGGGCGGCGGAGTTCTTCGGCATCCGGCCGGACCTCGCCTCGTACGCCAAGGCCATCGGCAACGGCTACCCGGCGGCGGCGTTCGGCGGCCGACGCGACATCATGAGCCTCATGCCGGACCACGTGAGCCACGGCGGCACGTATGCCGGCAACCGGGTCGCGGCAGCTGCCGCGGTCAAGACGCTCGAGATCATCCGCGACACCGACGCGCTCGACACCATCCACCGGACCGGCCGGCGCATCAAGGACGGACTGACCGAGGTCCTCAACGAGGCCGGCCTCCCGTATCACTTCACCGGCGCAGATCCGATGTTCGGGATCATGTTCATGGACCACGTCGCCACCGAGTACCGCGACTGGGCCGACACGGACCACGAGCTGTACGACGCGATCGCGGTCGGCATGATGCGCCACGGCGCGATGCCCGAGCCGGACAGCCGCGAGCCCTGGTTCATGTGCGAGGCGCACTCGCAGGGAGACACCGTCGATGTCGTGGTCAGCGCGTTCGAGACGTCGCTGAAGGAGGCCCTCGACGCCCGCACCCAGGGAAAGCTCGACGTCCTGGCCTCCGCGGCCATGGGCGCCGAGTCGCATTCCGCCGCGGGCTGATCGGAGCCACCCGGCACCGCAGGCGGATCACGCGGCGGGGTAGGCTCCCCGCATGGATTTCAGCAAGCCGCCCTGGTCGACCGTCATCGAGATCGGCAGGGCGAATGTCGTCCCGATCCTGATCATCGTCATCGTCGCCTTCGTGATGCTGCGGGCCTCGCGCCTGTTCATCCACGGCATCGTGAAGGCGCTCATGGATCGCGAGGCGACCGAGGGCACGGCCCAGGAGCTGTCCGCGGTCGAGCTCAAGAAGCGGATGGACACGCTCGATGGCCTCGGCGGCAACGTCCTGCGGTTCTTCATCGTCGTGATCGCCGGGCTGATGGTCCTGCGCACGTTCGACCTCGACATCGGGCCGGCGATCGCGGGCCTCGGCGTCGTTGGCGTGGCGGTGGGCTTCGGCGCGCAGAACCTGGTGCGCGATTACCTGAACGGCGCATTGATCCTGATCGAGAACCAGTTCTCGAAGGGCGACGTGATCCGTGCCGCCGGCGTGTCCGGAACCGTGGAGGACTTCTCGCTGCGCCGTACGACGCTCCGCGACCTCGATGGCGTCGTGCACACCGTCCCCAACGGCGAGATCACCATCGCGTCGAACCTCACCCGGGTGTGGGCCCGGATCAACCAGGACGTGACCGTCGCGTACGGCACGGATATCGACAAGGCAACCGCGGTCGTCGATGAGGTCGGCAAGGCCATGGCGGCCGACGCCGCCTGGAAGCGCCGGATCCTCGAGGCGCCGAAGGTCGATCGCGTCGCCGCGCTCGCCGAATACGGCGTGACCCTCAAGATCCTGGGCACGGTACGCGCCCCGGACCAGTGGGCCGCCGCGGGCGAGCTCCGGAAGCGCCTGCTCTCCGCGTTCAAGGCGAACGGCATCGAGATCCCGCGACCGCAGCGCGTGATCCTCTCGCGCGACCCGCAGGCGCAGGAGCCGGGCTCGTTCCCGCCGCCCGACGACGCGTCACTGGACCCCGGCGCCGACTCGCTCGACGCCTGATCGGCGAACGGCGTCGCGTGCAAGGCGACTGCAATGTGGATCGCCCAATTCGCAGGATTGCCGTAACCGCCTGAGCGCAGCGTTCGCGCAGAGCCGCCCGGCCCAACCATGGGCGGCCGAGGGAGGTTGCGCATGGCTGCGTCCGCGTCCCGTGCCGGTACCCCGACGTACCGGCTCCCATTCGTGATCTCGGCTTCAGCTGCCGGGACGATCATCGAGTGGTACGACTTCTACCTCTACGGCGTGCTGGCGGCGTTCTTCTCCACGCAGTTCTTCCCGAAGGGCAACGACACCGCGGCGCTGCTCGCGTCGTTGGCGACGTTCGGAGCCGGATTTGCGGTGCGGCCCTTCGGGGCGGCCGTCTTCGGGCGCATCGGTGACATCGTGGGTCGCAAGT
This sequence comes from Candidatus Limnocylindrales bacterium, assembly GCA_035248345.1. Lineage (GTDB taxonomy): Bacteria > Chloroflexota > Limnocylindria > Limnocylindrales > CSP1-4 > UBA5189. The sequence continues at coordinate 25,263 of DATFHO010000083.1, forward strand.
TCACCTTCCTGGTGACGATCACGGTGATGGGCGTTTCGACCGCCCTCGTCGGCATCCTGCCGACCTACGCCCAGATCGGCATCCTTGCGCCGATCGTCCTCGTCCTCCTGCGGCTCGCCCAGGGCCTGGCGCTCGGTGGTGAGTACGGCGGCGCGGCGATCTACGTCGCCGAGCACAGCCCGGACAAGGACCGCGGCAGGAACACGAGCTGGATCCAGACGACGGCGACGCTGGGGCTCCTGCTCGCGCTCGTCGTGATCTTCCTGTTCCGGACCAACATGACCGCGGAGGATTTCGCGAGCTTCGGCTGGCGCATCCCGTTCCTGCTCTCCGCGGTTCTCGTCGTCATGGCGCTGATCATCCGGCTACGGCTGCAGGAGACGCCGCTGTTCGCCCGCCTGAAGGACCAGGGCAAGTCCAGCGCGTCGCCATGGCGCGAGAGCTTCGGCAACGCGAAGAACGCCAAGCTGATCCTGCTCGTGCTCTTCGGGGCAACTGCCGGCCAGGCCGTCGTCTGGTATCAGGGCCAGTTCCAGGCGCTGTTCTTCCTGGGCACCAACCTCGGCGTCCGCTACCAGGACGCCTACCTGATCGTGGGCATGGCGATCGTGCTCGCGACGCCGTTCTTCTACTTCTTCGGGCGCCTCTCGGATCAGATCGGGCGCAAGAAGGTGATCCTGGCCGGCTGTCTCATCGCAGCCATCTCGTACTTCCCCATCTACAACCTGATGACGCAGTTCGCGCACCCGCAGGGCGCGCTCGCAACCACCGGCGCCAACGCCGGAAAGTTCGTGGACGCCGCGGGCGCGGTGACGGTCGCGAAGCCGGAGATCCTGCCGCTCATCGCGCTCGTCTGGGTCCAGGTCGTCTTCGTCACGATGGTCTACGGGCCGATCGCCGCGTTCCTCGTCGAGTATTTCCCGGCCAGGATCCGGTACACGAGCCTGTCGATCCCGTACCACCTCGGGAACGGGTGGTTCGGTGGCTTCCTGCCGCTGATCGCCGCGGCGCTGCTGGCCTCGACGGGCAACCTGTACGCGGGCCTCATCTATCCCATCACGGTCGCCCTGATCACCGTGGTCGTGGGCGGCCTGTTCATCCGGGAAAGCCGGCACGTGAAGATCTGGGACGAGGTCGGGGGCCACCATGACGACATGGCGCCAGCCGAGCCCGGCTCCATGCCGAGCCCGGCCGTGACCAGCTGATCTCGGTGCGGGCGGCGCCCCGGGGCCCACGGGGTTTCCGGGGCGCCGCTCGTGCTCCCGTCGGCTGGTAGCATCGATCGTCCAAGCGACAGGGGAGGCTTCGTGGCCGTCGACGCGAACGACCAGCGCGACCCAGCAGCACCCGAGATCGAGAACCTGCTGCACGAGCAGCGGACGTTCCCGCCCGACCCGGATTTCGCCGCCCAGGCGAACGCGAAGGCGGACCTGTACCTCGAGGCCGAGCAGGATTTCGAGGCCTTCTGGGCCAGGCTCGCGCGCGAGCGGATCTCGTGGTTCAAGGACTTCGATACGACGCTCGAGTGGGACCTCCCGTTCGCCCGCTGGTTCGACGGCGGCCTGCTGAACGTCTCGTACAACTGCGTGGACCGCCACGTCGAGGCGGGCCGCGGCGACAAGGTCGCCTACCACTGGATCGGGGAGCCGGGCGACACCCGGACGATCACGTACGCGGACCTGTATCGCGAGGTCCAGAAGACCGCTCGCGCGCTCGATGCGCTCGGCATCGGCAAGGGCGACCGCGTCGCGATCTACATGCCGATGATCCCCGAGCTGCCGATCGCCATGCTGGCCTGCGCGCGGATCGGGGCACCGCATACGGTCGTGTTCGGCGGCTTCTCCGCCGAGGCGCTGGCGGGCCGGATCAACGACGCGGAGGCGAAGCTCGTCATCACCGCCGACGGCGGCTGGCGGCGCGGCAAGCCGGTGCCGCTCAAGCCGGCCGTGGACGAGGCCCTCGAGTCGACCCCGTCCGTCCACAAGGTCCTGGTCGTGCAGCGGCTCGGCGAGCACGCCACGATCGAGCACATGGTCGACGGGCGGGACCACTGGTGGCACGACATCGTCGATGCCCAGGAGCCCGACTGCGCGCCGCTGCCGCTCGACAGCGAGCACATGCTCTACCTGCTCTACACCTCCGGCTCCACCGCCAAGCCGAAGGGCATCTTCCACTCGTCCGCGGGCTACCTGCTCGGTACGAGCTACAGCCACGAGATGATCTTCGACGTCAAGCCGGACGACGTGTACTGGTGCGCCGCTGACATCGGCTGGGTCACCGGTCACTCGTACATCGTGTACGGGCCCCTCGCGAACGGCACGACCTCCGTCATGTACGAGGGCACGCCCGACACCCCCACGTGGGAACGCTGGTGGGAGATCATCGAGCAGTACAAGGTCTCGATCCTGTACTGCGCCCCGACCGCGATCCGCGCCTTCATGAAGCAGGGCGAGGAGCACCCGCGGCGCCACGACCTGTCCTCGTTGCGGGTGCTCGGGTCCGTCGGCGAGCCGATCAACCCCGAGGCATGGCTCTGGTACCAGCAGAACATCGGCGGCGGCAAGGCGCCGGTCGTGGACACCTGGTGGCAGACGGAGACAGGCCAGATCCTGATCTCGCCGCTGCCGGGCGTGACGACGACCAAGCCGGGCTCCGCGACGTTCCCGTTCCCGGGGATCCAGGCTGACGTGGTCGACGCGCGTGGTGAGAGCGTTCCCCTGGGTGGCGGCGGCTACCTGGTCCTGAAGCGGCCGTGGCCCGCCATGCTCCGCGGCATCTACGGCGATCCGGAGCGGTACAAGGCCACCTACTGGTCGCGCTTCCCCGGGATGTACTTCGCGGGCGACGGCGCCAAGCGCGACGAGGACGGCTACTTCTGGCTGCTCGGGCGCGTGGATGACGTCATGAACGTGTCGGGCCATCGACTGTCGACGACGGAGATCGAGTCGGCACTGGTGTCCCATCCCTCGGTTGCCGAGGCGGCGGTGGTCGGCGGTCCGGACCCGGTGACCGGCGAGGCGATCAACGCGTTCGTGATCCTGCGCAAGGGCATCGATGCGACGCCGGCGCTCGGCAGGGAGCTCCGCGAGCACGTGGCCCACAAGATCAGCCCGATCGCCCGCCCGAAGTCGCTCATGTTCACGCCGGACCTGCCGAAGACCCGCTCCGGCAAGATCATGCGGCGCCTCCTGCGCGACATCGCCCAGGGCAAGGCGCTCGGCGACACGACGACCCTTGCCGACGCCGGCGTGGTCGAGCTGATCCGCGAGAACTCGGGCAAGGGCGAGGAGTAGGGCGGCAACACCGCTGCGTCCGGTCCGGCCAAATATTCTGCTTGGGCATGCTCGTCTCGAGCGCACGACGACGTCTCGGTGGTGCCGCGCACGAGGATCCGCACGATCCGGGCGATGTACTCCGCAGCCGGATTTCTGGCAGCAGACTTCGCGACGAGCATTCAAGGGGTGAATAGTTGGCAGGAACTCCGCGATGAACCGCATCCAGGCGGTCGTCTTCGACGTCGGGGAGACCCTCGTTGACGAGACGCGGGCGTGGGGTGTCTGGGCGGACCATCTCGGGGTCCCGCGGCTGACGTTCTTCGCAGCGCTGGGCCAGGTCGTCGCGGAGGGCCGGTACCACCGCGACGTGTTCGAGCTCTTCGCGCCCGGCATCGACGTCGCTGCGGAGGCACGCAAGCTCGGCGTCGCCGGGAAATCGGACCTCGTCTCGCTCGACGACCTCTACCCGGACGCGCTGCCGTGCCTGCACGAGCTCGCGACGGATGGCTACCGCCTGGCGATCGCCGGCAACCAGCCTGCTCCGGCAGCGGACGTGCTCGCGGAGATGTCGGTCGAGTTCGAGTTCATCGGGACGTCGGCGGGGTGGGGGATCGAGAAGCCGGCGCCTGCGTTCTTCGAGCGAATCGGGCGCGAGCTCGACCTCGAGCCGCACCAGATCGCCTATGTCGGCGATCGAGTCGACAACGACGTGCGGCCCGCGCACGCGGCCGGGATGACCGCGGTCTTCATCCGCCGCGGGCCGTGGGCATGGATCCAGGCAGCACGCGAACACCCGCCGGAGGCGGACATCGTCGTCGAAAGCCTGGCCGCTTTGCCCGGGGCGTTGCGCCGGCTCGGCTGAGCCGGCACGGGATTACGCCTCCGAGATCGCCTTGCGGCTGAAGAGCGCCTTGAGCAGGTTGCCGGACTCGCGCGATCGCTCGGGCGCCGGGGTGCCCTTGTGGAGCGACATGAGCCGGTCCGAGAGGTGCTCGAAGTCCTGGGCGACAGGGTGCTTCGGGAACTTGTCGATGAGCGTCTTCCCCGCGTTCGCGGACCACACGAAGTGGAGCCCGGCGGAGCGGATGTGCGCCGTCGCGTTGAGGCCCACGGTCTGCTCCATGTCGCCGACGGTCACGCCGCTGTTCGCGCGGTTGATGATCATCGACAGCCGGTCGCGCACGCCGATCTCGACGGCGACCTCCTTGAGCTGGATCGCGGCCCGCATCGCGGGCAGGTCCGGCGTCACCGGGACGAGGATCCGGTCCGCGATCGCGAAGATCGCGAGGTTGACCTCGCTGTAGGACGGATGCAGGTCGACGACGACCGCATCCACCTGCTGGCGCGCCTCCATGATCGCGTCGGCGACGCGAGAGGGGACCAGGTTCGGATGGCTCAGCGGGTTGGTCGTGAGCGCGGCGACCGTGATGCCGGATGTGTGCCTGGTCCCGATCTGCAGGAGCGACTCGTGGCCGTATCCGGCGTCCTCGTCGAGCCAGCTGTCCGCGGCCGAGCGGGGCGTCGCCAGGCCGAGCGACAGCGCAACGTGCCCGGTGACGGTGTCCGCGTCGAGGAGCAGCACGTTCATGTGCTTGCGGATCTGGAGGACTGCCGCCAGGTTCGTGGCGATGGTCGTCTTGCCGACGCCGCCCTTCGGGTTGAAGACCGCGAAGATCGGCGCGCCGGGCGCAGCCCAGTCGACGTCGATGTGGCCGCCCGACAGGACCTGCTCGCCGTTCTCGGACGTGGGCGCGACGGCGCGGATCGCCATCGCCTCGACACGCCAGCGGAGCGCCTCGACCGACCAGGGCCGGAGGATCACCTCGTCCTCGCCGAGATCGGCTGCGAGGCCATCCAGCTCCGCATCGGTGGCGGAGTAGACGACTGCGAGCGCGCCGTCAGGCCGGCCGCGCCGCGCGGTTCGAACCCGGGCGATGGCGCCAGCGGGATCACCCGCGATGTCGACGACCGCGATGACGGATTGGGTCCGGGGCCCGAACGCGTCCGTCAGGCTCGCGCCGTTCGGCAGGGGGATCGTGTCGAATCCGGCGTCGTCGAGTCCCGTGACGACCTCGGTGCGCTCCGGGTCGGGGAGCGCGATAACGACCGGCGGTCGCGCGGTGTCGGGGCGCTGGACAGGGCCGGTCACTTGCCGCCCTCGCCGACCGAGACGGTGAACCCGTCATCGGTCGCATCGGTGACGCGCGCCGTGAAGGCCGACAGGCCCGCGACGCCGGAGTCGAGGTCGACACCCGGGTCGTGGTTGACCGTGAAGATGAACACCCCGCGCTCACCCGACGAGACGCTCACGGACTTGACCCCGCGGACCGCCGCGAGCCCGCCCTTGAAGGATGAGATCTGGGCGACGCTGGTCAGGCCGTGGACGAAGAGGCGGGTCGAGTCGGGGCCGTTCGCATCGGAGGATGCGGCGGCATCGGGCTGAGGCTTGGCGGTCGACACCGTCGGCCAGGCCTCAATGGCGCGCGGGTCCAGCCCTTCGCTGGCCTCGGCCTCGGCCGCGGCGGCAGCATCGGAATGCAGGGCAACGGGCGCCTCGGCCTGGGGCTCCGGCGCGGCCTCGGCGGCCTCCATCGGCGCTTCGGCGGCCGCCTCGACGACCGGCTCGGCCATCGCTTCCGCGACGGGCTCGGCCTCGGGTGCCTCGGCGGCAACGGCTGGGACGTCCCACGTGTGATCGACGGCAGGCGCCCGGACCTCGGCCATCGCGGACGGGGCCTCGTCGCTGAGGTCCGGCGGCTCCGGGGCGCGTTCGGCAAGGCCGGCGAGCTTGGCCGGATCGTTCTCGGCGAGGAGCTGCTCGAAGAACCGATCCATGTCGGCTTCGAATGCGGAGACGGTGGTCTGGACCTGCTCGACGAGGTGCTCGACCGTGGCGGCGTGGCGCTCGATCTCGCCGGTCAGCTCGGTCTTCCGGGCTTCGATGCGGTCGTCGGTGACCTGGCGCACGCGAGCGAGCTCCGCCTTCGACCACTCGCGGATCTCCGCGACGTCTTCGTCGGCGCGCTTCTTCAGCTCGGCGGCTTCGCTGGTCGCGCGACCGCGGATCGCGTCGACGCGCTCGGTTGCCTCGGCCTGCAGCCGGGCGGTGGTCTCGGCGCGGCTCGCGACGGCGGCTTCGCGCATGGCCTTCACGAGGCCGGCGACGAGGGGATTGGCGCGCGTCGGACGCGGTGCACCGTCGACGCGGATTGCGGGACGGTCGGCCGCGATCGCGGCGGCAGCAATTCGATTGTCGGTGGTGGGCCATGCGGAGGCGGTGTCGGCATCGACGGCCGGCGGCGCTCCGGTGAGCTCGGTCGTGGACGCTTCGCTGTCGATCATCGCCGCCTCAGGGGTTGTGTTCGCGAGCCGGAACGGGCCCGCGGGGGTTTCGTCACCCGTGTCACTGGTCGACTCGAGCCGTTCGAGCGTCGCGGCACCGGCCCCGTCTTCGGGGCCTCGCTCTCCTCCCCAGGGGAGTCGGAATCCGCGCTTCTCGTTGTTCGACATCGCTCGGCAGACCTCGGGACAGGGGGCGCCCGGCTCGTTCCAGTGCCGGACAAAGCGGATGGTCGTGGTGCGGTCCCGTCCGGGGTAGTGCACTGGAGGTACCCCGAGGGTCCTCCCGGAGGTACCGGTTCGGTCATCCAGGGGCGTTTTCCAGGGCGCTTCGGCCGTGCTTGGGGCGCGCCGTTGGGTCGGCGTTCCGCGGCCGTTGGGCCGCCGTTGCAACAGCGCGGAAGCCGCCCAAATGGCGTCGCGAGGATCGGGCGGTACAGTTTCCCGGATGACTGCTCCCGCGCTCCCCACGGATCGACTCGGCCGGCACCTGCGCGACCTGCGCATCTCGGTGACCGATCGATGCAACTTCCGCTGCCCGTACTGCATGCCGAGCGAGGTCTTCGGGCGTGACTACGCGTTCCTGCCGCGCGACGAGATCCTGTCGTACGAGGAGATCGACCGGCTCGCGTCCGTGTTCGTCTCGCTCGGCGTCCGCAAGCTCCGGATCACGGGCGGCGAGCCGACCGTCCGGCGCGGGCTGCCTGACCTCATCGCGATGCTCGCGGCGCATCGCACGACGGACGGCGAGCCGCTCGACATTGCACTGACGACGAACGGCTCGGCACTGCGCCACCTCGCTAGGCCGCTCGCCGAGGCGGGGCTCACGCGCGTGACGGTGTCGCTTGACTCGCTCGACGACGCGACCTTCCGATCGATGAACGGCGTCGATTTCCCGGTAGCGAAGGTGCTCGACGGCATCGATGCCGCGCGCGAGGCGGGGCTCGGCCCGATCAAGGTCAACACCGTCCTCAAGCGTGGTGCGAACGATGCGGGCATCGTCGACATGGCGCGCTGGGCGCGCGACGCCGGCCACACGCTCCGCTTCATTGAGTACATGGACGTCGGCAATGCGAATGGCTGGCGCCTGGATGAGGTGGTCCCGGCGCAGGAGATCATCGACACGATCGGCGCGGTGTGGCCGCTCGAGGCTGCGGCGCCGTCGTATTCCGGCGAGGTGGCGGAGCGCTGGCGATACCTGGACGGGGCAGGGGAGATCGGCGTCATCGCGTCCGTCACGCGCCCGTTCTGCGGCGACTGCACGCGGGCGCGGATCTCCGCCGAGGGCAAGCTGTACACGTGCCTGTTCTCGGCCATCGGGCACGACCTGCGGGCGCCGCTGCGCTCCGGGTTCGACGATGCCGCGATGTCCGACCTCGTCGCCGGCATCTGGGGCGGGCGCGATGACCGCTACTCGGAGCAGCGCGCAGCCGCCACCGAACGAGGCCTTCCGAAGATCGAGATGTTCGCCCTCGGCGGGTGACGCGCCACGTTCATCGGCTCGGGCGGCGTTGGCGGCTGTGCGCCTCGCTCACGGACGTTTGCAGTCCGCTCGCTTTGGTGCTCGCCGCCGCGTTGCCCGATCCGCGCCCGCGGCGCGTCGAACTGCGGCGTTTTCCACGAGTCGTCCACAGCGGTGCGTAACTGGTGGACAAGATTCGGTCGGTCGGGCCAAAACTCGTGGACAACCTGATGGACGGGGCAATCGTCCGGGGCGATGATTCGTCTCGCCCGAAGGGGCCGCCAAGGAGCGAAAGAACCCGAGATCACATCAAGGGAGCTTTCGAGCCAGGGCCGGTCGCTTCGGGCGCTTCTGTACTCGGTCGCGACGGCGTTCCTGCGCCGTCCACGAGATGGGCCCGGCGGGACGCGATCGGCATCCCGGTGTCGATACTCTCGTCGGGTCCAACAGAAGTCGAGCGGGCCCCCGGCCGTCGACCCCTGGACGAAGTTCTGGAGGCCCGCGTGCACGTCCCATCGCCCTCGACCCCGATCACGCCTGCCGAGCAGCCCGCGCGCCTCGACGCGCTCGCCGCGGCGGTTCGCGAACGGACCGACATCGTCCCCGAGGTCGGCATTGTCCTCGGCTCGGGGCTCGGCGGGCTCGCCGACGTCGTCGATGACGCGGTCTCGATCCCGTTCGCCGAGCTGCCCGGCTGGCCGGCAGCAACGGCACCCGGGCACGTCGGTCGGCTGATCGTGGGCAGGCTGGAGGGTCGGCCCGTCGTCCTGCTCCAGGGCCGCTTCCACTACTACGAGGGCAACGCGCCCGGCCTCGTCATCCAGCCGGTCCTCCTGTTCAAGCGCCTCGGCGCGCGGATCGTGATCCTGACGAATGCGTCAGGCGGGCTCGATCCCTCGTTCGGGCCCGGCACGCTCATGGTCATCAACGACCACATCAACCTCACGGGCCTCAATCCGCTGATCGGGCCGAACGCCGACTCGCTCGGCGAGCGCTTTCCGGATGTCACCAATGCCTGGAGTCCGGCGCTGCGCGCGCAGCTCCATCGCGCCGCTCGGGCGGAGGGCGTCGACCTGGCCGAAGGGGTGTACCTCGGGCTCACCGGACCGAACTACGAGACGCCGGCCGAGGTGCGGATGTTCGCCCAGCTCGGCGGCCACGCGGTCGGCATGTCCACGGTGCTCGAGGCCATCGCCGCGCGGTGGGTCGGGCTGGAGGTCTGCGGCATCTCGCTGGTCACGAACGCCGGCGCGGGCTACACCGGCGAGCCGCTCACCCACGAGGAAGTGCTCGCGGCCGGCAAGGAAGCCGGACCGAGGTTCACGCGGGTGATCCGTCGGTTCGTCGCGGATCTCGGAAGCCATTGAGGAGCGCGCCCATCGGCGTCACGCAACAGGTCCGCACGCCGCAGCGTCTGCCGACCGTGCGAGTCCCTCTCCCCGTATCGCTGGCCATCACCGCGTTGATGCTGGCGGGCTGCTCGACGATCGGTGACGTCGTGCGCAACGCGCAGGCACCGAACGTCCGATTCGAGGTCTGGAACCGAACGCTCGACGACGTGACCATTACCGACGGCAATGGCGTCAAGCTCGAGGTCGGGGCGTGCGGCCATGCGGTGGCCAACGCATTTCGGGTCGATGAGGCGCGTGTGCACACCAGCGTTGGATATGTCTTCGGCTTCGGGGTCGGTGGCACCGCGAACGGCCGGTCGTACATGGTCCTGGTCGCCGCCGACGGCGAATCAACCCCGACCGTGGTGCCCCCCACCGTGATCCCGCCGTGCCAGGGCCACCCGAACGCCCAACCGGGTGTGTTCCTGCCCTGACTAGCGGTCCCCGATGCGGACCTGGCTGGCGCCGCCGAGGACCTCGAATTCATAGCGATCTGGTGCGGACGCAAAGCCGTCGGTCGAGAAGCGATGCCTGCCGCTCACGTTGTGCCGCTTGTGTCCGTCGAGGCGGAGCTCGGCGATCCCGTACGGGCGTCACGCTTCGAGCCCGCCGGGGCTCGACGTCCCATGAACACCAGCCCTTGTCTCGCGGTGATCGCGCTCGTCGCCGCCGCATGCTCGACCGGAGCACCAGCTACGCCATCCGCCGAGGCACCGTCGGCTCGCGCGACCGCCTCGGCGGTTGCCATTTCCGCGGCACCGACAACTGCGACGACAACCGGCCCGGCTGGCGTCCAGGCGTGGCCGACGACGTTCGACGTCGAGCTCCGCGGCACGTACACGGTCGATCCGCCATTCCGGATCCCGTTCTCGATCACGGTCGACGAGGGCGGCTGGTTCTCCGGCCACCTGCACGAAACGTTCATCGACCTGCAGCGCTTTGATGGCATCACGCAGCAGTTCCCGAACCGGATGCTCGGGTTCGCGGATCCTGATCATTTCCGGGGGAGCGGCGACATCCCGATCGCGAGCCTCACGCCCGATTCCGCGCTCGACCTGCTCGCGGCTCGAGCGTCGCTCCAGACATCGAACCGGGTTGCCCAGACGCTGTTCGGGATCGACGGAGTGCGCATGGACGTCCACTCAGGGACGGGCAGCAACCCACTCTTCGGCAACGGCACGGACCACTTCGGGCTCGGCCCGCAGCTGGACATCAGGCTCGTGGTGCTGCCGCGTGACGGGCGGCTCTTCGTGGTGTGCGTGCTTGCTGTGACTGGCGACCTCGACGGAGCCTGGAAGCAGGCGCTCCCGATCCTGACAAGCGTGCAACTCGCTGACGAGCCATTCGGCGCTGCAGAGATCCCGTAATTCGCACCCTGGGACCGTTATCGCCGAAATTGGCCCGCGCGACGGCCCGGATGACGCTCGATTGAGCGTGGAATGCCCCGCAACGCCGGCTTCGCGGGCCCGATTCGGCGGTTAACGATCCCGGGATGAGAAATACGGAAGAAATGGCCGCGGACGCTGGCTGATCGGGCCCGCAGCACCAGCCTGATCGCGCTAGCTCACCGGGTTGAGCGGGATCTCCCGGCCGGCGGCCTTCGCCGCCTTCGCCTTCTCTGCCCACGCCTCGAGGACCCGGTCCTTGTGCGGCCGGATCGGGCAGTGGCCGTCCCGGTTGTTCATCTCGTCGCAGTAGCCGAGCGGCACGCACTTCGGTGCCAGGAACGACCCCAGGAACGGCGACACCTGGAAGATCTCGTGCCGGATCAGCTGGAACAGCCGGCGGATCTCCCACTGGGCCATCGTGCACAGCCGCAGTCCGGACATGTGGATTAGGGCACGCAGGTTCACGGTCATGACGAGGTTCGTTCGCGTCGCGTTCGGGAAGACGAAGCGGGCATCTTCGCCGGGAATGCCGGCCGCAACGAGGTCGCCGTACAACGCCATCGAGCCCTCGACCGCCTCCTCGTACTCCGCGCGGACCCGCGGATCCGCTTCGGCGATGGTCTGCGGGAGCAGCGTCGCCGCCTTCTTGAAGGTGACGTAGCGCTGCGACTGCTGGTCGAACGCCACGCCCGCGCGGTGGCGCACGAGCTGGTGCGAGAGCGTCCGTGAGACGCCGCTGATGCCGAACGTGAAGACGACGTGCTCGATGGTCGAGCCGTGCCCCGATTCGATGACGTTCGAGATCAGGCGCTGCATCTTCGCGACCTCGATCTCACCGCGCTCTGCCTTGCCGAAGATGTCCTCGGGCGTGAGCTCCGAGTAGCACGTCCGGCACGCCGTGTAGATCAGCGGGACGTAGAACTGCTCGACGATCTCGCGGTTCGGGAAGAGCAGCGTCGCCTTGAGCCCGAGGTCGGCCCGGCCGGGGTTCTTCGGGATGCCCGGCCGCTCGGCGGGTCGCTCGGGGGAGGACGCCTGCACGGTCATGGCGCGAGTCTAGTCGGCCCCGCCCGGCGCTGCGGCCGCGTCGTCGAGGGCGTAGGCGACCACCCCGTCGAGGGTCATCGCGGCACCCTCGGCAGCCAGCGTTTCCAGTCGGTCGGGCGCGATGTGGCGGGAGACGTGGGGCCGCAGCTCCGTCTCGAGGGTCTCGTCGACCACCGAGGCAAGCCCGGCGCCGGTGGTCTGCGCGAGCGAGCGTGCCGCGCCCCACAGGTGCCCTGCGCGATCCAGGTGCCCCTCCGCGATCTCGAGCGACGAGAGGTCGTCCAGGATCAGGTTGATGCCGGCGGCGTCGCTCGCGCCGTGGAAGATGCGCAGCGCCGCCTCGAGGTCGCGGCGCGCCTCCGGCAGCCGCCCGAGGCGGGTGTACGCGCTGCCGAGCATGTGCAGCGTCCACCCCTCCATCGTTCGGTCGCCGACCTTGCGGAACTTGGCGAGCGCGAGCGCGAGGTCCTCGGATGCGGGGTCGACGTCGCCGCTGAAGTAGTGGCCGTTCCCGATGCCCCACAGCACCGTCGCCTCGCCGCGGTCATCGCCGATCTCGCGATACAGGCCGAGCGCTTCGTTGAGCAGCTCGTCGAGCTTCTGTCGCGGGGTCTCGCCCTCGTCGACATAGCCGGCCGGGATCGCGTCCGGAACGGTGAACGCGAACGAGTAGTTGTAGAGCGCGTTCGCGAGCTCGGCGTTGTTGTCCATGGTCCGCCAGATATCCGCGGCCTCGCGATACGCCGGGGCCATCGCGTTGATGTCGCCCTGCCACCAGCCGACGCCCCCGAGCGCTTCCATCAGCCTGGCGCGGAGCACAGGGTCGTCGCGGCTCCAGGGCTCCGCCGCGAGGGCGTCCAGCCGGCGCCGGGCCTCGTACAGGTGGCCGCGCTTCTGCCAGAAGCGCCACGTGTTGAACGCGAGGCCGAGGGCGATCTCGGCGTCCCGGCGTGCCGCCGCGCGGTCCATCGCGACGCGGATGTTGTCGTGGTTGCGCTCGAAGCGCTCGAGCCACGTCCGCTGCTCGTCGCCGTTGAGGGCCGCCGCGCCGCGCCTGGCGAAGTCGAGGAACCACGCGCCGTGCCGGCGCTCCAGGTCCAGCCGCTGCCCCCGACCGTCGAGCATCTCGAGGGCGAACTCCCGGATCGTCTCGAGCATCGCGAACCGCGGCTCCGCGGGGTCCTCGATGGTCCGGATGAGGCTCTGGTTGGACAGGGAGACGAGCCCATCGACCACGTCCTGGCCGAGCTCGGACGCCGGCCCGCAGACCGCCTCGGCGGCTTCGAGCTCGATGTCGCCGGCGAACACGGCCAGCCGATCGAGCAGCAGCCGGCACGCCTCGTCGAGGATCTCGTAGCTCCAGGCGATGGCGCCGCGGAGCGTCTGCTGGCGCTCGGGCAGGTCGCGGGAGCCGGCCGCGAGCGTCGCGAGCTGGTGCTCCAGGCGGGTGAGCAACGCGTCGGGCGAGAAGAGCTTCACGCGCGCGGCGGCGAGCTCGATGGCGAGCGGCATGCCGTGGAGCCTCGCGCAGATCGCCGCGACCGCCGGTGCGTTCTCGTTCGTGACCTCGAACCCGGGGCGGACCGCGGTGGCGCGGGCGATGAAGAGCTTGACTGCCTCGTACGTCGTCAGCGTTGCGGGATCGATGAGCCGCTCGGAAGCGGGCAGCTGTGCGCGCTCGATCGCGGTGAGCTGGCTCAGGTCGGGCGGCGTCGGCAGGCCCGGAACCGGGTACTCCTGCTCGCCGTAGACGTGCAGCGGTGCGCGAGACGTCGCGAGCACCTTGAGCCCCGGCGCGGCGCGGAGGAGGTCGGCCACGATCGGGCCGGCGTCGAGGACCTGCTCGAAGTTGTCGAGCACGAAGAGGACCTTCTTGCCGCCGAGCCACTCGACGAGCACCTCCGCCGACGTTCGATGCGCCGGCTCTGAGATCCCGATCGCTGCCGCGAGGCGCGACGGCACGAGCTCCTTGTCGCGGATCGTCTCGAGCGCGACGAAGAAGATGCCGTCCGGGAAGTCGTCGGCCGCGTTCGCAGCGACCTGCAGGGACAGGCGGGTCTTGCCCGTGCCGCCGGGGCCGGTCATGGTCACGAGCCGGTTCGCGGCGAGGAGCGACCCGGCCTCGGCGAGCTCGCGCTCGCGCCCGACGAACGAGGTGAGCTGCGTCGGCAGGTTGTTCGGGCGAGCATCGAGCGAGCGCAGCGGCGGGAACTCCAGCCGCAGGCCATCGGCGACGACCTGGCTGAGCGGCTGCGGCTCGCGCAGGTCCTTGAGCCGATGCGACCCGAGGTCGCGCATCGAAACGCCCGCCGGGAGATCCGACGCGACCAGCGATCGCACGGCATCCGAGACGATGACCTGCCCGCCGTGCGCGGCGGCGGCGATCCGGGCCGCCCGGTTGACATCGATGCCCACCAGGCCCGCGGCGCTCTCCGACGCCTCGCCGGTGTGCAGGCCCATCCGGACGCTGAGGTCGACGCCGTCGGGCCAGCGCTCGGACGCGAGCCCGCGCTGCGCCTCGATCGCCGCCTCGAGCGCTTCGCCGGCGCCGTCGAACACGACGAAGAACGAGTCGCCCTCGGTGTTCTGCTCCCGCCCGCCGTGCGTCGCCATCGCGGCGCGCATGATCGCGGCGTGGCGCTCGAGGACCGCGGTGTACGCCTCGCGCCCGAGCGTGTCGAGCAGGCGTGTCGAACCCTCGATGTCCGAGAAGAGGAACGTCAGCGTGCCGGCTGCCACGAGGGCGGGCCTCCGCTACGGGTGCCTGGGCGCCGGGCGCCGGCTAGTGCCGGACCGACTCGGTGACGTCGCGCAGCCGCTTCGCGACGCCGCGCAGGATGGACAGCGTGAGGGCGGGCTGCTCGAGCAGGACCTTCTCGAAGTCCCACGACGCGAGCGCGAGGCACGTCGTCTGCGTCTCGGCGGCGACCGTCGCGTTGCGGGGCATGCGATCCAGCACGGACAGCTCGCCGAAGAACTCGCCGGGTCCGAGGTGCGCCACGACCTCGCCATCGCGCACGACGCGGACCATGCCCTCGACGACCACGAAGAAGCCCATGCCGATGTCACCTTCGCGCGCGATGACGTGATTCGGTGGGAAATCGACGGGTGTCGCGACCTCGGCGAGGCCGGCGAGTCCCTGCGCGTCGATCCCCTTGAAGAGCGGGCAGCCGGCCAGCAGCTCGGAGCGGTGGTCGAGGGTCATCGTCATCAGGGGATGCACGATACAACCCCGCACGCAGGCTCAGCGCGGGAAGCGCAGAATGCTGGTCCTGGGAACCGCCCGCGGCAGGCCGCCGCGGACCTGGAGGACGCATGGCCAGTCGTGAAGAGATAGCCGACGCGATCGCCGGGATGGCGCTCTTCGCCGACCTCGCGCGGCCGCAGCTCATCGGCGTCGCGAGCCGGTTCGAGGAGACGTTCTTTCCCAAGGACGCGCGCGTGCTCCGGCAGGGTCTCACGGGCTCAGGGTTCTACGTGATCCTCGACGGCGAAGCGGATGTCATCGCCGACGGGCAGAAGCGCGCCACCCTCGCCCGCGGGGACTTCTTCGGCGAGGTGTCCGTCCTGCTGGGTGAGCCGCCGATCGCCGACGTCGTGGCCACGCGGCCGCTGCGCTGCATCGTCCTCGGCGGCCCGGGCGTCGAGGCGTTCCTCGTCGACCACCCCCGGGTCATGTACCGCATGCTCCAGGCGCAGGCACGCCGGCTCCGGGGCGCCAACCAGCGAATGGCCGCCGCGGCCCAGTGACGGGCGATCCCGCGATGGCGGACGAGCGGCCCTTCCCACCCGGCGAGTACCCGATCGTCGTCGTGGGCTCCGGCCCCGGCGCGCTCCAGACGTCGTACTTCCTCGGGCGCTACGGGATCAGGCACGCGGTCATCTCGGCCGATCCCGGCCCCGGTGGCATGTTCCGCAAGTGGCCGTTCTTCCAGCGGCTGCTCTCGTGGACCAAGCCGTATGCGCCGGCGGAGCGCCAGTCGCGCGCCTTCGAGCGCTGGGACTGGAACAGCCTCCTGGCCATCGAGCCGGAGCTGCGCGGCATCTCCGCGGAGTTCATGGACGGCACGTCCGACTTCCCCTCACGCCCCGAGATGGAGGCCAACCTCACCGCGTTCGCCGAGCGCGCCGGAATCGCCATTCGGTACAACTGCCGGTGGGAATCGACGCGTCGCGAGGAGACGCCCGACGGCGACCGCTTCACGCTCGTGACCACGGACGGCGAGTACCGCTGCCAGTACGCGATCTTCGCGGTCGGCGTTGCGGAGCCGTACAGCCCGAGCACGCCCGGTATCGAGCTCGCGGTCCACTACGCCGATACGCGCGACGCGGAGACCTACGCGGGCAAGCGCCTGTTCATCATCGGCAAGCAGAACTCCGGCTTCGAGCTTGCCTCGGGCCTGCTCCAGTGGGCCAGCCGGATCGCGCTGTCGTCGCCGTCACCGGCGAAGACGTCGATCGAGACGCGCTCGCTCGTGGGCGTGCGCGCGCGCTACGTCCAGCCGTTCGAGGACTCGATCCTCGGCGGCGGCGTCGACATCCTCTCGGCCAGCACGAAGGGGATCACGCGCAACGCCGACGGCTCATTCGCCGTGCAGGTCGAGCGCAGCGACACGGCGATGCCGATGACCGTCCAGGCCGACGAGGTGATCGCGGCCACGGGGTTTACCTGCCCGCTCCGCGACCTTCCGTCCCTGGGGGTGGCGACCTTCGGCCAGTCCAAGCTGCCCGCGCAGACGGACTTCTGGGAGAGCGCGACGGTGCCCGGCATCTTCTTCGCCGGCACGATCACCCAGGGCCAGGGCGGGCTCAAGAAGCACGGCATCCCACCGAACTCCGGCGCCGTGCACGGCTCGCGCTACAACGCCCGCGTGCTCGTCGGCGAGATCGCGCGCCGGCACTTCGGCATCGAGCCGAAGCGGCCCGAGATCGCGCTCCGCGACGTGCGCGACCACCTGCTGGCCGAGGCGACCCTCGCCCCGGAGCTCTGGCACCAGAAGGCGTTCCTCGCCAGCGTCGTCAGCTTCGACCCGGACGCCGGGGTGCGTGACGAGGGCATCATGCCGCTGACCACGTTCCTCGACGGCGAGGGTCCGGATGCGGTGGCAATGACCGTCGAGTCCGACGGGACCTCGATCTTCCCGGTCGTCTACGTGCGCCAGGGCGGTCGAAACGACGAGCACGCGCTTGACGCGGATCCGCTCCACGACTACCAGAGCCTCGCCTACCGGCGGGACCTCGGCACGATCCTCGATCGACTGACGGCGGGCGCCTCCGCCGCCTGAGCCCGCCGCGGCGCGACGGGCGGCGCGACCGGCCGAACAGGCCCCGCGAGCCGCGCGACCCTCGTGCTCCCGGCTAGGCGCGCGCCTTCATGGTCTCCTTGAGCTCGTCCTCCTCGTCCCAATCGTCGGCGTCGTCATCGACGAGCTCGACGTCGTCATCCGGGGGATTGAGCGCGCGGTAGAGCCCCCAGCCGACGATCGCGCCGACGAACGGCGCCGTGAGGTAGACCCACAGGGACTGGTACGTGCCGGTGACGACCGCCGGTGCGAGCGACCGCGCCGGGTTCACCGACGCGCCGCTGATCTGGATCCCGACGAAATGGATGCCGAGGAGCACGAGCGGGATCACGACGATCGCGAGATCCGGCGCCTTGCGCGTGACCGTGAGGATCACCGCGACGAACACGGCCGTCAGGACGATCTCCGCCCCGAAGGCGTGGAGCTCCTGGTCGAACGGCGCCTCCGCGAGCGGACCCGGAAGGTTGACGCTGGCCTGCACGATCGTCTTCGTCGTGAGGAGCAGGATCACGAGCGACGCGACGATGGCGCCGGCGACCTGCATCACCACGTAGCCGAGCGCGTCCTTCCAGTTGACCCGGCCGTCGATCAGCGCGGCGAGCGTGACGGCTGGATTGAAGTGACCGCCTGACACCGGCCCCGCGATCGCGATCGCGGCCATCAGGCCCAGCCCGAATCCGAACGGGATGATCAGCACCGCGGCGAGCGGGCTGCCCTGGCCGCTCGTCACGACCGCGAGCGTCGCGACGCCCAGTGAGCCGAAGAAGACCAGGGTGAAGGTTCCAACCAGCTCGCCGATCAGCGCGCGGATGTTCATGCGTCCTCCTCGAGCTCCCTCAGACCGGCGGCCCTGCTGGGGCTCGGCGCGGCGAAGTCTAGTCCGTCCTGCGGGCCGCCCGGATCAGCATCGCGTCACGCCAGGTTCGGCAGAGCACCTCGACGAGCTCGAGCCGGTCGACCGCCTGGTCGAGCGTCATCCCGACCGCGACGGCACCGTGCCGCTCGAGCAGGACGGCGCCGGGAAGCGGCGCGGAGCCGCTCGACAGCGCCAGGGCGATGTCCAGTGCGAGCTCCGCGCTGCCCATCGTCTTGAACGGCAGGTACGGGAGGCGCGGGATGAAATGCGCGGTCTCCGGGAGCGCCTGCGGATCCGGCACCTCGCCGGCCAGCGTGAGGCCCATCGACGCCGGGAGGTGGGCATGGACGACGGCGAACACGTCGCTGCGCGCCAGGTACGCCGCGCGGTGGATCGCGATGTCCGAGCTCGGGCGAGGGGCGTTCGGCGGGAAGCTCTCCCCGGGCGGCGCGACCTCGGGCACGACCAGCAGATCCGCGGCGGCGAGCTCGTCCTTCCGGCGCCCCGACGGGGTCACCAGCAGCAACCCATCGCCGAGCCGAACGCTGAGGTTGCCTTCGCCGGCCGAGATCAGCCCGTGATGGCCGAGCCGGCGTCCGGCGGCGACCAGCGCGCTCCGAGCTTTGGCCTCGTCCATGCCCGAATGCTACCGGCGCAACGGCCGCGCCAGAAGAACCGAGGTGGCTTCGGAGCCGGTCAGGCAGCGAGCGGGAGGGCGGTGCGGTTGTTGTCTCCGAACTCCAGCGTCACGCCGCACTCGTCGCAGTCGACCTCATCGGCCAGCTGCTCGAGGTGGGCGGTGGCGCCGCAGCACGGGAGCTCAATCTCGATCATGGGACGAAAGTTGCACTCACGCCGTGCCACCTTGTCTGTCACGATGCGCCGCATGCCCAGGGTTTCCCTCGACATGCCCGCCATCGAAGTCACGGATCTGCGCAAGCGCTACGGCACGGTCGACGCGCTCGCGGGCCTGTCCATGACCGTCGGACGCGGCGAGGTGTTCGGCTTCCTCGGTGCGAACGGCGCCGGCAAGACCACCACGGTGAAGCTGCTCCTCGGACTGGCACGCGCGACGAGCGGCTCGGGCAAGGTGCTCGGGGCGCCGATCGGCGACCTGAAGACCCGCCGGAAGATCGGCTACCTGCCGGAGCTGTTCCGGTACCAGCCGTGGCTCAAGGCGCGCGAGGTCCTCACGCTGCACGGCGAGTTGGCCGGCATCGAGCCGAAGCGACGGAAGGCCGCAGCCGAGGAAGCGCTGAAGACCGTCGGCCTGTCGGACAAGTCGAATGAGCTCGTCGGGAAGTTTTCGAAGGGGATGCAGCAGCGGCTCGGGCTTGGTGCCGCGCTCCTCGGCGAGCCGGCGCTGATCGTGCTCGATGAGCCGACCTCGGCCCTCGATCCCGTCGGGCGGGTCGATGTCCGCGGCATCGTCCGGGGCGCCGCAGACCGGGGCGCCGCCGTCTTCCTGAACTCGCACCTGCTCAGCGAGGTCGAGCAGGTCTGCGATCGCGTGGCGATCCTCGACCACGGTCGCGTCGTTGCCAGCGGCGATCTCGATGACGTCCTCGGCCAGGCCGAGACGCAGGTCCGCGTCACCGGGCTCAGCCCCGACGATCTCGCGGCCATCGAGACCTACGGCCCGCCGCAGCTCGACGGCGACCTCCTGCGCATCCGGCCGATGGATGCCGACCGCGTCCCGGACCTCGTGGCGACGCTCGTGTCCATGGGCGCGAAGGTGCACGAGGTGCGCGCCGGCCGCATGTCGCTCGAGCAGCGCTTCCTCTCGCTCGTCGCGCGCGACCGGCCGCCTGCCGGGACGCCGAGCGCCCAATGGCTGCGCTAGGCATCCAGCGATGCTGACGATCGCCAAGCTCACCATCGGCGAAGCCGCACGCCGGCGCGTCCTGTGGGTGCTCGTCGTCCTTGCGCTCGTGGCGGTCGGGCTCACCGCGTGGGGCGTCTCCGCGCTGATCGACGGCGCCCGTCACCGTGGCGTCGGTGAGCTCGACATCAAGCTCGCGGTCTCGCAGGTCCTGATCTTCATTGCCTTCATGTTCGGGTTCGTGCTCGTCATGACCGCGGCGTTCTTCGGGTCGCCGGCGATCGCATCGGACCTCGAATCCGGCGTGGCGCAGGCGATGCTTGCCCGCCCCTTGCGCCGGTCCTCGTATCTCATCGGGCGCTGGCTGGGGCTCGCCGTCGTGATCGTCGTCTACGCGGTGGCCGCCGGCCTCCTCGCGATCGGCGCCGTGGGCGCGGTGTCCGGCTACACCCCACCCGACGTGGTCACCCCGGTCGTGTATCTCGCCGGCCAGGCGCTCCTGCTCCTGACGCTGACGGTGCTCCTCTCGACGAGGCTCCCGCCGATCGCCGGTGGGGCGATCGCCGTCGTGGCGTACGGCCTCGCGTGGATGGCCGGCGTGCTCGGCAAGATCGGGTTGGCGCTCGGGACGACGGCGCTGGTGAGCGTCAGCGACGCCATCCGCTACGTGCTCCCGACCGACGCGCTCTGGCAGGGCGTCGTCTACGGCCTCGAACCGTCCTTCGTGATCAACCAATTCCAGGGTGAGTTCGTGGCGGAAGGCTCGCCGTTCTTCGCCTCGGCGCCGCCCTCGGTCACCATCGTCGCGTGGGCCGCGATCTGGGCGGTCCTCGTGCTCGTGCTGGCCGTCTCGCAGCTCCGCCGCCGCGAGCTGTAGTGCCCCTGCATCTCTACCTCGGCCACGGCGCGAGCGGCAACGCCGCATCGATGGCGCCGTTCGTGAATGGTCTTCGCAAGCGCGGCTTCCTCGCCGACGCCGTGGACCTCCCGAAGCGCAAGGCCGAGGACGCCGTTCCGGTCTGGCGCGAGAAGGTGCCCGATGGCCCGACGACCATCGCGGGCGGGCACTCGTACGGCGGTCGCGTCGCCAGCCTCGCCGCCGCGGAGGGCGCCGGCTACGCGGGCCTCGTGCTGTTCAGCTACCCGCTCCATCCGCCCGGCAAGCCCGAGCGCACCCAGGCACGTGTTGCGCATTGGCCGAGAATCGATTGCCCCGTGCTGCTGCTCTCCGGCGAGGCCGACGTCTTCGCCCGGATCGAGCTGCTGCGCACGGCCGTGCCGCTGCTCGCGCACGCGGAGCTGGTCACGTACCCGCGCCTCGGACACGGCGTGAAGCCGGTCCTCGGCGACGCGCTCGATCGCGTCGCGGCGTGGGTTCAGTCGATCGAGAGCACCTTGTAGGTCACGGACCCGCGGGGCGTCCGGACGTCGACGTCCTGGCCCGCGGTCGTGCCGAGCAGGGCCGAGCCGACCGGTGAGGCCATCGACAGCTTCCCGTTCACGGCATCCGCCTCGGCGCTGCCCACGATCGTGTAGGTCATCTCGTCGCCCAGGACCTCGACCTTCACTGTCGAGCCAACGACGACCTTGCCGGTCCCCGTCTCCTCCTCGACGACGACCGCGCGCCGGATGCGGTCCTCGAGCGCCTGAATGCGACCCTCGAGGAACGACTGCTCCTCGCGGGCCGCGTGGTACTCGGCGTTCTCCTTGAGGTCGCCGTGCTCGCGCGCGGACTTGATGCGCGCAACTACCTCGGGTCGTTTGAGGCGCGTGAGCTCGTCGAGCTCCGTGTGCATCCGGTCGAGCGCGCCCTGGGAGACCTGCACCGGCTCCGCGGGCCGGTTGGCCGGGCCGGAGCGGCCGCCGCTGGCCGACTTGGCGATGGACGGCGCGCGCTGCACCTGGATCTTCGGCGCGGGTGGGGGAGTGGGACGGGCGGCGGGGGAGCGGGGCGCGAGTGGCTTCGACACGATCGGCGGGGTCGACGGCGCACGTCGCGTCGTGCCGGTTCCGCGGGCCTCGTCGCCCGCGCCCTCGGCGGCGCCATCGGGGACGTCGACGATGCGGCGCGGGGGCTCCGGGGTGACCGGTGGCGCCGGCAGTATCTGGCCGGTGAGCCCGTGGACCTGCCGCTCGCCGGTGGGTCGCCGCGTGTTCGCCCATGGCAGGGCCAGCGCGTCGGAAGGACGGTCGGGCATGCCCCTCCGGCCCTCGGCGAATGCATCGAGGAACGCGTCGAGGTATTCCTCGGGCGCCGACGTCTCGGCCCACCAGATCCGCGCACCGAACCGGTCCAGCGACGGCAGGAGATGCAGCCACTGGCCGTCGGCGTGGGGCTGCCGGTCGCCGGTGACGTGCGCCACGAGCGCGGCGATTCGCCCGCCGATCGATCGGTCGGTCGAGCCCGCGTAGAGCACGCGCGAATCGGGCCACCAGAAGCTCGCGAGCCGGCCGCCGAGCGCCTTCGACGTCGGGTGCGCGCCGTCCATGCGCAGCTCCGGCAGGCGCTCCAGCCACTTGCCGACCTTGGCCAGCTCGAGCGGCGCGTGCTCGACCGGCGCCCCGAGCTCCACGACGTACAGTCCGGCGCCGCGAGCATTGACCCGCTCACCCCAGCGGACGGGGCCGTCGGCGAGGAGGCCGATCGAGCGGAGGAGGTCGGCGGCGCCCGGCGCGCCTGCGGCTGCGGTCACCGCGGGACGGTACCACCGGCCTCCGGGGCGGGTACGAAGGGCCGCCTCGGGCGGGTACGGGTTGGTGACTCGACACCGGCGCCATCGATGGGACGATGCACGTCCACGCTTCGGGGGATTGACGTGTCGGACTGCGAGATCTACACGCCGACGGGAGTGCTGACGGGCACTGCCGACGTCACGCCGGTCACGATCGAGGGCGCGGACCTGCGCGACCCGTTCACGGTCGCCGGATCCAGCTGGTACCCGCTCGACGGCGGGCCACCGACCCAGCGCCCCGTCACCGCCGTGCAGCCGGACGACCTCCTCGTGGTCGTCACGCCGATGCCCGATCTCTTCGTCCACCTGACCCGCTACGCGATCGCCGTCGAGGTCGGGCCGTATCGGGTCCTCGGCAGCCTGGCCACGCACCCGGGCTTCGATCCCGAGAAATCCATCTCGCGGCCCGGTGGCTCGTACATCCCGCTCAGCGACGTCACGATCGAGCTGCTCGGGCACCCGGAGGCAGGCACCGCGGAGCGCCAGCACGTGCACGTGAACCGGTACGCGGTGGATCGCGTGACATCGCCGATCATGCTCGGCCACTTCTTCCCCGGCGCCCAGCTCGAGACGCAGCAGGTGCCGGTTCCCGCGTAGGGCAATTTCGCTCCCGGGCCCGTCGCCGCTCGCACCTCCCCGGCCCGCGATCCTGCCAAATTGCAGTACCAGCGGACTTCGGCTGCGTAGCTCCGACGCGGGGCCGTCAGCGCACGCTGAACACCAGACTCGCACATCGCCAGATCGCGGCGTGACGCGAGATCTGGCCAGGATTCGGCTCGAACCGGCTGCCCTACTGCGCCCACGCTGGAATCTGGCAGGAAGCGTGCCGCGCCGCCGCCACCCACCCCACCCACGCTGGCCAAGGTCGGCCCGCACGGGTTCCGCCAGGAAGTCACGCTCGGCGCACGAAACTGCCGACCGAGCAACGCGTCCAGCAACGCCACGTGGTAAAAACGAAAAGAAGTATTGACAAAGTGAAACCGACGGTGCGAGACTGGGGTCACCAACGAAAGGAACCCCATGCCGCACGATGTGATCTCCACCTGCCCCGTCTGCTCGGGCGAGCTCGCGGTCACGCGCCTCCACTGCCGCTCGTGCGGGACCACCCTCGAGGGTGAGTTCTCCGTGGGGCGCTTCGGGCGCCTGACCCGCGAGCAGCTGACGCTCCTCGAGAGCTTCCTCCGATCTCGCGGCAACCTCCGCGACATGGAGCGCGAGCTCGGAATCTCGTATCCCACCGTTCGCGGTCGCGTCGAGGCGCTCGTCCGCGCGCTCGGCTTCGGTCCCCGGGCGGACGCCGACGACGCGGGCACGGATGACGCATCCGGCACGGGCAACGACACGGACCCCGCCGCGGCCCGCCAGGCCATCCTCGAGCGGCTCGGCCGCAAGGAGATCACCGCCGAGGAAGCCGCCACCGCGATCCGGGCCCTCGGAAAGGCAGACCGATGAAGATCATCACCGACCCCCCGGCGCTGGAGCACCAGATCGGGCCGCGCGGCCACTTCATCCTCCGTCAGGCGTCGGGCGAGATCTCGATCCGCGGCGTCGAAGGCGACGTTGCGCGCGTTCGATCGGACGATGATCGACCGCTGGCGGAGCACTTCGACATCGAGACCGGCAACGGCCGGCTCGAGCTCCGCCAGAAGGAGCGCTTCGGGCTCGGGTTCAAGATGTTCCGCAACGACGCGCCGGAGATCGAGATCGAAGTTCCCCACGGCGCCCGCGTCTCGATCGACAGCGCCAGTGCCGAGCTCGAGGTGAGCGATCTCGACGGCGAGAAGCAGTTCCGCACCGCCTCGGGCGACGTGACGCTCCGGCGGCTCGCGGGCCAGCTCGAGGTCCAGACCGTCTCCGGTGACATTGACCTCGAGGGCCAAGCGCCGCTCGACCTGTCCATCCGCTCCGTCTCCGGCGACGTCCGCGTCCGCGTGCCGCGCTTGAAGCGGCTCGACATGACGACGACTTCGGGCGACCTCTGGCTCGACGCCGAGCTCGGCGGGGACGGCCCGTTTGCGCTGCGCTCGATCAGCGGTGACGCGACGATCGTCGGCCGGTCCGGCCTCCGGGTCGAGGCGGAGTCGATCACCGGGGACCTGTCGAGCGAGCTGCCGGGCAAGCGCGAGTCGATGCCCGGCCGCCGGATCATGGTCGTCGGCAAGCCCGGGGCGACGCTCGCATTCCGATCCGTCTCCGGCGACCTACGGGTCGTGCAACCACGGGAGGCCGCACCAGCCATGGCACCTGACGCCCCGATTGCGCCCGACGCGCCGGCCGCCCCGGAACCGCCCAGGCCGCCGATGCCGCCCATGGCGCCCGGCGCGGATGTCGAGGCAGCTCGCCTGGACATCCTCCGCGAGCTCGAGCGCGGCGAGATCACCGTGGCCGAGGCGACCGAACGCCTCGGCAACCTGGACTGAGGGTGCTCCGATGAGCGATCCGCTGGAAGGCGTCCTGAAGCTCGTCGCCGAGGGCCGGCTGACGCCGGAGGAGGCGGCACCGATCATCGACGCGCTGGGCAAGTCACCCAGGGCGTCCGGCCCCACATCCGGCTCGGGCGGCAGTGCTGCTGCCGCCGGCTTCGCCGCGACCGGCCCGACGATCGAGGCCGGCACGGACGCCGGCATGCGCGCCGGCGAGGGCCAGACGCCGCGGTACGCACGCGTCGAGGTTCGGGAGAACGGGCGTCGCGTCGTCGATCTCCGCATCCCGATCTCGCTGGGTCGGTTCGCGCTGTCGCGCGTGCCGGGCCTGTCGAAGGAGCAGATCGCCGAGGTCGAGGACGCCGTCTCGCACGGCGCCCACGGCCCGATCCTCGACATCCAGGACGGCGACGGCGACGGCGTCCGCATCGTGCTCGAGTAAGCCCACCTTCGGGGGAAGGAGCGTCCCATGCGCCATGCCGCTGCTGCGCTGCAGCACATCCTGATCAACGACCCGCCGCCGAGTGCTCGGGACGCCGAGCTCGCGCGGGATTGCCAACTCGTCCGCGAGGCGGCCCGGAGGCCGTCAGTCCGGCGTCGAGCCGGAGAGGCGCTGATTGCGTTCGGCATCCGCCTCGCGGGCGAGCCAGTGAGCCAGCCGCAGCGGCGGAGGCTCGCCGGCCGCTCGGCCTAGCCGTTCCCGTCGGCGCTGCGGCGCAGGCACCGGAATCACAAGACCCGCGCTCGCCACCGAGCGCGGGCCTTCGATGCTCCTGGTCATGTCGGTGGCCCGGGTGGCTCTCCGGCCGTCCCGTCCCGGACCACCCGGCTCAGCCGGCGCGAGTGTCGGTGCTGATGTTGCCCGCGCGGGGCCTGGTCGCGAGGTTGCTCGTCCCACGGGATGCGTCCGCGGTGCTCGCCAGGGCAGGGACCTCGGGGGCCCCGGACCTGCGTCCGGACTCTGGAGCCGGGGAGCGGCGTCGATCCGTCATCTGAGCGAACCTCCGTTGCCCCGAATCGTACGCCCGGGTGGCAACCCCGGCGCCTTGCAGGATCGTTGCAACGGCATGCGGCGGTAGGATTCCGGCCTTCGATCGATGCTCCTCCACACCGCCCTGAGGTGCCCGCCGTCATGACCGCGCGACTCCCGTTCACCGGCAACGACGACGCCGATGCGCTCATCGCCTCGGACCCGCTCGCGCTGCTCATCGGCTTCGCCCTCGACCAGCAGGTGACCGTGCAGAAAGCCTTCTCGGGGCCGCTGGACCTGCGCGGCCGGCTGGGGCACCTGGACGCGCGGAAGATCGCCGATACGGACCCCGCCGAGCTGGATCGCGTGTTCCGGCAGCAGCCGGCGCTCCACCGGTTCCCCGGCTCGATGGCGGGGAAGGTGCAGCAGCTCTGCGCCGCGATCGCCGAGCGCTACGACAACGACGCGTCGAAGATCTGGACCGAGGCGAAGGACGGCCGCGACCTGCAGAAGCGGCTCCTCGACCTGCCCGGCATCGGCGAGATGAAGGCGCGGACGATCACCGCCGTGCTGGGGAAGCGGCTCGGGGTTTCCGTGCCCGGCCTCGCGGACGTGCTGCCCGACTATCCGACCCTCGGTGATGTCGATTCCGCTGATGCGCTCGCGTCCTACCAGGCCGGCAAGCGGGCGAAGAAGGCCGAGCTGCGGGCGCAGGGCAAGCGCGTCTGAGGGTCGAGCCGCACCTCTTCGTGCGGCTGGCGAGCGCTGTGCCTCCCGGTCGTTAGTCCGTGGTCGCGCTCGCCGCGCGCGCCGCCGCGTCGCGGTATCCGACACGCGCAGCGACCTCGTTGACTTCGGACTGCGCCAGCTCAGCGTCGGAATCGGCGAGATCCGCCTGCGTGCTGCCGACGAGGAGCCGCGCGGCGGCCGCCG
This sequence comes from Candidatus Limnocylindrales bacterium, assembly GCA_035248345.1. Taxonomy (GTDB): domain Bacteria; phylum Chloroflexota; class Limnocylindria; order Limnocylindrales; family CSP1-4; genus UBA5189. The sequence goes on from DATFHO010000083.1 coordinate 52,204, forward strand.
TGCGCGCGGCGGTCTGCTCGGCGAGCGCCATGGACGCGAGAGCCGCTTTCGCCGCGTCCGCTGTCGCCGCGGCGGCGGCGACCGCCTCCTGCGCCGCGTCGGCTGCGGCCTGCGCCGAGAGGCGCCCTCGTCGTGCGACCGCGACGTTGCGTTCCGCGACGCGCCAGGACTCGAGCGCTTCCGCGGTCGTCGGTTCCTTGTCCATCGGGCTGTGCCCTCCGTTGGGACATGGATTGTGCGCTTCGGGCGCAACGTGCAAGGACGCGTTGCGTGAGATCAGGCAGCGTGCGATGATCGTTGCTCCGTCAACTATCGGTTGCCGGGCGCGGCCGACGCGCTGATCGACACACCGGAGATCCGAGCCCACATGACCACCACCGAGCACGACGCGCCGCGCCTGGACGCAATCCGGCGCGTCCTCCGCCACGGCCATACGATCGACATCACGACCACCGGTCGCGTTACGGGTCAGCCCCGCCGCATCGAGATCGTGTTCTTCAACTTCGGCGGCCACCTGTACATCTGCGGCATGCCGAACCCGAATCGGGAGCGCGCCTGGCTGCTGAACCTGCGCGCCGATCCGCACTTCACGTTCCACCTGAAAGCGCTCATCCAGGCCGACCTGCCCGCGACCGCGCGCGAGATCACGGATCCCGCCGAGCGCCGGCCGATCATCGAGCTCGTCGCCAAGGCATGGCGCCGCAACGACATCGACGTGATGGTCGAGCACAGCCCGCTGATCGAGGTCACCTTGGACGGCATCGAGCCCGCCGCGGCCGACTGACGCCGCGCCTGGCGCGCAGATGGTTCGGTCATCGACACCCGACGTCGACGAGCGGACAAGCTGCGGGCCGTTTGACGCCGAGATGCCGCGCGCGGATCATTGCTGTGTGCACATCTGTTCAGAACAATCGTGCGCGCGGGCCGCAGCCACCGGACGGCAGGCGACGGCGTGAGCGACCTGCACACGCTCGTTCGTGTGGCCCGGCTCTACTACGAGCTCGGTGAGACCCAGGAACAGATCGCGGCAATCGTCGGGGTAACGCGGCCGCAGGTCTCGCGGCTGCTCAAGGAGGCACGCGCCCAGGGCGTCGTCGAGATACGGATCGTCGATGAGGGCGCGGTCACCTCCGACGCCGGCAACGCGCTGCGTGAGGGATTCGGGCTGAAGGCCGTCCACCTCGCGCCGACGCTCGATGGGCCGGCGGAGCTCACGCGCCGGCGCGTGGGCCGCCTCGCGGGTGAGGTGCTCGCGAGCGCGCTTCGGGACGGCATGGTCGTCGGGATCGGCGACGGGGTGGCGGTATCGAGCGTGGCCGACGAGCTCGCGACGAACGTGCCGAACGTCGACGCGACGGTGGTGCCGCTGTGCGGCGGCTTCTGGCGGTCGGGTTCGGGGATCGAACCGTTCCGACGGATCGGCGAGGCGTTCGGTGCGACCGTCCAGTCGCTCCACGCGCCGGGCCTCCTCGAGACCGCGGAGGTTCGCAACGCGCTGTGTGCGCACGCGGGCGTTCGCGCCGTCGTCGACCTGTGGACGCGCCTCGACGTCGCCCTCTTCGGGATCGGCGGGCCGTCGTGGAGCGAGGCGAGCGTCGGGTCCGCGGCCATGGGCGAGATCCGTGCCGGTGGGGCGGTCGGCGAGCTGCTCATCGCGCCCTTCGCCGCGGACGGTCGCCTCGTGGCCGACCAGTTCCGGGCGCGCACCATCGCGTTCGACGCCCGTGCCCTGCGCGGGATCGCACACACGATCGGTGTCGCGGAGGGCGCGGCGAAGGTCGCACCCATCCTCGGCGCGCTTCGCGGCGGCTTCGTGAACACGCTCGTAACCGACGTTCGGACGGCAGAGGCAGTGCTGGCGCTCGCTTCCGAGGCGGCCGCGTGACCGCAGCAGCGGCGCGCACGCCCGCACTCCTCGGAATCGACCTCGGGACGAGTCGAACGAAGGTCGGACTCATCGGGCTCGACGGCACGCCGCTCGGGATCGGGCGGGCGGCGCACGGGTTCGATGTCGATCCCGCGACGGGTCGCGCGGAGCAGGACCCCGACGCGTGGTGGGCCGGCCTCGGCGCTGCCGCTCACGAGGCAATGGCGGGCGCGAGTCAGGATCGCGCCGTCGATGTCCTCGGCATTGCCGTGGCGGGCCACGGCCCGACATTGACGGCGGTCGACGCCGAGGGTGCTCCCGTTCGACCCGCGATTACGTGGCTCGACACGCGCGCCGGCGACGAGCGGGCCGCGCTCGAGGCGGCGACGGGCCTCCGCGGCTGGGCGCTCGGGGTGCTGCCGGCGGCCCGGTGGCTGGAGCGGAACGAGCCCGAAACCGCGGCGCGAACTGCCTGGTACCTGAACTCGTGGGAGGCGCTCGCGCTGCGCATGTGCGGCGTCGCGGCGACCACGGTCGTGCCGGGCGGCGACGCGCTGCCACGCGAGCGGCTGCGTGGCGCCGGCGTCGAGTGCGATCGTGTCGCGCCGGACATGGAAACCGGCAGCGCGCTCGGCGGGCTGACGGCGGCGGCGGCGCGCCACCTGGGGCTCATGGCCGGAACGCCGGTGGTCGCCGGCATGAACGACGCCTTTGCGAGCTTCCACGGCGCGAGGATGCTGGACGCCGGCGACGCGATCGACGTCGGTGGCGCGGCCGGCGGTTTCGGCGTCTACGCCGACCGACCGGTGCAGGTCGCCGGTGGCTTCACGACGCCGGCACCGATGCCGGGCATGTACTCCGTCGGGGCCGCGATGGCGGCGACCGGTGCGGCGCTGGACTGGTTCGCCAATGACGTCCTCCGCGGCGCCATGCCCCTTCCGGCCCTCGTCGCCGAGGCGGCCGCGGCTCCCGCCGGCTCGGAAGGGCTCATCTTCCTGCCGTACCTCGCGGGCGAGCGCTCGCCCCTGTGGGACCCCAACGCTCGCGGGGCATTCGTGGGGCTGACGCTGCGGCACACGCGTGCGCACATGGTCCGGGCGATCCTCGAAGCCGCAGCATTCGCGATCCGCCACGTCTCGGCGCCGATGCTCGCGGCCGGGCTGCGCGTCAGCGCGATGCGTGCCGTCGGCGGCCCGGCGCGATCCGATGCCTGGAACCAGCTCAAGGCCGACGTGACGGGCTTCACGGTCGAGGTGCCACGGGTGCGCGAGGCGGCAGCGGTCGGCGCCGCGATCCTTGCCGCCGTGGGCAGCGGAGCGCAGCCGGATCTGCGTGGCGCGATCGAGTCGATGACCCGGATCGACCGCCGGTTCAACCCGAACCGCGGGCTTGCGACGACCTACGACCGGGCGTTCGAGGCCTACACCCGCCTCTACCCGGCGATGAAGCCGGTCACCCATGCGCTGGTGGCGGCATGACCGGCCGGATCGAGCTCGACGGGGTCCGCGTGTCGTTTCCGGCCGGCCGGGGTGCGCGGCACGTTGCGCTGGAGGCCGTCGACTTCACGATCCAGGCGGGTGAGGTCGTCGCGCTCATCGGCCCGAACGGCAGCGGCAAGTCGACCTTGCTCCGGGTGATCGCGGGCCTCCTCCGACCTGACACCGGCACGGTCGCCATCGATGGCGCGCCGGTGGATGGCCCGAGCCCGCGGGTCGGCCTCGTGTTCCAGGAGCCGCGGCTCCTGCCGTGGCGCACGACCACGGCGAACGTTGCGTACCCGCTCGAGCTCGCAGGCGTGGCCCGCGGCGAGCGTGAGCGCAAGGTGGCCGCCCTGCTCGACACGGTCGGCCTTCCCGCGGCCGCCGCCACCCAGCTGCCGTCGCAGCTCTCGGGCGGCCAGCGGCAGCGTGCGGCGCTCGCCCGCACGCTCGCGCTCGAGCCGTCCGTCCTGCTCCTCGACGAGCCGTTCAGCGCGCTCGACGAGCTCATGCGTGAGCGGCTCAACCTCGAGCTCCTCGAGCTCCATGCTGGAACGCCGACCACGATCGTCGTCGTGACGCACTCGGTCCAGGAGGCGATCTTCCTCGCCGATCGCGTCGTCGTGCTGTCGGAGCGCCCGGGCCACGTCGTTGCCGACATCCCGATCGAGCTTCCGCGCCCGCGCACGATCGGCGACCTCGATATCGCGATCGTCGGCACGGCCGCGCGACGCATCCGCGAGCACCTCGCCGCCGGAACGGAGGCGGCGGCATGATCGCCGCGCCCGCGATGCGCCTGGCCGGTGTATGGCCGGCGGCCCTCGCCCTCGCGGTGTTCGCGATCGGCTGGAAGCTCCTGGTCCTCGTGACCGGCTACCCGCCGTTCATCCTGCCGGCCCCCGAGCAGGTCGTCGCGAGGTTCGCCCAGGCGTGGTCGGATGGGACGATCGCCCCGCACGCCGTTCGCACCCTGATCGAGGCCCTGCTCGGGTTTGGCATCGGCGGGTCGCTCGCGCTGATCGTCGGCTACGCGCTCGCGCGCTCGCAGCTGACGGAGCGGCTGCTGTCCCCCTACATCGTCGCGGCGCAGGCAATTCCGATCCTCGCCCTCGCGCCGTTGTTCGCCCTGTGGTTCGGACCGGGGATCACGGCGAAGGTCGTGATCTGCGCCGTCATCGTGTTCTTCCCGATCGCGATCGCGACGATGGTCGGCGTCCGCTCGGTCGATGCCCGGCTGCTCGAGCTCGCGCGAAGCCTCCGGGCGACGCGCCGCCAGATCGTGACGACCCTCGAGATCCCGGCCGCCCTCCCGTCGATCTTCGGCGGCCTCCGGGTGGGGGTCACGCTGTCGGTCGTCGGTGCGATCGTGGGCGAGTGGGCGGGCGCCGACCAGGGCCTCGGGCTGCTCGTGAACCTCGCCCGCGGCTCGCTGTTCGACATCCCACTGCTCTTCGCAACGCTGCTCACCATCGCGCTGCTCGGAATCGTCCTGTATGGCCTCGTGGTGCTCGTCGAGCGAGCCCTCGTCGGCACCCGATAAGGAGAAATCGAATGTCCCGCCGCCTTCTCGTCCTCGTCGCGACCATCGTGCTCGCCACCGCCGCCTGCGTCGACAAGCCCGCCGCGTCGGGCTGCTGCGCGACGGCGCCGAACGCGTCGAGCGTGCCGATGATCATGGAGCTGAAGGTCGGCCTCGGCTACATCCCGAGCGTGCAGTTCGCGCCGTTCTACTACGCGCAGCAGCAGGGCTACTACGCGGACGCCGGCCTGTCGGTGAGCTTCGAGAACAAGATCGATCCCGACCTCGTCACGCTCGTCGGGCAGGGCGCGCTTGACCTTGGCGTCTCGGACGGCACCAGCGTGATCCCGGCGGCCAGCCAGGGCATTCCGGTCAAGTACGTCGCCACGATCTACGGAACGTTCCCATCGATCGTGTTCGCGAAGGAGTCGTCGGGGATCAGGACGGCCGCGGATCTCAAGGGCAGGAAGATCGGGATCCCCGGCAAGTACGGCTCGTCGTGGATCATGCTCCAGGCGCTGCTCGACTCGGCCGGCCTCAAGCCATCGGACGCGAACATCGTCGAGTACCCGGACTTCGGCCAGGGGGCCGCGGTGCAGGCCGGGGCGGTCGATGCCGCGACGGGCTTCACCAACAACGAGCCGGTCCAGCTGGAGCTGTCGGGCTCGAAGGCCGTCGTGCTGCACGTCGATCAGGTCGTCGCGCTCCCGGGTCCCGGCCTCATCGTCGGGACGAGCACGCTGGCAGCCAAGGCCGACGCCGTCTCCGCGTTCGTCAACGCGACGCTGCGCGCGATGACGGAGATCGCCGCCGACCCGCAGCTCGGGCTCGATGCCGCGATCAAAGCCGTGCCCGAGCTCGGCAAGGACGAGGCGGCGAAGGCGACGCAGAAGGCAATCCTGGCCGCGACGATCGCGACGTGGTCGCCTGCGGACGGTGGTGGGACGTTCGGGACGATCGACGAGCAGGGCTGGAAGGACTCGATCGCCTACATGACCAAGCTGAAGCTGGTGCCGAACCCGGTGACCGTGGATCAGCTTGTGCAGAAGGACGTGATGGCGCAGGGATGACGCGGCCGGGCTGGTTCTCACGGCGGTGTCACGACCGCGCGCCATACTCGGCACATGAGCCTCCAGCGCTTCCTGCCGGGCGGCGGCCCGGGCCCCGGCCTCGAGCCGGACGACACCGAGACCGTCCGCCGGATCGCCGGCCAGCTCGCGGCGATGCCGGTCGAGCGCGCCCGGTACCTCGCGGCCTTTGCCTACATCCTGACCCGCGCCGCCGCGGCGGACCTCGAGATCTCCGATGTGGAATCGGCGGCGATCGAGAAGCTCGTCGCCGAGCACGGATCCCTGCCGGACTCGCAGGCGGTGCTGGTCGCGCAGATCGCGCGCCACCAGTCGCTGCTGTACGGCGGCACCGAGGATTACCTCGTGACGCGCCAGTTCCGCGAGCTCTCGTCTGGCGAGGAGCGGATCGCGCTCCTGCGCTGCTGCTATCTCGTGGGCGCGGCGGACGACACGATCACCTCGGCCGAATCCGATCTGCTCCAGCAGATCGCGCGAGAGCTCGACATCGACCGCGACGCGATCAACGCGATCCGCACCGAGTTCGCCCCGAAGCTCTCCGCGATCCAGGCGATGCTCCGGCTGCGGAACGCCGGCTAGGCGGCGGCGCGGGCGCCCGTCGCGCTGATTCACGCACCATGTTCACAAGCGACGCTATCGAGGCTCAATCGACCGGCGGGGTGGCGATCGCCGCCCCGCATGGCGCGAGGCGACCGCTCGCTGAACGTGGCTCGGTACGCCCGGGATCGCCCGACCGGGTCAAGACATGTCCGCAGGGCGACGTCGGCCAGCGGTAGCCCTCCTTGTGCACACGTTGCGTGCACGGCCACCAGCAAGGCCCGTGCGAACCCGCCCGATGGCCGCGTCAGGATCCGGTGACGGCCTGCTCGAGGAGTGCGTCGGAGGGTTCGATCAGGACCGCGGTCGGGTGCTGCGGATCGCCGATCAGGATGACCGGCGTGACGCGGTTGCCGTCGTTGTAGGAGCGGTTCCAGACGTCCGCATCGGTGTCGATCTCGACGTTCCGGTAGACGTACGGGATGCCGAGCTTGTCGAGGTGCGCCCGGGACGCGATCGTGTCCTCGCAGGTGTCCCGACCGAGGATCAGGATCTCCGGATACGAGCTCAATTCGGTCTCCCGCTGCCGCCCTGCTGCCCACCCTCGCGAAGGAATCGCTCGATCTCGCTGATCAGGTCGTCGCCGGATGGTAGTCGGGCCTCGTCGACGAGCGTCTCGAGCCGTTCGACGTAGGTCTTCGTCGTCTCCTCGCGCGCCGCCGCTGCATCGAGCCGGATGCGCATGGCGCGCGCCTCCTCGGCGAGGTCGCCCTCGTCGAGCACGGTCCCGAGGTGGTTCCCGAGCGCGCGCAGCAGCTCGATCGACGCCTGCGGGTACGCGCCCGACACGTAGTGGGGGATCTGCGCGAAGTAGCCAACGGCCGGGATGCCGGACTTCGTCACGGCGATATCGAAGACGGAGATCGCGGCGGCGGGAACCCGCAGCACGCCCTCCGGGCCGGGCAGGATGTCGCCCTTGAGCAGGCCGGACTTCGACTCCGTGCCCAGGATCGGCACGGGGCGGGTGTGCGGCACGGCGGCGGGAATCGCACCGAGGCTGATCCACTCACCGACGCCGAGGTGGTTCGCGAGCGTCGCGACATCCGCCGACAGCTCATGCCAGCGGTAATCCGGCTCCGCCCCGGTCAGGACGAGGATGTCCTTGCCGCCCGCCTGCACGAGCCGCATCGTGAGCTCGGGCCACTCCAGCGTGCGCGGCTTGCCGTGGATGATCTGGAGCGTCGGGCGGCGCGCCCGGTAGTCGAAGATCGAGTCCGAGTCGAACGTGGCCACCACCCTCCCGCCCTGGGCGAGCGCAGCGGCGGCGGCCGTTGCCGAGCTCCCGGCATCGACCCACCCGTCCAGCGCGACCACGACCGACGGCGACTCCATCGGTGGCAGGCCGCGTCGGAGCTTGTACAGGCTCACCGGTCCGATGCCGCGCTCAGCGGGTCACCCCTTCGGCCACTCCGGCGGCGTCGGCGGGTCGACCACGACCTTCTCGGCCCAGTCGCCGCGGGTCGGATTGAAGACGTCGATGACCTGCGCGCCCTCCGGGCCGGCGACGACGTCGTGCGGGCGGTTCGACAGGATCCGCCACGTCCCGCCCGGCCTGAGTGTTCGCGTCTCGCCGTCGAGCGTGAACGTGACCTGGCCGTTGATCACCATGCCGAGCTGCTCCTGCTCGTGCACGTGCTCGGGCACGACCGCGTTCGGGGCCAGCTCGACGAGGGCGAACGTGATTCGCTCGCCTTCCATGCGGCGAGCGCGGACCGCGTCGCCGCCCCAGATCTCGAGCAGCGGGTAGTCGCCGATGTCCTTCAGGTTGCTCATGGGCGCAGTGTGCCGCGTCGGTGTTCCGGGCGCGTCAGCGATCGGCGAGCATCCGAAGGATCGAGACGTCGCCCGGTTGCGCGAGCGGGGTCTGCGGCATCCATAGGGTGTGGGCCCAGCGCCGTCGAACCGCACCAGACCGCACCTCACTGGTACGAACGTACCGTGAACAGACATTGCAAATCCATGCATAGTTCATTGCAGTGACCGCTCCCGACCGCACGAATCGCCCCTCGTCGCGCCGCCTCACGGCCGCCGGCGTCGCCGACCTCTTCGTCCCTGGCCTCGGCCATGCGTTCGTCGGGCGCCCGAGAGCCGCGGCGCTGTTCTTCATCCCGTTCGGGCTCGCCATCCTCGGCCTGCTCTGGCTGTTCGTGACCGGCGGGTTCACCGGGATCGTCGCCTGGGTCGTGACGCCGGGCGTCCTGCCGCTGCTGATCGGCGCCAATGTCGCGTTCGCCATCTGGCGCATCGTCGCGGCCCTCGATGCCGCGCGCGGCACGGCCAACCCGAAGCTCGCCTTCGGCGTCATCGTCCCGGCCGCCTTCCTGTTCGTGCTCGTCCCGCACCTGTGGCTCGGCTCGACCCTCGCCGCCACGAGCGACTTCCTCGATTCGACCTTCGCGAACGGCCCCGAGGTCTCCGAGGAGCCCGACGACACGCCGCCGCCGGGCTGGACCTACGCGCCGGACCCCGAGGAGACCGACGCCGCCTCGCTCGACCCGTCGTTCACGCTCGACCCGAACATCACGCCGGGCCCGACCGGCACGCCGCGACCGCCGATGACGTCGGGGACCGGCAACCTCCCGCCGCTCAACGTCACCGTCCCGTGGCAGCGCCCCGGCGCCGTGCCGTGGGGCAATGACGGTCGGTTCGACATGCTCCTGCTCGGATCCGATGCCGGCCCGGATCGCTGGTCTCGCCGGATGGACGTGATGCTCCTGGTCGAGATCGACGTGAGCACGGGCAAGGTCGCGATGATCGGGCTGCCGCGCAACCTCTACAACGCGCCGTTCCCCGCCGGCCCCGCGCGCGATGCGGTGAGCTGCGGCTGCTTCAAGGACCTCCTGAACGCTCTCTACGTCGAGGCCACCGTCCGCCACCCGGATCGATGGCCCGGCACGGGCGCGGTCGCGGGCATCGGTGCGGTTCGGTCGGTCGTCTCGGAGATCACCGGTCGCCCGGTCGATGCGGTCGTCGTCGCCGACCTGTGGGGCATGATCAAGGTGGTCGACGCAATGGGCGGCATCGACATCGACATCCCGTATTCCGTGCACGACAACAACTACCCCGACCCCGTCTACGGCCACATCGAGATGTCGCTGCCCGCGGGCGAGCAGCACCTGGACGGGCGCCACGCGCTCTTCTACGCCCGCAGCCGCCACCAGGACTCCGACTACGGCCGCATGGCGCGTCAGCAGACGCTGCTGCTCGCGATCCGCGACCAGATCGGTCCGTCGACGATCCTCAACGCGCCGGACCTGTTCAACGCCGCGAAGGGCTTCACGTGGACGGACCTGCCGCGATCCTCATTGCCCAACCTCGTGGAGCTGTTCGGCAAGGCCGCGCACGCCTCCGTCAAGCAGCTCCGCATCGTGCCGCCCACGTACCCGGAGTACCTCACGACCTCGGAGCTGACCAAGATCCGGAATGCGGTCGCCGCGCTCCTCGGCCTGCCCGCGCCGCCCACGCCCTCGCCTTCGGTCGCACCCACGGGCACGGCGCCCGCGCCGACCCCCTCGCACACGCCGGGCCCCGTCCCGACCGACACCCCGAAACCGACCGAGACGCCGCCACCGCCGACGGAGACCCCCGCGCCCACCTGACCCCTGGCGCAGTAGGCTCCGTGTCGGTGAACGGCACGATGCTCAGCTCGCGTCGAGTTCTCGAGATCGCGATGCCGGGCATCCTCGCGTTCGTCGCGATCGGCTGCCAGCCCAGCGCTCCGACCCCGGCGCCCACCGTTGCACCGACTGCCGCCGCCGAGGCACCGGCCACGCCGGAAGAGATGGAGGCGGTGCGCCTCCGGGCCGAGTGGGGCCTGCCGGCGGATCTCGCCCACGTCCGCGCGGTCGCCGCAGACCCTACCGCGAGCGAATACCTCTCGATCCCCATGCTGCCCACCGAGATCGCCGACATGCAGGCGCGGGCGGCCAACGCCGACGCGGTTCGCGAGATCGTCCAGGCGGAGGCCAACGCGTCGCCGGACGACTTCTGCGGCTTCTACATCGACAACCAGAACGGCGGCGCCTTCACCTCGATGTGGCGGGCGAACCTCGTCGTCCACCAGGCCGCGGTCCGCGCCAGGGTCGGCCCGACTGCCCGCGTGGCGTTCCGGACCTGCCGGTTCAGCCAGCAGGAGCTCGACGCGGTCTGCACCGGCATCGGCAGCGACGACCACGGCTGGCTCGACGCGCTCCCGGCGCAATGGCAGGGAACGGAGTGCCGCAGCGCCGACAACTTCGTCACGATGTACATCTCGAGCGCGATCCCCGACGCCGAGGCGCGGGTGCTCCAGCACTACGCGGACCTCCTGGACCTCCCGCCCGGGATCCTCGTCGTCGCCTCCGACGGCACCGGTGCTGCCCTCAAGCCGTGGGGGACCGTCCTGATCACGGTGCTCGGGATGGACGGCAAGCCGGTCGGCGAGAACAGCCTGAACCTGGACTGGTCCAGCGACTTCGAGGGCATCCAGTGCGGCGGGGGCGACGTGGGCTACGGGGTCAGCTGGGATGACAAGCCCGCGGAGCTGCCGTGCCAGGAAGGCACGTGGACGATCCGGGTCGTCGGCCTGCCGGCGCTGGACCAGGACTTCGTGGACTACGCCACGAAGGTCGTCGTGGTTCGCGGCAACGAGGAGACGCGCGTCACCTTCCGCCTGACCGAGCCGCCACCGCCGCTGGGCTTCAACTAGCCGCGGTCGACGGCGTCAGGGGATCGGGATCAGGTTGAAGAGCGTGCTCCGCATCATCGGGTCGCCCGACGTGCGGTGCGCGTTGAAGACGGACGTGAACACGGCGCCCGAAACCTTCTTGGTCGTCCCGTTCGCGCCGATGAGCGTGACGCTGATGAGCCGGCCGGAGACGCCGCGGTTCCGCAGGTCGAGCGCGACGAGCGTGCCCACGTTCGTCCGCGTGTCAGCCGCGAACCAGGCCTGGATCTGGGCCAGCGTGTAGGTCTTCGTCTTCCAGGTGTCGTACGGCGAGGCCTCGTCGTACGAGGAGTTGTCGGGGCGGCGATCCGAGACGCCCCGCAGGTAGGAGTACACGCCCGCCGTCTTCGCGCCGGTCGACGAGGTGAACACGTTCTCGTTGTTCTCGGTCCAGCCGCCGGCGCAGGAGCTGAACATCGTGTTCGCGATCCCACCGGTGCTCGTCCGGACGACCACGCCGGCGGTTGCCGTGATGGCCGTGTTCGAGCCGGCCTTCTCGCCGAGGTAGCCGTGGTACACCTGCGATTGGGTGTCGTCGTTCACGTCGTACGTGCCGGTCGACGGGTGGAGGTGGTACGCGGCATAGGAGCGGGCGGCGATCGCCTGCGCCTTGATCGCCTCGACGGGCCAGCTCGCGGACACCTCGGAGGGCACGACGCCCTTGAGGTACGACTCGAGCGGAAGCTCGTTGATCCCGTTGACGGTCGAGGTTCCATCGGTCTTGCCGATGAGGCGGATGACGCCGCGGAACTGGTCGTAGGCCGACGGCTTCGACCACAGCTCGATCGTCGCGCCGGTGCCCGGGCGAATGCGGATGCTGTTCGACGAGGCGCCGCTGTACAGGGAGGTCCCTGCGGAATCGGCGACCGAGACCTTCCACGTCGTCGTCGTGCCCGAGACGGTGGGCGTGAACTTCAGCTTCGCGTCGGCGGGGAACGTCTTGTCGACGCCATCGATCGTCCAGGCGCCGCCGCGGCCGTACACGAGCACTGGCGCCGTGGACGTTGCCTTGAACGCCTCGAGCACGAGGACGCGAACCGTGCTGTTCGACTTCGTGCCGAGCGTCGTGCCCTGGTAGTAATGCGCGACGATGTCGGCGGCGAGCTGGCCGTCCAGTGCGCGACCGTAGGCACCGTACTGCGACAGCCCCACGCCGTGGCCGTAGCCGCGCCCGTAGAACGTGATCGAGGACGGCAGGGTGACCGGGTTCACGGTTGGCGAGGGCCCCGGCGTCGAGGTGGGCGCTGCGGTGGCGGTTGGCGCAGCCGTTGGGCCGGCAGAGGCTGACGGATCCAGCGATGCGCTCGGGTCGGCCGTCGGCGCCGAGGTCGGCGCTGCCGTCGGTGCATCGGTCGGTGCGGCCGTGGGCGCGAGCGTCGGCGCGGCGGTCGGGGCCTTCGTCGGGGCGATGGTCGGCGAGGCCGTGGGCGTCGTGACGGTCTTGAACAGCTTGCTTGCGCCGTAGAGGTAGCTGACCCCATACAGCGACGAGACGCTGCGGCCGTTGATCGCGCTGATCTTGATCCAGCTGGAGCCTGACAGCGCGGTCCCGCAGGTCGCCGAGTACGAGCCGCCCGTGACGGTCGACACGACGGTGAGCATCGCGCCGGTGTTCACGCTGGTCTTCTTCGTGTACGTCGTCGACGCGCCGGTCCGGAGGTTCACCGAGTCGCACTTGGGCGTCATCGTCGTCGCGGCGAGCACGCCGGTCGAGCTCACACCGAGCAGCAGGATTGCCGCGACGAGCGCAGCCAGCAGCGACGCGACGCCGGGCGAACGCCGCCGGCGCACGGGGTGGAGCGGCGCAGGCACGCGATCGGGTCCGGCAGCGGTCGGCACACGGGGAAGATGGCGCGTGAAAGCCGGGAAAGCCATGGCCCGAAGGTGCCAGTGGTCACATGACCCCATCGGACCAGGCGCAACCGCACCGGACCGCATGGCTACCATCCGGGCCGATGCCAAACCGCGCCGCCCGAGCCGCCTTCGCCCTCCTCGCCGTGGTCGGAGTGCTGGTCATCGGCGCCGGAGGCGGCAGCAGCCCGGCTGCCGCGGCGGCGCGCGGTGGCTGCGAGCTGTCATCGTCGACCTGCTATCTCTTCGATGTCGGACTCTCCGGCAACGGATCCGGCGTGTACGCCACCATCGACGACAACCTCACCTACACGGGCCGAATCGTGTGCGCGTACGGCAACGAAGAGCAGGCGGGCGTCTGTGGCTGGGGCTATCAGCCCTTTCAGCCGAACGGTCCGTTCGACGTCCTGTTCCAGCTCCGGCCGGATATCGGCAGCCAGGCGTGCGACACGCAGCACTGCTACGGGGGCACGTTCAGCCGCGACCTGTTCATCTCCGGCAACTACTACGAGTCGAGCTGGCGGTTCGAGCTCGTCAACCCCGTGCAGGTCATCGTCCAGGTCGGCGGCGACGGCCAGGGCACGGTCACGAGCGATTCGCCCGGCATCTCGTGCCCGCCCGACTGCGACGACCAGTTCCCTGCCGGCCAGGAGGTCCACCTGACGGCAAAGGCGGCGAATGGCTTCGTGTTCGCAGGCTGGGGCGGCGCCTGCAGCGGCGTGAACTCCGGCTGCACGGTCACGCCGAATGGCCCGGTGAGCGCGACGGCGACCTTCAACAAACGGGCGGTCGCGACGGCCGACACGGGTGAAGCGACGGAGGAGCCAACAGCCGAGCCGGCGACGGAGGCTCCAACGCCGGCACCGGCGACCGAGGCGCCCACGGCAGAGCTCTCGGCGGCGCCGACGATTGATGTGGTAGCGACGGCGGCGACGACTCCGGGTGCGACGGTCGACCCGTCCGCTGCGGGTTCGACGGGCGGCGGCAGCAACCTCCCGATCGTGCTCCTGCTCGTCGTGGTGCTGCTTGGGCTCGTGGGCGGTGCCGTCTTCGCGTTCCGTCGCGGCGGGGGCGTGGCCGGGTCCTAGCTCCCGGCGCGCTCGTCAGGACGGGCGCGCCACCTGGATTGCCTGGAAGCGCGCGCGGGCGAGCTCCTCGCCACCGATCGATGCGACGGCGGAGTACGAGCCCGGCTGCGGGATGACGAGCGGGCCGTTCACCGCGAACACGATGCGAAGGTCCGCGCCGGCCACCGCGCCGGGCGGTCGACCCGCCTCGAAGTCGGCGCCGATCGTCGGGTCCATCCGATTGCCGTCGGCGTCCTCGAAGTGCACGTCGAGGTGATGGCGCCGGTTGGTCTCGTTCCAGTCGACGTCGATCGCCACGGCGATCCCGACGATGAGCTGCGCCGGGAACTCGGGGAACCGGAGCACGTTCCAGGCGCCGCCGAGGATGTACAGCTTGCCGTCGACCGCCTGTGCGCTGTCGGCGAGCATCAGGGCGTGGATGTTCACGTCGGGAATGCTAGCGTCGAGTCGATGGATGAGGCGCTCGCCCGGCTCGGGATGCCGGTCCCGGATTCCGCGCTGGCGCGCGAGGCGCGCGAGCTGATCATCGATGTGGCGCCGGAGTACCTCGTGAACCACTCGATCCGCGCATACGCGTGGGCGGTGGAGCTGGCCATGCACGACGGGCTGCGCTTCGATTCGGAGATCCTGTACGTGAGTGCGGCCCTGCACGACATCGGCCTGGTCGCCGCGTACGACCTGGGCGGCTGCTTCGAGTACGACGGCGCGATCGCGGCCGAACATCTCGCGCTCGACGCTGGCGCGCCGGCCCATCGCGCGCGAGCGATCTACGACGTGATCGCCCTGCACATGCTGCCGGCGGCGCCCTCCGGTTCCGCGTCGGAGGTCGTGCTGCTCAACGATTCGACCGGCACGGATGTCACCGGCTACCGGTTCGCCGACGTCCGCCCTTCGAGCGTCGCGCCGATCCTCGCCGCGTACCCGCGTCTCACGATGAAGCGCGACTTCGCCGCCGCGTTCGTGGACCAGGCGTCACGCAAGCCCGGGTGCTCGGTGGCGCGCATGGTCGCCACCGGCAAGCTCGACGCGATCGCCAACGCCCCGTACGAGAGCTAGCGCCCGCGCCTTCAGCGCGAGGTCGACGCGGTTGGTTTGAAGGCAGGGCCGTGGCCGGGGATGATCATGTCCGCCACCGCGAGGATTGCGGCGCGCGAGGCGTGGAGTGCCTCCGGATCGTCGGGTGACTCGTCATCGACCGTGGTCGAGTCGTTGAAGAACGAGTGCGAGCATACGACGATCCCGTCCGGCGTCCCGATGACGACCGCGAGGTCCTGCGCCGTGTGACCCGGCGTTCGGGCGAGGACCACGGAGGGCGAGAGGACGCGGCCGTCGCACTCGGAGTCCTCCCAGTGCGTGCCGCGGTAGATCGCCCAGTGATCGTGAACGGCGGCGTTCGGGAAGTGGCCGGCGTGGATCGTGTGGTCGGGATGGTGATGGCCGAGGACGACATCCGTGACGTCCTCGACACGCACGCCGAGCGCCGCGAGCGGATCCAGGATGGAACGCGCCGAGGGCGCCATCCCCGGGTCCACGACGATCACAACGGAGCCTTCGCGAATCAGGGTGCACGAGCTGGCGACACCGCCGCCGGTCGAGGTCAGCGAGCCGGGGAGGAGGACATCGACGCGGGCGGTTCGGGCGGTGGGGGTGTGCATCGCCGAAGCCTACCTGCAATGCCGGCGCGCGCGACCGTCAACGCCAGCGGCACGGGACACCCGCTAGAACGATCCGATGACGAGTCTTCGCGAACCCAGCACCAACGTTCCGGCGACGAGCGACGAGCTCGAGGAGGAGCGCCATCTCGAGCTGAACAAGGAAGTCGCGCGCCAGGTCGTCGACCGGATCTTCGTGAACGGCGAGGACGCCGCGATCGACGAGCTGATCTCGACGGACTTCAAGCCCTACACCTTCGGGCCGATGCCGCCCGGACGGGAGGGCCTGCGCGAGGGCATGCGCCGCGCCCACCAGGGCGTGAGCGACCCCGAGTTCACGATCCACGACATGATCGCCGAGGGCGACAAGGTCGCGGTCCGGCTCTCGACGAGTGCCCGGCACACCGGCACGTTCATGGGGCTGCCGCCGACCGGCCGGCGCTACGAGATCGACGAGATCCACATCTTCGGAATCAGGGACGGCCAGGTCGTCGAGCACTGGCACTCGTTCGACAAGGGCGACCTCATGCGCCAGCTGACCGACGACCCCGCCGAGGACCGTGGTGGGAACGGCGTCCCGCCGGCGAAGGGCGGCGGCGGCGCGGGCCATCGCGAGAACCGCGACGAGTGGGACATCGAATAGCGATCGCGAAGAAGCCGCGGCGCGCCGCCGCCGCGAGCCGCCCGCCGCGAGCCGCCACTCGCCGCTAGGCGCTGATGGCGCCGATCACCGCGACGATCCCGAACACGACCAGCGCCGCGCCCGAGATCCGGTTCACCCAGAGCATCGCGCATGCTGACACGCGCCCCCGGACCCAGCCGACCACCGAGCACAGGATCACCCACCACAACGTCGAGCCCAGCCATGCCGCGACCGTGATCACGGCGGCGTCGACGAAGCTCGATCCGGCGACCAGGCCGATGCCGGCGAAGACGCCGGCGTAGAGGACGATCGTAAGCGGGTTCGTCATCGTCAGCGCGTAGATCGAGGCGAATGCGCCGACCATCCCCGGGCGTTCCGCATCGGGTGCGGCCACCGTGGGCTTGGACCGCATGGTCCGGTAGCCCATGAACGCAATGATCGCGCCGCCGATCACACCGAGCAGCAGGTGCCCCGATACCAGCACCGACGTGATCGCCGTGAGCCCGAACGCGGCAACCGCGGCGTAGGAGGCGTCGGCCGTCGCCACGCCGAGCCCCGAGGCGAACCCGTAGAGCCCGCCGTGGTCGATGGTTCGGCGGATGACCAGCAGCGTGATGGGGCCGACGGCCATCGCGATCGTGAAGCCGATCACGAGGCCGCGGAGCGGGAGCGGAAGCTCGATGTCGCTGAACATTGCCGGCGTACGGTACCGGCGCGTCGGGGCGCGTGAACGCGTTTGGGCAGGATCCCGCGCATCCCGCAGCAAGTCCGCCGAATCCGCGCCGTTTGGCATACTGCGCAACCCCAGCCCAGAGGAGCGTCCTGCCCAGATGACCGGTTCGAACTTCCATCTCGAAGCACGCCAGAAGCTCGAGATCCTGCTCGCGATCCTGCTCGCGATGTTCCTGTTCGCCCTCGACCAGACGGTCGTCGGCACGGCGCTGCCGAAGATCTCGACGGAGCTCAACGGCCAGTCGCTCTACACGTGGGCGTTCACGATCTACCTGCTGACCTCCACGATCAGCGGCCCGATCTACGGCAAGCTCTCGGACCTGTACGGGCGTCGGCCGATCTTCATCTGGGCGGTCGGGCTATTCCTCGTGGCATCGGTTGCGGCGGGCCTCAGCCAGGAGATGTGGCAGTTCGTCGCGGCGCGCGGCCTGCAGGGCCTGGGCGGCGGCGCGGTCTTCCCGATCGCCCTCGCGGTCATCGCGGACCTCTATCCGCCGGAGGAGCGAGCGAAGTACGGCGCGCTGTTCGGCGCGGTCTTCGGGGTGAGCTCGGTGCTTGGCCCGCTCATCGGCGGCCTCCTCGCCGACACGTTCGGATGGCCGTCGATCTTCTACGTCAACGTGCCGCTCGGCCTCGTGTCGCTGTACATCTGCTGGCGCCTCTTGCCGAAGGTCACCAACCCCGAGGGCGGCAAGAACATCGACTACGTGGGCGCGGCCCTGTTCGCGGCGGCCATCGGGCCGATCCTCGTCGGCCTGTCGAACAAGACGGGCAAGGACTGGACCGACCCGTGGGTCGGCGGCGCGATGGTCATCGGGCTCGTGATCCTCGCGGTGTTCCTGTGGTGGGAGCGCCGGGCCGTCGACCCGATTGTCCGGCTCGACCTGTTCCGGATCCGGAATGTCGCGATCTCGGTGGTCGCGATGGCGATGGTTTCGTTCGGGTTCCTCGGCGCCATCGTCTTCCTGCCGCAGTGGTTCCAGGTGGTCAAGGGCCTCAGCGCCCTCGAGTCCGGCTTCAACCTGCTGCCGCTCGTGGCGTCGCTGATCGTCGGCGCGACGATCACCGGCCAGATCGCGGCGAAGACCGGCAAGTACCGCCTCGTGATCGTGGGTGCGATGGTCGTCCTCGCCGCAGGCCTGTTCCTGATGACCAGCCTGACCGCGAACACGGACCTGCCGGTCGTGTGGATCTGGATGGTCATCGTCGGCCTGGGCATCGGCCCGTCGTTCGCCGTGTTCACGGCGCTCGTGCAGAACAGCGTCGAGCCCCGCGTGGTGGGCGTGGCGACGTCGTCCCTGACCTTCTTCCAGCAGATCGGCGGCACGATCGGGCTGACGATCGTCGGCACGATCCTCGCCGACTCGCTCGTCAAGGAGCTGCCGGCACGCATGCTCGCGAACGGCCTTCCTCAGCAGGCGGTGGACCAGTTCGCGGCGCAGGGCGGCAGCGGCTCGAGCGCGCTGAACCTGACCGGCACCGGCGATCTCGGCGCCGAGATCCTCAAGCAGGTCCCGCCGATCTTCCGACCGCAGGTCGAGCCGCTGATCCCGGCCATCGTGACCTCGATCCACGAGGCATTCGCCCTCGCGATCGCGACCACGTTCTGGGTCGGAATCGCTGCGGCGATCATCGCGGCGGTGTTCGTGCTCTTCGTTCGTGATCCCGAGCAGTCGGTGATGGCGGCGGCGGCCGAGCAGCAGGCAGCCGCAGCGGGCTGACCTCCGCTCGATCGAACGAGGAGGGGCTCGTGCTCGCTCCCAGGACCCGGGCGGCGATCCGGATCGGGTCGCTGCTGTACCTGGCGCTTGGCCTGGTGCTGTTCGCTGCACCGGAATTCGCCGCATCCGCGTTCCCATGGAGCGTCGGCTCGCTCGTCGCGATGACGATCGGCGGGTGGATGCTCGGGAACGGAGCGGCGCTCTGGTTCGCGTCGGCGCCCGGCCCCGCGTCACGCGTGATGCCGGTGCTCGCCTACGTGGCCGCGTTCGCGGCCCTCGAGCTGCTGATCGCGATCGCGTTCCGCGGCGCCCTCCAGCTCGACGCCCTGCTCGCGATCCCGTACCTGCTGACGCTCGTCGTGTCGCTCATCGCGAGCGCCTTCGGCATGCTCGAGCTGCGCAACAGCACCGACGTGATCGCTTCCGACGACGCCCCGCTCCCGACCTTGCATCGCCGCCTGCTCCTCGGTCTGCTCGTGTTCGTCACGGCCCTCGGGGTCGGTGGGTTCCTCGCCGGCGATGGGGGCCTGTCGACGACGGGCAGGATCTTCCCGCAGCCCCTGACCCTGTTCACGGTGCGTGCCTTCGCGGCGTTCTACCTCGCGCTCGCTGTCGGGATCGGGGCACTGTTGCTCCGCCCCGGGATCGGCAGCGCGATGGTGCTCGGCATCGCGGGCATCGCCCTGATCATCCCGATCCTGCTCGCTGCAATCCTCCACCTCGGCGCATTCGATTTCGCGGGCCGCCCGCTCGGCATCCTCTACCTCGCCGCCTACGCCGTCGTGCTCGTGCCGTCCCTCGTGTTCGTCGTCCGGCACCGGGAGACGCTGGGCCGCTTTTAGCGAATCGGCAGGTTCGCGCCGTCGGCGACCGATATCCTTCCGCGAAGTGCCCGACCGCCGCCGCATCGCGCTCCTCGCGATCTGTGCGCTGCTGATCGGCGCGGTTGGCTTGACCAGCGTGCCGGCCGTCCTTGCGGGCAGCGACGCGATCTGTTCCACGAAACCGGATCAGTGCGGCGCGCTCACCATCCGTCTCGGCGGATACGTGGCCGGCGATGGCGCGGCGGACAACCTCGCGGCATCGCCCGTGCTCACGTGCCATCACGACCCGAGCGCCACCACGAACAGCTGCAGCGGCAACTTCAGCGCGGCCACTGGCTCACGGCAGGTCCAGGTGCGCGCGGCGCCATCGAGCCCGGCGGGGATCACGACATGCATCGCCCAGGTGTGCGGCCAGAACGGTGACAGCCAGGTCGTGCTCAACTTCACGGTCACGCCCGGCAGCCGCACTACCGCAAGCGTGACATTCACGAAGACGGGCGGTCACACCATCACCGTCACCAAGGGCGGCACCGGCACCGGAACCATCACGAGCGACAAGGGCTCGATCAGCTGCGGGTCCACGTGCACGTGGGGCTATTTCGACAGCGAGCTCGTCGTCCTGACGGCAACACCGACCGGCGGTTCGACGTTCGCGGGCTGGACCGACGCCGGCACGTGCACCGGCCAGGACGCGACGTGCCACCTCGTGACGTCCGCCGACAAGACGACCCAGGCCCTGTTCGACGCGCCGGCCACGCCGCCGTCATCCGTCGGCGCGAGCCCGACGCCGACGCCGACACCGAAGCCCACGCCGACTCCCACGCCGACCCCGACGCCCCGACCGTCAACCGGCGCGACGCCCGCGCCATCTGCCGGCCACAGCACCGGCCCGACGTTCAAGCCGCCGACCACCGCCCCGGGCACACAGGCTCCTGGTGGCCCGACGCCGGACCCCAACGCAACGGTCGATCCGAACGCACCAACGACCGACCCCAATGTGCCCACCACCGACCCGAACGCCGCCCCGACGCCGACGCCGTTCAAGTTCCTGACCGACGACCCGAACGGGGTGCTCGGAGCCGGTGGTCAGCCGACGACGCAGCCAGGGGCCGGCAACCCGGCATCGAGCTCCGGTTCCGGCCCGCCGATCGTGCTCCTCGGGCTCGTCGCGGTGCTTGGCATCGTCGTCTTCGGCGGCGTGTTCTGGTGGGCCCGGAGGCGTACGCCCGGGGCCTGATCGAACGCCGACGGCGGTGCGGAATCGTCGACGCGACGCCGCGGTTCGCACGCTGCCACGGCCCATGCCGCTGCGACTTCCGCGGAACGTGTCGTACGCGCTTGCCTGCGCTCGCGGGCGCTGCGATGGTCCGGGCATGCACAACCGACCGACGCAGGAGATGGCCGCGATCCTCATCGAGATCGACCGGCACCTGACCACTGGCCGATCGCTCGCGAGCGCCGCGACGGAGGCTGGAATCTCGACCGCGACGTACTACCGCTGGCGCCGGCTCCTGCTCGGCGTCTCGAAGGATGGCGTCGGCCGCGTTCGCGACCTGGAGCGCGAGAACCTCCGGCTGCGCCGGATCGTTACGGACAAGCTCCTGGAGATCGAGTTCCTGCGCGAGCTCTCGCGCGGCACGTACTAGCGAGCCGCGTCGGGACGAGCCGCGTATGCACGAGCCGCGCCGGGACAAGCCGCGCCGGGACGAGCCGCGCTAGCCGCTGGTCTCCGCGACGATGCGGAGGATCAGTCGGGTGTGCGTGTCGCGGACGCCACCGCCCTCCTTCATCGACCGGACGAAATCGTCGAGCTCGGTGGGGTCTGCGCACGCGACCCGAACCACGTAGTCCGACGGTCCGGTGAGGTGCACCGCTTCCTCGACCCCGGGATGCGCTCTGACCAGCCGCTCGAACTGGGCGGCGTGGTCGGGCGTTCGAAGCCGGACGTCGATGAGCGCGCGCAGCCGGCGATCGATCCGTCCGATGTCGACATGGGCGTGGAAGCCCGTGATCACGCCGCGGCTCTGCAGCGAACGGACGCGGTCGCGCGCGGCGTTCGGGCTCAGGCCGACCAGGTCGCCGAGCGCCTGGAAGCTCATCCGACCGTCGTCGGTGAGCGCCTTCAGGATCGCGGTGTCGATCTCGTCGAGGGCCATCGTGTCCGTAGTATCGCGCCACGGTGGGCCGCCGGCGGCCTCTACGCGATGCGCTCGAGGCGCCCCACGCCCGGTATGTAAAGAACTGCGGCGGTGGGGGAGGGTCCACCGCCGCAGGTTCGGGGGTCTGCCTCGATCAGCGCGCGAACTTCCCGGGGAACTGGGCGATGATCCCGTCGCTGAGCATGTCGGCCATCTGCAGGATCTCGTCGTGGACCCGGTCGTAGTCCTCGACGTCGGCCACGTAGTGACCCTGCAGCCGATCGACCGCCTCCTGGAGCGTCAGGTCCAGGTGGTCCTGCATCATCATCTGGAGGTCGTGGAGCGGCCACCGGTTCGGGTTGGCCGCATGCAGGAATGCCGCGATGTCGTCGGCGTTGGCGTACCAGTCGGCGATCGCCGCGTCCTGGGCCGCGGTGTCACCCGCCTTGGCAGCTATCACGATGTCCGCGGCGGTCAGGATGTGCACACGCAGCAGCGCAGTGAGCTCATCACCCGCGGCGTCGCCGTAGAACGGCTTGATCGCGTTGCCGATATCGGACTGGTTCTGGAGCAGGCGATCGACCGTCGGGCCGAGGTCCGGCAGGTTCCCTGACTCGGTTGCGGCACTCACGATGAACAGCCGGGTCCAGGTGATGTGGTCTTCCCAGAGCTTGCGCATCGCGTCGTGGAATGACGCGCGATTTGCGCGGGCGCTCGCGTCGGCGCCGGATGGCGCGGCCACGATCATGGTCGAGATCGCGAGCGCGAGGGCGGTGACGGGAACGAGCACGAGTGCGCCGAGGCGTCGGCGGGACATGGCGTGGCTCCTTACTGGGTCACCGTGACGGTGCCCTGCATCTGCTGCGGGTGGAGCGAGCACTGGTAGTGGAAGGTGCCCGCGGTGGTGAACGTGAAGGTCGTCGACTCGCCGGGTTTCATCATCTGCGGGTCGGTCGGCAGGCCGCCGTCCTTGAACTGGACGGAGTGGGTGAAGTTGTCCCTGTTGTTCCACGTGACGGTCGTGCCGGCCGTCACGGTGATGGCGGCGGGGACGAACTTGTACGAGGGCGGGAGGTCGACGGTGGAGGTCGACACGGGCGCGGCGCTGGCGCCGCCGCCGCCCGAGCCGGAGCCCGAGCAGGCGGCGAGCACCATTGCCAGCCCGACGACCGCGATCGCGAGAAAGCTCCATCGCGCGGCGCGTCGAAGGCTGGTCATGTCAGGCGCGGGTCGACGCAGCCGGCGCCGCGGGCACCGTTGACGCGGCCGGCGCCAGGAGCCGATCGCGAACGGCGATGAACACGAGCACGAAGGCCAGGAGATCGAGGACCTCGCTGATCGTGTGCGCGAACAGGAACACGGTCCAGTCGAGGTGGTACGTCATGTACGAGACCTCGGCGAGGGCGAACAGCGAGAACGCCCAGCCGAGCGTCGACTGGCCGGCGCCGAACGAGCGCCACGCGAAGTACGCGCCGATCGCGAACAGGACGATGTGGATGACGAGGAACCCGAGCGGCGGGATCCCGTTGACGAAATCACCGAACGGCATGTGGAGTCCTTCCTTCCTGCCGGGCGAGCCGGCGCTGCATGCGGACCCCGTCGGCGACGATGCCGGCGAGGACGAGGACCATTCCGATCACGACCACGAGGTGGGCGAAGTGCTCGCCCAGCGGGAATGCCCCGATGAGGGCGTCGTGCATCGAGTGGCCGATCGTGTGCTCGAACGTGTCCAGCCCGAGCCCGGCCGCGATCACGAGGCCGCCGGCCTTGGCGAGCGCGGGGACGCGCAGGCCGCCGGACGCTGCGTCGAGGAACCGGGCGATCGAGCGGCGAAGGTTCATGGGCACCTCCTGCGATCTAATGCGAGTAGATGCTCGTTATAGAGTGCGACCGGAGCGCTGTCAACTCTTGCGCTAGCGCCGGTTGCGTTTAGACTGCGGGCATGCCGAACACCGAGACCGCGACCGAGACCGACCTCGACCGCGTCGCCGCGCTCGCCGAGCCCGTCCGACGCCGCCTGTACGAGGTGGTCGCCCGCGCCGGGGAGCCCGTGGACCGCGACGCGGCGGCAGCGGCAGCCGGCGTGACCCGCGCCCTCGCGGCGTTCCACCTCGATCGGCTCGTCGCTGCGGGACTCCTGGGCGTCACCTACCGGCGCCGCACGGGTCGAACCGGGCCCGGCGCCGGGCGGCCCGCGAAGTTCTACCTGCGCCCGGCAGACCAGGAGGTCTCGGTGCAGCTTCCACCCCGCGGCTACGACGTGGCGGCGGAGATCCTCGCAACCGGGGTGGAGCGCGCGTCCCGCGCGCGTGAGGCCGTGCTGGACGTCGCGCGGGAGCGCGGCCGCGAGATGGGGGAGCAGGCAATGGAGCGCGGCGCGCAGGAGCTCCTGCCGCTGCTCGAAACGCAGGGCTACGAGCCGTTCGAGGACGCAGACGGCGTGGTCCGCCTCCGGAACTGCCCCTTCCATGCCTTGGTGGACGAGCATCGAGAGCTCACTTGCGCGATGAACCTCGCACTGCTCGGGGGAGAGGCGTCCGCGGTCCACGAGGCCGGCTACCAGCCCGTGTCCGATCCGCGCGAGGGCCTCTGCTGCGTCGCCTTTGTGCGCGAAGATCACCACCTTGATCCGTAGCGCGCGCGCCTCGGAGCGCGGGCCACGGGATCCGGAGCGCGGGCAACGGGATTCGATGCACGTCGGCGCATAACGGCGGGAACGCAGGCCGTCGGCGACCCGGAATATGCGTCGACATGCATCGGTTCTCGCGTTCGGCACCCTCCGCGCGCGACGCTGCACGGTTCGGCTCGTGGCTTGACCCCGCCCGGCGCGGGCCGCGATCATCGGCTGATGCGCTCGGGGTCGGACGTCTGGATCTGCAGCCGCTGTCGCTCGGTGAATCCACCGAGCCGAAGCCGTTGCTACAAGTGCAGCACCCCGATGGAGGTCGCGGCCGCGCGGCCCGAGGACCTCACCTTCACCCACCAGGAGAAGCCACCGGAGCCCACGGGCACGTTCCGCAGCTCCGAGACGTTCGCGGTTCTGGTCTCGGTCGCATCGGTCGCATTCATCTTCGCGACGCTGTTCGCGCTCTGGACGAACTGGAACGCGACGGAGCTCCGGATCTCCGGCGACCGCTCCGGCGCAACCGCGCTCCTCGGCGACCGACTGCCGCTCCTCGCGCTCGCCCCGATCACCGGCGTGCTCGCGCTCCTCGCGTTCGGCGCATGGGCGCGCCAGGTCGTGGACAACCTGCCAGCGCTGGGCGTCGGGTATTCGAAGGTCAGCCCGCAGTGGGCGTTCTTCGAGCCGCTGATCCCGGGCTTCAACCTGTACGCGATCCCGGCACGGATGGGCGAGCTGATCACGAAGCTCGGGCCGCATCCGTCGGCGATGCCGCTGCTCGGGCTCGCGATCGTGATCCTGTTCGGGCCGGCGATCGTGCTCGGGTTCGTGCTCCGGTTCACCCGCGTGTTCGGCACCGGCGCTGATCTCCAGCAGGCGGTTGCGATCGGGCTCATCGTGATCTTCGCGTGCCAGGCCGTCGCGATCATCATCGGCAACGTGGTGGTGTGGCAGATCGAAACCCTGTCGCGGAAGCGAGCCGAGGCGCTCGCGCAGACCGGGACCGCGGACCCCCCGGGCGCTACGACGTGAGCGGCAGCACCGCGAAGCACCAGTTCAAGCGTTGGCTCACGGCGCCACCGCGCGCCCACGGGCAGATCCTCAAGGACCGAACGGTCAGCAACCTCGAGCTGTTCTACGACCTCGCCTACGTGGCCGTGATCGCGCAGGCATCGCACACGCTCGCGGAGCACGTGTCGCTGCAGGGGTTCATCGAGTTCGCGGTCGTCTTCGGGATGCTGTGGTTCGCGTGGTTCAACGGAACGCTCTACGTCGAGCTCCACGGCCGCGAGGACGGCCGGACGCGGATGCTCGTGTTCCTGCAGATGGGCATCCTCGCCCTGCTCGCCGTGTTCACCGGTGGTGCGGCCGGAGACACCGGGCAGCCCTTCGCGATCGTCTACTCGCTGTTCCTCGCCGTGATGGGCTGGGCCTGGTATTCGATCCGGGAGCTGGACCGCGTCGAGCGGCCCGAGTTCCTGCGAATCACTGCGCTGTACGTCGGCGGGATGTTCGCATCGGCTGCCGTCGTGCTCGTGACCGCCGCGCTCTCGCCGGAGTGGCGGCTCGGGATCTGGGCGGCGTTCCTCCTTGGCTGGGTCGCCTTCGTGCTCAACGGCTCGCGCGGCAACCAGCGCCAGGTCGAGGGCATCGTCCCGACGGAATCGCTGGTCGAGCGCTTCGGCGCGTTCACGATCATCGTGCTCGGCGAGGTGATCCTGGCCGTCGTGACCGGGCTCTCCGCGGCCGGCACCGATCCGCTGACCATCGTGACCGGATCCCTCGCGATGGTCGTCGGCTTCGGGTTCTGGTGGATCTACTTCGACCTCGTGGGCCGGCGACTCCCGCGCCGCGGCGGCGAGGTCTGGACCTGGATGCTGAGCCACCTGCCGATCCAGCTGTCCATCGTCGCGGCCGGCGCCGCGATCGTCAGCGTGATCGAGCATGCACACGACGGCTCGACGCCGGCGGATTCGTCGATCCTCCTGGGCGGCTCGGTCGCGATCGGGCTCGTGGCGCTGATCGCCACGGAGCGCTCGCTCGAGGACGCGACCCGCCTCGAGATCGTCTACCGCCACCTCGGTGCGGTCCTGGCGGTCGGCGCGGCAATCGCGCTCCTTGCCGGGTGGGCGGCGCCGCCGCCGTGGGTCCTGGCGACGTTGATGATCGCCGTGCTGACCTCGCTGTGGTTCTTCGTCGTGCTCCGGATGATCCGCGCCGGAGTTTGGGGCGAGACGGTGGTGGAGGCCGGGGAGTCCGGCGGCGCCATGCCCGCCGAAGCGGCTGCGGAAGCGTCCGCCTGACCTCGATGCGCGCCCTGCTCGATCGCACCCTCAACCGGCTCGCGCGCGTCGGCGCGCACCCCGGCGATGACGAGGACACGCGCCTGCGCAAGGCGCTCCTCGTGCTGTTCGCCGTCCTCATCCTGCCCGTCGCCGCGGTGTGGGCATTCCTGTACGTCACGTTCGGATCGCCGTGGGGCTGGACCGCGGCGATCTACGCCGCGATCTCGATCGGCTCGATCCTGCTGTTCGCGAAGAACCGCGACTTCGACCTGCTCCTCCGGATCCAGCTCATCGACATCATGCTGGCGCCGACCCTGTCGATGATCCCGATCGGCGGGATCGTCTCGGCGGGTGGCGTCGGGATCTGGGGCATCCTCGCGCCGCTCGGCGCGCTGATCTTCCAGGGCGCCGGTGCTGGCGTCCGCTGGTTCATCGTGTACATCCTGATCTTCCTCGGGTCCGGCATCGGGGGCGTGCTCCTCGCCCCCGAGAAGACGCTGCCCGAGTGGTTCTCGAACCTGATGACGGTCCTCAACATCACCGTCGGCGGATCGCTGATCTTCACGATCCTCGCGCTCTTCGCGAAGCAGCGCGAGGAGGCGCTCGCCGAGGCCCGAACGGAGCACGAACGAGCCGAGAGCCTGCTCCTGAACATCCTGCCCGGCTCGATCGCGGAGCGGCTGAAGGGCAGCCCGCACACGATCGCAGACCAGTTCGGGGCGGCGTCCGTGCTGTTCGCGGACGTCGTCGACTTCACGCCGAGGACGAAGGACGTGCCACCAGCCGAGGTCGTCGGCATCCTCGACAAGCTGTTCGGCGAGTTCGACACGCTCGCGGAGCGCTACAGGCTCGAGAAGATCAAGACGATCGGCGACGCCTACATGGTCGCGTCGGGCGTGCCCGATCCCCGGCCGGATCACGCTCGCGCGCTGGCGCTCCTGGCTCTCGACATGATCGCCGCCGTCTCGCCCGGCGGCGCGTGCGCGGATCTCGGGCTCCAGATCCGCATCGGGATCAACTCGGGGCCCGTCGTCGCGGGCGTCATCGGGCGAAAGAAGTTCCTGTACGACCTGTGGGGCGACGCCGTGAATACCGCATCACGCATGGAGTCGCAGGGGACGCCCAACCGGGTCCAGGTCACGGAGTCGACCTGCGAGCTGTTGCGCGACGAGTTCGAGCTCGAGCCTCGCGGCACGATCGCCATCAAGGGCAAGGGCGAGATGCCGACCTGGTACCTCGTCGGACGATCGCGGACGGCGATCAAGGCGCGCGCCACCGAGGCCGCCTAGGCTCGGCGGATGTTCGAAACCGAGGCGGAGCTCGCTGAGCTCCAGCGCATGCTCGACGCGCACATGGCGGGCGCGAACGAGCACATGACCTCGATCGTCAAGCCGGAGCGGCAGCTCTCCGCGCGCCAGGTCGTGACGTACCTCCAGGGGACGAAGCACGTCGCGTTCGCGACAGTGACGTCGAAGGGCAAGCCGCGCGTCTCACCGCTCGACGCGCTCTTCATCCACGGCCGGTTCACGCTCGGGACCGGAACCGGCGCCACCAAGATCGCACACCTGCGCCGCGATCCGTCGTGCTCGGCGGTCCACATGGACGGCGACCGAATCGCCGTCGCGGTCAACGGCGAGGTGGAGTGGCTCCCGCGCGACCATCCGGACCACGACGAGATCCACGCTGCCTGGACGAAGCAGTACGAGTCAGATCCATACACGTGGGGCGACGTCGTCCTGTTCCGGATCAAGCCCTCGACCATGTGGGCCTACGCGTTCCACGCCGAGGACTTTCCCGAGAGCTGACCCGGGGAGGCGCTACGCCCGGACCAGCCCCATGTCCCGAGCGCGCAGCGCCATCTCCAGTCGCGACTCCACGCCCAGCTTGGACTTCACGTTCGACACGTGGACCGACGCCGTCTTCGGGCTGATGAACAGCTCGCCGGCGATGTCGCCATCCGAGCGACCAGAGCCGACCAGCGCGAGCACCTCGACCTCGCGTGGGGTCAGCGAGCCGTGGCGCAGCGCGCGGGATCGCCCGTCGACGCCGGGGGCCTTCGATGCGCGCAGGTCGGTCGGCATCGCGTCGAGGAGTCGCCGCGGGTCGGCCGCCCGCCCTTCACGGACGGCGAGCTCGACCGCGACCGGCGACTGGCCGCGCGACGCCCGGGCGAACCAGAGTTCGGCCGGCTTCCGGATCCGGGGCGGCACCTCGATGCCATCTCGCGCGGCTGCCTCGAGGACCGCTCCGTAGTACCGCGCCGCCTGGAGGGACAGGCCGATCGCGTCCGCGACCGCGATCGCGGCCCAGAACATGCCGTCCTCGGGAATCGATCCTCCGGCGCGTTGCACGAGTGCCGCCCCCAGCAGCAGCACGTCCCGCGCCTCGTCGGCCTTGTGCGCCTCCGCGAGGATCGCGGCCAGCCAGCGGATGGCCCAGGACGCGTACGCCTCGGCCCCGATGTCGAAGTAGCGATCCACGGCCAGCCTGGCCATGGCCTCGGCTTCCTCGAGCCGCCCTTGCCGGAAGAGCACCTCCGCGAGGTCGACGACCCGCCAGAGCGATCGGTCGTCCTCGATGCCGCCGAACAGCTGGATGGCCTCGCGCATCAGCGCTTCTCCGGCCGGGTTCGATATGGCATCCGCCGCCTCTGCGAGGCTGATCTCGAAGTTCACGCGACGGAGTCGAGCTCCCTCGTCGGTTGCCGGCGGCCGCGCCTCCCAGAGCTCACGAAGCTCGGCCAGCCGCTCGGGCTCGGGATGGTTCGCAGCGATGATCGAGCGGTAGTACAGCGCGTCCTCGAGCAGTGGCTGATCATCCAACCGCAGCGCGCCGGCGATCGCCCACTCCTGCAGGTCGACGACCGCGTCGTGCAGCGAGCCGTGCCAGATGAGGTCGGCGACCACGAGCGCGGCGCGAACGAGGTCCGCCGTCGGCTGCGCGGTTCGCTCGCGGAGCCGGAGGAAGGCGTCGTGGCCTTCCGTCCATCGACCGCGGGCGTTGAAGAAGAAGCCGAGGTCGATGAGCATGCGTGCCGCACGCCCGAGATCCGCGTGCTCCAGGTACGCGAATGCACGTCGGATGTTGTCCGCCTCGACGTCCGTCTCGATGACGACCTCACGGCCTTCACCTTCGTTCGCGCGGCCGGCCCAAACCGGCGCCAAGGTCGCGAAGTGATCAGCATGTCGGATGCGGAACGCGCTTCGACGCGCGTCCGTCAGCCGCCGATCGATGCCCGCCTGGATCGTGAGCAGCACGCGGTATCGGCTCCTGCCGCGAACGGGCTCGTCTCGCTGCACGAGGCCCAGGGCCAGCAGCGCCTCGAGCGAGGGCAGGACGTCCCGGCCCGGGACCAGGGCCTGCAGGAGCTCGAGGTCGAACCCGGCGCACGCGGACGCTGCCTCGAGCACCTCGAGCTCCGAGCCCGTGAGCTGACCGGTCGTCCACTCGAAGATGGCGTGCAGTGAGCGGCGAACGTCGGCGTCACCGCTATCGACGGCGCCGGGCCCGAGCTCGTCCAGGCGGGCGTTGAGCTCTCGTGGCGACATCGTGCGCATCCGCGCGGCCGCCAGCTCGATCGCGAGTGGCAGCCCGTCGAGTCGCCGGAGCAGGGCATCGATGTCCGGAGCGGTGGCATCGTCGAGCCCCAGGCTCGTCGTTCGCGCCCGCGCCCGCTCCAGGAACAGGGAGCCGGCGGCCGATGCCTCGATTGCCTCGACCGTGGGCGTGTCCGGCAGGCGCAGCGGGCGTACCGGATATTCGTGCTCGCCGTCGATCGCGAGCGGCCGGCGGCTGGCCGCGAGGATCCGGAGACGTGGGATGGCATCCAGGAGTCGCGCCACGGGCTCGCCGGCGCGATCGATCTGCTCGAGGTTGTCGAGGACGAGGATCGCCTCCCGATCCGCGAGCCGGCCGATGATCATCTGCTCCACCGACGCCCCGACGCCGGGACCGAGGTCGAGCGCGGCGACGATCGCCTTGGGAATCAGCTCGGCGTCGGCGATCGCCGAGCAGTCCACGAACCACGCGCCGCGTCCGAGGTTCACGGCGGTGCGCAGGATCGCGCCCGCGAGCCGTGTCTTCCCGGATCCGCCGGGCCCGGTCAACGTCACGAGGCGCGCGCGGCCGAGCAGGTCGAGGACCGCCTCGATGTCGTCGTCGCGCCCGATCAGCGAGCTGATCGGCGGGCGGCTCGTCGTGACCATGGCGGCGAGTGTCGCACGCGTCATTGCTCCTCAGGAACAGGGCCGGCGAGAAATGAGGAGCGGCCTAAGGAGCCGCCCGATGGCGCGCGCTTCGCCGGAACCGAGAGTGGTGGTCATCCACACAACCAGGGAGGACCACATGGACACCAAGGTGAAGCGAATCTGGGCAGCTCGAGCGCTCGCCGCTTCGATGCTGCTGGGCCTGGCACTGCCGGCGACCGTCGGGGCCGCGGGCAACGGCGCGGTCGCGATCAGCGGCACGCAGCGTGCGTACGGCACATGCGGCGAGCTCAGCGATGGCTACGAGATGCGAGGCGACCTCGTCGGCTGCTGGTGGATCACGGAGTTCAACCCGGATCCGAAGTTCGACGCGAAGCACAACGGCCGCGCAACCGGCACCGAGCTGTTCGTCGGCTGGATCGGCGACCGCTACGGGTCCTTCGAGACCACGTTCCAGTACACGGCCAAGATGGATGGTCCCTGGCTCTCGTCTCCCGAGATCCACGGCCGGTGCCACCACCCGATCACCGCGGGCACCGGCACGGGCGACTTCGCCGGCATCACCGGCGAGGTCAGCTTCAAGGACGTGCTCGACGGGCCGGACGCCCCGAACTACCCGTACTGGGGCAACGTCCG
>DATFHO010000084.1:0-25875 GCA_035248345.1 Candidatus Limnocylindrales bacterium
ATCTACTAGGGACCGACCGCCGCCCCATGACTGCCCGCGAGCTCCCGATGTTCGAACCGCAGGGCGCCGGCCACGGCGTCGGCGGCCACGCGCCCGCCGAGCCGATCACGATCGCGATGGGCGGGGGAGCGTACGGGCCGGCAGCCGACGGATCGATCGCCCTTCGTCGCCATCCGGACTGGATCAAGGCGAAGCTGCCATCGGGCGACAACTACCATGACCTCAAGCGCCTGCTGCGCGGCCTGAACCTCAATACCGTCTGCGAAGAGGCGCACTGTCCGAACATCGGCGAGTGCTGGGACCAGCGCACCGCAACGATCATGATCCTCGGCGACACGTGCACCCGCGCCTGCGGCTTCTGCAACATCAAGACCGGCCGACCGACCTGGTTCGACGAGGACGAGCCGCGCCGCGTCGCTGAGGCTCTGGAAGGCCTCGGCCTGGAGCACGTCGTCGTCACCAGCGTCGCCCGCGATGACCTCCCGGACGGCGGCGCACACGTCTTCGCCAACACGATCCGCGAGCT
Source organism: Candidatus Limnocylindrales bacterium (assembly GCA_035248345.1). Classification (GTDB taxonomy): domain Bacteria; phylum Chloroflexota; class Limnocylindria; order Limnocylindrales; family CSP1-4; genus UBA5189. The sequence continues at coordinate 527 of DATFHO010000084.1, forward strand.
CCGCGCCCGCATCCCGGGCATGGGCATCGAGGTCCTCATCCCGGACTTCAACGGCGAGGAAGCCCCGCTCCGCGCCGTGATGGACGCCGCGCCGGACATCCTCAACCACAACCTCGAGACGGTGAAACGGCTCCAGAAGCCGGTTCGGAAGCGCGCGCGCTGGGATCGGACGCTCGGCGTGCTCGAGCGCGCGAAGGCGTACGCCCGCGAAGCCGGCACGCCCGTCCACACGAAGTCATCGCTGATGGTCGGGCTCGGCGAGACCCGCGACGAGATGCAGGAGGCGTTCGAAGCCCTGCGAGCGGTCGATACGGACATTCTCACGATCGGCCAGTACCTGCGCCCGTCGTTGAACCACCTGCCGCTCGAGCGCTACTACCACCCGGACGAGTTCGCCGAGATGAAGGCAGCCGCGCTTGCCCTCGGTTTCAAGCACGTGGAGTCCGGGCCGCTCGTGCGCTCGAGCTACCACGCGCGCGACCAGGTGCCCGGTGCAGAGCTGAAGGCGCTCCGCCGCCGCCAGGCGACGATCGACGCCGACGGCCGCGTGGTGCCGCTCGCCGGCTAGCGCTCGGGTATCCTCGGGCCACATGGTGCGCCAGCTTCCGAGAACCACTCCGCTCGCCGAGCTGCACTGCCATCTCGGCGCGGCGGTCACGCCGGCGATCATGTGGGGCATCGCCCACTCGCAGGGCATCAAGCTCCCGACGAAGGACTACTGGGAGTTCCGTGAGCTCATCACGGTCCCGACGAAGGGCTCGAAGAGCTTCGACGGCTACCTGCAGCTTTTCCACTGGACCGAGCTGATCCAGTCCTCGCCGCTCGCGGTGGAGCGCTCCGTGTACGAGGTCGTCGGCGGCGCGTACCGCAAGAACAACATCACGACGATGGAGCTCCGCTTCAACCCGATGAAGCGGAACCGCGGCGGCGAGCAGGACCTCGACCACATCATCGCGGCGGCGGTTCGGGGAATGGACCGCGCGTCCCTCGAGTACCCGGTGAAGCCGGGCCTGATCTTCTGCCTCGACCGCGCCTTTCCATATGAGCTGAACGAGATCATCGTCGAGAAGGCCATCCTGTGGCGGGATCGCGGCGTGGTCGGGGTCGATATCGCCGGCCCGGAGTCCGCGACCTTCCGCGTCGCCGACTACCGCCGGCTGATGCGCCGCGCTCGCCAGTTCGGGCTCGGCATCACGGTCCACACCGGCGAGTCCGGTCCTGCCGAGGAAGTGGCGCGCGTCGTGGAATTGCTGGAGCCGGATCGGATCGGGCACGGCGTGAAGGCCGCCTATGACCCGCGGGCCATGGCGATGCTCCACGATCGCGGCGTCGTCCTCGAGATCTGCCCGACGTCGAACCTGAACACGCGCGTCGTCTCGGGCTGGGACGAGGTCCGCTGGATCCTGGACACGTTCCGGCGCAACGGCGTTCGATTCATCATCTCGACCGACGGCCCCGAGATGCTCCAGACGTACATCCGCGACGAGCTCGCGACCCTCGGCCGCCTCGGCATCCTCTCGCTCGAGGAGCAGGAGCACGTCGCCGCGACCTCGATGGCGGCGTCGTTCGTTCGAAACGTCTCGGACGTGCCCCTGACCGGGCATCTGCCACCGACCCGCACGGCCGTGGAGCGCGAAGAGGCCTGACGGCCGAAGATCGAGGCCGTCGTGGCAGCAGCGCCGCCGACGAGACCGGCTCAGTCGGCGGGGGAGCCCACCTTGTAGGAGCAGCAGCGGTCGCCGGACGCGATGTGCGATTCGCGCGTGACGTCTGCTCCGAGCACCTCCTGGAAGAGGGCGAGCTCCGCTTCGCACGGTGCGGAGGTGCGGCGCGCGATCTTGTCGATCGCACAGTTGTGCTCTCGCAGGCGCAGCGTGCCGTCCTCGCCGATCACGGCATCGGCCAGGTAGCCGGCCTCATCCTGGAGCTGGGCGAGGACGCGCACGCGGTCGCGGAGCGGGGCACCGTCGGCCAGCCGTTCGGACATGTGGCGTCGCGTCCGCTCGCCGATCTGGCGGCGTCGAGCGGCGAAGACCTGCTCGACGAGATCAACGCCGCCCACGGCTTCGATCGCCTTGACGAGGCCCGAGGCGAAGCCGCCGTAGTCCGTCGGAAACAGGCCCTGGGCTTCCGCGGTGACGTCGTACACGTGCCGCGGCCGGCCGACGCCGTGCTTCTCCGCGGCATGGCTCACGAGGCCCGCTTCCTCCAGCGCGTACAGCTGCTGCAGGACCCCGGTCCGGCTCGCGCCGAGCGACGCGGCGAGGCCGTCCGGCGTCGAGGGTCCCGATTGGCGCAGGTGCACGAGGATGTCGTGCCGAAGCGCGGAAGGGGAGGGCGCGCCGTTGCCGGGTCGAGCTTGCGGAGCGGCCCCGGCGGGTGCCATGCACCGAAGGTAGCAGCGGTTTGCGCTGCGCGCGCCGGACTCCCGCCGGACTCCCGCCGGACTCTCGCCGGACTCCCGTGCGGGCATCCCGACTAGACTCGCCGGCATGGATTACGACCTCGATGGCGAGCACCAGCTGCTCCGAACCACGATCCGCGACTTCATGGAGAAGGAGGTCGCGCCGGTCATCGAGCAGCACGAGAACGAGCACTCGTTTCCCGTCGAGGTGGTCAAGCGCCTCGGCGAGATGGGCTGGCTCGGCATCCCCATCCCGGAGGACGAGGGCGGCGCCGGGATGGACACCCTCGCGTACGCGATCGCGGTCGAGGAGATCGGGCGCGTGTGGGGCTCGCTCGGGCTCATCGTCGCCGCGCATACCTCACTCGGCTGCGGCCCCCTGCACCTTGCCGGCACCAAGGAACAGAAGGACCGGTTCCTCATCCCGATGGCGAGCGGCCAGGTCATCGGCGCGTACGGGCTGACGGAACCGGGCGCCGGCTCGGACGCCGGCGGCACGCGCACCACCGCGCGCTGGGAAGGCGACAACGGCGGGGAGTTCGAGCCCGGCGCCAGCGGCGAGTGGGTGATCGACGGCAGCAAGCGGTTCATCACGAACGCCGGCCAGGCCGGCACGTACATCATCACCGCCCGAACCGGCACGAAGGACGGCGGCGGCGCCGAGATCTCGGCGTTCATCCTCCCGGCCGACACGCCCGGCTTCCGCGTCGTGCGCATCGAGGACAAGCTCGGCTTGCATGCGTCGGCGACGGGCGAGCTCGCGTTCGATCGATGCCGGCTCCCGGCCGAGAACCTGCTCGGCGAGCGCGGCGACGGCTTCCGGACCTTCCTCAAGATCCTCGATGGCGGCCGCATCTCGATCGCGGCGCTCGCGCTCGGGATCGCGCAGGGCGCGTATGACGCCGCCGTGCCCTACGCGCAGACGCGGGAGCAGTTCGGCAAGCCGATCGGAAGCTTCCAGGGGGTCGCGTTCATGATCGCCGACATGGCGACGGAGATCGAAGCCGCGCGGAACCTCGTCTGGAAGACCGCGTGGCTGAAGGACCAGGGCCGCGACTACTCGCTCGTCGCCGCGCAGGCGAAGCTCTTCGCGTCCGAGGTCTCCTCGCGGGTCACGAACGCCGCGATCCAGGTCCACGGCGGCTATGGCTACGTCACCGAGTACCCGGTCGAGCGCTACCTGCGCGACGCGAAGCTCACGGAGATCGGGGAGGGGACCAGCCAGGTCCAGCGGCTGGTGATCGCGCGCCGCATCCTGGGCCTGCGCATCGGCTGAGCACCCGGGCGCCTCATGCGCCGCTGGGTCAGCGCGGTTGCCTGGGACAGGCCGCCTAGGAATCGACCTCGACGAGGCGGACGTTCAGGCGCAGCGTTCCGACGCAGGTCTGGAGCGTCATGCTCGGTCGCCGCTGGCTCGCGATCGCCCACTCCGAGTTGGAGGGGTCCACGATGCGCCAGGTCGTGACCTCGTACGTGTGGACTTGGCCTGCGCCATCGGCGTAGTACGCGCGCATGCCCACCTTCAGCTGGTGCTTCTTGTAGGCGCCGTTGAGTGCCTTGAACACGCCGTACGCGTGCCCCATGAGGTAGACGTTGTTGCGGCCCGCGCAACCCCAGCGGTACACGAGGTTGTCCGGCGCACGGCGGCGCGAACACGGGAACAGGTGCACGGCGCGCGAGATGCCGAGTGACGGGATCCAGACGTGGTTCGTGCCCTCGTAGCGCGGTCCCTTGGGCTTCGGCGCTGTCTTCGGTGCGGAGGGGAGTGCCGGCACGTGCGCGACGAGCACCGATGCCGTGGTTACCGCGACCGCGATCCCGGCGACGGGCACCGAAATGGCGGTCCGGGTGTCCGCCCGGGAGAGGACGGCGCGGCCGTTCGACTGCGCTCGGGTCGCGACGAGTTCGATGTGCTCGAGCGGCGCGACGACCGGCACCCCGGCAGGGTGTGCGACGACACCCCGAGCGGCTGGCGGAACGGACCACGGCGAGCTGCCGCCACCTGCCGCGATCGCCACCGCGGCGAGCAGGGCGATCGGCAGGGCGATACGGCGCCGCGAAACCGGGAAGGCCATGCTCCAACGGTGACCGGACGCTCCGGTTTGGGGTATCGCCCGTCCGTTCAGAAACGACCGGCACGATGGAGCGGTCCGGGTCCGGGTCCCGCCGTCGGGACGGGAGAATCGTCCGGGGTCAGTCGCCCGTCAGCCGCCCGTGCCGGCCGCCGCAGTCAGCGCCGCTCGAAGCGCGCTCGAAAACCCGGGCGGCCACGGACCCTGGCCGGCGAGGATGTACGGCGAGGTCGACACGATCTGGAACGTTGACGGATCGTCGGCCCATTCGGCGACGCACGCATCGACGTCGGGCTTGCGCTTCTCCCACGCGTCCTTGTTCCGGAAGATGTAGATCCGGAGCGTGACCGGGCTCGCCTGGTCGACGCCCTGTGCTTCGAACCGGATCGCGGTGGGCGCGAGGGTCGGGTCGTCGCAGCCGTCATCGCCCGAGGTCCAGTCCTCGATGTTCACCCCGAGGCGGCCCAGCTGCCCGGACAGCTCGGGAAACGATTCCGGACCGGCGGCAGGCGGCGACACCGTCAGCGCACCGCAGCCGGACAGGAGGCCGGCCGCCAGCACTGCAGCGAGCACCCGCTTCATCGCGTCCCTGCCTCTGCCGCGTGCCGCTCGAACGCCAGCGCCTCGAAGGGCGCGAGCGCGGCTGGATCTGCCAGGGCGTCCTTCGATGCCGCGACGTCGGCGCTCGCGCCGAGCAGGATCCGCTTCACGGGCACCTCCAGCTTCTTGCCGGACAGTGTGCGCGGGATCGCCGGAACGCTCGTGATCGAGTCCGGCACGTGCCGCGGCGACAGGTCCTCTCGCAGGACGCCGCCGATCCGCCTTCGCAGCCCGTCATCGAGGGCGGCGCCGTCCCGCGTCACCACGAACAGCAGCAGCTCCCCGGGTCCGCCGTCCGCGTCCTCGAGATGCACGACCAGGCTGTCGGCGATCTCCGGCAGCGCCTCGACGACGCCGTAGAACTCCGCCGTCCCGATCCGCACGCCGCCGCGCTTCAAGGTCGCGTCGCTCCGGCCAGAGACGATGCACGAGCCACGCTCCGTGATCGTCAGCCAGTCGCCGTGCCGCCACACGCCCGGATACGTGGCGAAGTAGGCGTCCCGGAACCGCGAGCCGTCGTCGTCCCCCCACAAGCCGACCGGCATCGACGGCATCGGTGCCGTGATGACGAGCTCGCCCTCCCGGCCGAGCACCGGTCGACCGGCCTCGTCGAACGCTTCGACCTTCGCGCCGAGCATCCGGCAGCTGATCTCGCCGGCCCACACCGGCACGAGCGGCGACGGCCCGAGAAAGCCGGTGCAGAGGTCCGTGCCGCCGCTCAACGATCCGAGCTGGGCGGAGGGGGAGACCACGTCGCGGACCCATCGGAAGCCCGGCGCGGGCAAGGGAGCCCCGGTCGATCCGACGCCGCGGAGCGCGGAGAGGTCGAACTCCCGCGCCGGTTCGAGACCCGCCTTCCGGCAGCCCATGATGAAGGGCGCCCCGAGGCCCAGGTAGGTGGTCCGCGTCTCCTCGGCAACGCGCCACAGCGCCCCGAGGTCCGGCCACGCCGGGTTGCCGTCGAACGTCACGACCGTCGATCCCACCGCGAGTCCCGAGACCAGGTAGTTCCACATCATCCAGCCGGTCGTCGAGAACCACAGAAACCGGTCATCAGGCCCGAGGTCCGTGTGCAGCGCGAGCGCCTTCAGGTGCTCGAGCGTGATGCCGCCGTGCCCGTGCACGATCGGCTTCGGGAGCCCCGTCGTGCCCGACGAGTAGAGGATGTACAGCGGGTGGTCGAACGGGACGGGCTCGATCGCGAGCGCTGCGGGCTCCGCCAGCAGCGCATCCCACGCCATCGCGCCATCGATGCGCCCGGCTGCGTCCGGGTCCAGGTACGGCAGCACCACCATTGCTTCCAGCGTCGGCAGCGCGGCGCGGATCTCGGCGAGCTCGGCCGTCCGGTCGATCGGCTTGTCACCGTAGCGGTAGCCGTCGATCGCGAGCAGAACCTTGGGCTCGATCTGGGCGAAGCGATCGATTACGGCGCGCACACCGAACTCCGGCGCGCATGACGACCAGATCGCGCCGAGGCTTGCCGTCGCGAGCAGCGCGATGATCGTCTCGGGGACGTTCGGCAGGTACGCGGCGACGCGATCGCCGCGGCGCACCCCAAGCCGCACGAGGCCGGCACGGCAGCGCGCGACGGCGTCACGGAGCTCCGCGGCCGTCAGCTGGGAGTCGCCATTCGTCTGCGACCTGCGGATGACGACGACATCGGTGTCCGCCCGACCCGGCAGGCGGAGTGCCTGCTCCGCGTAGTTCAGCGTCGCGCCGGGGAACCAGCGAGCGCCGGGCATGCGCGCGTCCGCAAGATCCGCCGTTGGCGCATCGTGGGCGATGACCTCGAAGTGGTCCCAGATCGATCGCCAGAACGCGCCAGGTTCGTCGACCGACCATTGCCGGAGCGCGTCGTATCCCTCGAAGCCGAGTCCGCGCTCGTTCGCGAGCCACTCGATGTAGCGGCCCATCCGCGACGTGTCGAGGGCGTCGGCCGGCGGCGACCACAGGACCTCGGGAGCGCCTTCCCCGGCTGCTGCGGTCTGCGCGCTCGTCACCCGAGCACGGTATCGCAATGTCTCGCCGCAGCGACTACGGGCAGCTGTCCGGTGTCTTGCCGCTGCTCTCGTAGACGATGGTGTGGTTCGCTGCCGTCGCCTCGATGTGAACGCCCTCTCGATCGTTGCGCATCGTGAGCACGACCTCGATCGTGCTGTCAGCCTGGACGTTGCCTCGCCATTCGGCAGGCACGGCATCCTCGCCGGACCGCCACGTCGTGTCGTTGAACGTGTCGAGCCATCTGACGCCGCAGGCGACCGACATCCGGAACACGGCCGGCTGATCGTCGATGAGGTAGTCACCGAGCTCGACGCGGACGGGCCCCGTCCCCGGTGTCGGATGCGACACCTGCCCCTCGACGAATGTCGATCCGGGCACCGACAGGTTCGCATCGACGGTGGTCACCTCGGCGTCGACGATGCCAGGCCACGGTGGTGTCGATTCGAGCCGGATCTCGAACGCGCCCGGCGGCAGGATCGCTCGCTGGATCGCCACGACGTATGCGTGCCCGATCGCATCGGTTGCGCAAGCGCCGTAATCGAGCCGCGAGATCGAGGGATACAGGACGCCCCGCCCTGGGTTGTAGGTGACTCCGCCGAACCGGATCCGCGGGCAGCTCGAACCGTGTGCGGCGCCGAACCAGACCACGACTTCCGTCTGGAAGTCGACGCTCGGCATCGGCGTCCTGAGGCCGATGTCCGACCACAGCCTCGCAAGGGAAACGGCGTCGGCGGCGATGCCGGTGCCGAACGGGCCGCCGACCCCATCCTCATCGGCAAGGAGGCGCCACCCATCGCCCGATGGCTCCTGTGGACCATCCTCGGCGAGGATCGGATTTCGCCCATAGACACAGATTCTCGTGCCGCGAAATTGCCCGTCGAGCTGTTGCTGGGTGTAGAGGTCAAGACCCGCGAGCACCGACACGACCCCGTGCATCACATCGATTCCTGCACTCTGGACGAGTGGCCGCCCTTCGGTCATTGCCCGTTCCTGCAGGTCATCGAGCTCGCGCATCGTCCATGGCACCTGGACGGCGACGACGCCGAGGTCCGGAAACTCGGTCGCGAGCTCGGCCTGTCGTGCCGCGGCGTCACGACTGAACGCGAGCGTCAGCCAGCCGCGGTGGTCCCGGTCGATCCAGATCGCTTCGAAGCCCGGCTTCCCCTGCGCCCACGCGCGGACGTCGTCGAGCGGCATCTCGTTGGCAACGTAGATCGGGGTGTCGCGGTACAGCGCGGGATCCGCTTCCGTCTTCGGGAGCGCGTCGCACATCGGCAGCGATCCACCGATGCCCGTGATCGGCCCGTTGTCCGAGCAGGCCGCGGCGGAGATCACCACCAGCGCAGCGGCAGCGGCCCCGAGCACGCGCATGGTTCAGGCCTTCACGCCCGGCCAGCGCTCGTAGAGGACCGCCACGGACGTCTTCGTCTGGTAGCCGCTGCCCTCGGCGCCGGCCCACAGCCCGCCGTGCCGCAGCGGCATCGTCGTCATCGACAGCATCCGGAGGCCCGTGTCGGCACGTGTCACCGCGTCCGCGGCAATGGTGCTGAAGACATACGCCGGATCGATCTCCTGGCCGACGTCCGCCGGCAGGTACAGCACGATCACGTGATCCGGACCGGCCTCGAACTCCTGCATCTCCACTGCGTCCGCCTCCTCGACCGGCTCCCGAGCCAGCTAGCCGCCGCGTGCCCTGCGCTTCGCTTCGCGCAACCGGGCCATCGTATCGGTGGGATCGATGTCGGTCGAGGCGGCCGGCGCGGCCGGCGAGCCCTGCGGCTCCGCCGGCTTCGCCTCCGCCGGCTTCGGCGCCGGCCCGGACCCGGCCGGGCGGATCTCCCTGACCTCGGTCGCGGCGACCATGGACGGACCCGTCGTCTTCGACTCCTCGGGCTTCCGCAGCAGCGCGGCGCGTGCCGCGCTCCCGGCGGCCCGCTCGCGGGACGCCAGGATCCCCTCGTTCGCGGCGGTACGCGGCGCCGCCGCCCCGCGCCCGCGCCAGCGGCGGCCCGCCCACGCTCGCGCATCGCGCAGCTCGCGCCGCCCGAGCGAGACGCGTCGCAGCGCCACGTCGAGCGGCCACAGCAGCAGGGCAAGCACGAGCAGCCACGGCCACAGCTCCGTGAACGACGACGTCAGCTTCAGGTCGTGGATCCACGGATCCGTGGCGAGCTGCACATCCGCACCGCCGGTCGCGGATCGCAGCGCCGCGAGGAACGGCGCGTTGACGCCGAGCAGCCGGTACTCGGCGGCGACCGGCTCCACGAGCCCCACGGTTCGCCCCAACGCAGCCGCACCCGAGCGCGTCTGCGTGATCCGCACGGCGTACGCGCCCGAGTCGATCTCGCCGAGGTCCTGCTCGTACACGCCGGGCGCGACCTGGTCCAGCGTCACCTCGTGCGCCGCCAGGTCCGGCCCCACGATCGTCGCGAACGTTCGATAGAAGTCGCGCGGCGAGCCGTCCGCCTCGACGCTCTCGATGTGGAGGCGGGTCCGGCCGTCGAGGGTCTCGAACCGCGCCTCGATGCCGGCGGTCTCCTCGCCCGGGAACGTCCAGCTCACCATCTGGCTGAAGAAGCGCGTGAACCCGCTCCAGCCGACCCAGTTCTTTGCCCACCGGCCGGTGGAGTCAGACGTCCACGCCACGGAGCGCCCGAGGCCGTACTGCCACTGCGCGAGGATCGGATCGTCGCGCGTCGAGACGAGGACCTGTTGCGCGGCGGATTTGAGGGTCGTCCCGTCGTAGCCGAGGAGCCGCGGCAGGCCGTCGGCGAGGCCCCGGATGATCGGCGAGTCGCTCGTCTGGATGGGGAAGAACGGCTCCTCGACGATCTGCTGGCCCGCGACCTGCTGCGTCTCCTTGAGGAAGATGTCCGGGATGGACGCCGGGTTCGTCGCCGCGTAGAACCGCCCGCCGCCCTGCTTCGCGAGGTCCTCGAGGAACGGGTTGGCGCCGCCGCCCGCGCCGACGGTCGACAGCGTGATCCCGTCGGCCTTCATCTTCTTGAGGATGTCGTCGTACTGGCCGGATCGGGACCACCCGTCGGTCAGCAGGATGATGTGGCGGCGGGTCGCGGTGGCCTTCTCGAGCGACTGCACGGCCTGGTCGAGGCCCGCGAAGATGTTCGTCTGGCCGAGCGGCTGGATGCCGCCGATGGTCGCCGCGAGGTCCGACACGTTGCCGAGCGGCTGGGTCTGCACGACCCAGTGCGCCGATTCGTCGAACGCGACGACGCCGAGCTCGTCGCGCGCCGAGAGCGCCGCGGCTGCGCGGAGGATCGCCTCCTTGCCGATGTCGACCTTGCGGACGCCCTGCAGCTGCCCGCCACCGCCCTGGCCGCCGTTGAACGAGTTGCAGTGGCACGCGTCCATCGAACCGGACTTGTCGATGACGACGACGAGCGCGATGTCCGGCTCCTTCTGCCGATTGCGCACGCCCATGTCGACCGGGAGGAGCTCCTCCATCGGCGTCTTCGTGTAGCCGCCCGCCCCGTACGCATTCGGCCCGCCGACCATGACGACGCCCTTGCCGAGGTCGCGCACGTAGACCTGCAGTGCCGTGAGCTGCTTGTCGTTGAACCGGATCCGGGGGACGTCGACGACGACGATGCTGTCGTAGTCGAGCAGGTCGACGGCGTTGTCCGGCAGCGCCTCGGGGACCATCGTGTCGACGTTCTGCTTCTCGGCCTTCAGCGCGTCGACGAGCTCTGCCGCGACCGCGTCGTTGCCCGCCAGCACGAGGACCTTCGGCTCGCCCTTCACGATCGTGTTGGAGTCCGCGCGGTCGTTCTGGCTGAAGGTGTCCTGCGCCGCCTCGACGGCGACCCGGAACGTGTGGAATCCGGCCGAGGCCTTGGTGACCGAGAAGCCGACGTGCTGCGCCCCGGCCTTGAGGTCCATGCGCTTCGTGTCGACGAGGACGCCGTCCACGAACAGGCGAACCGTTGCCGGCTGCGCGATCGAGGACACGATCACCGCATCGGCATCGATGGTTTCGCCGACGCGGGCGGTCGACGGCGTCGTCAGCCGGTCGACCAGCACCTCATCGCGATTCGCGAGCCCGATCACCTTCGTCTCGACCTGGATCCCGCGCGCCGCCGCGAGCGCCGCTTCGCGCTGCCCGCGGCCCGTCGTGTCGTTGCCGTCCGAGATCAGGACGATCCGTTTCTGGGCGGCATCCGGGAACAGCGCGGACGCCAGTCGCAGTGCCTCGCCGATGTCCGTCGCGCCCTTCACGGGTGCGCTGCGCAGGCGATCGATGTCACGCACCTCGTCCGGCAGGCGCTCGACGAGCGCGTCCTTGCCGAAGGCCACGATGCCCGCCTGGTCCCCCTCGGGCATGACGTCGAGCGTCTCGCGCAGGAACGCCAGCGCATCCTCGCGACCCGCCTCGCCCACGCTGTCCGAGAGATCGACGACGAACACGGTCGCCAGCCGATCGACGGGCAGCACGAGCTGGAACCCGGCGAGGGCCAGGATGAGGGCGGACATGAGCAGCGTGCGGATCGCGACCGCCGCGCGCCGCCTTCCGGCGCCGATGCGCCGGCGCGCCGCGAGGTACGGGATGAACGTGACCAGCAGCGCCGGGACGAGCAGCAGCAGCCAGATCGGGGCTTCGAATCGGATGCCCATCAGCGGCCTGCCTGCGCGGCTCCGCGGCCGCGCCGCACGCCTCGCCACAGCCGCGTGACCGCGTCACGGTGGTAGACGAGCCATTCGGCCAGCAGCATTACGATCACGACCAGCACGACGACGACCCACAGCTCGTCGCGCGCCATCGGCTTCTCGGCGGCGCCACCCACGCCGGGCGTGCCCGAGGCGCCGGGACCCGTGGAGGGTGCCGTGGTGGACGCCGGAGTCGCGGTCGCGCCGGAAGCTCCTGGCGCCGCCGAGGCATCGCCGCCGCGACCGAGTCCCTCGATCGCCGCCACCGAGCCGGGGGCGATGTTGGACTCACCGGCATCGAACAGGTCGACTGCGAACCGAATCGGCGCGTTCGGGTCGACCGGCGGCGCCGTCGGCACGGGCGTGGGTGATGCACCCGGCGCGAGCGTCGCGGGCGGCCCCGAGGTTCCCGGCGTCACGGCGCCTGGCGTCGGGCCCGGCGTGGCGCCTGACGGGCCGGGTGTCGCGTTCGGGAACACCGGCGATGCGGCGTACACGCCGAGCAAATCGGTCTGGCTGAAGACCACTGTCGGCGCGCCGAGCGTCGCGGGGACGAGGTCGACCGTGCTGCCGTCGGGGCGCGTGACGACGATCGACGACGCGCCGGACGGGATCGGGATCGTCACGGGATCGCCGGGCGCGAGCGCGTCGGAGGGCGCCGCGGACGCCCCGAGGAGCTCGCCCGACAGGTTGGCCATCAGCAGCGGGAACGCGACCTGCAGCGGCAGGTCGGAGTTGCGAGGCAGGAACGCGAGCACGCCCGCCTTGCGCCCGTCGAGCTCGCCGACGTAGAGCAGGGGAGCACCGGCAGGCCCCGGGATCACGGACCGCGCCCACGTGGGGAGGGTCAGCTTCGCCGCCTTGCCGATGTGCACGCTCGAGAGATCGACGTACTTGAGGATCGGTTCGTCCGACGACGTCGTCCCGATCGCCGGGTCCGTCAGGGTGCCGGTGACCTCGCCGAGGTCGCTCGAGCTCGGCGGCGCCACGGCGAGCACCGCCGCCTTCGGCAGCTCGGCCGGCAGGAAGCCCTCGAAGATGATCAGGTCGAAGAGCTCCGGGTGCGTGTCCGGCCCGTACTTGTCGGGCGCGACGCCGTAGAGCTCGGTGTTCGGCAGGTACGTGAGCGCCGTCTCGAGATACGGATCGCCTGCGCCCACGAGCAGCACCCGTCGGAGCCGATCCGGGGGCACGACCGCCCACGCCCGGTCGTCGAGCGCCAGCGCATCGGGCTGGTCAGTCCCTGGCTCCGTCGATGGGTTCGTCAGGCGGACCTCGACGACCGACACGGTGCGCGGGACGTCGTCGATGATCGCTTCGGTTCGTGTCTGGGCATCGAGCGGCGGCAGGTCGCGCGATTCGATGAGCACGCCGTCGCCGTAGACCTTGAGCGTTCGCTTCGCCGGTTCAAGGTCGAGGTTGGCGACGCTAACGAACACGGATCTGGTCACGCCGGACGACGACGGTCGAACGGCCAGGGCCACGATGGCCTGGTTCTTGCGATCGCGCCCGACCTGGATGACCTTTACCTCGTGGTTCACCTTCGCCGCCGGCTTGATCGCCAGCGCCGCATCGGTCGCCACCAGGATCTGCGCGTCGCCGGCGCGCGCGGCCAGTGCGTCCGCGAGGTTCAGCGCATCACCGAGATCGCCGGTCGACGGCGACACCGCGATCGAGTCGATCGCAGCGCGGACGCGTCCGAGATCGGTGGTTCCGTTGACGACCACGCGCGCCGTTCGACCCGCCGCGATGACGCTCACGGTGCCGCCCGCGGGCAGCTCCTTCAGCGCCTCGATGACCTTGTCCTTCGCCTGCTGGAGGCGGGTCGGCGGCGTGTCGTTCGAGGCCATGCTCGCCGATGTGTCGATCACCACCACGACGTCGCCCGCGAGGCCCGCCGGGCGCTCGAAGAACGGCCGCGCCGCGAGGAACGCGAGCAGCGCCACGAGCAGCAGCTGGAGGAGCAGGAGCAGCGAGCGCCGGAGCTTCTGCCACGGCGCGTTCGCCTCGACGTCGGTCAGGAGGCGCTTCCACAGCAGCGTGGACGGCACGACCTGTTCGTCGCGCCGGAGCTTCAGCAGGTACATCGCGAGCACAACGGGCAGGAACACCAGCCCGAGCAGCGCGAGCGGGGACAGGAAGCTCATCGCCCGGCCTGTTGTTGTGCTTGCGTCAGGCGCGGGGGCCGCATCACGCAAGCACCCGGCGGCGGCGGAGCTCGGCGAAGACGAGGTCCGCGAGCGGCATGTCCGTGGACAGCGGCACGTACGTCGCCCCGCGCTTGCCCGCGAGGTCCGCAAAACCATCCTGCCACGCTGCGAGACGCGCCTTGTAGTCATCGATCGTCGCGAGGTCCACGGTGACGTCGAGCCCATCGCCCGACTCGACGTCGACGAGGCGCATGTCGCCCTCGAGCTCCGGCTCGAGCTCCTCCGGTGAGAGCACGTGCAGGATGATCAGCTCCGAACCGGTTGCCGCCAGCTCGCGGATGACCTTGTCCGCGCCGGGATCCAGCAGGTCCGAGATCAGCACGACGACGCCGCGGCCGCTGAGCTGCGCCCCGGCGTGGCGCGCCGCCGCCAGCAGGTCCGTCGCGCCGTCCGCCGCGGGCATGCCTGAGAGCGCGGCGAGGAGTCGGAACACGCGCCCCGACCCGCGCAGCGCAACCTGTCGGCGGCCGGCGCGCCCCGCCAGGGCGGTGACGGCGACGCGATCCTCGGACGCCAGGCCGATGTAGCCGAGGGCAGCCGCGGCTCGCTTCGCGAAGAGCAGCTTCGCCGGCGTGCCGGCGGCCATCGACGCGGAGCAGTCGATGAGGAAGCTGATCGTGACGTCCTCTTCCTCGACGTAGAGCTTGATGAACAGCTTTTCGAGCCGGGCCAGGACGTTCCAGTCCAGCTGGCGCAGGTCGTCCCCGAGCGAGTAGTCGCGGAAGTCCGCGAACTCCACGGACTGTCCGCGTTTCACGGAGCGGCGCCCGCCCTTGAGTCCGCCGCGAACCGGCTTCTTCATCACGAGGAGCAGCCGTTCGAGCTGGCGGAGGAAGCCCTCGTCGAAGACGGTCGGGTCGATCTCCGACGGCAGGAACGCGGGCTTCTCCGCGCGCTGAGCGGGCGGCGCGGGATCGGAGGTGACGACCGGGTCCGTCATCGCGTTGTTCGTGGCCTGCTCGCGCCGAGGCGTGGCGCCGGCCGGCTCGCTATTCGACGCTGGGCGCGGCGACGGAATCGAGGATCGATCGAACGATCGCCTCGGGCGTGATGCCCTCGGCCTCGCCCTCGAAGTTGAGGATCACGCGATGCCGTAGCGCCGGCAGCGTGACGGCGCGGATGTCGTCGATCGAGACGTTGAACCGGCCGTCGAGAAGTGCGTAGATCTTGCCCGCGGTCACGAGCGCCTGGGCGCCGCGCGGCGAACCGCCGTAGCGCACGTAGTCGCGGACGAGCTGCGGCGCGCGTGGCTGGTCCGGATGCGTGGCAGCCAGCAGGCTCACGGCATAGGCGGTGATGTGCGGCGCGATCGGGACGGCGCGGGCGAGCTGCTGCATCTCGACGATCTCGTGCGCGTTGGCGATCTTGGATGCCGTGGGCGCTGCGGCGCCGGTCGTGCGATCCATGATCGCGACGAGGTCCTCCTCGGACGGGAAGGGGACCATGACCTTGAACAGGAACCGGTCGAGCTGCGCCTCGGGGAGGGGATACGTGCCCTCCATCTCGAGCGGGTTCTGCGTGGCGAGCACGAAGAACGGCGGCTCGAGCTTGTAGCGGTTGCGCGCGACCGTGACCTGGTGCTCCTGCATCGCCTCGAGCAGGCTCGACTGCGTCTTCGGCGTGGCCCGGTTGATCTCGTCCGCGAGCACGAGGTTCGCGAAGATCGGGCCGGACTGGAACTTGAAGACGCGCTGACCACCCTCCTCGACGAGGATGTTCGTGCCGGTGATGTCGGCGGGCATCAGGTCCGGGGTGAACTGGACGCGGTTGAACGAGCAGTCGATGACGTCGGCGATGGTCCGGACGAGCATCGTCTTGCCGAGCCCGGGGACGCCCTCGAGGAGGACGTGGCTGTTCGCGAGGAGCCCGGTGAGGGTCTGCCGAACCAGCTCGCGCTGGCCGACGATGACCTTGCCGACCTCCCGCTCGATCGCGGCTGCCCGCTCGGCGAACGCCTCGGGCGCGAGGTGCGGAGCCGCGGGAGCGCTGGTGCCGGGCGCCGTGGTCGTGTCCATGCGTTCCTCCGTCGACCGCCGGGCGGTCAGTTGCTCGGATCGAGCGAGCTGAAGTAGTCGCGCACGAAGTCCCGCGCCGAGAGCGGCAGGTAGCCGCGATCGAGCGTGGTCATCGCGAAGTTCTCGAAGGCCGAGAAGACCTGCTGGTAGTTCACGTACGAGCCCGGGTCGACGCCGGCACCCTGCTGGTTGCCCTGCTGGGTTTGGCCGTCACCGCCCTGGCCGCTGATGTACGACGGGTCGCCCGGCTGCCCGAGGCGCCCGAACGGGGCGAAGATGTTGCTCAGGTCGCCGCCGAGCGTCGACGGTCGATTGGGGTTCGTCGGGCCGCCGAGGTTGGTGGTGCCACCGAAGCCCGAGCCGAGGTAGGAGGCGTTCGAGCCACCGCCGCCGATCGAGCCGGAGCCCTGGCCCTGCCCCTGACCGGCTCCCTGACCCGATCCCTGGCCCTGGCCTTGTCCCTGACCTTGGCCGGAGCCTTGTCCCTGACCTTGGCCGGTGCCCTGCTGGCCGGTGCCCTGCTGCCCGGTCCCTTGCTGCCCCGTGCCCTGCTGCCCCGTGCCCTGCTGCCCCGTGCCCTGCTGCCCGGTGCCCTGCTGCCCGGTGCCCTGCTGCCCGGTGCCCTGCTGCCCGGTGCCCTGCTGCCCGGTGCCCTGCTGGCCCGCGTTCGCGAGGTCGCGACCGGCCTGCTGGAGCTGGTTGGCCGCCGACGTGAGGTCGCGGTTCGTGGCAATCCGATCCGATGCGGAGCCCAGCGCATCTCCGAGCTTGTCGAGCGCCGCCTGCGCAGAGGCGACGTCGCCCTGCGCGAGGCTCTGCGCCGCATCCCGGAGCGCCTGGCTCGCTGCGCCGCCGGCCTGGCTGGCTGCGCCTTCCAGGCCCGCGAGCTGCTCGCCGAGCTGCTTGAGCTCGTCGGGCGTCTTCTCGTCGAGCTTGTCGGCGAGGTCCTTCAGGTCCTGCGCGGCCTTGTCAGTCTTGCCCTCGGGGTTCGCCTGCGGGTTCCCGCTGGCGGCGCGCGAGAGGCCGCGGCTCAGCGCGGACAGCGCTGCTGCACGCTGCTCATTGGCGGGATCCAGCTGCGAGCGCAGGGCCGCCTCGATCGAGCCGAGCTTGGCGAGGTTGGCGTCCAGCTGGTCCGGATGCTCTCGAAGCTGCTTCGCGAGGTCGCGGAGCTGCTGCGCGAGCTGCGTCCGGGGATCGTTTGTCGAGGCGCCTTCCTTCTCGAGCTCTTCGGCGAGCTGCTCCAGGCGCTCTGCCTGCGTCTTGGCCTCTTCGCGGACCTCCCGGGCCTGGGCGATCGCCGCGTTCTGGGGATTCGGGATGAGCAGCACGGGAGCGAGCGCCAGCATCGCCACCACCGCGATCGCCGCGGGGCGCCGCGCGAGCCGCGGCCGGAACAGGTTGGCCGGCGTCGCTCGAAGCGCCGCGAGCGTGTCGCGCCGCTGTCGGAGCACGAATGCGCGCCGCTGGGCGTCGACGTCGCCGGGATCGGCGTCATCGTCGGGCGCCCCGGCGTCCGCGCCGGCGACATCGGGATAGGCGACCGCGAGCGCCAGCGCGCTCGCCGACCGGTCACCGAGGCCGCCTTCGCGATCGACCGCGAGCGCCGTCTCGCCCACGCTCGGGCGCGCCGCCACGGCCAGCGCCACGAGCACGAATGCACCGGCGAGGCCGATGGTCGCGGCGAGGGTCGGCGCAAGCTCGATGGGGAAGAACCGTGCCGCGGTCCAGAGGACGAGCTCCACGAGGCCGACGGACGCCACGACGATCCATGCCCGGCGAACGATGCGCCGCAGCCACAGCCGCCGACCGAACGGTCGCAGCAGCCGCCGAATGGCGATGAGGTCGGGGTGGAGCTCACCCGCCAGCGCGGCGCGCGGGTCGACCGGAACGAACGTCTCCACCGCCGATTGCGCCGCGCGGGCGGGGCGACGCGGGCGCCGGATCGTGGGTCGTCGAATGTTCATGTGGCGCTCCTCCTGCGGATGAGGCGGCGCACGGGACCCGGCAGGCTGGGACGCCAGCGGCGCGTAGGACTCACGAACTGGATCGATGCGAGCGTCAGGACGATCGCGAGGACGAGGAAGCTGATGACCGTCTTCGGCCAGAAGCGGTCGCGGAAGCTGAGCGAGTTGATGACGACATCACCGTTGATCACGCCACCCGGAGCCCCGCCGAGGCCGTCCCCGCCGATGTTGACCGCGTCCTTGCGGATCACGGGCATCAGGTTGGGCTGGGCGACGCCGCCGATGACGCCGCCACCCGTGCAGCACGGCACGGGAACGCCCGGATCGAACTGGGGTGGCTGGCCGAAGTCCTGGCCGGTCAGGCCCAGGATGTTGGACATGAAGCCGCAGTACCCGTCGTACGACGTGCCGTCCTCGGTGCCGCACGCGACATCCGCCTGTGCGACGAACGGGTTGAGCCATAGGATCGACTGGGACGGCATCTTCCGGAGGCCGTTCGAGCCGACGTCGTTCGTGGTGGCCATGAAGAAGAACACGAACACCGAGCCGACCATCAGCACGAGCGTCGCCACGAACGTCAGGCCCGTCGAGGCGCCGGTCCGGCGCGTCAGGGCCGAGAAGAAGATGCCGATCGAGCCGAGGCCGATCGCCGTCGCGAGCAGCACCGCGTAGCCGCGGATCACGTCGTCCGGCGCGACGCCACCGAAGACGAAGACGAGCGCCGTCACGGGGATCGACGCAAGGATGAGGACGAACACCCAGGCGAGCGCGCTGAAGAGCTTGCCGACGACGATGGCAATCGACGAGATCGGCGTCACGGTGAGCAGCTCGAGCGTCTGGTGCTCGCGCTCGCTGCTGATCGCACCGGCCGTGGCCGCGGGCGCAAGGACCGCGATCATCAGGGTCTGCAGCATCATCAGGCCGGAGAACACGCCCCGCCCGACCATCGCGGACCCGAAGGTCGCCTGGCCCCCGTACGAGCCCATCCGGGCGACGTTGTCCTCGTTGATCCGCTCGAACATCCACGCGAACACGGCGAGGAGCAGGATGTGGATCGTCAGGATGATGAAGGCACGCCGGCCGCGCATCCGGCCGCGCAGCTCCTTGACGAGGATCGCCGTGATCCCGGAGCTCGGGCGGAAGCGACGGAGTCGCGGCAGCGGGCGGCGGAGGCTCGGGAAGCGAGCGGCGAAGGCGCTCATGCCTGGGCCTCCGTCGGGGTTGCGGATGCTGCGGCATCGCGATCGGTGACCTGCAGGAACAGCTCCTGAAGGTCCGTGGCGGCCGGCGAGTAGGACGCCACCGGGATCTTCGCCTGGATCGCAGCGGCCAGGAGCGCCGCGGCGCCAGTCTCGTTGCCCCGGAACCCGATCTCGATCTGGCCGCCCGCGTCGAGCGCGGCGGACGCGACGTCGTCCTGGCCCTCGAACCAGGTTCGAGCGGACTCGGTGGCGTCCTCCCCGCCGAGCACGCGGACGCGGAGGACCTCGCCGATGCGCAGCTTCTGCCCGATCTCGGCGATCGTGCCCTGGGCGAGCACGCGGCCGTGGTCGACGATCGCGACGGACGTGCACAGCTCCTCGAGCTCGGGGAGGATGTGGCTGCTGATGAGGATCGTCTTGCCGAGGGTCCGGAGCTCCCGGAGCAGCTCGCGCAGCTCCACGCGTGCCCGCGGATCCAGCCCGGACGCGGGCTCGTCGAGGAGCAGCACCTGCGGGTCGTGCACCAGCGCATGGGCGAGGCACAGCCGCTGCTGCATGCCGCGCGACAGGCTCAGGACGTAGGCGTCGCGCTTGTGCGCGAGATCGACGAGCTCCAGCAGGTCGCCGATCATCCGCTTGCGCTGCGCGGTCGGGATGCCATAGCAGCGACCGAAGAAGTCGAGGTACTCCCAGACCTTCATGTCGTCGTACACCCCGAACGCGTCCGGCATGTAGCCGAGGACGCGGCGAACCGCCATCGGGTTCCGGCGGACGGACTCGCCGGCGATGAGCGCGTCGCCCGATGTGGGAACGAGCAGCGTCGCGAGCATCCGAAGCATCGTGGTCTTGCCGGCGCCGTTCGGCCCGACGAGCCCGAAGATCTCGCCCGCCTCGACCTGGAGGTCCACGCCGCCGACGGCGAGCGTGCCCGGATAGCGCTTCACGAGCCCGTTCGTTTCGACGATGGCTGTCACTTGACCGTCCCCGCGATCGCGACCTGGAACCCGAAGCCCATGCCCGCGTTCTGGTCATTGTTGACGAACTGCACGAGGAGCTGGCCGGTCACCGCGTCGACGTACCGCGTCGGGTTCATCAGCGTATAGGTCGCCTCCAGGTCCATCCGCGGCAATCGGGCCCAGGTACCGGTGGTGCGGTCGAACACTTCGACGTCCGGCATCTGGTCGTCGCGCGGGCCGAGGCAACCCTTCGGGATGCTGTTGAGCGAGTCCGTGCATGGCGGCGGGATCTCGGCGAGGGGCGTGATCGGCTTGCCCGTCGCACCCGGCGCGAGGTTGCCGCCGCCACCCAGCTGGAGCCGGACCTCCGTGGCGCTGAGCGTGCCTTCGAACGGGATCGGCTGGTACCCGAGCGTCGCGGTTCCGGAGCTCATGCTGATGAAGCTTCGGTCCTTCTGGAAGAACAGCCCATCGATGACGGTCGACTGGAGCAGGTCGCCCTGGAACGTGACCTTGCCGGTCAGCCCGATCTGGACCGGCACGTAGTACATGACGTTCCCGTTCCGGCGAGGCGACTCGTTGCCGACCTGCAGGTCGAGGATCGCGTCGCGCCCGAAGGCCAGGATGACCGCGCGGTCGGCCGAGAGCCCGCCGCCGGACATCCCGTTCGGGTCGTAGGTGAGCTGGGAGACCATGTTGTACCGGGTGGCGCGCAGGATCCCGGCGGCGTTCGAGGTGTCGAACGACGGCCCGATGATCTGGTCCGCCAGGGAGCTGCCGAACGGGTTCACCTGGACGGGGATTCGGATGTTCCGGGTGCCGTGCGCCTCGACGTCGCCGAGGACCGCCACGGAGCTGCCGAGCACGACGGCGACGCTCTCCAGCGGCTGCTCGGACGCGTTCTCGAACGTGCCGGTGAGCACGCCGTCGACGAGGTTGAGAGTGGCCTTCATGCGCGGAGCGGTGACCGGCAGCTCAGCCCGGACCACGCGGATCGACCCGCTGCCGACCGACAGGTTCCGCACGGCCGACGGTTGCTCCGTGCCGGTGCCCTGGAGGATGTCGAGGTTGATGACGCCCTGGCCGAACTGGTCGCCGGCGAGCGGCGCGGCGAGGAGTGCGCCCTGCGGCACGTTCACCTGGTACGTGTTGCGCGTCGGCGAGAAGATGCCGAAGTACACGTCCGCCGTCGCCTCCGTGGCGTCAGGCGCGCCGCGAACGATCGCCACCTCGTTGATGACGACGTCGGTGCCGCGGAGGAACGAGCCATAGCCGAAGGACGCGGCCGCGAACGCCACGACGAGGATCGGCATCGTGATCCACGCGAGCTCGCGGCGGTCGAGGCGCTTGAGGATCAGGTAGTTGATCGGGCCGATGATCAGGACGTACAGGCCGAGGATCACGAGCAGGCCCGTGATCGGCGGGAGCGCCAGCGCCGGCAGCTGGTACACCGCGCCCACCAACTGGCTGTCGTCGTTCGAGGTGCCGCCGCTGCCGAACCGCTCGGGCAGGAGGCCGCGCCACAGCTGGTCGACCGTCTTGCTCTCGGCGAGCCACTTCACCGTGGGGTCGAACCCGACGACCGTGACCCGGCCGCTGCCGTAGACGAGGTCCGCGGCCACGACGCGGTCACCGGAGGTCGCGAGCGCGCGACCCGCGCCCTGGGCGCCGGCCATCGCCGGGAGCACCGACGCACCGGTCGGCAGCGGCCCGAGCACGCCGACGAGGCGCGACGGGTCGAGATCGATCGTCGCGGTGGGCCGGAACGGGAGGAGGTCGTCCGGGAACGCTGACAGCGTGTTGATGCCGGCCGTGCCGCCGACGATGACGAGGCGGCCGCCCGCAGCGATCCACTGGCGCAGCGACGTCAGCTGCGCGCTCGAGAGCTGGTTGCTGTCGACGTCCTGCCACACGATCCGGTCGAGGCTGCTCCAGCCCTCCGCGCGCTGGGGCAGGTCCGCGATGCCGAGGGTCACGACGGCGGGCGTGGACCCGAACGGGTTCTGGGGGAGCTTGAGCTCCGACACGATGCCCGCGGGCCGCTCCGCGATCACGCCGATGACCAGCTGGTTCTGGTCGTGGGTGAGGTACGCGACCTGGACGGAGCTGACCACGTTGCCGCCGTCGACGAGGTCGATCTTGACGTTGCGCCCGAACTGCGGCGGCTGGGCGTGAAGGACGTACGTCTGGTGCGAGCCGGTCTCGAGCTTGACCGCCATGGCGTACTTGACGGTGCCCTGGCTGCCGCCGTTCATCTGGAGCTCGCCCTCGACGCGCGGGCCGTCGTTCTTCAGGTCCACCTCGATCGCAGCCCAGCTGCCTGATCGCGCGTGGCCCTGGAGCATGATCCGGGCGGTCATCGTGACGCCGCCCGCGGCGTTGCCGGCAAGCGCGAGCGGCCCCAATGCGAGGGCAAGCACGGCGACCATCGCGGCAAGGCGAATGACCGCGCGGCCGGTCCTTGCGGCGTGTCGATCGCTCACGACCCGATGTCCCACCCGTCCTCCTCGAACCATAGATGCCGCAGCCGGCCGGATCGCATGACGCCGGAAGACCCCCGGAAGTTGCGCGCGGCCGCGCCATCGTACGATTCCGGCCCGTGCCCGCCATCCGTAATTTCCGCGCGCTTCGCTATTCGCCCGAGCAGGTCCACGACCTGGCGGCCGTGGTTGCGCCGCCATATGACGTGATCGGCCCCGACGCGTATCGCCGCCTCCTCGCGCGCGATCCGCGGAATGTCGTGCGGCTCGACCTGCCCGAGGAGCTGCCCGGGGATCCCGAGGACGAGAAGTATCGTCGTGCAGCCAGGCTGCTCACCACCTGGCGAACCGACGGCACCCTGCATCGCGACCCGCGCCCGGCGATCTATCCGTACGAGCAGACCTACACGGTGCCCGGCACGGATCGCGTGGCGACGCGGCGGGGCATCTTCGCTCGCGTCGGCCTCGAGCCATTCGGGGCGTCGTCCGGGATCCGCGCCCACGAGCGGACGCTGGCGGCGCCGCGCGAGGACCGCTACCGGCTGCTGCGCGCGACCGGCGTGAACACGAGCCCCGTCGTGGGCATCGGCGCGGACGCGACGGGCACGGTCGCCGCGTGGCTTCGTGACGTTGCCGCGACCACGCCGGTGAGCGACATCGTCGACGACGCCGGCGTCCGGCACCGACTCTGGCTCGCGCCCGCCGGCGAGGACGAGGCGGGGGCGGCTGCCGCTGCCGCAATTGAACGGCTGGCTGCGAACCCGATCACCCTCGCCGACGGGCACCACCGCTACGAGACGGCGCTCCGATATGCCGAGGAGCGCCGGACCGGGCCCGCCCTCGAGGAGACGCCCGCCTGGGCCGACATCCTGATGCTCATCCTCGAGCCCGAGGAAGGCGCGCTGACGGTCCTGCCCACGCACCGCGTCCTGCTCGGGCTGGATCCGGTCGCGGTTGCGACTGCGGTGGATCGACTGCCGGAGCTGTTCGAGGTTCGGCCCGTCGACCGCGAGCAGCTGGTCGAGGCGTTCGGTGGAAGCTCTGGCGCGAAGGGCGGCGAGGGTCGGTTCGGCGTCTGGGCTGGGGGTCGCGGGGCGATCGTGCGCGCGAAGCGCGACGCCTTCGAGCGCTGGCTCCCCGAGGGTGGCCCGGCGGTGCGGCGCCTCGACGTCACCCTGGCATCGGTTGCCATCGAGCGGCTGGTGGGGATCGATCCCGCCGCTGTTGCCGAGGGCCGGCTCGCGTTTACGATGTCCGCCGCGGAGGCGCTCGATTGGGTCGACGGCGCCGTCGCTCCGACCGGCGGCCTGCCGGCGTCGGCCGCGCTCCTGCTCGATCCAACGCCCGCCTCGGAGATCGTGGCGGTCGCCGCCGACGGCGACGTCATGCCCCAGAAGAGCACCTACATCTACCCGAAGGCCATCACGGGCCTCGTCATCAACCCGCTCGAATAGCCGAACCGCGAGCCGCTGGAGGAACGCTTGTCCTCGTCGCCCGACGCCACGATGCCGCCCCCGAACCGACCCGTCCGCAAGGACGAGATCGAGCTGCACGACCGCGGCCTGTACATCGAGTCGTGGCTGCCCGAACGGCGATCGCGCCGGAAGCCGCTGCTGTTCATCCACGGCGAGCTCGGCGGCTCGTGGATCTGGGAGCGCTTCCTCGGCTACTTCGCCGGTCGCGGCTGGGAGGGCCATGCGCTCAACCTGCGGAACCATCATTGGAGCCAGACGGCCGATCCCGCGGAGCTGTCGTTCGAGTCGTTCGTCCAGGACGTCGGGGCGGCCATCGACCGGCTCGGGCCCAACGTGGTCGTCGTGGGCCACGGCATGGGCGGGCTGCTCGCGGTGAAGGCGGCGGAGCGCCACGCGGTGAGCGGCATCGTGCTCATCGCCCCGGAGCTGCCGGGAGACATCCGGGCGGCGACGCCGCCGCACGAGATCCGCGACGTCCCCGAGATGTACGGACCGTCGCAGATCGGCTGGGCCACGTTGCCCGAGAAGCTGCAGCGGGATCATCGCGACCTGACCCTCGCGGACGTGCTTCGCGTCCAGCACCTGATGGGCCAGAAGCCGCACGAATCCGGGCGGGCGCGACGGACGATGCTGCGCGGCGTCAAGGTCGACCGGTCGAAGCTGCCGGAGGTGCCCCGGCTCGTGATCGGTGGCGGGCTCGACCACGTGGTGACGGCCGACGACGCCGAGCGGCTCGCCGGCTGGCTCGACGCCGAGTTCGAGCCGTTCGGTGCGCACTCGCACTATGGGCTCATCCTCGGCGAGGAGGGCTACACCCAGGTCGCGGACGCGATCCGCGGCTTCCTGGAGGCCCACCGGCTCTAGGCTGCTAGTATTCCGGCCCGGCCAGGTGGATCCCACCGGTCGCGTCCGTGCCGCATTCGTCTAGAGGCCCAGGACACCGCCCTCTCAAGGCGGAGATCATCGGTTCGAATCCGATATGCGGTACCAGCCCGAGGATTTTCAGGCCCGATCTGATCGCAGATCGGGCCTTTCGTTATCCGGCGCGAACCCGTCCTCCACGACCATCGGTCGATGCCGGACGCAGCTGACCGAACAGCGAACGCGCCCCCGCAGACGGGACTCGCGAGCCTGGGCGCCCGCGTCCACCTCTTCGTCAAGCCGGAGGCGCGCGAGGCATTCACGAGCCTGTTCCGAGACGTCCTTGGCTGTCGGGTGGTGGAGCGCGATTTCGGGCTCGAGCACCCGATCCTCCTCGTCCCCTTCGACGATGGCAGCGCGTTCAGCGTCGAGTTCACGGAT
>DATFHO010000085.1:0-8077 GCA_035248345.1 Candidatus Limnocylindrales bacterium
GCCGCCAGGCTCGGGAAGTGCACCCGATGTCGATCCGTGACCCGCTTGGCGTCGCGGCAGGTCGGGTGGCACACGATGTGGGTCGTGTCGGAGCCGGTCCAGCGGCGACCGGCGGCCGCGTCGGCCTCGAGCCGGCCTGCGTCCAAGCCTTCGGCGGCGAGGATCCGGCGCTTCGCTGACGGGCCGCCCATCGAGTACTGCCCGATCATTCCGTTGCTGCGAACGACGCGGTGACAGGGCACGACGAGCGGCACGGGGTTGTGCGCCAGCGCGGTCCCGACCGCCCGCACCGCACGGGGCTTGCCGATCTCGGCCGCGATCCAGCCGTACGGCCGAACCTCGCCGCGCGGGATCTCGAGCGCCTTCATCCAGACCATGACCTCGAACGGCGTGTGGCCGCGCAGGTCGAGCGGGATCGAGTTGCGGCGATCGCCATCGATCCGGCGCTGGATGGCGACGACCATGCGCTCGGGGAGCGCGTCCGCCCGTTCGATCGGTCGACCGACCGTCTCCCGGAAACGCGATTCAAACGTCGAGCCGTCCTCGGCGACACCGACCCACGACACGCCCCGCCCATTCCAGGCGACGAACGCGGTGCCGAGCGGCGTCTCGATGGGGGCGTAGTAGTCGGCGAGCCCCGTGCCGACAAGTGCCCCGAACCCGACCGACGGGGGAGCGGGAACGCGGAGCGACTCCAGCGCGGAAACGAGATCAGTCATCGGATGGCCTCCATGGCCGGCAGCGGCGAGGCCGCTCGGGCAATCGATCGGTGGTCGTGGGCGGGCGAAGCCGCCGGAGCGGCGTCCAAGGGAGCCTCGAGCAGCAGTCGAAGCTCCTTCAACCCGCGATGGACCTGCGCCTTGATCGTGCCTTCCGGTCGATCGAGCGCCTCGGCGACCTCGGCGACGCTCAGGCCATCGACGTGCCGGAGCACGATCGCGGACCGAACGGCCGGTGTGAGCTGGAGCAGCGCGAACGCGAGCTCACGCTGCGTTTCGCGCCGGTCGGCCTGGGCGGCCGGAGCCGCCCATCGCTCGTCGGTGGCCGGGTCGAACCCCGAGTCCACCATCGGCTCGAGCTGGTTCGGCGGCTGCCGATCCTCCAACCGTCGTCGCCGGTTGCGCGCCAGGTTGACCGTGATCGATGCCAGCCAGGGTCGGAGTCGAAGCGCGACGATCCGCTCGCGCGGGTAGCCGTGCATCGCCCGGAAGGCGCGCACGAGCGCGTCCTGGGCGACCTCCTCTGCGTCGCGCCGATCGCCGAGCAGGCGCAGCGCGATCGTGTACAGCCGATCCTGGTGCGCGGTCACGAGATCCGGAAACGCCGCATCGACGTCCCGGGCAAGCCGGTTCGCGAGCGCCGTGTCGGTGTCCATCGAAGGATTGAACACGGCGCCGCGCGGAACCGTTGCGGATTACGAGATCGTGATCGTGCCCTTCATGTTCGAGTGGATCGTGCAGTGGAACGGGTACGTGCCCGCCTTCGTGAACACGAGGCTGGCCTTGCCGCCGCTGCCCGCGATGTTCGAACCCATCGTGCACGTGCCGTCGTCGAGCCCGACCTTGTGCGACGCGGAGTCCGAGTTCGTCCACGTGATCACGTCGCCGACCTTGGCGTTGATCGGCTGTGACCACTCGAAGTTGGCCACGGTGGCATCAACCGTCGTCGTGCCCGTGGAGTCCTGGCAGGCCGCGGCTGTCGTGGCGGCGGGACCGGTCGCTCCGGGGGCGTTCGTCGCCGTTCCGCTGCCTGAGCAGGCTGCGAGCGCGGCAGCGGTCGCCAGCGCGGCGATACCTCGAACGATCGAACGCATGATGTTTGCGACCTCCTCCGATGCGATCTGTGCGCGCCACGATAGCGCGAGCGTGCCCGCATCCCCCTATGGTTCGACGGTGGTCGTCGATCGGATCTCCGATGCCGAGCTTGCGCATCGGCTCGTGCTCCACGAGGCACGCGCCCAGGCCACGCCGACACGCCAGCTGCGCGACCTCGGCGATGGCTGGCTCGTGCATGACCCAGCTGACCCCGAGCCCTTCTGGAACCGGCTGATCGCGCCGCGGCTGCCATCCGGCCCAGCCGCGTTCGACCGGCGACTCGACGAGATCGTGACGCTCTTCGCGACCCTCGATCGGGTGCCGCACATCCGGCCGCTCCCGGTCGGCGGCTCGCCGCTGGACCTTGGCCGCCGACTGCAGGTCGCCGGGTTCGAGGCGATCGGAATCGATCGGCGCATGGTCCTCGGTGAGAGCACCGGGCCTGCGGACGTGGCCCCGCTTGTTCGGCGCCTGACGGCGGACGCGGAGGCGGCCTGCGGGGGCGCCCAGGTGACGGTTCAGCGCCGCGACGGGTCCGCGGGAACACGCCGAGACGGCTCCGATGCCGAGCACCGCGTCTGGGCCGATCGACGACGTTGGGCGGTGGATGCATCGCTCGTGCTCGCCGATGCGTTCGGCGTCGACCAGGACCGTCGCGTTGCGCTCGAGGGCGACCTTCTGGGCTGCGTGTCCCGGTCCGGCTGCGCCGTGCTCCTGCTGTACGTCAATGGCGTGCCCGCGGCGATCGCGCGGCGGGCGACCACGCCGGATGGGACGTACCTCTCGTCCATCGGGACCCGACCGTCCTTCCGGGGCCGTGGGCTCGGTGCGCTGGTGACCGCCCTCGCCGTGCAGGACGCGATGGCCGCCGGCGGGCCGCTGATCCACCTGGGGGTCGAGATCGACAACGTTCGTGCGATCCGGCTGTACGAGCGCCTCGGGTTCGCGGTGCTCGGCGAGCCCGCGCCGGATCTCCTGCTGTTGCGATGAGCTGGCAGGAGCTCGTGGCCCTGGGCGATGGGATTCGTCTCGGGGTTGCATCCCGGGAACCGATGGTTGCCAACTTGCCGCTGCTTGGAATCTGTTGGGCGACCGTCGATTCGTCGCGGGCCTTTCACGAGCTCGACGGGCTGCTGGGTGACGCCGAGTGGGTCGCGGAGTTCCGCGACGACCTCCTCGGCGCCGGGGTCTGGCGGCGCGCTCCGCGGCCGGGCGTGCACGTCGACCTGTTCATCGTGGAGCCGGACACCGAGGGTCGGCTCGCGGCGAACCTCGCACGGTTCGGCGAAGGCGTCGCTGCCGTGTACCTGGCGGGGCCCGATGCCGGCCCGGATCGCATCATTGGTGTCGATCCGCGCTGGGGTCCGTTCGCGATCGTCGAGGGCGACAGTGTGGACGGCGAGACCGCATGACCGGGTCGCCGTTCCCGTCCCTGCGCCTTCGCCGCACGGAGGGTCTCCTCGACCTGCCGTGGGAGCAGCCACTCGCCGAATGGCCCGACACGCTCGCGTTCCGGCTCCTCGACGTCGGGCCGTCGCGCCACCTCGTGCGCTTCCTCGTGGTCGATGGCGCGCTGCTGGCACTCAAGGAGGAGCCGATCGAGGTCGCGCGTCGCGAGTACGCCGTGCTCGGTCACCTGGAGCGGGTGGGGCTGCCGGCGGTCAAGCCGATCGGCGTCGCGGAGCACGCGCAGCGCGACGAGTCGATCCTCGTGACGGAATACCTCGCGCAGTCGCTGCAGTTCCGACGCCTGCTGTCGCGGTTCCCGCTCGGCCCGGGTCCGTATCGGTCGCGGCTGTTGGATGCGATGGCGTGGCTACTCGTCGACCTGCATCGCGGCGGCGTCTTCTGGGGCGATTGCTCGCTCGCCAACACGCTGTTCCGGCGCGACGGCGACCGGATCGAGGCGTATCTCGTCGATGCCGAGACGAGCGAGGTCCACCCCTCGCTGTCCGACGGCCAGCGCGCGTATGACCTCGAGATCCTCGTCGAGAACGTCGGCTACGGCCTCGCGGACGTCGCGGCGCTGCAGGGCCGCGACGAGGACATCGACCGGGCGGTCGACGCGGCGGAGGCGGTCCGCGAGCGCTATCGCGCCGTCTGGGCCGAGCTGCACGAGGAGCCGGCATTGCCGGCGGGTGATCGACAGGCGATCCGATCCCGGCTTCGGCGCCTCAACGACCTCGGGTACGCCGTCGACGAGATCTCGATCGAGCCCGGCGTCGGTCCGGGCGATCGACCCGAGGTCCGGCTCCGGGTCACGACATCGAACCGCGCGTTCCACGCGCATGAGCTGGAGCGGCTGACGGGCCTGCGTGCGCTGGAGGGCCAGGCACGCGTCCTGCTCAACGACCTGCGCGAGCACGTCGCGTGGTTGCGCGCGACGCGCGACCCGTCGATCACCGAGGCGGCGGGCGCCCAGCGCTGGCTGCTTGACGTGCTGGAGCCGGCGCTCGCCCGGCTGCGGCCGGCAATCGGGATCCGCGATCCGCTCCAGGCGTACATCGACGTGCTCGAGCACAAATGGCTGCTCTCGGAGCAGGCGAAGCGCGATGTCGGGCTGCAGAAGGCGGTTGACGCCTACCTCGAGGTGGGCGCCCCCGCCCCCGAGCCGGGCACGATCACGGAGTCCATCACCATCGATCCCGGTGGGTGATCTCCTCGAGTGAGCGGCGGCCACCCGCCTTTGGCCGTCGCGTGAGGTCAGTGGCGTCCTTCGGGTAGCCGAAGGACAGGACGTAGCCGCAGAAGCGATCGGTGGGGTATGCAAGGATCGCTCGGGCGAGCGCATCGTCGTACACGGTCGCAGGGCAGCTGCCGATCCCGAGCTCCCATGCGGCCAGCATCATGTTCTCGGCCGCGAGGCCGGAATCCCACGTGACCGAAAGCGGCGCGTCGTCCGTGCGCGGGTCGGGGGTCACCAGCGCAACCGCCGCCGCCGCGTCCGCGATGTGGCCCGCGTACTTCCCGATCTGCGCGAGCCGCCGCAGCGTGGCGCGGTCCTCGATGACAATGAAGTCCCAGCGCTGCAGGTTCTTCGACGAGCCGGCGTGCCGGCCGGCATCGAGGATGCGCTCGAGGTGGTCGCGCTCGAGCGGGCGGTCCTGGAAGTCGCGGACCATGCGCTTCGTCCGGATCGCGGTCCAGACGTCCATCAGGCGCCCTTCGGCGTGGGCGCGGCGGCCGTAGGCTCCGGGGCGCGGGACTCGCGGCCGGCGTCCGCGCCGTCCATGCGGTTGTTGCCCGCGGCCTTGATCGCCTGGACGAGCATCGACACGCCGCTCTTCTCCGGCTCGATCGCGGAGAACGGGTGCTCGCGCTGCGGCTGGCGCGTCGCAGGGACGGCGCGTGCGACGCGCTCGCCTTCCGCTTCGGTCAGTGGCCCGAGGTGCCGCGCCAGGAACCGCCCGACGGCAGCCCGATACGCCGCGTACTCGTAGAGCCAGCTGTGCTCACCGCCCGGGATGACGAGGACCTCAACCTCGCCGTCCTGCGCGTCGTTGCCGCGGGCCTTGCGAGCCGCGCGCTCCAACCGCCCGATGTGACTGATCGGGACGACGCGATCGGCATCTCCCTGGATGAGCAGGACCGGACCCTGGTAGCGCTCGATTGCGCGCGCCGCGGACACGTCACCGACGGTGTGGCCGCGCGGCTGCAGGAACACATGCGTGGTGAGCCACGCGAGGGGCCACGCGAGCGGGCCGGGGAAGGGGAGCCGTGCGAGGCGGAACGTCTGGCGCGTGAGCCGGTAGGGATCTGCGGGCGCGGACGCGATCACCGCGGCAGCAACGCGAGGCTCGGCGGCGGCAGCGAGGAGCGCGCCGATGCCGCCCATCGAATGCCCGAGCACGCCGACGCTCGTCACATCGTTGCGCGCCAGGAGCCATTCGACGCCGGCAAGCGCGTCCTCGCCGAACTCCCCGGCGGTGAGCGGCAGCTCCTCGGCCCCGTTGAGGCCGTGCCCGCGCACATCGATCGTGAGCGCATGGATGCGGAGCGCGTGCAGGATCAGGGCGTTTGGCAGCGTCCGATCGCGCGCGGATTCCCAGCCGTGGATCAGCAGGACCGCCGGTCCCGGCGTCGCGCGGCCCGCGCCGTCGACTGCGGCCGGGATCCACCAGCCGGGGAGCTCGACGCCCGCGGACGGCACCCGAACGGTCTCGAACGCGAGCCCGAGCGAGCCCGGATCGTCGGTCGGTTCGTGCCGGTGCGGATAGCCCGCGCGCGCCTTGTACGCCTGCGCGAATCGCCACGCCGCGATCGGCCCGACCGTGAGCGCCGCCGTGAGCCCGAGCCGCCGCGTTCCCATGCCGAAATGGTAGGTCGGGGCGTGGTGCCGGCGATTCTCGAAGCACGTGTCCGATATTCCGGACATCCGACGGACGAGCATCGCGAACCGGAAGTCGATGCGTGCTGCATTGGGCGCTCGAGCGCCGACTGACCGATCCATCAGACACCAGGCGCATGAACGGCTCCGCCATGGGAGTGAGACGGCCCGGGCTGGGTACTCCACCGCCGGATGTCCGATATGTCGAACGATCGTGCTCAGCCGAGCCAGCCGCGAGCCGCCGGTAGAATTGCCACGTGCCCCGACGAAATCCTCACGACGTGCTCGGCGTGCCCCGCGATGCCAGCCAGGCCACGATCAAGGCCGCCTGGCGCCGGCTCGCGCGCGAGCACCATCCGGACACCCAGTCCGATCCCGCCGCCGCGCAACGGGCCACGCAGCGGATGGCCGAGATCAACCGTGCCTATGCCGAGCTGCGCGAGACGCTGCCGAAGGACAAGAACGGCGACTTCGAGCCGGGAGCGCGCGGCACGTCAGGGCCCCCGCCGGCCCCACCAAGCCGGCCGGTCACCGGGCGGGTCGACACGACCTCCACCTTCCGACCGCGGAACACCACGACCGGACCTCGCCTGCGACACGACAGCCGGCCGCCGTCCTCGTCGGATCGACTCCAGCGCGAGCCGTTGCGCGCCTCGCAGCCGAATGGCCCGATCGGCCGAAGCCGCCAGCACAACTTCCGCCCACCGGAACCGCCGTCGCTCGCCGACGCGCGGATCTATCCAGTGGAGTTCGGGAAGTTCCACGGCCACACGCTCGGCCAGATCGCCGACTTCGAGCCGACGTACATCGACTGGCTCGCCCGCACGATCTCGCGCGACCCCGATCTCGTCGCAGCGGCGCGTGTCATGCAGGACGACCTCGATGCCCGCGGCGTCGTCCGCCAGCCGCGCCCGATGCCCGCGTGAGGCTGCTCCCGCGGGCGATCGCAGCGCTTGCCGGCGTCGCGCTCGCCATCGCAGCCGCCGCATGCGGACAGGCGCCGGCCGCGACCGGCCCACTCCAGGGCTGCGGCGCGGACAAGGCGGATGCCATCTCCATCGGCGGCTTCCCGGACCTCGAGGCGCTGATCCCTCGGTCGCTCAAGGGCGTGGCGCCGGATGTCGTCAACTCGGGCAGGAACTGCTCCGACAAGGCGCTCGGCAGCCTCACCAGCCACGGCGTGCACGAGCTCAGGTTCGCCGGCGGCACGTGGAACCAGGGCCGCGCGGACGCGACGGTCATCGCTGTCCTCGCGCCGGCTCCGAATGACGCCGCACCGCAGCAGGCCTGGATCGAGGAGTTCTACACCGCGGGCGCGGTTGCGGGAACGAAGACCGACAACGTGACGACGACGCGGCCGACGATCGATCCCGTGGGCCAGGTCTTCCGTATCGATGCCCTGAACGACCTGTCGCTGCAGACGGTCGTCACGTGGAACCAGAACGGCCTGATCCACGTGGTCATCGTCGTGTCGGAGGTCGGCCCGACGGCTTCGCGTGCCGATCACGACCAGCGCGTGCTCGACGCCCTGGCGATCGCGAACGTCCCGGTGTCGATCGTGTCGGCCGTCCCGGCCGCGTCGTGACCTCGTGGTAGTGTCGGCCGCATGAGCGGCCCTTCGAAGTCCAGCGAGCCCGTGGACTGGGAAGCGCGTCGCAAGCGCTGGAAGGTGGAGCGTCTCGACCCTGCGCTCGCGAAGGCGCCCGAACGAGACGCCATCTTCCGAACGCTCGGCGAGATCGCTCTCGACACCGTCTACGGGCCCTGGGCCGCGCCCGACCTCGATCGCGTCGGGATGCCCGGCGAGCCGCCGTACACGCGCGGCATCCACCCGTCGGGCTACCGCTCGCGCCTCTGGACCATGCGCATGTTCGCTGGCTTCGGCGCGGCGGAGGACACGAACCAGCGGTTCAAGGACCTGCTCGCCGCTGGCCAG
>DATFHO010000086.1:0-38604 GCA_035248345.1 Candidatus Limnocylindrales bacterium
TCGCGAAGGGTCGTGTCATACAGGACGACCGGCTGCTCCGGGGTCATGCCGCCGCTCACTGCGTTACCTCAGCCTGTTGCGTGGCAGTCCTCGAAATCGTGCGGTTTGGTCGGTTCGATGCGTCCCACGCCACGATCGGCCGCGTTCTCGCCTCCTCGGTGGCGAAATGGACGCCGCGTGTTGCGTCGCACGCCACATTCGGCGTCGGATGAACGAAATCGAGGACTGGGACGCCACGACCGGCGAGGTGCGTCATGGGCGACCGGCGAGTTGCGTCACGCCGGCGTTCCCGCGACAGCGGCGCCCAGACGCTCGACGACGGCAGCCGCCATCTCCCGCGTGCCGACGACGTGCAGGCCGGATCGGTCGCCATCGGGCGGGACCAGGTCGTTCGTTCGATATCCATCCGCGATCGCCGCTTCGACCGCGCGCTCCACGGAGGAAGCCGCGTCGACGAGCCCCAGCGACCAGCGCAGCAGCATCGCGGCGGACAGGATGGTCCCGAGGGGATTCGCGAGATCCCGCCCGGCGATATCCGGCGCTGAGCCGTGGATGGGCTCGTACAGGCCGAAGCGGCCGTGCGCGGTCCGTCGGTCGCCGAGCGACGCGGACGGAAGCATCCCGAGCGAGCCTGCGAGGACCGCCGCCTCGTCCGAGAGGATGTCGCCGAACAGGTTCTCGGTCACGAGGACGTCGAACTCCGCCGGTCGCCGGACGAGCAGCATCGCGCACGAGTCGACGAGCTGATGCCCGACCTCGACGTCGGCGAACTCGCCGCGCGTCTCCTCGACGACCTTGCGCCACAGCCGAGAGGTCGCGAGGACGTTCGCCTTGTCGACGCTGGTCAGCTTCGAGCGCCGGCCGCGCGCCAGCTCGAACGCGAGCCGCACGATCCGCCGGATCTCGTGTTCGGTGTACAGGAGCGTGTCGATCCCGACCCGGCCATCCGGCGTGTCGCGTTGCTCGGAGGGCCTGCCGAAGTACAGGCCCGAGGTGAGCTCCCGCACGATCAGCAGGTCGACGCCCTCGAGCAGCTCGGGGCGGAGCGGCGACGACGGCACCAGGGTCGGCAACACCGTGACGGGACGAAGGTTCGCGAACAGCTCGAGGCCGCCACGAAGCGCGAACAGCGCCTGCTCCGGCCGGACCTTCGCGTCCGGGTCGTCCCAGCGAGGCCCACCGACGGCGCCCAGGAGGATCGCGTCGCAGGCGCCCACCGCCGCGAGGTCCTCCTCGCGGATCGCCTGCCCGTAGGCGTCGATGCCCGCGCCTCCCGCGACGATCTCGACCCACTCGACGCCAAATCCGTCCCGAAGGCCGACGGCGTCGACCACGGAGCGCGTGGCCGCGATCACCTCCGGCCCGACCCCGTCACCCGGGATCGCGCCGAGCCTGTACGTCGTCGGCATCGTCAGGACAGCTCGACCGTGCGCGGCGCCACGAACGCCGACGCCGCTCCGCTCGTCGCCCCGTGGAGCTTGTTGACCGCGGCGAGATACGCCTCGATCGATGCCTCGATGATGTTCGTGCTTAACCCGTGCCCCGAGACGACAAGGGCACCGGGCCCTTCGTCCGTCGAGCGGCGGCAGCGAACCAGCACGCGGCCCTGCGCGTCCTCCCCGCCGGACACCGCCTTGATCTCGTAGGCCTCGAGCTTCGGGTGCCAGCCGAAGACCGGCTGCACGGCCGCATCGACGGCCTCGAACAGCGCGTCGACCGGCCCGTTGCCGATCGCCGCCTTTGCCTGCTCGTCGTTGCCGACCTCGAGCGAGACCATGCCGGTGGCCTTGCCGCCGTGTGACGACGTCACGTTCCAGCCGAGAAGTCGCACCGCCTGCGGAACCTCGGCGACGCGCTGCTCCACGAGCGCGACAAGGTCGTCGTCGGTCACGTCCTTCTTCTCGTCCGCGAGGGCCATCGCCTGCCGGTAGACCGAGTCCAGCGCCTCGCCT
Source organism: Candidatus Limnocylindrales bacterium (assembly GCA_035248345.1). Lineage (GTDB taxonomy): Bacteria > Chloroflexota > Limnocylindria > Limnocylindrales > CSP1-4 > UBA5189. The sequence continues at coordinate 1,953 of DATFHO010000086.1, forward strand.
TCGAGCTCGTAGCCGAGCGAGACCAGCCGGTTCGCCAGCCCCTTCCGGCCGGACAGCTTCCCGATCGTGATCGACGAGCCGCTGAGCCCGACCGACTGGGGGGTCATGATCTCGTACGTCAGCGGGTTCTTGATCACGCCGTCCTGGTGGATCCCGGACTCGTGCGCGAACGCGTTCCCACCGACGACGGCCTTGTTCGGCTGGACCGCGAAACCAGTGAGGTAGCTCACGAGCCGCGATGCCGCGGTGATGTGCTCCGTGGCGACCCCGCTCGCGAGGGCGACGTCGGCGGCGCCGGTCTTCCCACCGCCGGAGCCCGCCTCGCGGAACTGCGTGGGCCGCGTCCGGAGGGCCATCACGACCTCTTCGAGCGATGCATTGCCGGCGCGCTCGCCGAGGCCGTTGATCGTGACCTCGACCTGGCGCGCACCCGCCTGCACGGCCGCGAGCGTGTTCGCGGTCGCGAGCCCGAGGTCGTTGTGGCAATGGACGGAGATGGTCGCCTGCGAACCCAGCAGGTCCACGGTGCGCCCGACGAGCGCCCCGAACTCCGAGGGGATCGCATAGCCGACCGTGTCGGGAATGTTGAGCGTGGACGCGCCCGCGTCCACGACGGCCTGGTAGACCTGCATGAGGAACTCGGGATCGGTGCGCGAGGCATCCTCGGCCGAGAACTCGATCTCCACGTCCCGCCCGAGCGCCTTCCGCCCGAAGCTCACCCACTTGACCGCTTCGGCGAGCGCCGTCTCGCGATCGATGCGGAGCTTGTGCTTGAGGTGGATGTCGCTGGTCGCGATGAAGACGTGCAGGTGTGGCCGCTCGGCGACCTTGATCGCCTCGATCGCGCGCTGGGGATCGCCGTCGCGACAGCGGGCGAGCGCGGCTACGGCGATCCCGCCCTTCGTCTCCTGGGCGATCCGGCGAACCGCCTCGAAGTCACCGTCCGAGGCGGCGGGGAAGCCGGCCTCGATGACATCGACCTTCAGGCGGGCGAGCTGCCGCGCGACCTCCAGCTTCTCCGCGGCGGTCAGGCCCGCGCCGGGCGCCTGCTCGCCATCGCGGAGCGTGGTGTCGAAGACGCGAACGCGATCTCTCGGCGCGAGCGGCCCCGAGGGCTTGGCTACTGACCCTGCCGCCATCAGCGGGTCTTCGCGGCTGACGTCGCCGTCGCCTGCGCCTCGCCAGCGTGCACGACGACCGGGTTCAGGAACTGCATCTGCGCGCGGAGGTCCGCCCCGACCTGCTCGATCTGGTGGTTCCGGTCGCGCGCGCGGAGCTCCTGGAACTCGCCGCCGCCCGCCTCCTGGACCGCGATCCAGCGGTTCGCGAACGCGCCCGACTGGATGTCCGTCAGCACGTCCTTCATCGCGGCCTTCGCGCCCTCGGCGACGCGCGGGCCGGAGACGTAATCGCCGTACTCGGCGGTGTCGGACACGGAGAAGCGCATGAAGTTGAGGCCGCCGCGGTACATGAGGTCCACGATCAGCTTCAGCTCGTGCATCGTCTCGAAGTACGCGAGCTCGGGCTGGTAGCCGGCCTCGACGAGGGTCTCGAACGCGGCCTTGATCAGCGCGGAGACACCACCGCAGAGGAGCGCCTGCTCACCGAACAGGTCGGTCTCCGTCTCCTCCTTGAACGTCGTCTCGAGCACGCCGGCGCGCGTGGAGCCCAGGGCGCGGGCGTAGGCCAGCGTCCGCGCGCGAGCCGTGCCCGTGGCGTCCTGCTCGACCGCGAAGAGCGCGGGCACGCCGCCACCCGCCGAGTACACGGAGCGCAGCAGGTGCCCGGGGCCTTTCGGCGCGACCATCCCGACGTCGATCCCGGAGCCGGGCTGGATCCGCCCGAATCGGATGTTGAAGCCGTGGGCGAACATCAGGAGCGTGCCGGGCTTGAGGTTCGGCTCGATGTCCTTGTCGTACACGGCCTTCTGCGCCGTGTCGGGGACCAGGATCATCACGACGTCCGCCTGCTTGACCGCATCGGCGACGTTCGCGACCTCGAGGCCGGCATCTGCGGCAAGCGCCCGGCTCTTCGAGCCCTCGGCCAGGCCGACGACCACGTTGTGGCCGGAATCCTTCAGGTTCAGGGCATGGGCGTGGCCCTGCGAGCCGTAGCCGATGATCGCCACGGTCTGGCCGTCGAGCGCCTTCGCATCGACATCGTTGTCGTAGTACATGCGCGCCGTCATCGCTTGACTGCCTCCTCGATCGATCCGGCGCCGCGTGCCATGACCACGGCTCCCGTGCGAACCAGCTCCTTGATGCCGAACGGCCGGACGCAGGCGACGAAGTTGTCGACCTCCTGCTCCGACCCGGTGACCTCGGCGATGACCGCCTCGGGCGAGACATCGAGCACGCGCCCCCGCGTCAGCTCGATCAGCTTGAGCACGTCTGCCCGGTTCGAATCGCCGACGCGGACCTTCACGAGCGCGAGCTCGTGCTCGACCGACGGCTCCGCAGTGACGTCCTGGACCTTGAGCACGTCGATGAGCCGGTAGAGCTGCTTCGCGGCCTGCTCGACCGCGATGTCGTCACCGTGCAGGCTGATCGTCATGCGCGACTCGCCCTCGCGGTCCGTCCGGCTGACGGCGAGCGAGTCGATGTTGAAGTTGCGGGCTCGCATGAGCGACGCCACGCGGTTCAGGACACCGGGCTTGTCGGCGACGATCGCAACGAGCCGATGGAGCCGGGACTGGCCGCCGCCGGGGAGCGCCCGGGCGGGCGGCGCGGTGTGCGCGGGCGCCGGAGCGGGAGCGGGTGTCGCCGCGGTCTGCGTCGGGCTCATTCCGGCGTCCCCCACTCCTCGATCAGGTCGGACAAGCCCTTGCCGGCCGGCATCATCGGGAACACGTTCTGCTCGCCCGCAATCTCGAACCAGATCAGCGCCGGCCCATCCGTCGACTGGGCGAGCTTGATCGCCGCATCGACCTCGTCCGGCGTCGTCGCCTTCGTCGACGGGATGCCGTAGGCCTCGGCGAGCTTCAGGTAGTCGGGGCCCATGAGCGTGGCCGAGTGGAAGTTTCCGGCGTAGATGATCTCCTGCCACTGCCGGATCATCCCGAGCTTCTTGTTGTCGAACAGGGCGATCTTCACCGGGATCTCGTCCTGGACGAGGGTCATCAGCTCCTGCGAGGTCATCTGGAACCCGCCGTCACCGACGATCGCCCAGACCTCCCGGCCCGTCCTGCCCAGTGCGGCGCCCATCGCCGCCGGCACCGCGTAGCCCATCGTGCCGAGGCCGCCGGACGACAGATGCGTGTTCGGGTGGCGGAAGCCCGCGTAGCGGGCGAGCCACATCTGGTTCTGGCCCACATCGCCGACGTAGATGCCTTCGTGGTTCGTCAGCTCGCCGATGCGCTCGATGACGTAGTCGGCAGTGAGCCGCCCGTCGCGCCAGGCGCCGGAGCCGTGCCACGACGAGCTCTCCGACTCGCGCTTCCACGTGGCGAGCTCGTCCAGGTAGGGCTTGCGCGCCTCCGGCGAGACCGCGTGAACCATCGGCGTGAGGGCCGTCAGCACGCGCCTGGCGTCGCCGACGATCGGCACCTCGACCGCGACGTTCTTGCCGATCTCGGCCGGATCGATGTCGACATGGACGATGCGCGCGTACGGGGCATACGTCCGGACGTTGCCGGTGACCCGGTCGTCGAACCGCATCCCGACAGCGAAGAGCAGGTCGGCGGACTGGATCGCCCGATTCACGTGCTTCCAGCCGTGCATGCCCATGAAGCCGTATGCGAGCGGGTGCGTCTCGTCGAGCGCGCCGATCCCGAGGAGCGTCCACGCGACCGGCGCGTTGATCTTCTCGGCGAAGGCGAGGAGCTCCGCCTCGGCGCGCGCGTGGAGCACGCCGTGGCCGGCGAGGATCACCGGGCGTTCCGCGGCCATGATCTCGGCGGCGGCGAGCTTCAGCTGCTTGTAGTTGCCCTCCATCGTCGGACGGAAGCCCGGCAGGCCCGCGACGACATCCGCCTCGGACGGATGCTGCGCATCGGTCTCCTGCTGGAGCGCGTCCTTCGTGATGTCGACGTGGACCGGGCCGGGACGACCCGTCCGCGCGATGTGGAATGCCTCGGCAATCACGTGGGGCAGCTCGTTGGCGTCGCGGACGAGGTAGTTGTGCTTGGTCATCGGCAGCGTGATGCCGTTGATGTCGATCTCCTGGAACGCGTCCTTCCCGATGAGCGCGGACGGGACGTTGCCGGTGATCGCAACCATCGGGATCGAGTCGAGCATCGCCGTGCCGATCCCGGTGACGAGGTTCGTCGCGCCCGGACCGGATGTGCCAACGCACACGCCGACCTTGCCGGTCGCTCGCGCGTAGCCATCGGCCGCATGGGCGCCGCCCTGCTCGTGGCGGACGAGGACGTGCCGCAGCTCCGGGTAGTCACCGAGGATGTCGTACAGCGGCAGGATCACGCCGCCGGGGTAGCTGAACATGACGTCGACGCCCTGACGGAGGAGGGCTTCGCAGAGCACGTCCGCACCGATGCGCGGACGAGCCTTCGCCCCGTGCTCGGCGGTCCGGACCGCGGCCGACGCCGTGCCCTCGTGGAGCATCTCGCGCTGGGCCCGCTCGATGGCGGCGGCGTGCTCGGTGCCGTCCGCGGGCATGTGGCTGCGGCGCTGCCGCTCGCCCTTCGTCATCGTCACGCTGGCCCGCCCTTCGAACTGTCCGGTTCGGTGCCGCTGCCTGTCCCGCTCACGTTGCCTCCCGAAATCTGGCCCTGAAACGTCGAAACCCCCGCCTCTCGGCGGGGGTCCGTTGGTCTTCGGTGTCGGTGATCGCTATCCGCGATCGCTGCGCCGCGTCCCTCCGTGGTCCCGCCCGCCGGTAATGAGGAGCACGAGGCTCTCGATCCCGACCAGGAGCGAGCGAATAAGGGAGAGAAGGGGTACCTCGGCGTTGTCAACGGGGAGCTGCACGCGGCGACCGTCGGACGTCACTGCGACGACGACGGGGCGGCGGTCGGCTGCGTTGAAGGGCGCCATTGGTGCGCGCAGTCTAGGCACCCGACCGTTGATTGCGCAACCGGACCATCGGCGGGCCCTTGGCGCATCATGCCGCCATGACCTACTCGATCGTCGCGCTCGATCCCGCAACCGGCGATCTCGGGGTCGCCGTCCAGTCGAAGTTCCTCGCCGTCGGCGCCGTCGTGCCGTGGGCGAAAGCTGGCGTCGGGGCGATCGCCACGCAGTCCTTCGCCAATGTTCGCTACGGCCCGGACGGGTTGGCACTGCTCGCGGGCGGCGCCTCCGCGAACGAGGCGCTGGACCGGCTGGTCGCAGGCGACGCGCTCCGCTCGCAGCGCCAGGCCGGGATCGTGGACGCCGCCGGTCGGTCCGCCACGCACACGGGCGACGAGTGCTTCGCCTGGGCAGGGGGCCAGGCCGGGCCGGGGTTCGCGGCACAGGGCAACATCCTCGCCGGGCCTGCCGTGGTCGACGGTCTCGTCGACACGTTGCTCGCGGGTGGCCGGCCGTTCCCGGAGCTGCTCGTCGCGTGCCTCGCGGCAGCGGATGATGCCGGCGGGGACCGGCGCGGGCGCGAGGGGGCGGCGCTGTACATCGTTCGCGAGGCGGCGGGCTACGGCGGCGGCAACGACCGCTGGGTCGACCTGCGGGTGGACCACTCTGACGATCCCATCGGTGGTCTCGGCCGGTTGCTCGACCTGCAGCGGCTGTACCTCGATCGCTCGACGTCCGATCAGCTCGTGCCCATCACCGAGGACCTCGCGCGGGAGCTGCGGCAGCTGATGAGCGCGATCGGCGCGGAGCCGGGCGGCCGCTTTGGCGGCGTCTTCCAGCCGATGTGGCAGTTCCGCGGCCTCCCGGCACCGACCGCGGGCATGCCGGCTCCCGGCTCGACGTCCGGGGACGGCAACGCCGACGCCGAGCGCCCCATGACCGGCACGCCCCGCGAGCTGCCCGACGGCTGGACGATGGCCTGGCACGACGCCCTGGGCGACTGGATGGGCGTCGTCAACCTCGAGGAACGCCTCGCCGCGCCCGGTTGGATCGACCCTCGCGTGCTCGCCGTCCTCCGCGAATCGCCCGCGGACCAGTAGCCGCCGGCGGTTCCCATGCGGATCCTGGTCGTCGAGGACGAGGTCGCGATCGCCGAGGCGGTGAAGGGCGTCCTGACTGCCGACGGCCACGCCATCGACATCGAGGGTGACGGCGGGCGCGTCCTCGAGTGGGCCGCGACCTACGCGTATGACCTGGTGATCCTCGACGTCATCCTGCCCGGCATGGACGGCTTCGCGGTCTGTGCCGCGCTCCGCAACGCGAGCTTTGCCGGCGCGATCCTCATGCTCACCGCGCTCGATGACGTCGAGGACCGCATCACGGGCCTCGACCTGGGCGCCGACGACTACCTCGCGAAGCCGTTCAGCATGGATGAGCTTCGCGCTCGCGTCCGAGCCCTCGGCCGCCGTCGCCTCGAGGACCGATCGCCGCGGATCGAGATCGGCGACCTCGTGCTGGACCCCGCGACCCTCGAGGTCTGGCGATCGGGCACCAGGATCCGCCTCACCGGCCGCGAGTTCGCGCTCCTCGCGCTCCTGGCCCGCCATCCGGGCCAGGTGTTCCCGCGGGATCGCCTGATCGACGCGCTCTGGGATGCCGACTTCGCCGCCGAATCGAACATCGTCGAGGTCTACATCCGGAGCATCCGGCGCAAAGTCGACGAGGGCCGGCGCGACGGGCTGATCGAGACCATCCGCGGCGCCGGCTACCGGCTTCGCGCCGGCGGGGCCGCCTGATGTTCCGGCGAGCCCGCACGAGGCTCACCATCCTGTACATCGGCCTGATGGTGGTTGCGCTCGGCCTGTTCAGCATCGTCTTCTACGGCGGCTTCGCGACGGTGCTCGTCCCGACCTTCGACTTCGACCCGGACCTCTCCAACGAGGAGGTGGCCGAGGCCGCCTACCAGGCGACGCTGCAGCAGGTGGGGGTCGCGCTCGTGATCGCCGACATCATCGTCGTGGCACTCGTCGCCATGGCTGCCTGGATCCTTGCCGGACGGACGCTCCGACCGATCCGCGATGCGCATGCCCGCCAGCGTCGGTTCGTCGCAGATGCGTCGCACGAGATGCGCACCCCGCTCGCCGCCATCCGCTCGTCGTCGGAGGCGGCGCTCGCCACCGCGCGGACGCCCGATGAGCTCCGGCACGCGCTCGCGGTCGACGCGGCTGCTGCCGGGCGGCTGACCCGGATCACCAACGACCTGCTGCTCCTGGCGCGGAGCGACGAAGTTGCCGCCGGGCCGCACGAGGCCGTCGATCTCTCCGTGGTGGTGGCTGAGACCGTCCAGGCGTACGCGGCCGCGCATCCCGACCTCCCTCGAGCCCGGTTGAGCCTCGCCGCGGACCTGCGCGTCGCCGCCGACCCGTCCGAGATCGGCCGGATCGTGGAGAACCTCCTCGACAACGCGATCCGCTACAGCGGCGGCCCCGATGCGAACCCACCCGCGATCTCGACGAGATCGGCGGATCGACATGCCGTGGTCGAGGTCAGCGACGATGGGCCCGGGATCGCCGCCGCCGATCTCGAGCAGGTCTTCGAGCCATTCCACCGGCTCAACGCCGCCGCCGGCGCGCCCGACGGGAGCGGCCTTGGACTCGCCATCGCCCGGAGCCTCGCCCAGCGCAATGGCGGACGGCTGACGGCGACCAGCTCGCCCGGGTCGGGGGCAACGTTCCAGCTCTCTGTTCCGCGGGCTTCCTGAGATCATTCACCTGACATTCATCAGGTACGACGAACCTCGCGCCCTGAGACGTCGGCATTCCGGCGGCGTCCGCACGCGCGAGGTTCGGATCGGTGCAGCACCACACGTCAGGCGCGCCGGCTCTTCAGGCGCTCCGCGGTGCGGTCGCCGTCAATCCGCCTCGCCACGATGCCGTGGAGCAGCTCGAGCGCGGAGCGTGGGATGCGCTGGTCGCGCGTCGCGGTGGACAGGCGCTGCAATCCTGGGCGTGGGGCGAGCTGAAGTCGCGCATCGGCTGGCAGGCGGTCCGCCTCGCATCCGGCGACGCGCGAGCGTGCGCACAGGTCCTCATCCGGCGTGCCCCCGACGTCACGCTCGCCTACGTTCCGCGCGGCCCGCTCCTTTCCGGCGACGCCGCGCCTGATCACGCGCTCGTGGACGGGCTCGTTCGCGTCGCACGCGCCAGCGGCGCTTCGTTCCTGCGCTTCGAGCCGGACGTTCTCGAGAGCGACGCCCGGGCAGCAGGAGTGCGTGCGATCTTGTCCGGTACGGGGTTCACGACGGCGGAGCGGACGCTGCAGCCGCGGTCGACGATCCGCCTCGATCTCACGGGAGACGAGGAACAGCTGCGGGCGGCGTTCTCCAAGGGCCACCGAGCGGACATTCGCCGGGCGGAGCGCGAGGGGGTGACGATCCGCGTCGGGACGCCCGCGGATACCGGAATCCTGCACGAGATCCTCGTCGCGACGAGCGCGCGCAAGGCGTTCGGGATCCGCGATGCGGCGTACTACCGCTACCTCATGGAGGCGTTCGGTGACGGCGCCCGGCTGCAGATCGCCGAGCTCGAAGGTGACCCGGTGGGCGCCTCCGTCGTGATCGCCTTCGGGCGCCACGGGATGTACCTCGCGGCCGGCTCGACCGATGCCGGTCTCCGGCATCGCGCCGCGCACCTCCTGCAATGGCACGCCATCAGGTGGGCACGGCAGCGCGGCGCCCGAACCTGGGACCTGTGGGGCATCGCCGACGCGCGAGGTCGACACGAGCTCGCCGCCGCGCGCCGCGTCGCACCCGAGCGGGTCCTCGCCCAGCTCGAAACCGAGGCCGAGCGTGACCCACTCGATGGCGTCTTCCGGTTCAAGAAGGGCTGGGGCGGCTCCGTCGTGCGAATGCTGCCGGCGTTCGATCGCGTGTTCGACGGGGCCGCCTACGCCGCGTGGCGAGCCCGCAGCGGCGGAGCCTGAGCGCCGCCCGGGTCAGGCCGCCATTCAGGCCGCCTTCTCGGGTGTCTCGTCGGCGGCGAGACGCCGGCGCAGGTCCTCTCGGACCGACACCGCGGCCGCGCTCGGTTGCGACGCCGTGCCGGCAACGTCGACCCCGAGCCGCTCCGACAGGAGCAGCGCGAGCAGCGACTCGAGGATGGTCGAGCCACCCGTCGGGGCGCCGTTCGAGGTCCCGTCGGCGCCGTTCGAGCCGTTCGAGGCGTGGCCACCGCGGCTGTCCCCGATGACGACCTTCGGAACGATGTCGACGCCGGAACGCTCGACCGCCTCCGCGAACCGCGCCATGACCTGCTGCGTCAGCTGGTAGCGCGGGCCGCCGTACGCACGGACCTGCTCCTCGATCGCGAGCGCCTCGGCGATGCCGACGCGCGCGGCGCGCTCCGCTTCGGCGGACGCGAGCGACGCGACCCGTGACGCCTCACCGGCACCGAGGAGCCGCACCTTCTCCGCCTCGGCGGCGGCAAGCGCCTGGATCTGCGCCGCCTGCTGCTGGGCGCGGGCAAGGTCCGCCTTGCCGTGGTTGGCCTGGATCGCGATCGACAGCTCGGATTCCGTGATGGACGCCTGCTGCCGGGCGCGCGCCTCGGCCTCGCGGAGCTCGCGCTCCTGGACCGCCGCGGCCTGCTGCCGCGAGTACGTCTCGACCTGCTCCTGCGCAACCTGGCGCGAGCGGAGCTGGATCAGGATGTCCTCGAGGTTCGTGCCGCCACGACCCTGCGTCGGCGTACCGATCAGCACCTCCTGGAGCTCGAGGTTGTAGCGCGCGAACCGATCGCGCATCTCCACGCCCGAGTGGTCCTGGATCTCCGCCCGGTCGTGGATCAGCTCGATGAGCGTCCGCGTCTGGGCGACGTTCTTGAAGTACGCGCTGACCATCGGGTCGAGCGTCTGCTCGACCAGCCGCTTCACGTCGCCGAAGCGCTGGACGACGAGCGGCGCCTTGCGATAGTCGATGTGGACGACGACCGACAGCGGCAGGCTCGGCTCGAACGCGTCCTTGGTGATCAGGTCGACCTCGGACAGGTTCTCGTCGAACTTGTGGGCGCCCGTCTCCGACGCGTTCCACTTCAGGATGAAGTTGGTCGTGGGGACCATGACGATCTTGCCGGCGTACGTGTTGAACGCGTACTTGCCCGGCAGGAGCGGCTGGGCCCACACGCCGCGCTCGCCCTGCTCGACCAGCTCGCCGTGGCCGTACGCATCGCCCGAGAGGTCCGTCCCCTCGTCGCCCGTGTACGACACGACGACACCGACCGTCCCGACCTCGACGACGGCCTTCGGCACGAGCTCGACGGTCGCGAAGAGGCGGTTCAGGTAGTACGTGCCTTCGACGATCACCTGCAGCTGGCGACCGCGCCGGCCGCCCGCCGCCAGGAACCGCTCCGGATCCTGGAAGTTGTTGTGGTACGTCCGCTCCGCGGCGGGATCGTCGCCCACGGTCGGCGCGATGATCTCGCCCGGCTGCAGCGACGGACCGTCGTGGACGGTGACGACACCGAGGACGTCGTCCTTGCCGGTGATGACGACCGGTTCGAAGCCGGCGCGCGCTTCGATGAGCGCCGCCATCTCGTCGAGGACCGCCTTGTCGCCCTTCTCGAGCGCCAGGCCGAACACGCCGTGGCCGGTGATGACCACGAACTGCGCGAGGTTGATCGCGTACGTGCCTTCGCGGAGGATCCGGCGCTGCGGACCGCGCTGGCCACCGTTGGCCAGGAAGGTGCGGACGTCGCTGAAGTCGACCGCCTCTGGGGTGCGCGCGAGGGTCTGCGTCGGCGGCAGCGGCTCGCCGTCGCGCGCGAACACGTAGCCGATCTCACCCTGGGGAATGGTCACCAGGGGCACGCCATGCAGGCGGAACTGGAACGGCGGGAACACGTGGAGGCCACCGCGGAGAACATCCGGCTGGAAGCCGGCTTCGTGGTCGAGCGCGATGAGCCCGCCGCGGACGGAACCATGGCGGCTCCACATCTTCTCGACGATCCCGACCCGGTGGTTCGGGATGTAGCGGATGGATCTCGTCAGCCAGACCGCGCCGAGCACGGCAAGGCCCGCAACCAGGCCCAGGAAGACGGGGACGACAAGTGACGACACAACCTGCAGGGCAGCAGGCATGACGCACGCTCCTTCGAGTGCTAGCAGCACGGAGCGCGACGTCGGAAGTGCAACCCGGCGTCGTGACGGATGCCAATCCATTATCCCACGATTGTCGAATCCCGCAGATTCACCGGTCCGGATCCGCGGATATCGCACATCGGGTCACGTGATCGTGCGCATCACGGCGATTCGCCTGCGATAAACCGACAGGTAAGCGACGCTCCCCACACTCCTGTCGTGACCACCGCGGGTTTCGAGCGTCAGGTCGTGCGGCTCGAGAAGCAGCTGCGTGTCGCCTTTGGGCAGGACCTTCTCCGGCTTCGTCTGGACGCCGGTATCACGCGACGAGATCTGGCCCGAGCCGCCGGAATCAACGACAGCTACCTCGGAAAGATCCAGGCGGGTGAAGCTCGACCCTCAAGCGAGGTTTCCGTGCGCCTCGGTCTGTCACTCGGCACCGACCTTTCGCATCGGCTGTACCCAAGGGCCGGGCCTTCGATCCGCGATCGACACCAGGCACCCATCGAAGAGGGATTGCTCGGCATCCTCCACCCGGGATGGCAACGGTTCGCCGAGATCGCAGTCCACCGCCCGGCACGCGGTTGGATCGACCTCGGCTTGCACGCTCCCGCTGAGGCTGTGTTCGTGGCCGGCGAGATCCAATCTGAGCTGAATCGGATCGAGCAGCTGTTCCGGTGGTCGGAGACCAAAGCGGAATCGGTGCCATCGTGGGACCGGTTTGGCCAGCTCGGCCCGACGCCGACGGTGTGTCGTCTCCCCATCATCCGCGACACGCGCACGAACCGCGCCACCGCGAACGAGTACCGCCGGCTGTTCCACACGACGTATCCGGCGAATCCCTTCGTCGCGCTCGATTCGCTCGTGGGAACGGGACGCTGGCCAGGCACAACCGTGCTCTGGGCGACGCGCGAGCACGCATCGGGTTCGGCGTACCGCATCGTCGCCCGTGCGTGAGGCGGAGCTGCGTGCGCTAGTCCTGGCAGGAGCGCGTTTCGGCCGACCCGGCGATTCTTCGTCCTGGCAGGACGGGCAGAAGGGCTCGCCGACATGGGGTGGTAGCCTTCCGCGCCATGTCGGATCGGGGTAACGCAGCCGCGCCACGCACGCTGGTCGAGAAGATCTGGGACGAGCACGTCATCAGCGAGTCCGAGCACGCCCCCAGCGTGCTGGCGATCGACCTGCACCTCGTTCATGAAGTCACGAGCCCGCAGGCCTTCACGGGTCTCCGGAAGCGGGGCCTGAAGGTCGCGCACCCGGAACGCACGGTCGCAACGGCGGACCACTCCGTCCCAACCACGCCGCGCAACCTGCCGATCCTGGATCAGATGGCCGCCGCGCAGGTCCAGCAGCTCACGGACAATTGCGCGGAGTTCGGCATCCCGCTGCACGGCCTCGGCGATCCGAACCAGGGGATCGTGCACGTGATCGGGCCGCAGCTCGGGCTGACGCAGCCGGGCATGACGATCGTGTGCGGCGACAGCCACACGTCAACGCACGGAGCCTTCGGCGCGCTCGCATTCGGCATCGGGACGAGCGAGGTCGAGATGGTCCTCGCGACCCAGGCGCTGCTCCAGCGGAAGCCGAAGACCTACGAAGTGAAGGTCGATGGCCGGCTCGCGCCGGGCGTGAGCGCCAAGGACGTGATCCTCAACCTGCTCTCCCGCATCGGCGTCGGCGGCGGGACCGGGCACGTCTTCGAATACCGCGGGTCTGCGATCGAGGCGCTGTCGATGGAGCAGCGCATGACGATCTGCAACATGTCTATCGAGGGCGGCGCGCGGGCGGGACTGATCGCGCCCGACGACACGACATTCGAGTACCTGCACGGCCGGCCGCACGCGCCCCGGGCGCAGGCATGGGATCGAGCGGTCGCGCGCTGGCGCACCCTGCCCACGGACGACGGCGCGACCTTCGACAAGTCGATCTCGATCGATGCGTCCGCGCTCGAGCCGATGATCACCTACGGCACGAACCCCGGCATGGGCCTGCCGATCTCGGCGAGCGTGCCGGACCCGGCGGCCGTTGAGGATGGCGCCCCGCGGCGTGCCCTCGAGCAGGCGCTGACGTACATGGACCTGCAGCCGGGGCAGTCGATCCTCGGCCACAAGGTCGACGTCGTGTTCATCGGCAGCTGCACGAACGGCCGGATCAGCGACCTGCGCCTTGCCGCGGCCGCGCTCAAGGATCGTCGAATCGCCGACGGCGTCCGGCTGATGGTCGTCCCAGGCTCCGATGAGGTGAAGCGCGAGGCGGAGCGCGAGGGCCTGCACGAGATCTTCCGTGCCGCCGGTGCGGATTGGCGCGAGGCGGGCTGCTCCATGTGCATCGCGATGAACGGCGACCAGCTGCAGCCCGGGCAGTACGCGGTGAGCACGTCGAACCGCAACTTCGAGGGCCGGCAGGGCAAGGGTGGCCGCACGTTCCTGGCGTCCCCGGTGACTGCGGCGGCGAGCGCCGTCGCCGGCGTGATCGCAGATCCGCGGCGGCTCCCCGGCATCGAGAGCCTCGCGGGCGTGGGCGGCCGCTGACGTGCCCGACACCCCGTACACCACCTTCTCGAGCGCGGTGATCCCGCTGCCGACCGAGAACGTCGACACGGACCAGATCGTCCCTGCCCGCTACCTGAAGATCACCGACAAGGCGGGCCTCGCCGACGCGCTCTTCCACGACTGGCGGTACGAGGCCGATGGCGGCCTCAAGGAGCCGACCTTCGTGCTCGACAAGCCACAGATGTACGGGCGCAGGATCCTGCTGGCAGGCGACAACTTCGGCTGCGGCTCGTCGCGCGAGCACGCGCCGTGGGCGCTCGTGTCGTGGGGGATCCAGGCCGTCATCACGACGAGCTGCGCCGACATCTTCAAAGGCAACTCGCTGAAGAACGGCCTGCTGCCGATCATCGTGGAGCCCGAACGGCTCCAGCAGCTGTTCGACATGGTCGCGAGGGACCCCTCCGTCGAGCTGACCGTCGATCTCGACGCCCAGGTCGTCCACCTGCCCGGCGACGAAGACATGCCGTTCGATGTCGACCCGTTCTCGAAGGTCATGCTCCTGCAGGGCACCGACGAGCTCGGCTACCTCCTTCGAAAAGCCGACGAGATCGAGGCGTGGGAAGCGACACATCCCGCCCGCGTCGATACACGGGTGCCTGCCGGAACCTGACGCGACGACCCGGCGTCTCGCAGCCATGCCAAACCGAATCGCGCCGAACCGCCTTGCGCTCCTCCTCCCCGCCGCGATCCTGACCCTCGCCGCGTGCGCGGGCTCCGCGGCGGCGCCAACCCCCTCCCCGTCCGCGGCGCCCATCGCCACGCCGGCGCCCACGCCGACCGCGGTCCCGGGCGACCCCGGCAGCGGCTCCGGCGGTTCGGGCGGTCGCTCCGGCGGGAGCGGCGGTGGCACCGATCCGGGAACCGGCACGGGCGGGCAGCCCGGCGGTGGCATCGGCGGCCTGTTCCCGGACGATCCGAACCAGAACCCGCTGTTCGGCCAGGCGACGTACCTCACGCCCGCTACGGATCTCCAGAACCCGCATCCCGTGAACGTCCAGCTCGTCCGCGCGCTGCAGCGGGAGGACGGGACCGTGCTCGCGGACCTGCGCTGGTGGAGCGGCGTCGCGCCGTGCAGCCAGCTCGACCACGTCGAGATCGCGAAGGACGAGGCGGCGCGCACGATCAAGCTCACCGTGATCGAAGGCGCCGGCAAGGGCGACGTCGCCTGCATCGACATCGCCCAGCTGAGTGCCACCGCCGTCGACCTTGGGACGCTCGGCGCCGGCACGTGGAAGCTGTCGGCCGAAGGCGACGCCCCGACGATCGCGCTCGAGGTGAAGTAGCCGCCGAGCCGGTATCGGTTCGGCACGGCCTGAGACGCCCCGGCAACAAACCTGTGGCACGATCCATCGGTGAACCCGCTGGATCTGGTCGCCATCGGGATCCTGCTGATCGCGGTGATCCTGGGGGTCCGCTCGGGCGCCTTGCCGCAGCTCATCGGGCTGCTGGGCGCAGCTGTTGCCGCGCTCGCCGGACTCGCGGTGCTGCCCGCGTTCACGGGCCTGCTTGACGGCGTTGCGCCACCCATCCGGGCGATCATCGTGCTGTCCGTCCTGCTCGGGCTCGTCGGGCTGGGCGAGGCGCTCGGCGCCGCGATGGGCCGCCAGGCCTCGCAGGCGCTCGGCGAAGGCCTGTGGGGCGCGCTCGACAAGGTCGGCGGTGGCCTCGTCGGCGCCGGCCAGGCCATCCTGATCCTATGGCTCGCGGGCGGCGTGATCGCGTCGGGCCCGTTTCCGACACTGAGCTCCTACGCACAGAAGTCCACCGCACTCCGGGTCGTCGATGCCTTCCTGCCACCACCGACGGAGATCGTCCTCGGGCTCGGCAACCTCCTCGATGACAGCGGGCTGCCGAACGTGTTCATCGGCCTCGAGCAGCTGCCGGCGCCCGCGATCGACCTGCCCTCCAATGCCCTCGCGCGACAGATCGGCGAGAAGGCGGCGCCATCCGTGCTCCGCGTCGTCGCGGACGGGTGCGGGCAACGGGCAAGCGGCTCGTCGTTCGTGATCTCCCCGGGCTACCTCGTGACGAACGCGCACGTGGTCGTCGGCGCGAAATCGATCATCGTCCAGACCTCGGGCGAGTCGTACGGCGCCGTGCCGGTGTTCGTCGATCTGGAGCTCGACATCGCGGTTCTCTTTGCCGGCGACGTCAAGGCCACGCCGCTGCACTTCACCACCGGCGAGCCCAGCCGAGGCGATGTCGGCGCGACGGTGGGCTACCCGGGCGGGGGCAACGAAACCGTGGAGCCGGCAACCGTGGCTGCCTCGTACCTCGCCACCGGCCTCGACGTGACGGGCGACAGCCGCGTGACCCGCAAGATCGTGGAGCTGCGCGCCACCGTCATCCCGGGCGACAGCGGCGGCCCGTTCGTGCTCCAGGACGGTACGGTCGGCGGCGTGGTGTTCGCCGAATCCAAGGTGGACCCGGCGGTCGGCTATGCGCTCGCGACCACCCCGGTCGTCAACGCGATCAGCGGCGCGCTCGGGCGGACGGCGGCCGTCTCCACGGGACCGTGCGTCCACTGAGCAACGCTCCGCGGACGCTTCACGCAACGTCACCTAGGATCGCCCGATGTCGATGACGAACCCCGCGGCCACTGCCGCCGCGACTCCCGGCGCCGCGCACCCCGAGGCGACCGGCGCAGCCGAGCAGCTCCGCACCCAGGCGGACGCCTTCTGGGATCGGTTCATGGCGGAGTACCCGACGTGGGCGACGATCGTCGGCGACCGCCGCTACGACGACCGGCTCGAGGACATCTCGCCCGACGGCGTCGCGCGCCGGCTGGCCTGGCTGGACGAGGTCGCCACCAACGCGGCGGCCATCCCGGTCGACGGCCTGTCCTCGATGGAGCGCGTGACCCGCCAGATGCTCATCGACGAGGCCGCCAACCAGGCCCGTTCGATCCGGACGCGGGTGAACGAGTGGACGGTCGACCCGCTCCAGGGCCCGATGATGAGCCTGCTCGACATCGTCGACTACCAGACGATCACGACGCCCGAGGACGGGCGGAACATGGTCGAGCGCTTCCGCGGCATCGGCCGCTACCTCGACCAGATGGGCGCCGAGCTGCGCGAATCCGCGGCCGACGGCCGCGTCGCCGTCGAGAACCCGGTCGAGAAGATGCTCAACATCCTGGACGGCCTGATGGCGAAGGCGCCCGAGACATGGAAGATCGCCGGCCCGGCGGCAGTCGAGCACGAGGACTGGAAGCCCGCCGACCTCGAATGGTTCCGGGCGAACCTCATGACCGTCGTCACGGAGGTGGCGATCCCGGCCTTCCGCCGCTACCAGGAGACCCTCAAGCGCGACATCCGCCCGCTGGCGCGATCGTCGGAGAAGCCCGGCATCTGCCACATCGACGGCGGCCTCGACGCCTACCGCGACGAGATCCGCGTCCACACGACGCTCGACCTCGCGCCCGAGGAGATCCACGCCACCGGCCTCGCGGAGATCGCGCGGATCGATTCCGAGTTCGTGGAGCTCGGGGCGCGCGTGCTCGGGACGAAGGGCCTCGACGAGACCCTCGCCGCGCTCCGGAGCGACAAGCGCCTGTATTTCGAGAGCGCGGACCAGGTGTTCGAGGCCGCGAAGGTGTCGCTGGCGCGCGCGCAGCAGGCCGTGCCGGACTGGTTCGGCCGGATCCCGGGCGCCGCGTGCGTCGTCGTTCCGGTGCCGAGCCACTCCGAGGTCCACCAGACGATCGCCTACTACTCGTGGCCGGCGATGGACGGCTCACGCCCGGGCCGCTACTACATCAACCTCTACGCGCCGGAGACGCGCCCACGCTACGAGGCCGAGGCGCTCGCGTTCCACGAGTCGGTCCCCGGCCACCACCTGCAGATCGCCATCGCCCAGGAGCTGCCGAACCTGCCCGCGTTCCAGCGGATGCTCGGCTCCACCGCGTTCGCGGAGGGCTGGGGCCTGTACACGGAGCGCCTCTGCGACGAGATGGGCCTGTACTCCAGCGACATGGACCGCTTCGGGATCCTGTCGTTCGATGCCTGGCGCGCGGGCCGGCTGGTGGTCGACACGGGCATGCACGCGCTCGGCTGGACGCGCCAGCAGGCGATCGACTTCCTGACCGCGCACACGGCGCTGGGTTCGAACAACATCGTGAACGAGGTCGATCGCTACATCGTGTGGCCGGGCCAGGCCCTCGCCTACAAGACCGGCCAGCTCGAGATCCTCCGCCTCCGCGCTGACGCGCGCGAGCGGCTCGGGGATCGCTTCGACATCAAGGCATTCCACGACACCGTGCTCGGTGCCGGCGCAATCTCACTACCAGCCCTTCGCGGCCGGGTCGAGGAGTGGATCACCGGGCTGAACGACGGCGGAGGCAGCCGACCGGCGAGCGCCTAGCGAGGAGCGAGCTCCGCCGAGCGACACGCGAAGCGCCGCCGGGCGGATGCCGAGCCGTCGGGCAGCTCGGTGGGCTACGTCGTGGCGTCGCCTCGTTCGCGGCGTGCGATCGCGCCGGCCACTCGGGTTCGAATCGCGGGCATCGTGTCGAGCAGCCGCTCGAGCTCGTGGTGCTGGAGCTCCAGTGCCGTGACGTCGCTGACCGCCGTCGCCGTCGCGGTCCGCGGCTTCTTCTCCAGCAGCGCGATCTCGCCGAGGAAGCCGCCCGCGGTCATGGAGCGGATCGTGCGCTCGCCGCGATCGATGCGGACCGTGCCGTCCAGGATCACGTAGAACCCGTCGCCGATCTCCCCTTCGAGCATCAGCTGGGTGCCGGCCGGGAAGCGCGCTTCGCGGGCGAGGATCGCGACGGCCTGCAGGCTGCGCTCGTCGAGGTCGGCGAAGAGCGGGACGCTGCGCAGCACGTCGAGCTTGTCGGGCATGGGTGGGAGGATAGGTGCCATCCTTCCGCGGATGTCGGGGATCATCGCGCCGGTCCGGTCGCTGCTCCGGTCGCTCCGGGCGGCGCTGGCAAATGACGGCCTCCGCCGGATCGAGGCGTTCTGGACGCTCGGGATCGCTGCGGACGCCGGGCTCCTCGTCGTCCTCCTGATCGAGGTCTACGCCCGCGAGGGCGTCGTGGCCGCCGGCGTGCTCGGCGCGGTTCGCATGATCCCGGGCGTCCTGTCGGGGATGCTCGCGGGCACGGCCCTGGCCCGGTTCCGAGCGGAACGCGTGCTGTTCATCCTGGGGCTCGTGCGGGCCCTTGCGGCCACGGCATGCGCGATCGAGATCGCGACCGGCGGCTCCACCATCCTGCTCTACCTCCTCGCCGCGATCTCCGCCGCGGCGGCGGCACCCTCGCGCCCCGTGTCGGCGACGCTCATGCCCGCGGTCGCGCGCAGCCCGCAGGAGCTCGTCGCCGCGAACATGGCCTGGTCGACGGGGGAGGGCCTCGGGTCGATGGTCGGCCCCGTCGTCGTCGGCGCGTTCGTCGCGATCGGGCGGCCGGAGCTCGGCGCGGCCGCCACGGCCGTTGCGTTCCTCGTCGGCGCGATCTTCATCGGCCGGCTCCGGTTCGAACACGCCGCGGACGCCACGGGTGGCGGTGGCGAGCGCGCTCGAGGGCTTCGGCTCCTCGACGGGTTCCGGATCATGCGACGCCGGCGGGTGGTCGGCTGGAGCTTGCTGTCGGTCTTCTCGCAGATCCTGACGCGCGGGCTCCTCACCCCGCTCACGGTCGTCGCCGCGATCGAGCTGCTCTCCATGGGCGAACCCGGCGTCGGCCTGTTGAACGCGGCGCTTGGGCTGGGCGGCCTTCTCGGCGCGGTGTTCGCCGTCTCGCTCACCGGGACGGATCGGCTCATCCGTACGGAGGCGGCCTCGGTCGCCTGGTGGGGCGCGCCGATCGCGATCATCGGCCTGCTGCCGATCCCCGGCGTCGCACTCGTGGCGATGGTCGTCATCGGGATCGCGAACGCGGTGTTCGACATCGCGCTCTTCACGATCCTCCAGCGCGGCACGGCCAACGACGAACGGGCACCGATCTTCGCGCTGCTCGAAGGGCTCGTCGGCGTGGGGCTCGTGATCGGCAGCCTGCTGGCGCCGGTCCTGCTCGACCAGTTCGGCATCCGCGGCGCACTTGCCGTGACCGGCGCGATCCTGCCGATCGTGGCGCTGATCGTCTATGGCCGGATCGGGAAAGCGGACCGCATCTCGGTGGTCGACGAGACGACGCTCCAGCTCCTGCGCACCGTTCCCGTGTTCCAGGAGCTGCCGCTCACGGCGTTCGAACGCCTGGCGGCTGCCCTCGAGCCCATCGAGTTCCAGACGGGCGACACGATCATGCGCGAAGGCGATCTCGGTGACCGCTTCGTCGTGATCGACCAGGGCGAGGTGGAGGTGACCGCGGGCGGGCGCCCGATGTCGCGCCTGGGCCACGGCGCGGGCGTGGGTGAGATCGCACTCCTGCGTCGTTCGCCGCGAACCGCGACTGTGACCGCGCTTTCGCCCGTGAAGGCCTACGGCATCGCGTGCCACGCCTTCGTCGCGGCGGTGTCCGGCCCGGCTGCGGCAGCGGTAACGGAGCGAATCGCCGAGGCGAACCTGCGCCGAAGCGCCGCATCGGCCGCGTCGGCCGCCGAGGGCACTGCGGCCTAAACTCGCGGCATGCCCACCGGACCGCTCCCCTACGACCGACCCACCGACGGCGCCAAGCGGCATTCCCACGCGCTCACCGACGGACCGGATCGGGCCCCCGCACGAGCGATGCTCAAGGCGATCGGGTTCACGGACGACGACCTGGCCCGGCCGCTCGTCGGCGTCGCGACGACCTGGATCGAGACGATGCCGTGCACGTACAACCAGCGCCGGCTCGCGGAGTTCGTCAAGGAAGGCATCCGTGCCGGCGGCGGCACGCCGATGGAGTTCAACACGATCGCCGTGTCGGACGGTGTCTCCATGGGCACCGAAGGCATGAAGGCGAGCCTCATCAGCCGCGAGGTCATCGCGGACTCCATCGAGCTCGTCGTGCGCGGCCACCTGCTCGACGGCGTGGTCTGCCTCGTCGGCTGCGACAAGACGCTGCCGGGCGCGGCGCTCGCGCTGGGCCGCCTCGATGTGCCCGGCCTCGTCCTCTACAACGGCACGATCTACCCAGGCCACTACAAGGGTCGCGACCTCGACATCGTCTCGGTCTTCGAGGCAGTCGGCGCCTATCGCGCCGGCAAGATGAGCCTCGAGGAGCTGTACGAGATCGAGAGCGCCGCGTGTCCCGGCGCCGGCGCGTGCGGCGGGCAGTACACGGCGAACACGATGTCGATGGTCATGGAGGTCCTCGGGCTGTCACCCGCCGGCCTCAACGGCATCCCCGCGGAAGACCCCGGCAAGGACGGCGCGGCCCGGCAGGCGGGGGAGCTGGCGATGACCCTCGTCCGCCACGACGTCCGGCCGTCGTCGATCGTCACCCGCAAGGCGCTCGAAAATGCGATCGCCGCGATCGCCGCAACCGGCGGCTCGACGAACGGCGTGCTCCACCTGCTGGCGATCGCCCACGAGTTCGGGCTGGAGCTGTCGATCGACGACTTCGACACGATCGCCTCGCGCACCCCGATCGTGGCCGACATGCGGCCCGGCGGCCGGTACGTCGCCGCGGACCTCTACAACGCGGGTGGCCTGTCGCTGGTCACGCGTGAGCTCCTGAAGCGCGACCTCCTCCACGGCGACGAGAAGAACGTCGACGGCCGGACGCTGGCGAAGACCGCCTCGATGGCGCAGGAGACCGAGGGCCAGAAGGTCGTCCATTCGATCGACGCGCCGCTCAAGCCGACGGGCGGCCTCGCGATCCTCAAGGGCTCCCTCGCGCCGGGGGGCTGCGTCGTGAAGCTCGCCGGCCACGAGCGGTTGCACCACACCGGCCCGGCCCGCGTCTTCGACTCGGAGACGGCCTGCTTCGATGCCGTGAAGAACCGCGAGATCCACCCCGGCGACGTCGTGGTCATCCGGTACGAGGGGCCGGTCGGCGGACCCGGGATGCAGGAGATGCTCTCGGTCACGGCGGCGCTCGTCGGCGAGGGCCTCGGCGAGTCCATCGCGCTGCTGACGGACGGCCGCTTCTCGGGCGGCACGCACGGGCTGATGATCGGCCACGTGGCGCCCGAGGCGGCGCTCGGCGGCCCGATCGGCCTCGTTGCCGAGGGTGACGAGATCGTGATCGACGTCGAAGCGCGCCGACTGGACCTCAACGTCGATGAAGCCGTGCTCGCGGAACGCCGTGCGGCCTGGTCGCCACCCGCGCCGCGGTATGCCGGCGGCGTCATGGCCAAGTACGCAGCGCTCGTGTCGTCGGCGAGCGAGGGCGCGGTCACGACCGGCCGGCGCATGACGGACGCAGCCGCGCGGTCGGTGGCGCCCGTGGCAGTGGTCGCGGAGCCCTCGCCGATCACCGGCGGCTGATGCTCGAGATCCGCGAAGCCACGACGGACGAGGATCTCGGCCACATGGTCGCGATCATCGGCCGCGTGTCGCCCGACAACCCGATGTCGGTCGAGGAGGCACGCTGGCAGGACGCCCAGTACCCGGGCGGGAAGCGCTTCGTGGCCTGGCTCGACGGCGTGCCGGTCGGCTGCGGCGGCGCGGGCCGGGTGTACATGTACGCCGAGGATTTCCCGGCGCTGTGGGGCAACCTCTCGGTGCTGCCCGAGTACCGCGGACGCGGCGTCGGCAGCGCGCTGCTCGTTGCGCTCGGCGGCGTCGCGCAGGCTGCCGGCAAGCCGGAGCTCTACGGGCGGACCACGAGCGACCGACCCGATGCCGTCCGGTTCCTGGAGCGTCGCGGCTTCCGCGAGGTGGAACGGATGAAGGTCGTGCGGCTGGAGCTCGCCGCGCTGGCGGCGGGCGTCGTCCCGCCGATCGATGCGCCCGCCGGGACCACCATCGTGTCGCGGGCCGATCGCCCGGACCTGGCGGATCGCCTGTACGACGTCGCCGTCGAAGCACTGCCCGACATCCCGGGTGACGGCCGGATGGATCCCGGGACGCCGGAGGAGTTCCGGGTTCGGGACGTCGATCGCGCGATCATGCCCGCCTGGGGATGCGCGATCGCGGTCGATGACGCGACCAGCGACGTCGTCGGCTATTCCAACCTGCTGCTCGTGGCCGGGACGCCGGGGCTCGCGTGGAACGCGATGACCGCCGTGCGCCGCGCGTGGCGCGGCCGGGGCATCGCCGCGGCGCTGAAACGGGCGACGATCGCGTGGGCGATCGCGAACGGCCTCGAGGCGATCGAGACCGCCAACGACGTCGACAACGCCCCGATGCGCGCCGTGAACCACAGGCTCGGCTACGAGCCGATGCCGGATGAGGTGTATTTCCGCGGCCCTGCGGTACGTGCAGGTGTGCCCGCATGACCGACGACCGAACCCGGTCCGAGCCGCCGCCGGCGCCCGCGCAGCTGCCCGCCGATCCGGAGGCGTACGACTCGCCGCGCGCGGCCCAGGCACGCGCCCGCGGGCTGTCTGCCCCGTACATCGCCGGCGGCACGGATCCGGATCCCGAGGCGGGACGAGCGGCGGAGCGCCGCGACCTGCGGCGCCTGATCGTGATGGTCATCGTGGTCGTGTTTGCCGGCTGGGTGCTCGGCATCATCGCGAATGCGCTCGGGTTCACCTTCCTCCTCGGCAATCCCTGAGCCGATGCCGCCAATGACCCCCGACTGGACCTTCGCCCACCATCGCCTGCTCGCGTCGCTGCGCGACCTGATCCGGATCCCGTCGATCAACCCGCCGGACCCTGCCCGACCGGACGGTGAGCTGGAGGCGGCCCGCTGGCTCGGCGGCGCGCTGGACTCCGTCGGGATCCCGGCGACGATCTTCGAGCCGGTGCCGGGCCGCGGTTCCGTGGCGGGAAAGCTGCGCGGCGACGGGACCGGCGGGCTCCCGCTCCTGCTCCTCTCGCATCTCGATGTCGTCCCGGCGACGCCGGAAGGCTGGACCCGCGATCCGTTCGCCGGCGAGATCGTCGATGGCTGGCTCTACGGCCGCGGGGCGGTCGACATGAAGAACCTCGTCGCGATGGAGCTCGAGGTCATGCGCCTGCTCGCCGAGGAGACCCGCGCGGCGGGGCGCGATCCCGGCTCGGATCCGGTGCCCGGGCTCACGCGGGATGTGATCTTCGCCTCGACGGCTGACGAGGAAGCCGGCGGATTTGCCGGCGCGGGCTGGCTCGCGAGCGAGCAGCCCGAGTGGCTGCGCGCGGCCGGCGCGATCAACGAGGCCGGCGCGGTCTCCGTGCCCATCGGCGAGCGGCGGATCTACCCGATCGGCGTGACGGAGAAGAGCATCGCCACGTACAAGCTGACGTTCCACGGGACGTGGGGCCACGGCTCCATGCCGCGGGACGACAACGCGATCCTGCTCGCGTCCGCAGCCGCGCTCCGGCTGTCGGAGCCGTGGCCGTATCGACTCACCGACGTGACGCGGGGGCTGCTCGAGGGCGCCGTCGCCGCAGCCGACAACGCGGGCGTGCCGGAGCTGTCGCGCATCCTGCGGCTGCTCGCGACGGGCGACGCCCGCACCACCGCCCGCGCGCTCGACGCGCTGTGCGATCCGGTCTACATCCGGATCCTCGACGCCATGCTCCGCGACACCCTCTCGACGACGGTGCTGCATTCGGGCATCAAGTTCAACGTCATCCCCGGCATCGCGACGCTCGAGCTCGATTGCCGCCGGCTCCCCGGCACCACGGAAACGGAGCTCGCGGAGCGGATCAAGGACCGGCTCGGTCCGGACCTCGCGGCCGTGACCGATGTCGACCTCGTCATCGCGAGCGACGCGATCGTCCAGCCGTACGACGACCCGGCGGGGCTGTATCCCATCCTCGAGGCGGTCGTCCGCGAACACGATCCGGATGGAACCCCGGTTCCGGCGATGATGCCGTTCGGCACGGACTCGAAGCACCTGCAGGAGCTCGGGACGCCCGTGTTCGGGTTCTCGCCGCTCCGGCAGCCCGTCGGCGAGACCTACCTCGATCGCTATCACGCGATCGACGAGCGAGTTTCGGTCGAAGGCCTCCGCTGGGGCCTGCCGGTCCTCTACGATGCGGTTCGGAGGTTTTGCGCATGACGTTGGTCAACCGATCCCGGCGGCTCGTGCTCGCTGGCGGCCTGCTGCTCGTCGCACTTGGCGTCGCCGCGCCCGCATTCGCCGCGACCATCGCGGTGAGCATCGCCGACAAGGCGTTCGATCCGACCGGCGTCGTCGTCCATGAAGGGGACACCGTCACCTGGACCGTGACGAAGTCGATCAACGAGGGCCATACCGTCACCTCCGGCCTGCCGACGGACGCCAAGCCGGGCGCGATCTTCGACTCGGGCATCACGGACATCAACAAGCTCAAGGACAACGGTGGGACGTACTCGTTCAAGTTCGATGCCGCCGGGACCTACGCCTACTTCTGCCAGGTCCACCCGTCGATGACCGGCACGATCACGGTCCTCGCCGCCGGCGAGACGCCAGGAGAGTCCGAGGCCGGGATCCCGATCGAACGCCGCGCCATCGGGGCGGGAATCCTCATCGTGACCCTCGTCGTTCTCTTTGGCGCCGCGATGGTCTGGCGGAGGATGAACCCCGCCTGACCTCTGCGCGCGAGCGCGGACGACGAGCGCAAGGCGCGAACGAGCACCTGAGCGAGCGCACCTGAAGGTGCGTGAGCGTGGGCGCGCAGGGCGCAACGCCGCGACCGTTGAGCCGCGCGAGCGCGCTAGCCGCGGATGAGGCGGCCGCGGCGCGAGATCGCGTGTGTTGCCAGCGCAGCGACGCCCATCGCCACGAGGGCGCGCTCGGGCGTGGGCAGCGGGCGGACGATGCGCAGGAACTGGTCCGCCCGCTCGCGGTCGACCGCGCGCAGCACGGCGTGACCGCGCTGCGTGAGCGCAATGGAGCGCTGGCGCCGGTCCTCCGGCTCCTCGCGACGCTCGATGAGCCGTCGCTTCACGAGGCCGTCCACGAGGCGGCTCGTCGCGGACGGCGACCGCCCGAGCGTGTCGGCCAGCTCGCCGATCGTGGTCGTGCCGCCGTCCGCGAGCACGTAGAGCGCCGCGAGCTGCGTGAACCCGAGCCGGAGATCGCCCAGCTGCGATGCGAACCCCACCACCAGCTCGCGCCACAGTGCCCGGCCCATCGCCACGCGCTCCGAGATCTGGCGCACGTTCGGCGTATGCGGCCCTGAGGCGAGCACCGAGGCGCTGAGATCCGCTTCGAAGCGACGCGCGATCGCGCGGACGGTGCGGGGCTTGCGAGCCGGCAGTGCCATGGCTGAATTGTGCAACAGTGCACACACTTCACGCTCACGCGACCGCCGCGTGGGGCACGATTCCGCCCGCATGACCACCGTTGCCTTCGTCTTCCCCGGCCAGGGGTCCCAGTCGGTGGGGATGGGACGCTCCCTCGCCGCGTCCTCGCAGGCCGCCGCCGACGTCTTCGCGGCAGCCGATGCAGCACTGGGCGAGTCGATCTCCACGCTCGCCTGGGAAGGTCCCGACGACGTGCTGAACCGGACGGAGAATGCGCAGCCTGCACTCCTGACCGCATCGATCGCCTACCTCGCTGCAGCCCGCGAACGCGCCGCCGAAGCGGGCAAGCGACTGCCCGATCCTGCCTTCATCGCCGGCCATTCGATGGGCCAGTACTCGGCGATGGTCGCCGCCGGCGCGCTGGATCTCGCCGACGGGGTTCGCCTGGTTCGCGAGCGTGGCATCCAGATGCAGGCAAGCGGTGCGGGTCGCGACGGCGCCATGGCGGCGATCCTCGGCCTGGCGGACGAGGCGATCCCCGAGCTCGTCAAACAGGCATCGGCACACGGCGTCTTTGCGGTCGCGAACCGCAACTCGCCCGGCCAGGTCGTGGTCTCCGGCGAGCGCGCCGCGATCGATGCTGCCGCGGAGATCGCGAAGACGCTCGGTGCGAAGCGCGCCATCGTGCTCCCGGTGTCCGTCGCGGCCCACTCTCCGCTCATGGCCGAGGCCGCCGCGGCGATGCGCGCCATCCTGGCCGGCGTCCCCTTCGAGAACCCGAGCGCCCGCCTGCTCGCCAACGCCGACGCCCGACCGATCGAGACGGCTGACGGCGCCCGCGCCGAGCTCGTCGAGCACCTCACCGCCGGGGTCGACTGGGTCCGCGCCGTCGAGACGATGGTCGCCGCGGGCGTCGACACGTTCCTCGAAGTCGGGCCCGGCAAGGTCCTGACGAACCTCATCAAGCGCATCAACCCCGACGTCACCGCGATCGCCCTCGAGGATGCCTTCGCGGCCGACACGTTCGACCTGCCCTTCCTTCTCCCCGCCTAGCCCCAAGGAGCCCGAACGCCCGTGCGCAAGCCCGATTACAACCGCCGCGTCGTGGTCACCGGCCTCGGCGTCGTCAGCCCGGTCGGCAACGACAAGGACACCGCGTGGCGCAACCTCACCGAGGGCAACTCCGGCCTCGGCGAGATCACTCGCTTCGATGCCAGCCCGTATGACCACAAGATCGACGGCGAGGTCAGGGACTTCGACCCGACCGCCTGGATGGACGCGAAGGCCGTCCGCCGCAGCGAGCGCGAGATGCATTACGGGGTGTCGGCGGCCAAGCAGGCGGTTGCCGACGCAGGGTTCGAGATCACCGACGAGAACCGGACCGAGGTCGGTGTCGTGTTCGGGTCGGGCGCCGGCGGGCAGCAGCTGATGATCGACAACTACGCGACGCTGCGGGACAAGGGCCCGAACCGCGTCGCGCCGACGTTCATCGCGAATGCGCTCGTGGACTCGACGTCCGGGATGATCTCGATCGAGACGGGCGCGATCGGCCACAACATCGCGATCGTCTCCGCCTGCTCCACGGGCACCCACTGCGTGGCGGAGGCCGCCGAGGCGATCCGCCGCGGCGACTGCATCGCGATCATCTCCGGCTCCACCGAGATGCCGCTGCTCGAGGTCGGCCACGCCGGGTTCTCGAACATGCGGGGCATGGGCTCGCCTCGTCCGGGCGAAGGGATCGAGACGGTCTCGCGGCCGTTCGACGCGACGCGCAACGGCTTCGTCCTCGGCGAGGGCGCCGGCGGTCTCTTCCTCGAGGATCTCGAGCTGGCAAAGGCGCGCGGCGCCAGGATCTACGCCGAGGTGGTCGGGTACGGCTCTGCCGCTGACGGCTGGGACATGATCCAGCCGATCGAGGGCGGCACGGGCTCGGCACGCGCGATGAAGATGGCGCTCGAGCGGCGCGGCGTTCCCGCCGACGAGGTCGACCTGATCAACCCGCACGGCACGTCCACGCCCGTCGGCGACGCTCGCGAGGCCGAGGCGATCTGGAAGACGTTCGGCGATCGCGCCGCGCGGGATCGCCGCTCCCTGGCGATCTCGGGCACGAAGTCGATGACCGGCCACATGATGGGCGCCGCCGGCGCCTTCGAGGCGTTCGCCACGGTGCTGTCCGTGGCCGAGCAGACCGTGCCCGGGACCCTCAACTACCGCGACTTCGACCCTGCCTGCGACGTCTGGGTCGTCGACGAGACCATCCAGATGCCGGTCCGCTACGCCCTCTCCAACAACATCGGGCTGGGCGGGCACAACGGCGCAGTCATCTTCAAGCGCTACGACGGCGACTGAGC
Source organism: Candidatus Limnocylindrales bacterium (assembly GCA_035248345.1). GTDB lineage: Bacteria > Chloroflexota > Limnocylindria > Limnocylindrales > CSP1-4 > UBA5189. The sequence continues at coordinate 30,145 of DATFHO010000086.1, forward strand.
CGAGCTTCGGCAATCCGGCCGGCGCGCTCCCACATGTCGCCGTACATGGCGTCCTCCCATGAGCTCTGGGGTGTCGTCCGCGGCCCGGGCCCGAACGTGATCTCCTCGGCGCGGAGGGCGCGAAGGAGCGCATACAGCCGCCGGGTCGCGAGCCCGCCGAGCTTGCCGTTCTCCAGCCGCGAGATGATCGACTGGTCGACCTTGCTGATCGGCTCCAGCTTCGCCTGGGACAGGCCGCGGTATACGCGAAGCCGCAGCAACGCCAGTCCCAGGCGCTCCTCGACCGCGCGCAGCTCAGGTTTCGGCTCGAGCCGGATCAACCCGGTCTCGATGAACTCGAGGTCGACGTCCGCAGCGCCCTCGGCGTCCGGCTGCGCCGCGGCATCCTTCTCCCCGGCGCGAGAATCAATGCTCGTCGGTACATATTTCGGCGGCGTCGGCGGGGTTTGTGTCCGCTCACCGTCCTCGAGATCCATCCATCGATGGAAGCAGGCGGCGCTGCACGCCGGCTCACCGCCGAATCACCCCGCCCTTACCTGCCCAGACGGATTCCCGTTTATGTACCGACACGCATCGGTTTTCGCCGCCCGCGGGCGAACGGTCGGCCGCTCGAATGCGCCGATACAATCCGCCGCGATGGCCGCAGGAGGCTCCCTTGCCCGGAACTGATCTCGCACGCAGAGCCGTTGTGACCGGCATGGGCGCCATCACGCCCATCGGCAACGATGCGGAGACGTATTGGTCGAACCTGCTCGCGGGCGTGCCCGGCGGCGGGCCGATCACGACGTTCGATACGACCGGGCACGACGTGAAGATCGCAGCCGAGGTGAAGGGCTTCGATCCGCTGACCGTGATGGACCGCAAGATGGCGCGGCGGATGAGCCGGTTCATCCACTTCGGGATCGCTGCTGCGACCGAAGCGGTCGAGAGCTCCGGGTTGGACTTCGAGTCGATGTCGCCCGACCAGCGCGATCGCGCGGCGGTGATCATCAACACCGGTGGCGGCGGCATGGAGCAGGTCATCAACGGCGCGGACGCGATCCGCGACCGCGGCCCCGGCCAGGTCAGCCCGTTCGCCATCCCCGCCCTGTCGGGCTCCATGGCAGCGGCGCAGGTCTCGATGAAGTACGGCATCACCGGCCCCGTGATCACGCAGGTCGCGGCGTGCGCGTCCGGGGTCATCGCGTACCAGGACGCGCTGCGCCTCATCGGCTCAGGCGAGTGCGACGTCGTGCTCGCCGGCGGTTCCGAGGCGCCCCTGCTCGCGATGGCGTTCGCCGCCCTCGCCAACATGACGGCGCTTTCGAAGCGCAATGACGACCCCGAAGGCGCCTCGCGACCGTTCGACCGAACCCGCGACGGGTTCGTGTTCGGCGAGGGCGCCGGCATTTTCGTCGTCGAAAGCGCCCGTCACGCGCTGGATCGTGGGGCCACGATCCTGGCCGAGATCGTCGGGGCGGCACTGACGGCGGACGCGTACCACATCTCCGCACCCGAGCCGACCGGCCGCGGTGCCGCGATGGCCATGACCAAGGCGATGCGACAGGCGGGTCTCGCACCCGACGAGATCAGCCACATCGTGGCCCACGGCACGTCGACGCCGCTCAATGACGTTACGGAGACCCGGGCGATCAAGGCCGCGTTCGGCGAGCAGGCGTACCGGATCCCGATCTCATCGCCGAAGTCAATGGTCGGGCACACGCTCGGTGCCGCGGGCGCCCTGTCGGCAATCGCCGCCGTTGGTGCGATCCACGACGGCTGGGTTGCACCGACGATCAACTACCGCGAGCCCGATCCGGACTGCGACCTCGACTATGTGCCCAACGCGAAGCGTCAGGTCCCGGTGGACACCGCGATGATCAACGGCTTCGGCTTCGGCGGCCAGAACGCGGTCGCGATCTTCCAGAAGTTCGAGGCGTAGCGCCTCAGCTGCCGAGGGCGCGGCCCTCGTAGGCCTCCATCGCGGCGCGCCATTCGTCGGGCACCGGGATCGGGCATTCCTGCTTGTAGTCGTACGAGACGAGCGTCGAGTCCGCGACGGCGATGAGGCGCGCGGGTCCGTACCTGCTGTCCGGGGCCGTCATGCGATGGACCATCCCGAAGCTCGTGCGCCCGATGCGTTCCACACGCGTCTCGACGGTGATCGTCTCGCCGTAGAACGCGGGGCTTCGATACGTCATCCGGATCTCGGCGAGGATCATCCCCTCCTCCGCGCCGTGCGTGCCGATCGGCAGCGCGTTGCCGGTGACCTGCTCGTAGTACGCGACCCGAGCGATCTCGACGTACGTCAGGTAGTTCGCGTTGTTGACGTGGCCCATCGCGTCCGTGTCGGCGAGGCGCGTCTCGACGAGATGGCGATGGGCGAAGTCGCCGGCGATGTCGCGGCTATCGAGCGGGACGTCGACGCGAGAGCGGGGTTCGGCCATGAGCGGGATGCTAGTCGAGCCGGACGCGGCGCAGGCGCAGGGAGTTCGCGACGACCGACACGGAGCTCAGCGCCATCGCACCCGCCGCGAGCGCCGGGTTCAGCAGCAGCCCGGTGAACGGGAACAGCGCGCCCATCGCGACGGGGATGAGGACGACGTTGTAGCCGAAGGCCCAGGCGAGGTTCTCGCGCACGATCCGCATCGTGGCGCGGGAGAGGCGAATCGCGCCACCGACCTCGCGCGGGTCGCCGCCGACGAGCGTCACGTCCGCCGCTTCGATCGCGACATCCGCGCCCGTGCCAATGGCAATCCCGACGTCTGCTGACGCGAGTGCGGGCGCGTCGTTCACGCCGTCACCCACCATGGCGACCACGCGGCCCTTGGCGCGCAGCGCGGCCACCGCGTCGGCCTTGCCCGCGGGCAGGACGTCGGCGAGGACATGGTCGGGTTCGATGCCCACCTCGTGCGCGACGCCGGTTGCGACCACCCGAGCGTCGCCGCTCAGCAGCCACACGTCGATGCCCGCGCGCCGCAGGTCCGCCACCGCAGCCGCAGCGCCCGGTTTCACGCCATCCCGGAGCGCGATGACGCCCGCCGCCGTGCCATCGATCGCCACGGCCGCGGCGCCCGACGCGGCAACTGCAACACCCTCGAGCGCCTGCGCGAGCGGCGCCACGTCGACCGCTGCAGCCTCGAGCATCGCCACGGTTCCGACGATCACGTCCCGGCGCACGTCGCCGTCATCGACCGAGCCCGCGACACCGCGCCCGGGATCGGCTCGAAAGGTCGCGACAGGGGCCAGGGCGACGCCCTCTTCGCGCGCTCGACGGACGATCGCTTCGCCCGCCGGATGCTCGCTGCCCGCCTCGAGCGCTGCGGCCATCCGGAGGACGAACGCGGCATCGAAGCCGGGCGCCGGCAGGATGTCGCCGACGCGCGGAGCGCCCTCCGTCAGCGTGCCGGTCTTGTCGAACACCACCGTGTCGACGCGATGCGCGGCTTCGAGGGCCTCGCCGCCGCGGATCAGGATCCCGGCCTCGGCACCTCGGCCCGTGCCGACCATGATCGCCGTCGGCGTGGCCAGGCCCATGGCGCAGGGGCAGGCGATGATCAGCACGGACACGAACGCGGTCAGCGCGAGCGTGAACCGCGGCTCCGGCCCGGCGATGAACCACACGATGAACGTCAGCGCCGCTGCGACCAGCACGACGGGCACGAAGATCTCGCTCACCCGGTCGGCGAGGCGCTGGATCGGGGCCTTGCTGCCCTGGGCACGCTGGACGAGCTCGACGATATTCGCGAGCACCGTGTCGCGGCCCACGCGCGTGGCACGCATGACGAACGACCCCGAAGCGTTGAGCGTGCCGCCGATGACCGTCGAACCCGCAGCGACGGCCACGGGCAGCGCTTCGCCCGTCAGCATCGACTGGTCGATCGCTGATTCGCCGCTCACCACCACGCCGTCGACCGGGATGCGATCGCCCGGCCGGACGCGGAGTTGGTCGCCCGGTTGCACCTGGGCGACCGGGATGTCGACCTCGATTGCAGCGCCGCCGTCCACGCCGAGCCGCCGCGCCGTCGGCGGTTCGAGCGCGAGCAGCTTCCTGATCGCGCCGCCGGCCTGCGTCTTGGCACGTGCCTCAAGCCATCGCCCGAGCAGGACGAAGCCGATGATGATCGTCGAGGAGTCGAAGTACGCCGCGGGCTCCAGCCCGGCGTCCATCGCGATGGACGGCCAGAGCGTCACCGCGACCGAGTAGCCCCACGCCGCGCTCGTCCCGACCGCGATGAGCGTGTCCATGTTCGTGGCGCCATGGCGGGCGGCGCGCCATGCGGCGCGGTAGAAGCGGCCGCCGGCCCACCCCTGGACGAACGTCGCGGGAACGAGCGCCAGCCAGTTCCGGGTCTCCATCGCCAGCCCGGTCGCCCCGAACATGAGGGCCATGATCCCGACGCCGATGGCGATCGATGCGATCGCGCTGACGAGCAGCCGTCGCGCCTCCGTGGCCCGTTCCGCCGCGTCCACATCCGCCCCGCGAACCAGGGACATCCCGTCATCCGCGGCCGGTGCCGCGCGCTCCGGTCGAACGTCGTAGCCGGCGGCTTCGACGGCCGCCACGAGCTCTGCGCGCCCGGCCGTTTCCGGGAGGTACCGGATCGTGGCGACCTCGGTAGCGAGATTGACCGTCGCCTCCTCGACGCCGGGCGTCTTCCGGAGGAATCGCTCGATGCGGTTGACGCATGACGCGCAGGTCATGCCGTCGATTGGCAGTTGCAGGTCGACAGGGTTTTGCATACTCCCCCGGAGTATACGCCACGAGTCCACCAAGCTCGGCGAGGGACGGTCGTCCCTATCCTTCGTGACCCGTGGACCGAATCGTGACGACACTCGTTGACGCGCCGTGGGGCCCGATCCGCATCGCCGCAACCGAGCGCGGACTCGCCGCGCTGGACCAGCTCGTGACGAACGAGGCGTTCATCGAACGGCTCCAGCGGCGCTTCGGCATATCCGCCGCGGAACTCGAGATCGAGGACGGCGAGGACGACACGGCCATGGCGAACGCGCGGCGAGCGCGCACGGCAGTCGAAGCCTTCGTCGCCGGCGACCTCGGGGCGCTCGAACCGATCGAGGTTGACCTGGCAGATCGGCCGGCCTGGGATCGCCAGGTGCTCGAGGCCGTGCGCGGCATTCCGCCAGGCGAGACCGCGAGCTACGGCACGGTCGCGCGCATGATCGGCAAGCCCGGCGCGGCACGTGCCGTCGGCGGAGCGGTCGGGCGCAATCCCGTCGGCCTCGCGATCCCGTGCCACCGCGTGATCGCCGGCGACGGCACGCTCGGCGGGTACGGTGGCGGCTGGTGGGGCGGGCGCCAGGCCGGGCTCGAGCTCAAGCGGGAGCTCCTGGCACGCGAAGGAGTCGAGATTCCGGCCTCCGCACCCCGGTAGACTCCGGCGCAATGTTCCAGATCTTCAAGAAGCGCGACTTCAGCCTCATGTGGCTGGCGCAGTTCGTCTCGACGATCGGCTCGGCCCTCACCGACCTCGCGGCGGGCATCTTCGTCTACAAGGTGACCGGGTCGGCCCTGAACGTCGGGCTCGTGCTCATGGTCACGGCGATCCCGACCCTGTTCGTCGGCCTCTTCGCGGGCGTCTTCGTCGATCGCTTTGATCGGAAGAAGATCCTGCTCGCGTCGGACCTCCTGCGTGGCATCTTCGTCCTGCTGATCCCGGTCGCGATGATCAGCCTCGGGAACGAAGCCGGGATCCCGGTCATGTACGGACTCCTCTTCCTCTCGGCGACGGTCCGGACCTTCTTCGATCCCGCGTGGGAGAGCGTGCTCCCGGAGATCGCCTCGGAAGACGAGCTCACGCAGGCGAACTCGTTCCTATCGATCAGCTCCTTCGGGTCGACTGCGGTCGGGTTCGCCCTTGCCGGCCTGCTCGCCGGCTTCGACCTCCACCTGCCCTTCTTCATCGACTCGATCACCTTCCTGATCTCGTTCGTGCTCGTCCTGCTGGTCCGCGTCCCGAAGAACGCGCCGCAGGAGGAGTCGACCACCGTCGGTGTCGTCATCGAGAACCTCACCAGCGGCGGCAAGTACCTGTGGCGCACGCCGCTCCTGCGCTCGCTGTTCCTGATCAACCTCCCGATCATGCTCGCGTTCGGACTCTGGAACGTCCTGCTGCTGCCGATGGCGATCAAGGAGCTCCACGCAACCGAGTTCGAGTACGGCCTCCAGGAGGGCATCACCTCCGTCGGGTTCGTCGTCGGCAGCCTGCTCATGGCCCGCATCGGCGATCGCCTGGCCGAAGGCAGCTGGATGGTCATGGGGACGTTCCTGATGGGCGTCTTCGGAATCCTGTACGGCATGGCGCCCAACATCGACGTCGCCATCGCGCTCGTCGCGGTCACGGGATTCCTGAACTCGCCGATGGGCCTCGGCCGGCGGCTGCTGCTCCAGAAGAACATCCCGCGGGAGATGCGCGGCCGCGTGTTTTCGGCGTTCGCGGTGTCCAGGGACGTCGTCACCCTCATCGGCATGGCGGGCGCTGCGCTCGCGGACCTGTATCCCGTCCGCGACCTGATCATCGTCTCGTCGCTCATGCTCGTCGGCGCCGGCATCCTTGGCCAGCTCCTGCCGGGCATCGGGCGCAAGGGTTCGGAGTGGCGGCGCACGCTGCAGCTGCTCTCGCACGCGCCGGAGGCGAACCGCGTCGGCGCCGGCCGGGCGGCAACCATGCTCGACTTCGACAAGCTCATGTCGGTCATGCCCGAGATCGGTGCGATCGCGCTGCAGAGACGGTCGGCCTTCCTGCAGAACCTCACGGTGGCACGGGCGGAGCCCGGCGAGGCGATCGTCAAGGTCGGTGACCCCGGCGACCGCGCGTACTTCCTCCTGAATGGCAAGGCCGTCGCGGGCATCCCCGAGGGTGGCGAGTATCGTTCCCTGTCGTCGATGGGGCCGGGTGACTTCTTCGGCGAGATCGGCGCGCTGCGCGGCGGGATCCGGACGGCAAACGTGGTGGCCGACGAGCAGACCGACCTCCTCGAAGTGCCGGCAGCGACGCTGCGGGACATGATGGAGCTGCCCGAGCTGAACCTGCTGATCAACGAGAAGCTCACCGAGCGCCTCGGGCGCACGAGCTCCACCGATTTCGTCCGCCTCAACCGGCCGGACCAGACGGACCTCAAGGACCTGCGCCGTCGCCGGCCGAAGGGCACGGCCGGAGCGCGCGCCTGACGCTGCGCCGGCGTGGCCCACGGGCCGTCGCTCTGTGCTGACCGGTTCGGCACCGCCCGCTCGCTAGACTGAAATCCGTGGACGGGCAGGTCTGCCGGACGTGCGGCGCGACGAATCCGGCCGACGCCCGCCTGTGCGGGATGTGCGGCACCGCGCTCCGCCAGGATGACGTGGCTGCGGGCGAGGTCCGTCGCGTCATCACCCTCGTCACCTCGGACCTCAAGGGCTCGACCGCGCTCGGCGAGCGGCTCGACCCGGAGGCGCTTCGCGAAGTCCTGAACCGGTACTTCGACGTCATGCGCGCCGTGTTCGAGTCGCACGGCGGGACGATCGAGAAGATCATCGGCGACGCGATCGTGGCGGTGTTCGGGCTGCCGTTCGCCCACGACGACGATCCCCTCCGCGCGCTCGAGGCGGCCGCGGAATCACAGCGAGCGCTCGCGACCCTGAACGACGAGCTGGATGCCGGCTACGGCGTGCGGCTGGTCGTCCGCACCGGCGTCGCGACCGGCGAGGTGACGTTCGGCGCGGCCGAGGCGGGCCAGCACGTGCTCCTGGGCGAGGCGGTGGATACGTCGACGGTGATGGAGCAGAACTCGCCGCCGCTCGAGGTGCTCGTCCACGAGTCGACGCGCGATCTCGTCGGCGACATGGCCGAGTTCGAGGAGCTCCCGCCGGTCAGCCCCAAGAACTCCACGGAGCTCTTCACGGGCTTCCGGCTCGTCTCCGTGAAGGAGCGCGCCGGCGAATCCGAGGAGGCTGCCCATGAAGCAGATCCGGGGATGCGGATCTGCCCCGGCTGCGGCGAGCAGTCCCCCGAGGGCATGCGCTTCTGCAACACCTGCGGCGCGTCCCTCGCGACGCACGCGGCACGCGAGAGCCGGCGGACTGTGACGATCGTGTTCGCGATGCCGAAGGTGCACTCGCTGTCGGGTGAGGCGCCCGGTCCCGAGACGATGCGGGATGTCATGTCCGACTACTTCGAGGGCATGCGTGCCGCCCTCGAGCGCCACGGCGGCACCGTCGAGAAGTTCATCGGCGACGCCGTGATGGCCGTCTTCGGCGCGCCCACTGCACATGAGGACGACGCATTGCGCGCGGTGCGTGCCGCCGTCGAGATGCGCCAGGCGCTCGCCGAGCTGAACACCAGCCTCCAGCAAACCTGGGACGTCGCCCTGACGACGCGCTCCGGCATCAACTCCGGCGAGGTCAGCGCGGCCGAACCGACCCACGGGCAGCCGCTGGTGGCGGGGGACACCGTCAACCTTGCCGCCCGGCTCGAACAAGCCGCT
>DATFHO010000087.1:0-4105 GCA_035248345.1 Candidatus Limnocylindrales bacterium
CATCTACTCGATCCACCTCGGAAAGCTCGGGAGCGGCACGACATTCGACGCAGGCGTCGACACGACGGCGCTCGGCAGGCTGTCGATCGGGCTCACGGGCGCCGATGTCGAGCGGATCGTGCGCGGCGCCGCCCGGCGCGCAAGGAAGGCCGGACGCCCGGTCTCGCAGGCGGACCTCATCGACGAGATCACGAACAAGCCCCGAGACCCCGGCTCGATCATGACGCTGACGCCCGCGGACATCCAGCGCACCGCCCACCACGAGGCCGGACACGCGCTGGCGCTGTTCCTGAGCGCCTCGGGCGGCTCCGACATCGGGTTCGTCTCGATCATCCCGCGCGAGGACGGCACGCTCGGGTTCGTCGCCCCGCTCTCGGATGAACGCGTGCACACCACGCGGACCGACTACGACGAGCAGCTGGAGGCATTCCTTGCCGGTCGCGCCGCAGAGGAGCTCGTGTACGGGCGCGATGGCATCTCGAGCGGTGCCAGCAGCGACCTGGCAGGTGCCACTGCCGTGGTCACCCGGATGGTCACGCAGCTCGGGCTGCCGGGCAGCGGGCGCCTCATGGTCTCCGACGTCATGTCCACCGCCGACCGCGCCCATGCCGAGGACACGCTCGGCCGCGCCTACGAGCGCGTGCTGAAGAAGCTCAAGTCACATCGGAAGCAGCTCGACCGCCTCGCCGCCGCCATCGCCGATCGCCAGGAGCTCACGGGCGACGAGGCGCGGGCAATCCTTTCGGCCAGGTAGCACGACGAACAGGAGGGTCACGTGAGAATGGCACTCGGGCGGTGGATCGCTCGCAACAGTGGCTGGTTGGTGGCGGTGCTCGCCGTCCTCGGGCTGCTCTCGGCCGCATATGTGCTCGCATCGGGGCCGTTCGCGTTGCCCACGGATCTCGCCGACCGCGCGCCGATCAGCGGCTCTGTTGGCGGGCTCTTCGCATTGCTCGCAGCGATCGTTGCGATCAGCACGGCAAGCTGGATCAACTCGAGCGACTTCAAAGCCGAACAAGAGGTCAAGGCAGACAGTTCGCGGCTCCGCGCGAGCCTCCGCATGATCTTGATCAAGGGCGCGGGGCTGACGGCATCCGGAGTGTCGAGGGACCCGGCCGAGGTCTTTGACAAGGAGCTGGAGACGATCTCGGCGTTTGTGAACTCGACAACGGGGTTCGGGTACTGGTCGCACGTCGAGAAGCGCAGTGAGCAGAAGGAGAAGGGCGGCGGAGGTGGCGAGGACTGGCGAATCTTCTTCCTTTATGTCGCGCAGTTGCTGGATTGCGCCTCGGATAAGGACCGGCTCGGCACGCTGTTGCATTCAGCTGCGTGGTTGGACGCGCTCCTCGCCGACATGACAACAGCGGATATCGATGCGATCAGTCGGTACGTTGCGGATCTGACGGGCGCACTCGGGAAGGCCGAAGCGAGCAAAGACACCCTGCTGGCCGGGATGGCGAAGACGTACGGGCGGGGTTCGAAATTCGATCCGTTCGCCAACGCCAAGAGGCCGAGCTAGGTCACACTCGAGGAGGTCGGGCCGTGCCTGACATGGTTGCGCGGGCGATCATCATCGCGAAGGTGCGGCACCTTCAAAAGCTCGGGGTCAACGATCCCAATGTCGACATGTTTGTCGGCCTCTACGACCGCAACGTTGACGCGGTTCGCGCCGCGCTCGAGGCTGGGGCCGATGTGAGTCTCCGCGATACGCAGGTCATCGCGCAGCATGAGGATGAGCTCCGGGACTTCGACGCACGGTCCGCCCTGTAGTCGATCGAGACGGCCGTGGCGGCGCACTGACAGGTCTGCGGCGATCCCGCGTGGTGCGCAAAATGGCCAGCGTCCGCACGATTGATAGCCTCATAGCGTGACGCTGCGTATCGCAATCGTTGGGTGCGGGGATGTCGCGACACGGCACTACCTGCCCGGCATCAGGGGCGTGGCGAATCTCGCCTCCGTGGTCGCGCTGGCCGATCCGCGCGAGGGCGCAGCTGAGGCCGTGGCCGCGTCGATCGCAGAGTGGTCGCCCGGCGCGCTGAGCTACCGCGCCGTCGAGGCCATGCTCGGCGACCAGCAGCTCGACGGCGTCTTCAATCTCACGCCGGCGCCGTTGCACGGGGCCGTCAACGAGGTCATCCTCGACAACGGTGTCGCGCTCTTCAGCGAGAAGCCGATCGCAGGAGGTCTGCCCGCCGCGGATGCGCTGATCGCGCTCGCGCACGAACGCGACGTCCTCTTCCAGGCAGCAACCGGGTCCGCCGTCACGGGCAGGACGCGCTGGCTCAAGGACCTGGCGGCGTCAGGCAGCCTCGGCAAGCCGACGCTGGCTGTGGCGCACCACGCCGATCCCGGACCGGCCTCCTGGCGCGAATACACGGGCGACCCGACGCCGTTCTACCGCGAGGGCGTCGGCCCGCTGTTCGACCACGGCGTGTATCGCCTCCACGAGATGACGACGGTCCTCGGGCCGGTGGAGCGGGTCCAGGCGATGGGCTCGATCGCCTTGCCGGCACGACAGATTCACGGCGGCCCCAAGGCGGGCCAGCAGATCGAGGTGAACACCGAGGACCACGTCATGGTCCACCTCGAGTTCCGTTCCGGCGCCCTCGGGCAACTCCTCGCGAGCTTCGCCGCGCACGACACGCTCGCGCCGTGGCTCGAGATCCAGTTCGAGCGCGGCGCGGTCAGCTTCGGCGGCAAGTCCTGGGAGCGCGACGCGCCCGTGAGCATCTTCGAAGCCGACGCGGCAGGGGAGGGTCACGGCTGGCGCGCCGCCGCGGAGGCCCCCGTCGACGACATCGGCACCGTGGAAGCCGGTGCCCAGCACTTCATCCGGTGCCTCGCCGGCCTCGAGGAGTCCGTCCTGAGCGCCGAGCACGCACGCCACGTCCTCGAGGTCATGCTGCTCACGTACGCCTCGATCGCCGATGGTCGCGCCCACGAGACCACGACGACCTACTGACAACCGGCGCGCCAATCCGCAACACTCCGGGCGATGCGAACCCACCCCTGGCTGAACGCGGCACTCCTTGCCTTCACCGTGGCCGCGTGCGGAGGCAATCCGCCGGCGACCCAGGCACCGGCGCAGACGGCCTCGCCAACGGAGGCAGCGCCGGCCGAATCCGCCCCCACCGGGTATGCCCCGGACACGCTGCTGTCGATCATCGAAGGCCCGCTGCGCGTCCGCTCGAAGCCCAGCGTCGACGCCGACTCGGAGAAGTTCTCGCCGCTCCTGGAGACGGGCCAGCGCGTCTACGTGATCAGCGGCCCGGTGCAGGGCTCTGGGTACAACTGGTACCTGGTTCGGCCGGTCTCGAAGCGCGTGACGCAGGACGGCTGGATCTCGGTGGCGGCGCGCGATGGCACGCCGTGGGCGGAGCCGGCAGCGGTCGACTGCCCGGCCGTCCCGACCCTCGCCGACATCAGCGCCCTCGACCCGGCGCTGCGGATCCTGTGCTACCGCGAGAAGGAGCTGACGTTCACCGCCACGCTGGTGTGGGGCGGGAACTGCGCCAGCCTCCTCTTCGACACGCCGGATTGGATGGCGGGCTGCCTTTCCACGTTCAAGTGGGGCGGCAAGACATCGACCGTGATCGTCGCGATCCCACCCGAGCTCAAGGATGCGGCGGGCTCGCACAAGCAGGGCGACTCCATGAAGGCGACCGTGACGGCACATGTCGACGATCCCGGTGCCGCGACGTGCGCCCCGAAAGCAGGCGCGCCGGGCGAGCCCGCGATCGTGGCGGCGACGGTCATCCTCGACTGTCGTGCGATGTTCGTGGCCACGTCATTCGAGAAGCAGTAGGCGCGCCTGCAACCCCCCGGCACCTAGGTTCGGGGCATGGACGAGGCCGCAGTCCGGAATTCGGCTGAGCAGTTCGGCGACGCGCTGGTCGCCGGCAACGTCGATGCCGCCATCGATCACCTCAGCGACGAGCTGAAGCGCAACGTCGGCGAAGTCGTGGCGATGCTGCCCCTGCCCGCGACGGAGGTCGAGATCGCGTCCGTCGAGCGCGGTTCGTCAGCGCTCGTGCTCCAGCTCCATGTCGTCGGCGAGACGGCGGAGGATGAGCTGCAGACCCGCTGGAAGGACCGCGACGGCACG
>DATFHO010000088.1:0-19340 GCA_035248345.1 Candidatus Limnocylindrales bacterium
GCGCCCGTGCCGTCCGTGCCCGACGGCAGCGCCGCGAACGCGGCAGCCGCGAGGTCGGAGCGGGTGGCGTCGGCCGACGGAGCGGCCGCGAGCACCTTGTACGTGGTCGCGATCTGGACCGTCTGGTCGTACGCGGCCTGATCGAACTGGCCGATGCCCTTGGTCGACGGCCAGATCAGGTTGTTGATCTCGTTCATCTGCCACGCCTGGTGGCTGGCGCCGAGCTGGCTGCCGTTGGCGAGGACGAGATCGACGCACTTCTGGGCGTTGTCGCGGCAGTAGATCCAGCCGCGATAGCTCGCGGTGAGGAACTTCGTCGCGGTGTCCGCGTTGCCGGCCTTGGCCAGCCACGCCGCGGAGGCAAAGAGCTGGTCCTGGAGCATCGCGGTGCCCACGGTCGGGTCGTTGAAGTCGATGACGTTGAAGTCGGCGGGCGTGTAGAGCGCGCCCGTGGCCGTGTTCTTCGCCTCGAGCACCTGGGCGTACTCGTTGTAGATCATCGCCTGGGCGACATCGAGGTCACCGCCCAGCAGGCCCGACATGTCGAAGTTCTGCTGGATGACGTTCTCCTTGGCCGGGTCGAGCCCTGCCTTGGTGAGCGCTGCGAAGAGCTCGGGCTCGTTGCCGCCGAGCCAGGACCCGATCTTCTTGCCGCCCATCGACGCCGGCGTCGTGATGTTCTTCTCCTTGAAGGACACCATGCGCGTGCCGGAGCGGGCGAAGATCTGGGAGATCGACACGAGGTCCGTGCCCGCCGTGCCCGACGCGCCTTCGCGCGAGCGGAGCATGTTCGGCAGCCACGCGACACCGATGTCCGCGCCGCCCGAAGCGACGACCTGGACGTTGTTGACCTGCGGGCCGCCGATCAGGATCGTGACATCGAGGCCGGCGTCCTTGTAGTAGCCCTGGTCGAGCGCGGCGTAGTAGCCCGCGAACTGCGCCTGGGTCACCCACTGCAGCTGGAGCTTGACCGGGACCATTGCCGCCGTGGTGGCGGGCGCGGTCGTCGCGCCGGCGCTCGCAGGCCCGGTCGTCGGTGCGGTGCCGGTCGTGGGCGCGGTCGTTGCGCCGCCGGACGGCGTGCACGCGGCCGCGATCAGCGCCACGACGGCGCCGAGGGCGGACGTGCCCTTCATTCGAGTCATACGCGAGTCCTCCTCCACGGTCCGGCGCGTCGGGGGCCGGTCCGGTCCGGGGGACGATAGCGCACCCTACTCCCCGCTGCCGCCCTCCGAGCGCCGCCACGGGAGCGCGATTCGCTCCGCCGCGACGGCCACCAGGTACAGCCCGATCCCGAGCGCGCACGCCATCACGATCGCCGCCCACGCGTTCGGGTACTTGAACGAGCCTGTCTGGTTCGTCACGTAGATGCCGAGCGAGTACAGCGGACCACCGAAGAACTCGCCCACCACGGCCCCGATGACGCTGAGCGTCACCGCGATCCGCAGGGCCGTGAACCAGTACGGCAGCGCGTTCGGGATCCTGACCTTGCGCAGCACCTGGAACGGTGAGGCGGCATACGAATCCATCAGCTCGATGGCCCCTGGATCCACCTGCGTCAGGCCGCGGATCGTGTTGACCATCACCGGGAAGAACGTCATCAGCGCGACGACCGTGATCCGCGGCAGCTGGCTCTCGAAGCCGAACCAGTTGATCATGATCGGGGCGAAGGCGATGATGGGGATCGTGCTCATCCCCGTACCCAGGGGCACGAGCGTGTCGCGGATCGTGGCCCAGCGTGCTGTCGCGAGGCCGGCGAGCGTCCCGAGCGTGACCCCGGCGAGCAAGCCCAGCAGCGCTTCCGTGCCCGTATAGAGCAGGCCGCGCTGGAGCGTCGTCCACTGTTCGCCGAGCGCCGCCCAGATGATTGACGGCCGCGGGATGAGGAAGGTCTTCACGTCGAGGACCAGGAACAGCTGCTCCCACAGGAGCAGCACGGCGACGAACACGACGAGCGGCGGGAGCCAGCTCGCGGAGCGCCGCCGGATGGCAGCCATCGTCACGGCCTTCGTTGCCTCACGCGATCCCTTCGGCGCGGATCCGATCGGCATCGCGAAGCGCGGCATCCATCCCCTCGTCGCCGACCGGCGCCGACCCATCCTTGCGCCGGAGTGCCTCGCGCACCTCGGTGACGAGCTCGAAGTACCGCTCCTGCTCCCGTGTCTCGACCGTTCGCGGCTGCGGCAGGTCGATGTCGATGACCTTCGCAACCCGGCCCGGACGCGGCGACATGACGACGACCTTGGTGGAGAGGAAGACCGCCTCGGGAATGGAGTGGGTGACGAACACGACCGTCGTGCGCGTCCGCGTCCAGATGCGCATCAGCTCGAGGTTCATGCGCTCGCGGGTCATCTCGTCGAGCGCCCCGAAGGGCTCGTCCATGAGCAGCAGCTTCGGGTCGAAGGCGAGGGCCCGCGCGATCGCGACGCGCTGCTGCATGCCGCCGGACAGCTGCCACGGGTGGCGCGCCTCGAAGCCCTCCAGCTCCACGAGCTTCAGCAGCTCGCTCGAGCGACGGAGGCGCTCGGGCTTCCTGTAGCCCATGACCTCGAGCGGCAGCTCGATGTTCTTCGCAACCGTTCGCCACTCCATCAGCACCGGCGCCTGGAACACCATGCCGTAGTCGCGGTCGAGGCGGGCACGGCGCGCCGGCTTTCCGTTCACCTCGACCGTGCCGTCGGTCGGCGCGGTGAGGTCGCCGATGAGCCGCAGCAGCGTCGACTTGCCGCAGCCGGACGGCCCGATGAGCGACACGAACTCGCCCTGGCCGATCGACAGGTCGATGCCGTCGAGCGCGCGGACGCCGCCCGATTCGGTCCCGAAGGTCTTGCCGACGCCGGTCACGCGGACGACGGGCGCGGTCGATGGCGATGGCGCGGCGTTCGAAGGCGCGGCGTTGGTCACCGGCTGGCTCCCTGGGTCAGGCACCGGCGACCGGCCGGTATCGGTTGCGGGTGAGCAGCATCTCCGCGAGACGCACGAGGCCGACGAACGTCAGCCCGAGGATCGAGCACACGATGATCGTCGCCCAGAGCCGCTCCGGCCCCGAGGTGTAGTACTGGTTGTAGTTGAGGAGGGAGGCACCGAGACCGTCGGGGATGCCGGACGGCAGCTCCCCGATCAGCGCCCCGATCACCGACGCGGCCGCGGCGACCCGCAACGAGGAGAACAGGTACGGCACCGACGTCGGCAGCCGGAGCTTCCACAGCACCGACAGCTTGCCCGCGGCATAGGAGCGCATGAGCTCGAAGGCGCGCGCATCGGCCGCGCGCAGGCCGCGCAGTGCCGCGATCGTGACCGGGAAGAACGTCAGGTACGCGCTGATGATCGCCACCGAGACCCAGCCCGCCTTCGTCGCGACGACGATGAGCGGCGAGATCGCGAGGATCGGCACGGTCTGGGAGGCCACGACGTACGGCACGAACGCCCGCTCCGCGAGCCTCGAGTGCACGAACCCGATCCCGAGGAGCAGGCCCAGCAGCCCACCGACCACGAACCCGATCAGCGCTTCACGGAACGTGAACCACGCCTGCCCGGCCAGGATCAGCCCGAGCGGCGCGCCGTTGCGCTGCGCCGGCTCCGAGAACGCCGAGACGACGTCCCAGATGTGCGGCAGCGACAGGTCGCGGGCGATGCGCGCCGGCATCGGTGGCTTGTGCTCGATATCGATGGGCAGCCCGAGGAACGTCGTATGGATGCGCCACGGGTCCCCGAACAGCCATTTCGCGCCTTCCCAGACGACGACGAGGATCGCGACGATCGCGAGCCACGTCAGCGCAATCCGGACTCGACGGCCGGGACCGGCAAGCCGCCTCGCCGGGATCGTCCGGGCGGCGACCGCCATCTACCCGGTGACCGCCTGGTCGGCGATGTCGAGGGCGCGATCGATGATCTCGAAGCCCTCGGCGAGCTGCTCCTCGGTGACGCACAGCGGCGGGTTCGTGTGGATCGAGTTGTTCGGGGTGAAGGTGTAGAGGCCCTCCTCGCGGAAGAGCTTCTGGATCGCCTTCATCTCATCGGACGTGCCGTTGTACGGCGTGAGCGGCGTCCACGGATCGCGCGTCCGCACGAGGTCGATGATCCCGAACAGCCCGAGGTTGCGGATCGCGCCCACCGACGGGTGCTTGTCGCGCAGCCGCTCGTGGTGCCGGCGCATGACCGGCCCGAGGCGCTGGGCGTTGCCGATGAGATCGTCCTCCTCGTACACGTTGATCGTCGCGAGGGCCGCAGCGAGCGACACCGGGTGCGACGAGTACGTGAGGCCGCCGTAGTACATCTTGTTCTCGAAGGCCTCGGCGATCCCGTGGCGCATCGCGACGGCGCCGAGCGGCAGGTAGGACGAGGTGAGGCCCTTTGCCATCGTCATGAGGTCGGGCACGACGTCCCAGTGGTCGACACCGAACCAGCGGCCCGTGCGGCCGAAGCCGGCCATGACCTCGTCGGCGACCATCAGGATGTTGTTGCGATCGCAGATCTCGCGGACGCCCTGGAGGTAGCCGTCGGGCGGGATGAGAATGCCGTTCGTGCCGACGATCGTCTCGAGGAAGATCGCCGCGATCGTGTGGGCGCCTTCGTAGCGGATCACGTCCTCGAGGCCCTGCAGGCTCTCCGCCGCGGAACGCGGCTCGGCCTCGCCCCAGCGGTGCGTGTCCGGGTAGCGCACGACACCGACGAGGCCGGGCTCATTGGCCCAGCGGCGCGGGTCGCCGGTGAGCGTCATCGCCCCGAACGTGGCGCCGTGGTAGGCGCGGTACCGGGCGAGCACCTTGTACCGGCCGGTGTGGTGGCGGGCGAACTTGATCGCGTTCTCGATCGCCTCGGCGCCGCCGAGCGTGAAGAACACCTTGTCCATGTCGCCCGGCAGGATCTCGGCCATCTTCTGGCCGAGCCGGGCGCGGATCTCCGTGGCGAAGGCGGGCTGGACGTACTGCAGCTGCATCGCCTGCTCGGTGATCGCGTCGATCACCCGGCGGTCGCCATGGCCGATGTTCACCGACATCAGCTGGCTGTTGAAGTCGAGGATCTTCTTGCCTTCGGGCGTGTACAGGTAGACCCCTTCGGCGTGATCGATCGCGATCGGATCGAGCGCGCTCTGGACGGACCACGAGAAGAAGGTGTGCTTGCGGCTGAGCGCAACGATCTCCTCGCTGGACATGCGGGAGGTCGCGGATTCGACGGTCATGTGAGCCTCACGAGTGCGGGCGCGACGGTCGCGGCGGACTGCCGACATTAGACCACGCGAAATCGAGGCGAATCCGAACGGCCCCGGCGGTGAGGCAGGGGCCGTTCATGGTTCGATGCGGAACGCGCTCAGGGCTCGAGGTGCCGGACCACCTTCTCGCAGCTCGCGTCGGCGAGGTCGTACCGCCCGAGGTACGCGACGTCCCAGCCGGGTCCGCAATGGACCGCGTCGGCGGTCCTGTCGCCCCCGACCGAGATGACGTCGTTGCCGTAGCCGCCGTAGATGACGTCCCGGCCCGTCCCGCCGGAGATGGCGTCAGGCCCGTCGCCGCCGTAGATCGTGTCCGGGCCGCCGCCGCCGTAGATCGCGTCCGCGCCGGACCCTCCCGAGAGCCAGTCGCCGTTGGCGCCGCCCGCGATCGCGTCGCGCCCCGCACCGCCGCGGATCCGGTCGTTGCCCGACCCGCCGGCGAGGTGGTCGTCGCCATCGTTGCCGTAGATGGTGTCGTTGTCAGCGCCGCCGTCGATCCAGTCGGCGCTGCCCATGCCGGCAAGCGTGTCGTTGCCGGCGAGGCCGGTCATGACGTCGGATCCGGCCGTGCCCACGTAGCTGTCCGGGCCGGCGGTGCCGGGGTAGCTCGCGGCGAGCGTTGAGCCCGGCAACGCCAGGGCGGCCAGGAGTGCTGCGCCCGTGAACAGGAGCCGGGGGTGGCGAATGGAGCCCGTGGCCATGTTCGTGAACCTCCTATGGAGAGGCTCACCGTAGACCGGTTTGGTGCGGTTGTCGCGGGCGAATTCGCCGCCGCTCAACCGACCCGTCGGACCACCTCGTCCCAGAGCGCTGCTCGCTCGGCAGCGTGGAGTCGGGTCCCCGGCAGCCGATCGAATGGCCGGACCCGGCGGTCCAGGTAGAGCCGGCCCGATTCGATCTCCGATCGGCCCGCCGTCGCGAGCCAGACGATGGTGTCCGCGCCCTGCTCGGGGGTTCGCAGGATCGGGCCCATGAGCCGGTCGAAGCCGGGCAGCGAGGCGCTGAGGCCGGGCGTCCGCGCCCAGCCTGGGTGCATCGACACGAACGTCACCGACGACCCTCGCGTCCGCCGCGCCCACTCCCGGACGAGCGTCACCTGCGCCCGCTTCGCGCGCGCGTAGAACCGCGGCCCGTTGTACTCGACCGCGTCGCCGTCGAGGTCGGCCATCTCGAGCCCCTGGGCGTACATGCCGCCCGATGCCACGGCGATGACCCGTGCATCCGGCGATCGTTCGAGCAACGGCATGAGCCCGCGGACGAACGCGAACGGACCGATGGCCATCAGGGCCATGCTCGCCTCGAAGCCATCGGCGCTCGTCGTCCGTTCGTCGTGGATCGCGCCCGCGTTGTCCACGACGATGTCGAGCTGCGTTTCGCTGGCAAGGATCGCCGCAACGGCAGCGGCGACCGAGCCGAGCGACGACATGTCGGCCACGAACCCCGCGACGCGACCCTCCCCGTGTGCCCGCGCGATCTCGCCTCGAAGTGCTTCCACCCGGTCCGTGTCCCGCCCGACGAGCAGGACGCGGGCGCCGAGGTCCGCGAACGTCGTCGAGACGACCTTCCCGAGCCCGCCGGTCGCGCCGGTCACGACCGCGGTCCGGCCTTCGAGCGAGCCGGGAGCGGCGTCTCGCCAGCCCCACAGGCGGCCGCGAACGCGGGGTCCGATGGCGCTGAAGCTCGGAACGACGGTGAGCTCGAGGGCCGCGTCAATCAGGTGTCGTTGATCCATCGCTCATTTCTCTGCGCATTGCGAATCGAACCGGATCACTCGTCCAACGTTCGTTCGCGCTTACATTGTACAAACATTTGACAACGGTGCGTCGACCGGACACAATCGCCACCCAACCGGCAAACAGACCTTCGACACGCATCCAACGCTGGAGACGATCGCGTGGCCATCCTTCGAGAGCACATCGAGACGACGCTCGCGCTCGAACCCACCTTTGCCTTCGTCGCGGACTTCGCGAACGCCGAGCAGTGGGATCCGGGCGTCGCGTCCTCGGTCGCCCTTGACCCCGGCCCGATCACGGTCGGTACGCGCTACCGGCTGGGCATCCGCATGAACGGCCGGGTCACGCCCATGGAGTACGTGATCACCACCCTCGAGCCGGGCCGCCGCGTCGTGCTCACGGGCCGGGGCTCCGGCGTCGAAGCCGTGGACGACATCGCCTTCGCGGCAACGTCGACGGGCACCGCGATCACGTACGTCGCCGACATCCGGCTGGTCGGGTTGATGCGCCTCCTGGCGCCGTTCGCCGGCGGCGCGTTCAAGCGCATCGCCGCGAATGCGCGCGACGGCATGCAGCGGGCACTGGCCAGGCGCGCCGACGGCGTCGAGGGTCGCCCGGCATGAACGCCGGCCTGGACATCGCGGTCATCGGCTCGGGCATCGGCGGCCTGACCGCGGCGCACGAGCTCGCGAAGTCGCATCGCGTCACGCTGTTCGAGCGCGAGCGTGAGATCGGCGGCCATGTCCGCACGATCCCGGTTGCCACGCCGGCCGGCGAGATCGGGGTCGACACCGGCTTCATCGTCTACAACGAGCGCACGTACCCCCGTTTCGTGGGCCTGCTCGAGGAGCTCGGGGTCGCGACGCAGGCGAGCGACATGTCGCTCGGCAGCTCGTGCGACGCGTGCGGGATCGCGTTCAGCTCCCGGGGCGCGCGCGGCTGGTTCGCGACTGCGGCAGGCCTTCGCGGAGCGCGGCAGGCCGCGCTCGCGCTCGATGTCGTTCGGTTCTATCGCGACGCCCGACGCACCCTCGATGCGGCGCCGTCGTCCAGCGAGACGCTCGGCGAATGGCTGGCTGAGCGCCGGTACAGCCGCGCGTTCCGCAGCCACTTCCTGATCCCGATCGTCGCCGCGGTGTGGTCGACGGCGCCCGATCGGATCGACACGTTCCCGGTCCACTACCTCCTCCGCTTCCTCGATAACCACGGCCTCATCGGGCTCGGACGCGCGCCGCAGTGGCGGGTCATCGCCGGCGGTTCGGGGACCTATGCCCGCCGCATCGCCGACCGACTCCCTGTCGGCTCCATCCGGACCGGCTCCCCCGTCGTCGCGGTCCGGCGCGGCTGGGACGCGGCCACCGTCCGGACGGCGGACGGCGAGCTCTCGAGCTTCGACCAGGTGGTCATGGCGACGCACGCCGACACCGCACGCTCCCTGCTTCGGGACGCCGACGATCGGGAGCTCGATGCGCTCGGCGGCTTCGAGTACACGACGAACGAGGTCGTCCTCCACACGGACGCCACGATCCTGCCTCGCAATCGCAACGCGTGGGGCTCGTGGAACATCGCCACCGGGGATTGCACCCGACCCGCGGACCGGCTCACGATGACCTATCACATGAACCGCCTGCAGACGCTCGCCACGGACGTCGAGTACTGCGTGTCGGTCAATCCGGGCGATCGCGTGCGCCCCGAGACGGTCATCTCGACGAAGCAGATGAGCCACCCGCTCTACACGTTCTCGACGCTTGCGGCCCAGGCGCGACTGCGCGCGATCCAGGGCCACCGCCGCACCTGGTATGCCGGCGCGCACCTCGGCTACGGGTTCCACGAGGACGGCTGCCGGTCCGGGTATGAGGTGGCGGCGGCACTGGCCGGGATCCGCGGCGCATCCGTCGAGGTGGGTGGCTCGGATCCCGTCGCGGCCGAGGAGGCCGTGGCCGCATGAGGTCGCACCTGCTCGTCGGCAAGGTCCGGCATCGACGCGCGCGACCCTTCGTGTACGAGCTCGAGCACGACGTGTTCTACGCAGCGCTCGACCTGGGCGAGATCGACGAGGTCGTCCACGGTTCGCGCCTCCTCCGGCGCAACCGGCGCGGCCTGGTCACCTTCCGGGACGCCGACCACCTTCCGGTATCCGCGATCGACATCGATGCCGACGTGCGGCAGCTCCTGCGCGCGGAGGGCGACGACCCGACCGGCTGGCGGATCACGCTGATCACGAACCTCGGCACCCTCGGCTACGTCTTCAACCCGGCGAGCTTCTACCTCTGTCGCGACGCGGCGGGGGTGCTCCGGCGCGTCCTCGTGGAAGTCCACAACACGTTCGGCGAACGGCACCTGTACCCGCTGCGACCGGGCGGCCCGTCGGACGGCATCACGGAGGACGGCGCGTTCCGTGCCGGCATGCCGAAGGCATTCTTCGTCTCGCCGTTCATCTCGATCGATGGGTCGTATGCGGTCCACGTCCGCGACGACGCGGAGGGCACGAAGATCGCGATCGCGCTGCGACAGGACGACGCGCCGATGCTCTCGACCAGCCTCGTGCTGACGCGCCGACGCCTGACCGACCGCAACCTCCTGCGCGTCCTGCTCCGCTACCCGCTCATGACCCAGCGGACGATCGGGCTGATCCACTGGCATGCCGTTCGGCTGTGGCTCCGCGGCGCACCCTTCTTCCGACACGGCAACGCCCGTCGCGCCGCCGGCGCTGCCTCGCGACACGGCGTGGCCCACGTGCCGGGACCATCCCGGTGAGGCGAGTGCGATGAGCGAAGGCGTCCTGGAACGTCGAACGGGCTCGGATGCCGGTCCAGCCCTGCTCGATCGTGTCGCCCTGCGCGTGATGTTCGCGGCGGCCAGGCGGATCCGTTTCGGACGGCTGCTCGTGACGCTGCCGGATGGTGCGCGGCACGAGTTCGGTACAGCGGACGCTGCGCCGGTCGCCGAGCTGCGCGTGCTCGACTACCGCGCCGCGCGGGCAATCCTCCTCGGCGGCGACCTGGGCGCCGGCGAGGCGTATATGGACGGGCTGTGGTCCAGTCCGGACCTGCCGACCCTCGCCAAGGTGGCGTCGATCAACCGCGACGGCCTCGGGCTCACGCTCGGCTGGTGGCGCGTGCCCGCGAAGGTCGCAAAGACGATTGCGCATCGATTCCGCCGGAACACGATCGATGGCGCGCGCCGGAACATCGCCGCGCACTACGACCTCGGCAACGAGTTCTACCGGCTGTTCCTGGACGAGACGCTCACGTACTCCAGCGCGGTGTTCGCCACGCCGGACCAGTCGCTCGCCGACGCACAGCGCAACAAGTACCGGCGCATCGCCGAGGGCGCCGGACTCGCACCCGGGATGCACGTGCTCGAGGTCGGAACCGGCTGGGGCGGGTTCGCACTCTACGCCGCGGGCGAGCTTGGCTGCCGGGTCACGACCGTCACCATCTCGAGGGAGCAGCACAAGCTCGCCACCGAACGGGTCCGCGAAGCGGGTCTCGAGGACCTCGTCTCGGTGGAGCTGCGCGACTACCGCGAGATCACGGGTGTCTACGACGCCATCGTCTCGATCGAGATGTTCGAGGCCGTCGGCGCCGAGTACTTCACGACGTTCTTCGAGGCCTGCGATCTGTCCCTGCGCCCGGGCGGCCGGCTGAGCATGCAGACCATCGCGTTCCCGGACATCGCGTTCGGCCCGCAGGTCCGCGGCGCGAACTGGATCCAGACGTACATCTTCCCGGGCGGCGTGCTCCCTTCCCTCGCCGCGATCGAGCGGTCACTGCACGGGACGCAGCTCGTGGTCCGCGCCGTCGAGGACATCGCGCCGCACTACGTGCGCACGCTCGCGACCTGGCGAACCCGCTTCATGCGCCGCCTCGACGAGGTCCGCTCCATGGGCTTCGACGAACGCTTCATCCGGATGTGGGAGTACTACCTCACGATCAGCGAGGCAGGCTTCGACACCGGCGTCTGCCAGGACTACCAGCTCGTGCTCGAGAAGGGCCGTGCCCTCCCGTCTCGGGAGCTCGCGGCAGCAGCTCGCGACTGACCGTCAGCGACGCCTGCGTCGATCCTCGCCCGGGATGCCGAGCTCCGTGAGCGCGGCGGCGAACCCCTCGAGGTCCTCGACGGTCAGGTAGACCGCCGGCGGCCGCAGGATCCCGAGCCGCGCCGGCTGAGATCGACGTACGATCGCTCGGGCGTTGCGCCGAAGATCCGCAGGATCCACGCGTAGCGCGGCTCGATGCGGATCGGGAAGCGGCGGATCGCCGGTGGCGCCGTCACCGTCCGATGGTGGCACGGGCGCACGCTACGCTCCGCGCGCTGTGATGACGGTTTCCTTGTGGCGCCATGCCGATTTCCTGAAGCTGTGGGTCGGCCAGACCATCTCCGAGCTCGGCTCGGTGGTGACGCGCACGGCGATGCCCCTCGTGGCGCTCCTCGTGCTCGGCGGCGGGCCCTTCGAGTTCGCGCTGCTGATCATCTCGGAGAGCCTCGCGGTCCTCCTCGTGAGCCTCGTCGCGGGCGCCTGGGTGGATCGGCTCCGCCGCAAGCCGCTCCTGATCTGGGCGGACGTCCTGCGCGGCGCGCTGCTCCTCTCCGTGCCCGTCGCGTACGCGTTGAACGTGCTCCGGATGGAGCAGCTGTACGTGGTGCTCTTCTTCGTCGCCGCCGTCGGCGCGGTGTTCAGCACTGCCTACCCCGCCTACGTCCCGACGCTCGTCGGCGTGGACCGCGTCATCGATGCCAATGCGAAGCTCGCGACGAGCTCGTCGATCGCCGAGATCGGCGGCCCGGGCTTCGCGGGCGCCCTCGTGAGCCTGTTCCGTGCGCCGTTCGCGATCCTGGTCGACGCGATCTCGTTCGTCGTGTCCGCGCTCTCGCTGATCCTGATTCGGACGCCCGAGCCGCCACGGCCCGCGCGGAGCGAGAACGCCGACTTCCGCGCCGAGGTCGTCGAGGGCCTGCGGGCAGTCCGCGACCATCGCGTGCTCTGGCCGATGGCGGTTCGGTCGATCGTCGCCCACGTGGCTGGGTCGTTCTACGGCGTCCTGTACACGATCTACCTGATCGATGACCTCAAGCTCAATCCGTTCCTGCTCGGCATCGTGATCTCGGCGGGCGGGGTCGGGTCGATCGTCGGGTCGCTGTTCGCGTCGCGGGTGATCCGCCGTCTCGGTCTCGGGCCAGCATTGATCTGGACCGCCCTCGGTGCGTCCATGCTCGGCATCCTGACGCCGCTCGCGCAGGGCCCGCTGCAACTGATCGTCGCCATGCTCCTCATCCCGCAGCTGTTCGGCGACGGGCTCCAGACGATCGAGGGCGTCGCGGAGACCTCGCTGATCCAGGGCCTCGTGCCGAACACGATCCTCGGCCGGGTGAACGCGACCCTCGAGACCGTGTCGCACGGGATCGCCTACCCGATCGGTGCCCTGTCCGCGGCCGCGCTCGCGGGCGTGATCGGCGCTCGGGGCGGCATCGCGGTCGGCTGGGCCGGAATGGCGCTCTCGATCCTGATCCTGATCCTGTCGCCGCTCCCTCGGGTGCGGCACGCGAAGGACTACGTGCTGGACGACCCGACGCCGTCCGCCTGAACGAGCGGTGTACCCTCCCGCAACCACCGAGCAACGAGGGATGTCATGCCGAGGATCGTGAAGGGCGCGCTGCTGCAGGCGAGCTGGACCGGCGACAAGGAGTCGATGATCCAGAAGCACGAGGCGCAGGCGCACGAGGCCGCCAAGCAGGGCGCGCAGGTCATGCTCTTCCAGGAGCTGTTCTACGGACCGTATTTCTGCCAGGTCCAGGACGCGCAGTACTACTCGTACACGGAGCTGATCCCCGACGGCCCGACCACGAAGCGCATGCAGGATCTCGCGAAGCAGACCGGCATGGTCCTCGTCGTGCCGATGTACGAGGAGGACGCGCAGGCCTCGGGCATCTACTACAACACCGCCGCCGTCATCGATGCGGACGGCAAGTACCTCGGCAAGTACCGCAAGACGCACATCCCGCACGTGAAGGGCTTCTGGGAGAAGTTCTACTTCCGTCCCGGGAACACCGGCTACCCGGTGTTCGAGACCGCGGTCGGCAAGGTCGGCGTATACATCTGCTACGACCGCCACTTCCCCGAGGGCGCGCGGGCGCTGGGCCTCAACGGCGCCGAGATGGTGTTCATCCCGTCGGCGACGTCGCGCGGCCTGTCCGAATACCTGTGGCGGATCGAGCAGGTCTCGCACGCCGTGGCGAACGGCTATTTCGTCGGCACGATCAACCGGGTGGGCATCGAGGCCGAGATCGGCGATGACGACTTCTACGGCCAGTCGTACTTCGTCGACCCGCGCGGCCAGTTCATCGGGTCGGTCGGGTCGCCGTACGACGAGGAGCTGATCCTGCGCGACATGGACCTCGACGTGATTCAGCAGGTCCGCCAGACGTGGCAGTTCTACCGGGACCGCCGCCCCGACGCCTACGGGGACCTCACCAGACCCTAGGCACGCCGGGCGCATTGCCCTCGCTGCACCGCCGCACTCGAGGAGGCCCCGATGCAGTTCGGATTCACGCTCAAGCCGGAGCACTCGATCGCCGACACGATCTCGCTCGCCGAGGCGGGTGAGGCGCTCGGGTTCGAGTACCTGTGGCTGTTCGACTCGCACGTCCTGTGGCGGGATCCGTACCCGCTGCTGACGCTCATCGCGGAGCACACGTCCCGGCTCCGGCTGGGCACGTGCGTGACGAACCCGGGCACACGCGAACCCTCTGTTACGGCGTCTGCCCTAGCCACGCTGGACGAGCTCAGCGGCGGCCGCATGGATCTGGGCATCGGGCGCGGCGATTCGGCACGGCGCGTGCTCGGCAAGGCGCCGATCACGATGGCGGGCACCGAAGAGGCGATCAACGTGATCCGCTCGCTCGTCGCGGGCGAGCCGGTCACGTACGAAGGCACGGAGATCCAGCTCACGTGGTCCGGCAAGTGGAAGCTGCCGGTCTGGGTCGCCGGCTATGGGCCGATGGCCCTCGCCATGACCGGGCGCGTCGCCGACGGCGTGATCCTGCAGCTGGCGGATCCGGACCTCATTCGCTGGTTCACCGGGCAGATGCGCGAGGCTGCTGCAGCCGCCGGCCGCGACCCGAAGTCCGTCAAGGTGCAGGCGGCCGCGCCGTTGCACCTGGGCCGGCGCGAGGTTGGCCATGAACGGACGCGGTGGTTCCCCGCGCTCGTGTCGAACCATGTGGTCGATCTCGTGAACAAGTACCCGCGGGAGCAGCTCCCGCCGGCGCTCACGGGCTACATCCAGGATCGGACCGGGTATGACTACCACCACCATGCCGAGGTCGGGTCGTCGAATGCGGGCTTCGTCGGCGACGAGGTCACGGACCGGTTCTGCGTCCTGGGTGAGCCCGACGAGGCGATCGCGAAGCTGCACGAGCTCGCGGATGCCGGCGTCGACCAGTTCAATGTCTACCTGATGAACGGCGACGAGCGGCAGCAGCTCGAGCGCATCGGGCGGGAGATCATCCCGGCCCTTCGATGACCGCGCCGTCGGTCCCCGCGGCGTCGGTCCCTGCGCAGGCGCCGCACGTCTGGTTGCCACGGCTGGCGCGTCCGCTTGGGCGGACGGGGTTGGTGGTGTTCATCGTGCTCGCGCTACTGACGCTGATGCTCGGCCTCGCGACGAGGTCGTTCACGCTCGAGACCGTCCTGCAGCTCGTCGGGTTTGCGGCGTTCGCCGTGGTCGGCACGATCCTGCTCGAGCAGGCGGCACACCCGATCGGCTGGATCTGCCTTGCCGTCGGGCTCGGTGGCGCGATCACCGGCCTGGCGCAGGAATACCTCCTCTACACGGACATCCACCTCGGCTCGCCGGGCCGCGAGTTCGCCGCGGTGGTCGAGGCGTTCATCGGCTTCCCCGGAGTGGTGCTGGCATTCACCTACTTGCCGTTGCTGTTTCCGGACGGGCGGCTGCCGTCGCGTCGGTGGCGAATCGTTGCCTGGCTCGCCGGCATCGACATCGTGCTGTTCGTCATTGCGTTCGGCCTGACGCCCAAGGGGCTGTTCAGCCTGCGGGTGAACCCGATCGCAATCATCCCCGAGGGCCAGCCGACGGAGCTGGTGTTCGACGCCGTCGGCATTGTCACGCTCGTGACGGGCACGCTCTGCGCGTCGGCGCTGCTGGTCCGGTACCTCAGCGCCGGCCCGGACGTTCGGCAGCAGCTCAAGTGGGTCGCGGGAGCCGTCGCCGTCTTCGCCACGTCGCTGATCGTCTCGATCGCGATCCAGCTCGACACGTTCGCGTGGGTGCTGCCGGTGCTACCGCTCGCGGTCGGGATTGCGATCCTCCGCTACCGGCTGTACGACATCGACGTCCTGATCGCGCGTGCGCTGGTGTACATCCCGCTGACCGCTGTGCTCGCAGGTGCCTACGCGGCGTCCGTCGCGCTGTTCCAGCGGTTCTTCGTCAGTCTCACGGGCCAGTCCTCCGATGCCGCGATCGTGATCACGACACTGATCCTCGCGTCGGTGTTCACGCCGGTCCGCAAGGCGCTTGAGAATGCCGTCGATCGGCGGTTCCGGCCGGCCGCCGCTCCGGCTTCAGTGCCGGCGGCAACAACCCTCACCCCTTCGGAGCTCGACGCGCACATCGCTGCCGTCGCGCGCACGGTCGTGCGCGAGGAGCTCGCGCGAAGCGCGCGTGGCTCAGCGTCGCGGCGTTCGCGCGGCTGAAGCCGGCGATGCCACCACGATCATGACGGAGCGGTCGAATGTGGTTCGGCTCGCCAGCGCGGGTTTACCGGCCCGGATAGGGCGGCTAGGATCGAAGCGGCCCGATCGGACCCCGAAGGCAGAGGAGACAGCGTGGACAAGAAGGCCAAGACCCCGAAGAAGCCGAAGCAGGCCAAGACGGCAAAGCCCGCCAAGTAGCGCGCGGCTCCTGCAACCACGACCGCGCCGGGCGAGGAGCCCGGCGCTCGTGATTCAGGACTGGATTCAGGCTCATTCGGGCTCGGATCCGGCAGGCGATTCCGGGGCGCGGCGGCACCGTCGCGGGGCATCGCGGCACCGCCGCGAACGGGCTCGGGGACCATGGTCCGGGGGGCGTTCGGCGAAGGTCCTCCTATCCACCAGACCGCACCTGACCGACACTTCGAATCCCTTCGCCCGT
The DNA here is from genome assembly GCA_035248345.1 of Candidatus Limnocylindrales bacterium. Taxonomy (GTDB): domain Bacteria; phylum Chloroflexota; class Limnocylindria; order Limnocylindrales; family CSP1-4; genus UBA5189. The sequence continues at coordinate 16,101 of DATFHO010000088.1, forward strand.
GACCGGCCAGTAGCAAGTCGAGGCACCGTCATGCCGACCCTGGCATTCCGCCGTCGCGATCCGTGGTGGGGCCTGGAGGGCCCTGCTGCCCGTCGCAAGCACCGCTACGAGCGGTTCGTGTCCAGCCTCGCGTTCATCGCCTCGATCGGTGCCCTGTTCGGCGCCGGCTGGGTGTGGGCGATCCACCTCGGCTTCGCTGCGATGCTCGGCATCCACGCGACGCTCGCACTCGGCTAGCTCCGCCCCAACCGCCCCGCGCTCCCACGCGACTGCCGCGGCCCTCCCGAGGCCGCGCTGCCGCCCCCATCGCGATCCGGCTCGCTAGGATTTCCTCCTGATCGAAGGAGGACCGATGCGCACCCTGATCACGAACGGCACCGTCGTCACCGCCGATGGCTCCTATCCCGCCGACGTCCTGATCGTCGACGAGCGCATCGCCGGCATCGGCGTCGGGCTCGCCCAGATGGCGAACGTCACGGTCGACGAGACGATCGATGCGACGGGCAAGTACGTGATCCCGGGCGGGATCGACGTCCATACGCACATGAAGCTGCCGTTCGGCGGCACGTTCGCAAAGGACGACTTCTTCACCGGCACCCGCGCCGCGGCCTTCGGCGGCACGACGTCGATCGTCGACTTCGCCGTCCAGTCGAAAGGCAAGAGCCTGCGCGAGGGCCTCGATGCCTGGCACGCCCTCGCCGAGGGCAACGCGGTCACGGACTACGGCTTCCACATGATCATGAGCGACGTCACGGACGATTCGCTCAAGGAGATGGACCAGCTCGTCGACGAGGGCATCCCGGATTTCAAGCTCTTCACGGCCTACCCGGGCGTCTTCTTCAGCGACGATGGCGCGATCTTCCGGGCGATGCAGCAGACCGGCAGGAACGGCGGGCTGATCATGATGCACGCCGAGAACGGCCTGGCGATCGACGTGATCGCGGCCGACACGGTCGCCGCCGGCACCACGGATCCGATCGGGCACGGGCTCGCGCGCTACTCCACGCTCGAGGGCGAGGCGACGAACCGCGTGATCCGGCTCGCGCAGTCTGCCAAGGTGCCGGTGTACATCGTCCACCTGTCCGCGAAGGAAGCCCTGAACGAGGTGCGTCGCGCGCGCGACGAGGGCCTCCCGGCGTTCGCCGAGACGTGCCCGCAGTACCTGTTCCTGAGCCTCGACGATCTCGGCCACGGGTTCGAGGGCGCGAAGTTCGTCTGCTCTCCCCCGCTCCGCACGGAGGACCATCAGCCGGAGCTGTGGAAGGGCCTCGTCAAGAACGACCTGCAGCTCGTCGCGACCGACCACTGCCCGTTCGACTTCCACGGCCAGAAGGAGCTCGGGCGCGGCGACTTCCGGAAGGTCCCGAACGGCCTTCCGGGGGTCGAGGACCGGCTCGACCTGCTCCACGACGGCGGCGTCGTCGGCGGCAGGATCACGAAGGAGCGCTGGGTGGAGATCGTCTCCACCGCGCCCGCGAAGCTGTTCGGCATGTACCCGAAGAAGGGCGCGATCGCGGTCGGCTCCGATGCGGACCTCGTCGTCTACGACCCGAACCGGAAGCACACGATCTCCGCGCAGACGCACCACATGGACGTCGACTACTCGTGCTACGAGGGCCGCACCGTCCAGGGCGGCTCGGACATCGTCATGAGCCGCGGCTCGGTCGTGGTCCGGAGCGGTGAGTTCACGGGCACCAAGGGCGCAGGCAGGTTCCTGAAGCGCGCTCCCGCGGACTACGCGCGGATGGCCTGACGGCTCCGGTCGTGGCGCCGCGCCATCTCCGCGTCGGCAACGACGCCAACCAGCTCGCGGATGTTCGAGCCTTCGTGCGCGCGCAGGTCGCGGACCTCGGTGGCTCGCGGCGAACGGCCGAAGACCTCGTCCAGGCAGTCGATGAAGCGACCTGCAACGTGATGGTCCATGGCTACGGCGGCTCGCCCGGCGAGATCGATGTCGAAGCGAGCCGCGTCGGCGACGCGATCCAGATCCGACTGCTCGATCGGAGCACGCCGTTCGACCCGACCGCGGCGGCCGCTCGCACGGACACGTCCGTCGCGCCCGTGCCGAAGCGGCCGGGCGGCATGGGTGTCGGCATCGAATTGCTCCGAACGATGACCGACGAGGTACGGCATCATGTCCGTCCCGATGGAGGCAACGAGCTCACGCTGGTGCGCTCGATCGACGGCCCGGCCGAGGAGGGTTGACCGATGGCGATGACGATCGATGTCGAGCACCTGGGCGGGAGCCCCGCGGTGAGCGTGGTGGCGCTGGACGGCGAGCTCGACGCGTCGAACTACGAGAAGGTCATCGAGATCGTGAGCGATGCGTACACGCGCGGCTCGCGTGGGCTCGTGCTCGACCTCTCGAAGCTGACCTTCATGGCCTCGTCCGGCCTGTTCGCGCTGCATTCGGCGCTCCGGATCATGCGCGGGGAAACGGCCCCGGATCCCGAGGCGGGCTGGGGTGCGCTCCACGAGCTCGCCCACGACCACGACCTCGCGGCCGCGAACGTTCGCCTCGCGGCGCCCCAGGACGCGATCGCCCGCGTGCTGGATCGGACCGGAATGGCGCAGCTGTTCCCGGTCGACGCCAGCCGCGCCGACGCGGTCGCCGCGCTCCAGGGAGCCTGACCGCACCGGTATGACGCCCGCCGCAGCGCCCGGCGAGGCGCCGGATCCCGACCTCCTCGAGCGCGAGCTCCGGGTCGCGCAGCGGATCCAGCGGACGCTCGTCCAGCTCGCCGGCGTCGAGGCCGACGGCTGGGAGATCACCAGCGAGTACCGGCCCGCCCGCTCCATCGGCGGCGACTTCTTCGACGTCTTCCCGCTGCTGGATCCCGACCGTCCGCGCCAGCTCGGGGTCGTCATCGCCGACGTCTCGGGCAAGGGGATCTCGGCCGCCCTGCTGATGGCCTTCGTCCGGCCGATCATGCGGACGGCGATGGACCGATCCGGGAATCCCGTCGAAGCCCTGGAACGCACCAACTCGATCCTCGTCGACGAGCGACGGACCGGCCTGTTTATCACGGTGCTCGCCGGCATCCTCGACCTCGACGCCGGCACGTTCGACTACGCAAACGCCGGCCACGAGTTCCCGCTCGTGGTTCCTGCCGACGGCGCCGAGCCGCGGTTCGTCGAAGGCGGCGGGCCGCTGATCGGGATGTTCGGGCGGCTGGATGTCCGGCTCCAGCGTCTCGAGCTGGCACGTGGCGACGCGCTGGTGCTCTACACGGACGGCGT
>DATFHO010000089.1:0-3591 GCA_035248345.1 Candidatus Limnocylindrales bacterium
AACGACGGCTGGCTGAGCTTGTTGCCCGGCCGCGCTTGCCAGGTCGACGCGCTGGCTACGGGCGGTCGTTGTCTCCGCCGCCGCTCCCGCCCTGGCCGTTGCCGTTCTCGCCGCCGTTGTTGTCGCCGCCGTTCGCGGGCGGAGGTGTGGCGTGCGCGCCCGGAACACCCGCCCACGGGGGCGGGCCGTCGGGCTTGCCATCGTGATCCTTGTCGCCGCCGACCTCGTCGAGGTGCTGCGTGGCGTTCTCGTTGGCGTGGATCGCGCCCTGGATCGCCGCGGCTTGGGCCGGGTTCGAGATCGCCATGGTCTCGAGCAGCGCGGTCTGCTGCACGAGCGACGTGTGCAGGAACTCCAGCAGCGCGGGGTCGTACCCGACTTCCGCAACCGCCGCGTCGACCTCGGCCTGGTAGGCGGTCAGGGAGGCCTGCAGCGCCCCCATGTTGCCGGCGTCCGCCGCGGCCTGCGCTTCGGCGAGCCGCTCCTTCAGCAGGCGCTCGTGGGCGGCGATGCGATCAGCCGGGCTCGGTGGGAGGAACACCTGCTCCAGCGCAACCCGCGCGCCGTAGAGCGGGCTGCCGGCGGGCGCTGCGAGTACCGCCGCCGCGGTCCCGAACGTGAATGCAGCAGTCATGCCGGCAACGGCGATCCCGCGCGGCACGCGAAGGTGGATCGTCTGCCACCACTTCGGTTGCGCGGCAGCAAGGCGTGTCGCGCGCTCGGCCTCGAGGAGCGCCGTCCTCGCGTCGAGCTCGGCGATCACGTGGCGGCGCATCCGGGCAAGCACCGCGCCGCGCGGCTGGAGCCGGGCATCCGCGTACGCCTCGAGCAGATCGACGACCTGGTCGATGCTGGGGACGGCGGGTTCGAACTGGCCCTGGTTCATGAGCGCACCTGGGCCGTGGCAACGGCGCCCGCGGTCGCACTCGCCGGGGCCGCCTCGGGCACCTGGAGTGCGAGGATGCCGAGCGTCTTTCGGAGCGTCTGGATCGCGCGGAACTGGAGGCCGCGGATGGTGCCTTCCTGGCGCCCCATCACCAGCGATGCCTCGAGAACCGAGAGACCCGCGAAGAAGCGCAGCTCGATCACCTCGCGTTGATCGTCGGTCAGCTCCTTCAGCGCCTCGGAGAGCCGATCGAGATCCTCGCTCAGCGCTGCGCGCTGCTCGGGGCCTGCCTCATCGGTCTCGCGGGTCACCGCCGCGAGGAGCGGCAGGTGATCCTTGTGCGTTCGGATCTGGTCGATGATCGCGTTCCTGGCCAGCCGAAACAGCCAGCCCCCGAACGGGATGCCCCGCGACTCGTAGCGCGGGAGCGCTTCCAGGGCCTTCACGAAGACGAGCTGCGTCAGGTCCTCCGCGTCACTCGGGCGGTGCACGCGGCTGGCGATGAAGCGATGGACCGGCGCGGCGTACGCATCGAAGATGCGCCCGAAGGCCTCGCGGTCACCCCGCTTGGCCTCGGTGACGAGCCGATTCAGCGTTTCGTCGTCCATTGGTAACGAGGATCGCGACCGTGCGTTAGGTGCGCAAGCGGTCAGGGGTACTGTCGGGTGCGTGCTGGCACCCGGACCCGGACTCGCTCGCCGCCACGGCGGAATGCAAGGGAATCGAAGCCCGCGGCCTCGATGTGACCGTACGACGTATCGAGCTTCGCCGAGAACGACCCACGGGAGTGGGCGTCCGATCCTGCCACCACGTGCTCGCCCCCCAGCTCGCGAAACCGCGCGACCACGGCTGCGGAAGGATACGTCTCGTTGCCCGGATAGCGAAGCCCCGAACTGTTGACCTCCAGCGCCGTGCCGGTTTCGATGAGCGCGCGGAGCGCGGGCTCCTGGAGGTCCGGCCGCGTCGCGAGGTCGGCCGTGGTGATCATCGGGTAGAGGTAGCGCCGCACGACGTCGAGGTGGCCGATCGTGTCGAAGAGGCCGGTGCGCGCCGCCGCGATGATCTCCGTGTAGTACGGCTCCAGGATCTCCTCGTACGAGCGGCCCTCGATGAAGCTGCGCACCCGCGAGGACCAGTACGGCGACTCCGGCCAGTCGTGCACGGAACCGATCACGTAGTCGTAGCGGTGCTTGTTCAGGTGGTCTCGGACGTCCCCGTCCCACTTCCGGTTGTAGGTGAGCTCCGCGCCGAAGCGGATCACCACGCCTTCCTTCGCCCATCGCTCCGCGGCGCTGCGGACGGTCCGCTCCCGGTCCTCGAAACGGGTGTACCGGTAGGCCGGATCGCGTGGATCGAAGTCGACGTGGTCGGTGATGCAGATCTCGGCGATGCCGAGCTCGACCGCGCGCGCCGCGTAGACGTCGATCGGGACGGCGCTGTCGGGTGACTGGTCCGTGTGGAGATGGGCGTCGAGCGGCAGGTCGAGGCGGTCCGGGGCCGGCGTGCCGGCAGGCGGATCCGCCGTCACGCGATCACGCCGCGATGATCCCGAGCTCCCGGCCCACCTTCGCGAACGCCTCGAGCGCACGATCGAGCTGATCGTCGGTCAGGGCGGCCGTGACGATCGTCCGCAGCCGTGCCTGGTCGAGGGCGACCGTCGGGTAGATGACCGAGGTGGCGAACACGCCCTCCTCGAACAGCCGGGCGGAGAACCGGTTCGCGAGCCCCGAGTCGCCGACGATCACCGGCGTGATCGGCGTCTCCGAGCGGCCAGTGTCGAAGCCGAGGCGCGTGAGCTCCGCCTTGAACCGCTTCGTGTTCGCCCACAGCCGCTCCATCAGCTGCGGCTCGTCGAGCATCACCCGGATGGCCTCGCGGCACGCGGCTGCGTCGGCCGGGGGATGGGACGTCGAGAACAGGAACGGCCTGGCGCGCTGCACCAGGAGGTCGCGCAGGGACTGCGAGCCGGCCACGTAGCCGCCGAGGACGCCCATCGCCTTCGACATGGTCCCGACCTGGATGTCCACGCGGCCCTTGAGCCCGAAATGGTCGACCGAGCCGCGCCCGTTCCGCCCGAGCACGCCCGACGCATGCGCGTCGTCCACGTAGACGGCCGCGCCGACCTCTTCGGCCGCCTCGACGATGCCCGGCAGCGGCGCGATGTCGCCGTCCATCGAGAACACGCCGTCCGTGACGACCAGGATCAGGCGGTACGGACCCGACCCGTCGGCGGGTCCGTTCTCTTTCGCCTCGCGCAGGATCGCTCGGAGGGCGTCCACGTCGCGATGCGGGAACACCTTGCGCGGTGCCTTCGAGAGGCGCATACCGTCGATGATCGACGCGTGGTTCAGCGCATCCGAGACGATGAGGTCCTGCTCGCCGGTGATGGTCGGGATGACGCCCGTGTTCGCGGTGAAGCCGGACTGGAACGTGAGCACCGCCTCGACGCCCTTGAACGCGGCCAGCTCCGCCTCGAGCGCCTCGTGCTCGCCCATCGTGCCCGCGATCGTGCGCACGGCACCGGATCCCACGCCGAACTCGCCGAGCGCCGACATCGCCTTGTCACGTAGCCGGGGGTGGTGGGTCAGGCCGAGGTAGTCGTTGGACGAGAGCGAGATGACCTCGCGGCCGTCCATCACGGTGACCGGGCCCTGCGCTGCGGTCATGACGCGCAGCGGCCGGTAGAGCTGCTTCTGCTTGAGGTC
>DATFHO010000090.1:0-70412 GCA_035248345.1 Candidatus Limnocylindrales bacterium
TCGCGGACGGCGGCGAGCTTGTCCTCGTCGCTCATGAACGGGGAGACCACGAACCTATGATACGGGCGTGGTTCGCTTGATCCGCGCCGGCTCGCGCGCTCGATGACCGGGTTCGCGCGCCCCGAGCTGCTCGCCTCGACCGAGTGGCTGGCCGACGAGCTCGGCCGACCCGACGTTCGCGTCGTCGACGTTCGATGGCGCCCGGACGGCACCGGTTCGTCCGCGTTCGACGCGGGCCACATTCCCGGCGCGACCTACCTCGACTGGCGGACGGAGCTCAACGAGACGCCCTCGGACGAGATGGGGCACGCGCTGCGGCTGGCCGCACCGGACTCGGTGGTGGCGTTCATGGCGCGGGCGGGGGTTGGCGACGCAACGACGCTCGTGCTCTATGACGACACGCTCGGGCTGTACGCAGCGCGCGCCTGGTGGTCGCTGCGGGTCTACGGGTTCGAGTCCGCGCGCATCCTCGACGGCGGCTTTCCCGCCTGGGTCGCCGAGTCCCGGCCCCTGAGCTCCGGCGCGCTCCCCCACCCCGAAGGCTCGTTCACGCCTCGCCTGAACCCCCGGCTTCGACTGACGACGACCGACGTTCGATCCCTCCTGGGCTCGCCGGACGCGCAGGTCATCGATGCGCGGGCGAACCCGGAGTTCCGCGGGCACGAGGGGAATGCGCGCCGCCTGGGGCACATCCCGGGCGCGATCAACGTGCCGGTGGGTTCGCTGCATGAGCCCGGAACGCAGCGGCTCCTTTCCGCGGATGCGATCCGCGGTGTGCTGACCCATGCCGCGGTGGCTCGGGGTCGGCGGCTCGTCTGCTACGACGGCACGGGCGTGGGCGCGGCCAAGCTCGCGTTCGTGCTGACGCTGATGGGTTATGACGACGTCGCGGTCTACGACGGTGGCTGGGCCGAGTGGGGCGACCGCCTGGATCTTCCCGTCGAGCGCTAGCGGCGGCCCACCGAGCCGGAGGACCTAGGCGATCTCTTTCGCCCGCGGGTCCTTCTTGATCTCCGCAGGGATGTGCGCGCCGAGCCCGAGATCCTCGTAGTGGGCCGTCTCGAGGCGGTCGATCTTGTGCGTGTTGATCAGGAGCGCGTCGGTCTCGACCCAGACGTCGTTCGGGCCCTCGGCGTAGCCGACGACCGCGTTCGTGAGGGCGACGATGGCGCGGCGGTCGGTGGTTCGCATCGGGTCGACCGTCGGCGGTGCGTGCAGGTAGCCAAGCACGGTGTACGGCCCGACCTTCGCACGGACCGGGTGCTGCCGCGTCCAGAGCCGTCGCTCGACGCTGCCTCGCGGGCCCGTGGCCACGACCAGGCACAGGTCGTCCCGAAGGACGGCGGCTGAATCGGCCTCCACGACGTGGCCGTCGTCGAGCGCCCGGAATGCCGCGCCCTTGACCTCGTACTCCGTGGTGGAGCTCAGGAGGTCGGAAAGGCGGTCAGCGCCGAGCGCGATCTCTCCGCGCACGGTGCAGTCATCCGCATACGCAGTGAACGGAATCTGCATTACACGCACGATACAACTCTCGGCCTTGCGAGCGTCCTTGCAAGTGGGCCGGCCGGTGCAAATCGGCACCAGGTGGGGCGCGGCGGGCTACCAGTCGGAGCGGCGGCGCAATCCCTCGACGTCCTTGATGACGAGCCCGGCGTTGTCCTGCATCACCAGCCCTTCGTCGGCGAAGTCGCCGAGAATCTGGTTCACGCGCTGGCGCGTGCCACCGACCATCGCGGCGAGATCGGACTGCGTCAGCGCGCGGTTCAGGCGGATGTCCTTCTTCGCACCGGGCGACGCCTCTTCGGCCAACCGCGTGAGCTGCAGGGCGAGACGGCCGGCGAGATCGAGGAAATGCACCTCGGCGAGCTGGTCGGTGAGGCGTCGGACGCGCTGGGCGATGCCGGTAAGCAGCTGCCAGCGGAACGGGTTCGCGCCGTCGACGAGCTCGGCGAACGCCGAGCGCGGCATCGTCATGGTCTCGGTCACGTCCATCGCGGTCGCGGTGGCAGATCGCGGCGCGCCATCGAGCAGCACGAGCTCCCCGAACGCGTCGCCAGGCGAGAGGATGACGACGATCGCCTCCTCGCCCTCGCTCGATTCACGGGTGATCTTGACGCGGCCCTCGACGACGACGTGGAGCGAATCACCCGGGTCGCCGGCGTGGAAGATGACCTCGCCCTTGCGGAAGCGGCGTCGGGCCATCGTGCCGGCGATGCGCGTCAGCTCGTCGTCATCGATGCCGTGGAAGAGCGGCGAGCGCGCCAGGGCAGCGCACGCGAGCTCGAGGCCGTAGCGAGGCGTCGTCACCCGGCGGAGGTTACGGCATCCGGGCGGCGCGAGGGGCTGCGCGAGCGCCCTGCCGCGTCGAGCGCCGATCGCTACATTCCCCGACGGAGAGGTCGCGAAGATCCGGCACGACGGAGGACCCCGGTTGCGCGCCCGTCTCGGCATGCTCATCGCCGCCACACTGCTGCTTGTCGTCACGTCCGGCACACCGATCCCGTCCGGACCCATCGGCCCCCTCGGTCCGAGATCCGTCGCCGCCGCCGCGGTCCAGACCGGGAAGATCGTCTACACCATCAACTCGTCCGAGATCTGGGTCGCAGAGCGCGACGGCAGCAACCCGCATCACGTCGCAGATGGCAACAATCCGGTCTTCTCGCCGGACGGCCTGCGGATCGCCTTCTCCGCGCAGGACGACATCCAGGTCAACACGTTCATCTACTCCGTCCCGGTCGACGGTGGCGGGCGTGTGCGGGAATCCGGCCCGTTCGCGGATCCACCACCGCCGCCGGTCGATGCGAACGGCCCGTATGACCTGTACTCGCACTCGTTCCCGCGGTATAGCCCCGACGGTCAGGGCATCTTCTACTTCGGGATGGAGCAGCACTACGACACCGATGGCAACTGCGGGAAGGACGCTGAGGGCTTCGCGCGAAGCTCCGGCGACGGAGGCGACACGTGGCTGAAGACGTTCTGGACGTCGTGCGAGGCCCATCCGGATGACCTCTGCTTTCCCAGCGGCGTGTCTGCGCAGGATTTCTCGCTCGGTGGCCCATGGCCGGCGCCCACATCGACCGCCGGCGGGATCGCGTACGACATGAACTGCCCCAGCGACCCGAACACACCCGTCACCGCGCAGCTGCTGGGTCGCGGCGCGTCGACACCGATGCTGCCCGGCGCGGAGATCGCCGGCGGATGGACACCGGATGGCCGGATCCTTCTGGCTCGCAACGACGGCGACGGCATCCACGACTACCTCGTGAGCCCATCGGGCCAGGCCACCCGGCTCGGCCTCCCGAACCCGCTCTTCGCAACCGCGACCACCGGCTGCCGGACGGAGGTCGGTCCCGAACCGCTCGGCGTGGTCTTCTCGCCAGATGCCAGGATCCTGGGCTGGAGCCAGGGCGCCGAACCGTCGGCCGATGCCCCGTCGCCGGCCTGCACGGACCGTCATGCCGGCATCTGGCTCGTGGGCGTGAACGGCTCGAGCCCGCGCCAGGTGATCGAAGGCGAGACCGCCGTCCTCCACGACATCCAGTGCACGCCGGGCAACTGCCTGACCGGGATCATCATCACGAAGGACTTCGGGGGGTTCGGGACGCTCGCCGACGGGTTTCCGGTGACGTTCCGGTACAGCGGAGCCATCACGGAATCGCGGCAGTGGCACGCCGACCCGTTCAATCCGCCGTGGACCGATCCGTTGCTGGCGCGCCTGACGCCGGGCACGTACACGATCACGGAGACGGATCCGAGCGGCTGGAGCGCGTCGGGCGTCCGCTGTACCGATGTGTCGTTCAAACAGCTCGCGCCCAACTCGGTCTCGATCACGATCGCGGCGGATGCAGGGATCGGCACATGCACGTTCACGAGCGACTGGGACGGCGCGACAAAACCGACGGAGACCGAGCCCGGGCCGCCGGCGACGGGCGCGCCGAGCGCGGATCCCGCGTGTCCGAACCGCCAGACGTATCACGGCGACTGGGCCGCCATGGCCGGCGGGAAGGACACCCTCGACTTCCAGGTGACGTTCGAGTGGTGCCATGGGCCGGGCGTCGTCAAGGTGGTCGGGCCGGTGGAGATCAAGCAGCATGTCGGGGATTTCTGGATCCCAGGCTGGCTCACGTATTTCTCGTTTGCTGCGCACGACGACGAGATTTCGTACGACATGACGCGCCCGTCCGATTCGACCGCTGCGATCCGGGCCCAGGGGTCGTTCACGTGGTGCACGAGCATCCTGCAGATCGCGTCCGAAGTGCTGCCCGAGTTCAAGGTCCTGCGCGGGCTCACGGGCGCTCGGTTCATGAACTCCTGGATGAAGAAGCAGATCCTGCTTCGAGTGATGCATCCCTTGACGACGTGGATCCGGGCAGCGCTCGTGTTCTACGAACGCAACGCGCGCCTGCTCCGGCCTGACGTGCAGGACGCATTCGCCGAGCTGTTCTTCAAGGAAGAGGTTCGTGTCATCGACGAGGTCCTCAATGAGTTCGTGGGCGTCATGCTCGGGTACGTCCCCAATGGCAACGGACCTGCGCTCACGCTCCTGGCGCCTGCCCTGGTGAACTTCTGCGCAGTGGAGACCTGGCATCCCGATCTGACCATCACGCTCCACGACGACGGAGCCACGGACGCCGTGTTCGCAGACGACCAGGCCATCTCGCCCATCTGGTCGATCGACCAGATCGAGGCGCCATGAACCGCTCGCACATCGTCGCGGCGCTCGCGGTCGCCGTCCTCATCGCCTTCGTCGTCGCCGCATGTGGGTCGACCGAGCATTCCGCAGCGCCGCCGACCGTGCCGCCGCTGCCGACGATCGACCCGACGGACGTCCACGCGTTCGCGGATCTCGAGTCGAAGCTGCCGGCGCAGATCGCTGGCCGCGCGATGGTTCGAGCGAGCTACGTCCTCGATCCCGAGGCGGAGGAGGACACCGTCACGCTCGTCCTCGAGCGCGAGGGCAAGGATGCAACCACGCTCCAGATGGCGATCGAGTACCCCGCAGACGACGCGGGCGACCTGACCATCCTCGCGTACCGCTACCCGGGCATGTCGGCGGCGGACGTCCTGGCGCTCATCGGTCCGGACGATGTCGAGGGCTCGATCGCGCCGGCGTCCGTCGGGGGTCGACAGGTCCTGGAGATCAACGACGGCGAGGGAGCCGCGTGGGCCTACGCCGGCGGCGAGGTGCTGTATATCGTGGCGGGAGCGCCAGCCGTCGCCGAGGCCGCGGTGGCTGCCCTGCCCTAATGCTCCTTCGGCGCGGCCTCGTCGGAGGTCGCGCGCGCTGCGCTGGCGGCGGATGTGTCGCTCGCGCCGGGCTCCGCACTCACCGCGGCCAACTTGCGGGCGCCGGCGGTGACGAGGTGCTCGGCGCCGTGCTGCAGGCCCTCGAACAGTTGCGTCACCGTCTCGAGCGTGTCTGCTTCCCGAGCGTCCTTGTCGAGCCGGAGGTGCGCGATGCGCGGGAATCGCAGCGCGAACCCCGACTTGTGCCGGTTCGACCGCAGGATCACGTCGAAGGCGACCTCGACCACGACCGTCGGCTCGACGACCCGATACCGCCCGTGCTGGCTGATCGTGTGCTCCTCGAACCACTTCGTCATCGTGGCGATCTCGGCATCGGTCAGGCCGCTGTATGCCTTGCCGATGGTCACGAGCTGGCCGCGCTCCTCGTCGCGGACGGCGAACGTGTAGTCCGACAGCACGCCGTGGCGCTTCCCGTGCCCCACCTCGACGCCGACCACGACGCAGTCGATCGTGGCCAGCGCCTTCTTCATCTTCAGCCAGCCGTACCCGCGCCGGCCTGGCGAGTAGATCGACCTGGGGTCCTTGACCATGAGGCCTTCGTTGCGACGGGCGCGGGCTTCCGCGAACGCAGCCTCGAGCGCTTCGATCGAGTCCGCCGTCACGAGGTGGGAGAGGGCGAACGCGCCGCGGGCGCCGGAACCGTTCGTCTCCGCTGCCAGCGGGATTTCGAGCCCTTCGAGGCGCCGGCGGCGGTCCTCCAGCGGGACCTCGAGCAGCGATTCCTGGCCGTGGCCGAGGAGATCGAAGGCGACGTAGATGACCGGCACTTCCTCGAGGAGCGATGGCGGCGGGCTCTTCCGGCCGAGCCGCGCCTGCAGGCTGACGAACGGCAGCACGACGCCGTCCTTCCAGGCGAGGATCTCGCCGTCGAGGATCCCGTCCCACGGGAGGTGCTTCGCCGCCGCGACCACTTCGGGGAACTGGGCGCTGACGTCATGGAGGTCGCGCGAATAGAGGCGGACCTCCGTGCCCTGCCGGTGGAGCTGGCAGCGGATGCCGTCGTACTTGTCCTCGACCCACACGGTCGGGCCGAGGCGGGCGAGGATCTCCGCGGCATCCTCGGCGGGCGAGGCGAGCATGAACTTGAGCGGGTGGAACATCGCGAGCGCCGCGCCGTCGAGCTCACCGGTTCGTGCGAGCGTCGCCGTCCGACCGATGTCGCCTGTGAGCATGCCGGCGCGCTTCACGGCGTCGAGCGGGCGGTCGAACGCCTTCGCGAGCGCGGCCTCGACGAGGCCCTCCCTGAGCCCGATGCGGAGCTCGCCGGAGAGCACGCGCACGATCCCGCGAGCGGTCTTCGGATCCGAGCGGCCCAGCAGCGTCGCGAGATACGCGGCCTTGGCGGCCGGACCGGATGCGCGCTCGATTGCGGCGAACGTGCCGGCAACATCCTGCAGCGACGGCGCGTTTTCGGGATCGGGGGCGTGGCCGTATTCGGCAAGAACGTCGCCCACGGATGCCGCCAGGTCGGAATGTCGGTCGTACGCGGCGCCCAAGGCGTCGCGATCGGCGCCGGAGATGGCCGAGACCGCGGTCGCGATCGTCGCCCAACCGATGCCGGTGGCGCGCTGGTCGGACTCGGGGAAGGGTCGGCCGGTCAGGAAGGTGACGGCGATGGGCAGCGTCTCGTCATCGAGCGTCCGGAGGTACTCGGCGAGCAGCGCCGTCTTCTCCGACGTGCGGGTGGTGGCGGCAACTCGCTCGGCGAGCTCGCTCCAGCGACGCATGAGACCGATGGTATAAGGTGCCTCCGTGGGCGTCGGTCAGTGGTTCCCTGAGCTCATTTCGGGGTCGTCTGTCGTGCTGCGCCGGCACGTCCCCGCAAACGTTTCGGCGTTCCAGCGGTGGTATTCCGACGCCGAGGTCGCGCGCCTCGCGCGCTACCAGGACGGCCCGATGCGCCCCGACGAGATCGACCGCTTCTTCCAGCTCCGTGCGCTGGGCACCGAATCGCTGACGATGGCGATCCACGTCGCCGCGTCCGATCGACTGATCGGGTCGTGTGCGTTCTCGCAGGTCGATGGCGAGAACGGGTCGGCGATGTACCACATCACCATCGGCGAGAAGGATGCGTGGGGCCAGGGCTACGGCACCGAGGCGACGCAGCTCATGCTCGATCACGCGTTTGGTGTGCTGGGCCTCCACCGGATCGCGCTCACGGTGTTCGAGTTCAACGAGCGTGCGATCCGCGCCTATGCCCGCTGCGGCTTCATCGTGGAGGGCCGCGCGCGCGAGTCCATCTGGCGCGACGGCCGCTGGTGGGATGAGCTGGCGATGAGCGTCCTCTCGTCGGAATGGCACGAGCGGCGCGGTTCCTCACCGCGGCGCGCTTCGCCGGCGTCGGCACCGGCGCGGCCGCCGATCGTTCGGGCGGTTCGCTGATGGCCTCCGCCGGCGCCGCGGCCGACGCGGCGCGCGCCTCCTTCCGGGAGCTGATGGACGCCAAGGGTCACGCGGTCGAAAACGCCCGGGCCGCCGTTGCCGGCCTGGAGGCCGCGTTCGCCTCGGGCGCGCTGGTCCAAACGCCGCTGTTGTCGCAGATGCTGGGCGATTTGATGGTCGCCCTGGAGCAGGACGACGGCCAGAAGCTTGGCGGCAAGTCCGCCGAAGCCGCGCGCTTCATCCTCCGCGCGATCTCCCGCGAGCTGGACAACGCCTGACGTCCGACCGCTGGGTTCGCCCGCGTTGACTCGCAGTCACGATTTCGAGACTTGGACCTTGATTTCGACCGCACCGGGGCTCGCGAGAGGCCCTTCGACGTCGTTCGTTGACTGCCAGGCAACGAACCGCATGTTGCGTCCCCATTCGACGCGCGACCGCGCCGTAACCCGCGAAATGTTGACGCACAGACAACGCCGGCTCCGTGGGGCCTTGACTCTCCACCCGCCCGAGGGTTCAGGATGGCGGGCGTGAACGAGGAAACGGCAACCGACAAGCTGTCCATCGGGCGGTTCAGCCGTCTGACCGGGCTGTCGATCGGGGCGCTGCGGCACTACGACGAGCTGGACCTGCTTCGGCCGGTCGAGGTCGATCGGTGGACCGGATACCGGCGCTACGCGCAGGACCAGGTCCCGATCGGCCAGGCCATTGCGCGCCTCCGCGACCTCGAGGTGCCGCTCGAGGAGATCCGCCTGCTCCTCGGCACCGACGACCCCGCCGAGCAGCGAAAGCGCGTCGCCGACCAGGCGGCTCGCGTGCAGGCACGGGTCGACCGCCAGGTTCGGATCCTCCACGTCCTCCGACAGCTCAGCCAGGGAAGGGACCAGCTCGTGACCGAAACCGCCGCCGCGACACCCGCGGACATGCTCGACGCAGACGCCCATCGCCGCCTCGCCAAGGCGCTGTACAACCACGTGTGGACGCTGCTGGAGCTCCCCGACCGGACGCAGGAGCAGGTCGACGAGATGATCGCGGCGACGCATGCGTCGGCGTGGCACTGGTCGAAGTCGGTTGGGACGCTCGCCAACGCGGCGCGCGGCCAGTGGCAGATCGCGCGCGTGTACGCGACGCTCGGGCGCGGGGAGCCGGCGGTCGTGCACGCCAGGCGATGTCTCGAGCTCGCGGAGGCGGCTACGGAAGCGGGCGTGGCCGATGACTGGGACGTGCCGTCCGCGCTCGAGGCGTTGGCTCGCGCGCAATCGGTCGCGGGCGACCGAGTGGCGGCCGCCGCCACGCTCGAGCGCGCTGCTCAAGCTGCCGCGCGGATCTCGGACTCGGAAGATCGGCAGCTGATCGAATCGGACCTCGCCTCGATCACCGCCTGAGCCGATACTGCGCGGGTGGCGCGCTTCATCGGCTATCCCAACCGACAGCTCCTCGGCGTCTTCGACTCCGACGCATCGGCCGACCGCGCCGTCGAAGCCCTCCTGGCGGCCGGCGCGCCCGCCAAGGGCATCCAGCGCTTCTCGGGGCCGGCGGACGCGGTTCGCTTCGACGCGACCGGGGAGCGCCACGGCATCGCGGCACGCATCCGCAGAATCGTCCAGTTCAGCCTCATGGACCAGCTGCCCGCGATGGCCTGGTACGAGGCGGCGCTGCAGCAGGGTCGGACCGTCGTCGCCGTCCATACGACCAACAGCGCCGAGACCAAGCGCGCGGTCGAGGCGATGAAGGCAGCAGGCGGGCACTTCATCAACCGGTTCGGACGTCTCGCGACCGAGGAATTTGCGCGTTGGCAAGGCCCGGAGCCGCCCGTCGCCAGCCTGATGAAGCACTAGGCGCGGCGCGCGCCTCCGCTACGCGCGCCTCCGCTACTTGATCGTCAGGAACGCATCGACATAGAGGCGGTTATGGCCGGACGTCGCGGCGTTCACGACCTTGATCGTGTGGCTCGCCGAGGTCGACCAGCCCTTGGTGAACGCGACCCAGCGGTACGACGTGGTGCTCGCGTACATGCTGAGCGTCGCAACCTTCACGCCGTCGATGTAGACGTACGCCGTGCCGGCGTTCGTGCCCTTTCGGGTCACGAACGAAATGCCGCGGCCGGTGAACGTGTAGGACACGGAGTTCTTGCCGGTCGTGTACTTCGCCGAGCCGCCGAGCGCCGACGTCGTCGACACCGTGTACCAGGTGCCGCTGTAGGTCACGCCGGTTCCGTTCTGCTGCTTGATGGCGAGGATTCGGGTGGAACCGAGCACCCACGGCGACAGGTTGCCGAACACGTCCAGTGCCTGGTCGCGGAACGAGTACGCGGAGCTGCTCGCCGCGAGCGTGCCGGAGTAGCTCGTCGCGGTCATTGATGACAGCGTCCGCGCGGAGAAGGCGCCCGTCCCGAGCGCGACCTCGAGCGACGTGTCCGCGACGCCGCTCAGGGCATCCGTGGCAGTCCACGCGATCGTGACCGGGATGGAGCTGCCGGACATGACCACGCCCGAGCGGAGCGTCACCGTCGGCCCGGTGACCGTCGGCGCCGTGGTGTCGACCAGCGCAGCGACCGTTGCCGGCGGCCCGCTGCCGAGCGCATTCGCCGCCGTGATGCTGATCGTGTATCGGCCGTCGGCGAGGCCGTGGATCGTGCAGGTGGTCTGGGTCGCGGGCGATGGCGTGCAGGTCGCGCCACCGGGTTGCGCCGTCGCGAGGTATCCCGTGATCGCCGATCCGTTGTTGGCGGGCGCCACCCAGCTGACCTGGACGTCGTGAGCCGTGGAGACGGCGGACTGCCCGAACGGCGCGTTCGGGACGGGCTTGGGGGTCGTCGAATTCGACGCCGCTGATGGCGCGCTGTACCCGGTGATCGTGCTCGCGGTCACGCGGAATGTGTACGCCGTGCCGTTGGTGAGGCCGGTGACGATGCAGCTGGTCGTGACGGTGATGCATTGCCGTCCGCCGGGCGATGCGGTCACGGCGAAGTGGGTGAACGGCCGATCCGGCGTCGTGGCGGGCGGCGCGAAGGACACGCCGGCGGAGGTGTTGTACGGCACGGCCGTCACACCGGTGGGCGATGCGGGCGGCGCCCCGAGCGGCAGGTCGAGGTTCAGGTCGGATACGCCGCTTGCCGTCAGGACGATGTCCTTCGCCGCCGCATAGGTCGTCACGAATCCGCTCGGCCCGAGGTAGCCCGTGGTGAAGTGGCTGAACGGGTCCACGAATCCGAGCCGATACGTCCCCAGGGGCACCGTGAAGGTGAACGCGCCCGATCCGGCGAGCTCCTCGAGATAGGGGCTGCCGTTCGCATACAGCACGACGTCGACGTTCTGGCCGGCGCGAGCCCACCCGCTCATCTGGCCGCCAGTGGGCATCGTGACGGTGAGCGTTGCCGACGTTGTCGTGACGGATTTCAGCGTCGCCTGCGCCACGTCCGGGGTCAGGGTCGAGCCCTTCACCCAGCCGGGGAGCTGGGTCAGCGTGGGCGTGTCGTATTCGATCCAGATCTTGTAGCTGCCCTTGATGAGCGGCATCAACAGGTCGCCATTGGTCTGGCGCTGCGCGAAGGAGGTCGCGCCGCCGTTCACGTCGGCCTCTGCATTTGCCTGGCCCGGGATGGTCAGCTTCAGGAGCCCCGCTTCGGGCGTCTTGATCGTGACGCCCGTGATGTCGGTCGTCCCGACGGTCGTCGGCGCCGCGAGCGCCCAGTCGGCGGAGAGCCCTGTCGAGGTGCGCCAGCCGGGCGCGTGGATGAGGTTCGGGTCATAGATCCAGAGGGTGACGGCGCCGGGCGCGACCGGAAGCGAGTACGCGCCGCCGGTCGACCCCAGGACCTGGGAGTAATAGACGCCGTTGACGAACGCCTCGACGACCGGCTGCGAGATCTTCGTGGTCGTGGTCGTCAGGTCGACGACCGTGCCCGAGATGTGCCGGATCGCGGGCAGGGAGACATTGATCCCGGTGGTCGTCGCCCCGGCGCCCACGGAAACGAGATCCGCAAGGCTTGGATCCGAGGTATAGCCGGCGGCCCGGTACCAGCCGTGGCCGTGGGCAATCGACCCGTCGTAGAACCCGACCTGGTATCGGCCCGGCGGCAGGTTGACGTGCCACGTCCCGTCGGCGGCGGTCGAAACGTACGTGTACGGCGAGCCGGCGAGGTAGATGTCGACCTCGATGCCGCTGAGCGCGGTGCTGCCGCTGGTGACCTTGCCGCTGATGGTGGAGGTGGGCGGCAGGTACATCTCGATGGAGGCGCCGCTTTCGCCGACGGGGAACGCCTTGACCGCGCCCTCGTAGTACCCGAAGCCCTCGGATCCGTACCAGCCACCGGCGATCCACACGTGGTAGCTGTCCGGCACGACCTTGATCGAGAATGCGCCGCTGCCGTCGGTCATGCCGCTGGTCTGGTAGCCCCCGGGGCGCGTCGGGGCCAGGGACGTGTTCGGCACCGGGCTGCCGTCGGCATACCGAAGGTGGCCGGTCAGGTTTGCGTATCGGGGCAGCGTCACCGAGACATCGAGCACCTGGTCGGGAACGAGCGTGAAGCCCGCCCCGGCATTTGCGCCGAGGTCCGTGAAACCGGAGGGTCCGAGCCAGCCGGAGACGTAGGTCTGCGTAGGGTCGGAGTAGCGCACGGATGCCTTGTACGTCTGGTACTCGTAGAAGACGTAGTTGACCTTCCCATCCGCGTCGGTGACGCCGGTCCTGCCGTACTGCTCCAGGGCCGCAACCGTGACGCCTGCGATGGGGTCTCCGTTGCTGTTCACGATCGTGCCGGCGACGTGCGGATAGCGATGCATCGTCAAGTTGACGGTGGCGTCGACGTCGGCGGCGACATTCGCGCTGTTGCCGATCCATGGATCGACGCCGCCCGCGCCGACCGACCAACCGCTCCCCGCCTGGTAGAGGTAGAGCGAGTAGTACCCGTTCGCATCGGTCGATGTCGTGATCTGCTGGTTCGTCCTGCTGGCCACGACCTGCAGGAACGGGATCCCGGCGCCGTTCTTGTCGGTCAGCCGGCCAGTGACCTTCGGCCACGGCGTCGGCGTCAGGTTGATGCCCGTCACATCGGTCCAGTTGACCGGGATCGACGACGCGAGGGTCTGGTCCAGCACCGTCCCACCCGTGGAATACCAGGCGAATCGGTACTTGAGGTTGGAATTCAGCATGATCGTGGTCGAAACGCCCGGCCACACCTTGACCGCGTAGTTGCCGCTGGCGTCCGTCACGACGTTGTCCGTCGGATAGCCGGACGACGTGATGTACATGCCTTCGAGCGCCGCGCCGACCCCGTCGGTCACCTTGCCCTTGACGAGCGGATACACCGGCAGCGTGAACACGATGCCGGTGCGGTCCGAACCCGCCAGCGTGATGACCTCGGCGTCCTCCTTGTAGAGCTTGGAACCGGCCGAGCTCCAGAACACGGGCAGGTAGATCCCCGAGTCGTCCCACCCGCGCAGGAGATACGAGCCGTCGGCGGCCGGGATCGCGAATGCGCCGCCTGCTGTGGTTGTCGCGTAGTACAGGCAGTTCGTGTAGATCGTTGTGTCGGCGAGGCACAGGTGCGAGCCCACCAGCGGGTCCCCGTTGGGCTTCTTCAACGTGCCGGTGACCTGCGGCGATCCCGGGGCGGCGAGCAACGGCGTCCCATCCCCGATGCCCTGCGGCGCCGAACCGGGCGGCGACGACGCCTGCACGGGCGCCGGTGGAGTCGGATCGACGTGCGGCGCTCTGTCGATCCGCGGTGCGTCCGGAACGTGCGCGGGCGGCTTCGAAGCAGGGCTCGCGGGCTCGCCGGGCAGGCCACGGGTCCCGAAGCCGATTGTGGCTTCCATGTGCTTGTTGATGTCGTTCGGACGCGCACCGGGGGCGAACATCACCGGATCGGGGATGTGCGAAGCTCGGGCGGCGTCTGCGGCCGGGTCGGGTGAAGTTGGGGTGCCTGCGAGCAACGGCGCAGGCATTGCGCCCACGGCCAGCACCAGGCCGAGCATGCCTGCATTGAGCGCCCGCAATCCGCGCACGAGTCGCGTGTCCCTCCGGTCGATCCAGTCCCTGCCTCGGCCGCCATCGATATCTGTCGGCCGCTCGGATGTCAAGCGACAGTTCAGCGCGACCGTGCCCGCGGCGGTCCCCGGCGCACCCGGCGATACTCCGCCGGTGAGCACCGCCGAACGCGTCGTCTTCGAGCACGTCACGAAGCGCTATCCCGGCACGGGCAAGGGCAATCCCGGTGCCGTGGAGAACCTGTCGCTCGAGGTGCCGGCCGGGAAGGTCTGCGTCCTGGTCGGCCCATCGGGCTGCGGCAAGACGACCTCGCTGAAGATGGTCAACCGCCTGATCGACCCGACGTCAGGCCGGATCCTCATTGGCGACACGGACGTCATGCAGCGCGACGTGATCGAGCTTCGGCGCGGGATTGGCTACGTCATCCAGCAGGTCGGGCTGTTCCCGCACCAGACGGTCGGCGAGAACGTCGCCACCGTGCCGCGGCTGCTCGGCTGGGATGAGGCGAAGCGGAAGACCCGGGCGACGGAGCTCCTCGATCTCGTTGGCCTGGACCCCAGGCGGTATGCGGATCGATACCCGGCCGCGCTGTCCGGTGGCGAGCGCCAGCGCGTCGGCGTGGCGCGCGCCCTCGCGGCGGATCCCCCCGTGCTGCTGATGGACGAGCCGTTCGGGGCGGTGGACCCGATCGTCCGCGAGCGGCTCCAGAACGAGCTGCTCCGGCTCCAGGAGCAGCTCGCGAAGACGATCCTGTTCGTGACCCACGACATCGACGAGGCCATCAAGATGGGCGATCTCGTCGCGGTGATGCAGGTCGGTGGCCACCTCGCGCAGTTCGCGACGCCCGCCGAGATCCTCTCGAATCCCGCTTCCGAGTTCGTCGCCCGGTTCGTCGGCGCGGATCGCGGGCTGAAGCGGCTCGCGCTTTCGCGCGTCGGTGACCTCCAGCTCGAGTCGGTCGTGACGGCGCGCGAAGGCTCGGACGCAGCCGACGCGCGGCGCCGCGCAATGGCGGATGCCTTCCCCTACCTGCTCGTCGTCGATGACCGCGACCGCCCAATCGGCTGGCTCGACCAGTCGGGCATCCCGTCGTCGGGCGCCATCGATGGCAAGGCGTCGATGCCGGCATCGCCCGTGTTCGATCGGTGGACGACGCTCAAGGACGCGTTCTCGATGCTGCTCGCGACCGACGTGCAGGCCGGGATCGTGGTTGATGACAAGGGTGCCGTGAAGGGCCTCGTGACCGCCGACATGATCACGGAGCGGATGCGGACGCCCGCGAGCGGCACGTGAACGGGCACGCGAGCGCGCACGGGGCACGGAGGCGTGCGCCGTGATCGACTTCGCCTGGGCGATCGACCACATCGACGACCTCACGTGGCGAACGCTCCAGCACCTGCTGTTCACCGCGATCGCGGTCGGGGTTGGGTTCGCGATCTCGCTCGGGCTGGCGATCGTCGCACTGCGGCGGCACCGCCTCCGTGGGGCCGTCGTGACGGCATCCGGGATCCTGTACACGATCCCGAGCCTCGCGCTGTTCGCCGCGCTCGTGCCGGTCACCGGCCTCTCGATCCTCACGGCCGAGATCCCGCTGACGCTCTACACGCTGCTGATCTTCCTGCGCAATATCCTCGCCGGGCTCGACGGTGTGCCGGGTGACGTCATCGAGGCGGCCGACGCGATGGGCTACACGGGTCGGGCGCGACTCATGCGGGTGGAGCTGCCCCTCGCGCTTCCGCTCGTGATCGCGGGCGTTCGACTTGCCTCCGTCTCGACGATCGGGCTCGTGACCGTCTCCGGCATCCTCGGCGACCGGTTCGGCGGCCTCGGGTTCTTCATCTTCGAGGGCTACGCCCACGTCTTCCCGACGGAGGTGCTGTTCGGGGCGATCCCGTCGGTCGTGCTGGCGCTGCTCGTGGACGTTGCGCTCCAGCGGGTCCAGCGGCGGCTTACGCCGTGGACACGTCCGATCCGCGCCATCGACCCTGGACGAGGCATGGGCGAGGTCGGCGCCACATGAACCTCATCGACGCGACCGTCACCTGGCTCACCGATCCGGCGCACTGGACCGGACCTGCGGGCATCCCGACGCGGCTGCTGGAGCACCTTGCGCTGTCCGGCTCCTCGCTGGTCATCGCGATCCTGCTGGCCGTGCCGCTCGGGATCTGGATCGGGCATACGGGGCGGTTCACCGGCCTCGCCATCAACTCGGCGAACGCGTGGCGCGCCGTACCGTCGCTCGCGGTCATCGGGATCGTCCTGCCGATCACGGCGGCGATCGACCCGCAGCTCGGCTTCCGCGTCTACCCCACGCTCGTCGCGATGATCGTGCTCGCGGTCCCGCCGATCCTCGTGAACACGCAGGCCGGCATCGCCGGCGTCGATCGGGACCTGGTCGAGGCCGGCCGCGCGATGGGCATGCGCGAGATGGAAGTCGTGCGCGGGCTGGAGCTGCCGCTGGCGGTGCCCGCAATCCTGAGCGGCGTCCGGTCGGCGGCGGTGCAGGTCGTCGCGACCGCGACCCTCGGGGCGATCTTCGGCTCGGGCGGGCTCGGCCGATACCTTGTCGAGGGCGTCGCGCAGCGGGACGACGGCATGACGTTCGGTGGCGTGGTGCTCGTCACCGCACTTGCGCTGTCGGTCGAAGGCGTCTTCGTGCTCGTCCTTCGATTGATCCGCTCGCCGGGGCTCGCGCGTATCGAGGGCAGGGTCGCAGCCGGCGCGTGATCCGCCTTCGTTCAGCCGCGGCTCGTATGACCGATTTCGGGGCTCCGAACCTCGTTGCCGCCGGTGATGACCGTCGACGTCATACGAAGGACTTGCCGGCGGTGTGCACGGTCGCTCATATGACGCCGGCGGTCATGGGTCACGGAGACCTTCATACGGCGCAGGAATTGGGTCATACGAAGCGGGATGTCACAAAGACGTAACCGGTATTCGGCTCTGCTATGGTTGCTCGGCCGTCGGACGAACTGGCGGAAGCAAGCCCCCAGGACAAGGAGGAGAACGACCCATGCGGATGATCCGCAGGCTGGCTCTCGGGGCGTCGGTGCTCGCGCTGGCACTCAGCGCGTGCTCGACGGGAGGGAGCGGCGCGACCATCAAGATCGGATCCGACGGGTTCGATGAAGCTCGCGTCGTTGCCGAAATCTACGCCCAGGCGCTCGAGGCCAAGGGCTTCACCGTTGATCGGGCAGGCATCGGACTCGGGAAGCGCGCCGTGACCAAGGCAGCGCTCGAGTCGGGCCAGATCGACCTCAAGCCGGAGTACATCGGCAGCGGCCTCGTCGCCTACGGCGGCACGTCGTCGAACAGCAGCGACACGAACCGGACCGGGCTCCAGGAGAAGCTCACGCCCCTGAAGATCACGGTCCTCAACTACATGCCGGGCCAGGACACGAACGCCTTCGTGGTCCGCAAGGACACCGCCGACCAGTTCCATCTGACGAAGATGAGCGACCTCGCGGCGGTCCAGGACCAGATCAAGTGGGCGCTCGCGACCGACTGCCCGACGAACCCGCTCTGTGCGGGCGCGCTCAAGGACGCCTACGGGATCTCGCAGCCGAACGCGACGCTCCTCGACGCGTGCAGCGGCCCGATGGCCGATGCGCTCCTGAAGAAGACGGTCGACATCGCCGAGCTCTGCTCGACGGGCCCGGAGATCATCACCAATGGGTGGGTCGTCCTCCAGGACGACAAGCAGACGCAGCCGGCCGACAACATCGCGCCGATCGTCCGCGACGACCTGCTGGCGAAGATCGACAAGCAGAAGTTCACCGACACGCTCAATGCGGTGTCGGCGAAGATCGATACCAAGACCCTCGCCCAGCTCTACTACGACGTCGCGATCAACCACAAGGACCTCGCCGTCGTCGCCAAGGACTGGCTCAAGGCGAACGGCTTCGTCAGCTAGGTCCGACTCCGGGCGGCTTGCCGCTCATCCTTCGGAACACCGAGCCCCGGCCACCGGCCGGGGCTCGTTCATTTGCCGGCCCAGCGCCGCGGGCACCGAGCGCGCCACCGCGGCGGCCGGCGCGCCACCGCGGCGGACAGGCCGCACTGCCGACTGAGCACCACGAGGCCGAGTCCGACGAGGTTTGCGCCTGGGCGGGACCTTTCGCGCACGGAGCACGTCAAGGTGAGCGAAGCCAGCACGTGATGTGACGTGCTCGGCGGCCATCCTCCGCCCGGTCGGGTAGAACCTCGTCACATTCGTATCTGGAATCGCTCACGTGACTGCGCGGTCGTGAGCCCGCCGGCGCGATCGTGTGCCGATGCCGATCTGGATCGGGACGTCGGGATGGCAGTACCGCCATTGGCGCGCCGGGCTGTACCCGGTCGGGCTTGCGCAGAGCCACTGGTTCGACAGGTATGTCGAGGAGTTCGACACCGTCGAGCTGAACGTCACCTTCTACCGGCAGCCGCGGCCGGAGGTGTTCGAGAGCTGGGCGCGCCGCGTGCCCGAGCACTTCCTCTTCGCGGTCAAGGCGAGCCGCTTCCTGACGCACATCCTCCGCCTCAGGACTCCGCAGGACAGCATCGACATGCTCATGGAGGGCGCGTCGAGGCTCGGCAGCCATCTGGGCCCGGTGCTCATCCAGCTGCCGCCGGACATGACGGTCGAGATCGAACGGCTTGATGAGACGCTCGCGGCATTCCCGAAGGACGTGCGTGTCGCGGTCGAGCCGCGGCACAGGACGTGGTTCGTCGAGCCGGTCCTCGACGTGCTGCGCCGGCATGGGGCCGCGCTGTGCTGGGCGGATCGGCGCCGGCCGCTGAACCCGACGACGCCCGAGTGGGCCACCGCGGACTGGGGCTATGTGCGATTCCACAACGGGACCGCCACGCCGAAGGGCTGCTATTCGGAGCGCGTGCTGAGCAACTGGCTCGAGCGCATCACGACCGCGTGGCGCCCGGAGCAGGACGTATTCGCGTACTGGAACAACGACTTCCGCGGCTGCGCCCCGCGCGACGCGGGCATCTTCGCGCGACAGGCCGTTCAGGCGGATGTGCCCACCACGAAGGCGCCCGACCCGGATGTCCTGCTCCTGGGCGAGGACCTTGCGGCGGCCGGCGCCGCAGGCAGCCGATCCGTGCGTGCTGCAAGGCGCACGTGACGGTTCTGCAACGAACTCGTCGCCAACCAGCAACGGCCGGTGCGCGGCGGTAGCGGGGGTGCAACGGGCCGTGGCGGAGCCTAGGGAGACCGACCGCGCGGGGGAGCGGCATCCCCTCCTCCCGAACGCGGATCTCCTGGAGGGCCACGCGACCCATGCGCAAACGATTCCTGTCCATGACCTTTGCGGCTGCGTTCATCGCCACCGCCTGCACCGGCGGCGGTGGCGCGAGCGGCGCGCCGACCGGCGGCACCGGCGCCACCAACCCGCCGGCCGGATCGGCCGGCACAGGTGGCGAGAGCCAGGCGCCGAACTTCGACCCGAGCACCATCTCGGGCGAGGTGACGCTCGGGCAGTGGGAGTCCTCGCCCGCCGAGGGCACGGCCCTGAAGTCCGCCCTTGATGCCTTCGCGGTCAAGTACCCGAACATCAAGGTGACTCAGACGACCGTCGCCGGCGACTACCGCGCCCAGATGGTCAACAAGTTCGGTGCGGGTGACGTCCCGGACCTGTTCTACGTGAACGCTGAGTACGCGCCGGAGTGGATGAGCCAGGGATTCCTGCTCCCGCTCGACGACTACATCAACAACCAGGGCTTCGACACGGCCCCGTTCTTCCCGGATTACCTGTCGATCTTCCAGCAGGACGGCACCACCTACGGCCTGCCGAAGGACGGCAACACCATCGCGATGGCGGTGAACACGGACCTCGTTCCGAACCCGCCCAAGACGATGGACGAGCTCGTCCAGGTCGCGACCAGCCTCAAGGGCAAGAGCGGCCTCAAGGCGCCGATGTGCCTCAATGCCAGCCTCGACCGCGGCCTCGCGTTCATCTACGCGCAGGGCGGGTCGCTGCTGACGGACGACAACACGGCGTCCGCGATCGACACGCCGGAGTCGACCCAGGCGGTCCAGTGGTACATGGACCTGTTCAAGAACGGCCTCGGCCAGACCAACACGCAGCTCGGTGACGGGTGGTGCGGCGAGGCGCTCGGCAAGGGCGACGTCGCGATCGTCTTCGAGGGCGGCTGGCTGAAGGGCGCAATGGACGCATTCCCGAAGATCAAGTGGCAGTTCGCGGAGATGCCGACCGGCAGCTCCGGCTCCCCTGTCACGATCAACTACACCGCTGCCTACGGCATCGGCCAGGACTCGAAGAACAAGGACCAGGCGTGGGTGCTCATGCAGTACCTCACCGGGCCCGAGGGCATGGCGAAGTGGACCGAGGGCGGCATCGCCGTTCCGAGCCGCTCCGACGTGGCCGTTCCCGAAGGGTTCGACGTCATCGTCAAGGGCGCCGACTACGCGAAGCCGGGCTCGGGCTTCATGCCCGCCTACCCGGACGTGATCAAGGCGTTCGGTGACGCGTTCCTCAAGCAGGTGACCGACAAGAAGTACGACGCGGCCACGGTGGTGGCGGCAACGAAGTCGGCCATCGAGCAGGCGCTCTCCTCGCAGTAGCCGAGGACCAGCGCATGGTCGCAAGCGCAAGCACGGGCCGCACGTCCGGGGCGAATGCCCCGCGTGCGGCCCGCATCAAGCGGATCGGCGAGCGCCAGGAGGCGGTCGCCGGTCTTGCGTTGGTGGCCATCCCGATGGCCCTGTTCCTCATCCTGAACATCGGCTCGATCCTGTACGCGATGTTCATCAGCGTCTGGCGCTGGAACGTCCGATCGGGGCCGCAGGACTTCAAGGGCATCGACAACTACGTCCGGGTGCTCAGCGACCCGATCTTCCAGTCCGCGATCATGAACACGCTCTACTACACGGTCATCTGGGTCCCCCTCACGATGGCGATCGGGCTGTTCCTGGCGATCATCGTGAACCAGAAGATCCGGGGCCAGGCCTTCTTCCGCGGGGCGTTCTACTTCCCGTCGATCGCCTCGTCGGCGGCCATCACGACGCTGTGGATCTTCATCGTCTCCCCGTACGGCCTCTTCAACGCGGCTCGCGGCGCGCTTGGGTTCAACCCGCTGTTCTCCGCGATGGGATTCGATCCCGCGCAGGACTGGCTCGGCGACTACCACACGGCGATGAACTCAGTGATCGTCCTGAATGCGTGGACGACGTCGGGGACGTTCATGCTCTTCTACCTGGCCTCGCTCCAGGCGATCCCGCACGAGGTCTACGAGGCGGCCGCGATCGACGGGGCGAGCGCGTGGTCGACGTTCAAGAAC
The DNA here is from genome assembly GCA_035248345.1 of Candidatus Limnocylindrales bacterium. Taxonomy (GTDB): domain Bacteria; phylum Chloroflexota; class Limnocylindria; order Limnocylindrales; family CSP1-4; genus UBA5189. Next base: position 20,971 of record DATFHO010000090.1, read on the forward strand.
ATCACGTTCCCGCTCCTGCGCCCGGGGCACTTCTTCGTCGCCACGGTCGGCGTGATCGGCGGGCTGCAGCTCTTCGACCAGTCATTCATCGCAGGCGGACCCGACGGGAATCCCGCCAACTCGCTCATGACGATGGTCCTCTACCTGTACAACCGCGCCTTCAAACGGGTGTCGTTCGGTGAGGCGGCGGCCGTAGGCGTGATCCTCTTCGTGGTCATCTTCGGGGCCACGCTCCTGCAGCGCTGGTTCTTCGAAGGCCGGCACAAGGGCGCGGAAGCGGCATGAGCGACGATCCCAGGGGAACGCACATCCCCGCGCCCGCCGTGCTCGACGCGAGTGGGTCCGTGACCCAGGCGCACCCGGCGGGCGTCGTCTCCGGCCTCCCCGGCCGGACGATCGACCCGGATGCAGGCCCGACCGATCTTCCGGGCGACAAGGGCGCTCGATGGCGACGCCGCATCGCGTACGCGCTGATGATCGGCTACGCGCTGCTGATGTTCGTGCCGTTCGCGTGGACAGTCGTGACGTCGCTCAAGACGCTCCCCGACTCGGTTCAGCTGACGCTGATCCCGGACCCGATCACGTTTGAACCCTGGCAGCGAGTGTTCACGACCCTCGAGCCGAACATCGTCCGCATGTTCTTCAACAGCGCTGTGATCGCGATCATCGTGACGGTCTCGAACGTCGTGCTCGGGTCTCTCGCCGGCTACGCGTTCGCTCGGCTGCGGTTCCCGCTCCGGAACGTGCTGTTCCTCGTCGTGCTCGCGACGCTGATGATCCCGGACCAGCTCCGAATGCTGCCGATCTACGTCATGTTCAACGCCATTGGACTCACGCGCGGCGTGCTCCAGTACGCCGGCGTCGCGCTCGTGCTCGCGATCTCCGCCACCAGCGTGTTCCTGCTGCGCCAGTACTTCCTCACGATCCCGAAGGACCTCGAGGAGGCTGCCCGCATCGATGGCGCCGGCCACTTCACGACGTTCCTCCGGGTGATGCTGCCCCTCGCCTCGCCGGCGATCGCGGCAGTCACGATCCTCCAGTTCCAGGGCACGTGGAACTCGTTCTTCTGGCCGGTCGTGCTGATCCGCGACAGCAACTACTGGACGCTGCCGGTCGGACTCACGCTGTTCCGACTGACGGGCGGCATGTCGAACGACTGGCCGCCATTGATGGCAACCGTGGTCATCGCCACCATCCCCATCCTCATCCTGTACATGTTCTTCCAGCGCTACTTCGTCGAAGGCGTCGCCGCCTCCGGAGTCAAGGGGTAGCTGGTGGCCGTATGAGCGCCGCCGTCCGCCTCGCCGCATCCGACTTCGCCTTCAACACCTGGCGCTTCATCGGCGCGAACGTCATCTTCGGCGCGGGATTGATCCTCGTGGTGCTCACCGCATTCGGCTGGCCGCCGGCGATCGCGCTGCTGCCGCTGCTCGCCGTGCCCCTCGCGGGCATGCATCGCATGGCCGCGCTGCTGGCTCGCGGCGAGCCGGCGGCACTGTCCGACTTCTTCGACGGCATGCGCCGCTTCGGCGTCCACGCAGTGGCCATCGCGGCCGCCGAGCTCCTCGCCGGCATCGTGCTCGCAACGAACGCCATCGCGGGCTTCACGAGCGCCGAACCAACCGGCTGGTTCGTCGGCGCCCTGGCCGTCTACGGGCTGATCGCCCTGGCGATGTTCGCGATCGCCGCCTGGCCGTTGGTCGTGGATCCTGCGCGCGATGGCTGGCACTTGCGGATGCGGTTGCGCGCAGCGGCGCTGCTCGTGCTGGCCCGGCCCGCACGGCTGTTCGCGCTGACCCTGCTCATCGCCATCATCCTGATCGTCTCGACGCTGCTGCTCGGTGGCATCGTCCTTGTCGCGGCCTCGTTCGGCAGCCTCGTGGCGACCCGCTGGGTCCTCCCCGCCGCCGACCAGCTCGCGCGGTAGCGCGCGGCGTGCGGCGCCGCCGCGGCGCCGCCGCTGCCCCAGCCCGGGCCGACCGCCGCCGGCCGCACGCGCGGACAGCTTTCGCATGTGTCCCCTGTCGATTTCGCGCTCAGCCGGCTGATGCGTGCGCCACCCACGTCGTTTGCACGTTGGTTCGCGCCTCGGTTAACCATCGCCATAGAGGCCTCGGCGAGCCCGTAGGTCCGAGGTGTCCGACATCTCGCCGAGGCGACGGCCGCCGTGCATGCGCACCGGCCGCGACCATGCGGGGTGGAAGGCCGGCCGAGTGCCGTGCAGGTCGACGCCGGGGAGCCACGCCAGGATCGGCGCTTGCATCGTCGGGTCGATGAAGTAGTCGCGACTTCTGCGATCGAGCAGCGACCACCGCCAGCGAACAAGGCCCGCGAGGAGCAGGAGGCGCAGCTGGCGGCTCACCGCCGGGCGGCTGATCTCGAGCGCGGCCGCGATGTCCGCCGGGCGCCGCACGCGATTTGCGATGAGCGAAACGATGCGGCGCCTCGTTGGGTCGGCGAGCAGCTCGATCCCAACGCCGTTTCGTGCTGGCATGCCGCCTCCGTCTCGTGCGGCGGGCCCTTGAGTCTCGCGAATCCCGGTTCGCTCGTGCTTATCTCGCGGTTGTTCGCGACTGTGGCCGCGAAATCGCCGTTCCGCCGCGTTGGTTAACCGTTCGCGAAAGCAACGTGCAAACCACCTCGAGGGCGGCCGGCGGAGCGGCGCCGTCTGGAGCCGCCGTCCGGAGCCGCCGTCCGGAGCCGCCGTGCGGAGCCGCGCCTTGCCGAGCCTCCTCCTGCGTGAGCCGCACCCTGCCGAGACGCACCCTGCGACGAGATGAGGCGTAACCGAGCCGTCATGGTCGAGGCGACTGCGGCGGGTAGGATTCGACGCGAACCCATGCGACCAGAGGCAGCAGCGTTGTACGAGCGATTGTTCGGGAACAAGGAACGCGATGCGGCGGTGGCGGACCGCATTCCACCCGGCCAGTATCGGACGGAGAAGTTCCCGGTCCTGCACTACGGGTCGGTGCCGAAGACGGACCTGGCGACGTGGGACTTCAAGGTCTACGGCGAGGTCGACAGCCCGTTCACGCTGAGCTGGGACCAGTTCAAGTCGCTGCCGCGCAAGACGGTCCACACGGACATCCATTGCGTGACGCGGTGGACCAAGCTCGACACGACGTGGGAAGGCGTTCCGATCCAGCACATCCTCGAGCTCGCGCAGCTGCGGCCCAACGCGACGCACGTGGTTGCGCACTCGGAGCAGGGCTACACGGCGAACATGCCGCTCGCAGTCCTCGATGACGACGACGTGCTGCTCGCCGACACGTTCGATGGCGAGCCGCTCGAGCTCGAGCATGGCTATCCGCTTCGCCTGCTCGTGCCGAAGCGCTATTTCTGGAAGTCAGCGAAATGGATTCGTGGGCTCGAGTTCCTCGACCACGACCAGCTCGGCTTCTGGGAGCGCTACGGCTACAACAACGACGCCGATCCCTGGAAGGAAGAGCGCTACTCCGACTAGCCGGTCGGAGAAGCCGCGCCGGGGAGTCGCCAGTCTGCGACGCGATGGCGGCGCGACCCGCCGCCCAGCTCTACGGCGAACGACGGTCGCCGCGGTCGCCCTGGCCCTTGCGGGTCGTGTGCTCGGCCTCGACCCGACGATCCCGTGACAGGGACCGACCGACCTCGACCTGGCTCGAGGTGAAGCGGCCGCGTTCGTCACGACGGACGAACCGCTTCGAGGATCCGGTGTCGATGCGCTCGCGATCAGGCATGGCTGCCTCCAGCTCGTGTGCGTTCGATCGACATCGTGACGCACGGGGAGTTGCGATCGCCTAAGCGCGAGGGCCGCGGCCCTATTCGATGTCGGGCTGCTCCAGGCGCACCGGGATGATCGAGACCCCGACGACGCAGTCCTGGGCCGGGTCGTACTCGAGAACGAGATCGAGATTGCCGCGTGACGATGCGAGGCGCCATGTAGCTTTCGTCTCGCCGTCGCCCGCGATTGCCGGCCCGAGCGAGACAGGGCCGAATCTCGCTTCCGTGGCGCGCATGGCCCGCACCGCGAGCCCCACATCGAGCTTCTCCGCCGCCGAGAGCGCGGCGGGCCAGTCGATGGAGACGGGACGACCCTCGGGCGGCGTCATCGCGGCGACGATCGTGGCAGCCGCCTGCTGCAGCGCCGCGGCGGGATCCGGCACCGAGGTGATCGCGAAGGTCTGCACCTTCGGCTCGAGCTCAGGCGAGAGCAGGATCTCGATCTTCACCCGGCCGCCGCGCTCGCCGATCATCCACCACGCGAGGTGCATCGGTGTTCGCGACTCGTCGCGCTCGCGAGGATCGCGGCGCAGGGCCCCGTGCCGCTCGCGCAGCGTGGCGACGTTCGTCTTCCGATCGAGGACCGGCTCATCGAGCTCGATGTTCGTCGCGAAGACGTCCCGTGCCAGCTCGTCATCCCACGACGCGAGGAGTCGCTCCACGGCGGTGCGCGCAGCTTCCGTGCGCGACTCCGCGTGGACGTGCCGCGTCGGGGCTGCATCCGCCGCGAGCAGCGCCATCAGCAGGTCACGGGCGAGCGGGGTGGCCGGCCCGTATCGATGGTTGGTCAGCGCGATCACGCCGAGACCTGACGCCTGGTGCCAGCGCATGTTGCTGCCGAAGCCGGGATAGCCGCCGCTGTGGCTCACGATCCGGCCGTACCGGGCGTTGTCGACGACGAACAGCCCGAACCCGTAGCCCATCACGTCGACGTCGACTTCCGCATCGGCGGAGCGCTGGCTGATCCAGAAATCCGTCGGGACCATCGGCTGCTGCATCTCGCGGCGCGTCGCGCGCCGGAGCGGGTGGGTCGCATCAGGGTCATCGCGAGCCGGCACGGCATCGATGAACCCCGACACCCACGTCGCGAGGTCCTCGACCGTCGAGAAGATGCCGCCCATCGAGGCGAGCGCGCCGTACCGGTCGCTCGGCTCGTCGAGGTACCGGTCGTTGCGCCAGAGGTAGCCGCGGGCCACCCGGGCAGGGTCGTCGTCGAACGCCTCGGCGTCGTACGCCGTCGAGTGCATGCCCAACGGCTCCAGGATTCGCTCGCGAACCACGTCGCGGTACTCGCGACCCGCGACGTTCGAGATCAGCCGGCCGAGGATTCCGTAGCCGGTGTTCGAGTACTCGAAGCGCGTGCCGGGCGCCCACACGAACGACAGGCCGTGGCTGAGGAGCGCGCGAAAGGCATCGATGTCGAGGCCCTGCTGTCGATCGCCCCACGGGTCGTCGGTCGGGAGGCCCGCCGACATGGTGAGCAGGTGGCGGATCGTGATCTGCGGCGAGTCGAGCGTCGGCAGATGGACGCCCGCCATCTCGGGCACGTGCTCGACGATCGGGTCGTCCAGGCGGAGCTTGCCCTCGTCGCGGAGCGAAAGGACCGTCGCAGCCGTGAAGCTCTTCGTCATCGATGCGATGCGGAACACGGAGCGGGCGGTCGGCGGGGCGTCCTTGCCCACGCGCAGCGTGCCCAAACCACGCGAGTGGATCAGTCGATCGCCCAGGACGACGCCGTACGCGACGCCGGGCACCTTCCAGCCCTCATGGGTCGCATCGGCGATCTCGTCGACCCGGCGGAGGGCGTCCTCCATCGCGGGTGTCAGGGCGAGGCCGGAGGCAGCGTCGGACGTCACGGGAGGGGTCGCCAGGGTCACCCGGGGAGGGTCGAGGCACGACCCTCTCCGAGCAAGCAAATATGTGTCACGGCGTGGCGATTCCTGGCACCGCTTCGGGCGCCATGGCGCGGCACCATGCCCGGCCCCGGCATCGCGCCTGGCCCGGGAATCAGGAAGCCGCCGGTCGCCCGGCGGCTTCGATCGCGCTGAAGGAGTGCTGGGTCAGTGTGCGCAGGAACGCGCCGTGCCCGCGTCGTCCGCGGTGCGGAAGCTCGAGCCGCAGCCACAGGCCGCAACCGCGTTCGGGTTGTTGACGGTGAAGCCGGCGCCCATGAGCGTGTCGACGTAATCGATCTGCGAGCCCGTGAGGAGCGGGATGCTGTTGGTGTCGACGTAGACCTTCATCCCGTTCGCCTCGAGCACCTTGTCCTCGGCTGTCGGCTGATCCTCGAGCATCATCCCGTAGCGGAAGCCGGAGCAGCCGCCCGAGTAGACGTAGACGCGGAGCCCGATGTTCGGGTTCGTCTCTTCCTTCGTGAGGTCGCGCAGCTTCGTGACTGCGGCGTCGCTCAGCGAGAGGACGGTGGTGTCCATCGCGGGCTGCTGGTCGATCATCAGGTGAGGCTCCTTCGAGGCGCGCGGTCGTTGATCGCGGTTCATGTTGCGTGCTGGCGCAATCGTACGCAGCGCAACTGATTCCGACAACCACCCCGGACGAAATTCCGGTTACGGCCGCGTTCCAGCACGAGAGGTGCGGCGCCGGCGCGTTTCCGGCAAATTCCCAGGAGCTGGGAGCTGGTCACGAAGTTGCTGACATCTGCCCGAGCGCGGGGCAGATGTCACGAACCGGCGTGACTTCCGAGCGTGGCCTCCATCGCAGCGGTCAGTCCGGGGGGACGAATGCCCGTGTGCCGGGAATATGGCAGCACGCGCTTTCCTGCAAGTCGGAATCCGGGCGGCTGGGCTAGAGTTGCCCTTCCGCTGCTCCCTCACGAACCGGAGGCCCAAGGCCACGTCCGAGTCGAACCGCGCCCGCCGCTTCGCGCTCCCGTCGCTCCACGATGAGCGCACGGAGTCGTCGATCGAGGCGTTCCTCGACGGACCGGAAGTGCGCCGCGGCCGGCCCGCCTCCCGGGCCCAGGTGCCGGGCTCGGGCGACGCCGCCGTCACGAACCCGGACGCGAACGGCGTTGCTGCCCGCCGGACCGGCGACGAGCCCCCGAAGCGCTCGACCGAGCTGCGCACGCTCCCCGGCCGGCTCGAGTGGAATGCCGCAATGGCCCGGGAGAGCGGCCGCGCCAGGCGCTACGGACGTCCCGCCTCCGTTGCGATCGTCGAGCTGCGCCACCAGGACGCGAAGACCGACGTGACCCCATTCATGCGTTCGCTCGCCGGCCCGATCTCGCGCGTCCTGCGCGAGGACATCCGCGGCACGGACCTCGTCGCGCGCGTCGCCACGGCACGTTTCCAGGTGCTCATGCCCGAGACGAACGAAGCCGGCGCAGAGCGGCTGGGGCAGCGGCTCGCCGCGGGCTGCCGAAGCTACATCAAGCGCACCGGATCGCCGATCAACGTGCGCGTGAGCGTCGCCGGCACCGGGCTCCAGGACTCCCTCCAGGACGCACTGGCCCACGCACTGAAGGCGATCGAGGCTGCCTGAGGGAGATCACGGGCGCGAGCGGTGCGCGAGCGACTCACCGTGGCTCGGTGGGTGACGCCACCGGATACCGCGTAACGACATACCCACGTCGTTGGGCGCCATCGACCGGGAGCCGAGGGTCGGCGAGCGCCTTCGCGAGCTGCCGATACCGCAGGTCGTCCTCGACGCCTCGAAGCCTTGCCAGGAGTCGCACCGCGGGGACCCGCTCGAGCTGGCCGTACACGTCGATGCAGCTGCCGTACAAGCCGCCGAGCAACCACTCGTCCCAGCCGCCCGCATCCGCAAGCTCGGCATAGACCCGCGCCTTCAGCTTCCAGGGCACTGGCCCGGAGGATTGCATGAGTCGTTCGAATCGCCGGCCCCGCACGGGGCCGCCACGTGTCATCTCCCGCCAAGCGGCCTCGACCGTATTCGGATCCTCGAAGTAGTCCACCCAAAGTCGATACTCGGCCGCATCGGCGACAGCCTCACGCGGGTCATCGAGGAACGATCGAAATGCCTCCCACATGGCTCCCATCGTGGGCGGGTCGAATGTCTCGTCGCGCCAGTACATGAGGCATCCATAGGAGGGGATCCTCAGGTACAGCTCGATCGCGACCTCAAGCCTGCGCGCCGGCGATTCGGACCCTTCCCACCAGAGACGGTCAGATAGCTCGTGCGGAACCATGAGGCTCGCGCGCTCGCCCCGCTGCTTCGCATGGGCGATCGCCGACTCGCGCTCAAATTCGTCGACGCCGACGATGTCGATCAGGGCCTGCAGCGTGAGTTGGGGGAACGCAGCTTCCGAGGTCGCCATGGTCGGCCGGCTTAGCCCTCGATGCGCTCCACGACGGTGGCGATCCCCTGGCCCACCCCGATGCACATCGTCGCGAGGCCATAGCGGCCCCCGCGCCGTGCCAGCTCATGAACGAGCATCGTCACGAGCCGAGCGCCCGAGGCCCCCAACGGATGCCCGAGCGCGATCGCGCCGCCGTTCACGTTCACCTTCTCGGGATCGAGCTTGAGCTCGTCCATGCATACGACCGACTGCGACGCGAACGCCTCGTTGATCTCGACGAGGTCGAGGTCATCGACGGTGATCCCGGCGCGGGCCAGCGCCTTGCGCGACGCCGGCACGGGCCCGACGCCCATCACTGCCGGGTCGACGCCCGCCACCGCTGACGAAACGACCCGCGCGAGTGGGCGCAACCCGAGCGCCCGAGCTTGATCCGCTTCGACGACCAGCGTGGCCGACGCGCCGTCGTTGATCCCCGAGGAGTTCCCTGCGGTCACGGATCCACCCTCGCGGAACGCGGGCCGCAGGCGCGCGAGCGCCTCCATCGACGTATCCGCGCGCGGATGCTCGTCCCGCGAGACCACCGCGGGATCGCCCTTCTTCTGCGGCACCGAGACCGGCACGAGCTGCCCGTCGAAGACGCCGCCCTCGATCGCAGCCACCGCCCGCTGGTGCGAACGGAGCGCGAAGGCGTCCTGCCGCTCCCGCGTGACGTCGCTCGTGGCCCCGTAGCGCTCCACGACGTTCTCGGCCGTCTCGCCCATCGAGTACGGGTAGTGCTTCGCGGACAGCGCCGGGTTGATGAACCGCCAGCCGAGGGTCGTGTCCTGGAGGTCCTTTGCGCCGCGATCCCACGCGCTCTCGGCCTTGCCGAGCACGAACGGCGCGCGGGTCATCGACTCGACACCGCCGGCCACGAACACGTCGCCGTCGCCGGCGCCGATCGCATGTGCGGCCGCATTGATCGCCTGCAGGCCGGAGCCGCACAGGCGGTTCACGGTCTGGCCGGCCACCTCGACCGGCAGATCCGCGAGCAAGGCGGCCATCCGCGCCACGTTGCGGTTGTCCTCGCCGGCCTGGTTCGCGCAGCCGAGGATCACGTCTTCGATCAGCGAAGGATCAATGCCGGATCGGTCGACCACGGCGCGAATCGCGATGGCCGCCAGGTCGTCCGGGCGGACGGCGGCAAGCGCGCCACCGTACCGCCCGATCGGCGTTCGAACTGCTTCGACGATCCACGCCTCCCGCAAGGGCCGGCGTGGATCACGGGCGCTCACGGAAGCTTCTGGAACGCCTCGTTGAGCAGCGCGTCGGTCGGAACCGACGAGCCCGAGCTGCCGACCACGAACATCGCGTCGTCCTTCACGTAGATGAAGGCGATGCTGCCGTCGCTCGGCGTGATCTTCGTGACGCTCTTGCCGCCGTAGCTGACGTTCTCGCTCGTGAACTGGTCCGTCTGCGCGTTCTTGAAGGCCGTGAACAGCGCGTCGGCGGGAACGCCCTTCACTCGGAACGCGACGATCGTGATCTTCGTCGAGCCCGCGAAGGCCACACCGAGGTCGGCGGGCGTCTTGCCGAGCGCCTTCAGCGCGTCACCGAGCTCCGGCGAAGCGGTGTCGCCGCCCAGGAACTGGTCGCCGGTCATGCTCAGGACGGTCAGGTTCTCGCCAGCGATGCTCTTCGGGATCAGGCTCTCGAGGTCCTGGTCGCCGTGGAACGACGACAGGTCGAAGCTCGGAAGGGCGCCGGAAGCGCCGGGAACCTCGGTCGGCGTCGTCGCCTCGGTCGCGGCCGCCGTGGCCGGGGGCGTCGTGGCCGCGGCAGTGGTCGGGGCGGTCGTCGCGGCATTGCCGCCGCAGGCGGCGATGAGCAGGGCGCCGGCGGCGGTCAGGCCGAGGGCGCGGATGGTGCGGTGCATGAACTGGATCTCCCCGTGTGGTGCGTGGATGGGTGCGCCGGTGTGCGGCGGAAGTATGCGCTAGGTCGCCGATCGAGCCGCTCGAAGGAGCGGCAGGCTCGGGCGGAACGTGTCGGCGTCCTCGTCACCCAGTGCGTCGAGCATCAGCGCGACCTCCTGGAGGCCCGTCCGATGCGCCCACTCGAACGGCCCGAAGGGGTGGTTCGCGCCCAGGCGCATGGCGCGGTCGATGTCATCAGCAGTGGCGACGCGGTCCCCGAGCGCGCGATATGCCTCGTTCACGATCGCGAGGATGACGCGCTCCGCGATCGATTCCGCATCGAGCGGCCGCGGCGCCGATGGTCCGAGGCGAATCTCGCCCGCGAACCGCCCGGCCGGTCCCGTGGCACGCCCCGCGTCGTACCGGTAGAACCCCTCGCCGGTCTTGCGGCCGAGGCGGCCCGCGGCGACGAGCTCCTCCTGGATCGGCGAGGGCCGGAACCGCGGCGGCCGTCCCGAAGCCTCGAACAAGCCCCGAGCGGCGGCAAGGTTCACGTCGATGCCGATCAGGTCCATCAGCGCGAACGGCCCCATCGGAAATCCGGCTGCCGTGAGCGCCCCGTCGATCGACTCGACCGACCCCATCGCGGCATGGAGCAGCCGCAGCGGCTCCAGCGTGAACGGCCGGTTCACGCGGTTCACGAGGAACCCCGGCGAATCGGAGACGCGGATCGCGGTCTTGCCCCAGCCCTCGACGATGCTCCCCGCCCGTTCGACCGCCCAGTCGGCGGATCGATCGCCCGCCACGACCTCCACCAGGGGCAACACGGGCGCGGGGTTGAAGAAGTGCAGCCCGACGATCCGGTCCGGATGGAGGGTGCCCTCGGCGATCTCGGACACGGCGAGGGCGCTGGTGTTGGTCGCGAGGATCGTGCCGGGGTCCGCTGCCTCGTCCAGCACCCGGAAGATCTCGCGCTTGAGGTCGAGGCGCTCGAGGGCCGCTTCGATCACGAGCTGGCCGCTCCGTCCGAGGTCGTCCAGGGCGTCTGCGGCCGTCAGGCGCGCGAGCCGCTCCGCGACCCATGCCTCCGCCGACTCGGGCGCGACCTTGGCGGCGCGGCGCACGAGGCCATCGCGGATGCGCTCCCGACCCTTGTCGACCGCTCCCGCGATCGGGTCGTGCAGCGCCACGGCCCAGCCGCCCTCGAGCGCGACCTGCGCAATCCCGGCCCCCATCGTTCCCGCGCCGACGATTCCGACCCTCGCCCGATCCATGTCCAGAGGTTACGATGGCCGCGGTCATTCCCAGTCGAACTGCGCGGGAGAGACCGCAGGCTGCACGCCTTCGGGCAGGCAGATCGGCGGCGCCGACGGAGCAACGGTCCGGAACCTCTCAGGCACCAGGGACCGTGCAGGGATGGGAACGCTGGAGAGCGTTGAGGACGGGGCAACCCGCCAGCGCGCGCCGACGGAGGAACTCGCGAGGCAGACGCCTCGCGGGGACGCTCTCAGGCACCAGGACAGCGGGGCACCGGGAGGTGCCGCCATGCCGGAAACACAGGGAACCGTCGGGGTCTCCGTCGGGTTCGTCGATCGTCATGTCGGCCCGGACGAGCGCGAGGTCGAGCAGATGCTCGCAGCCCTCGGCTACGCCTCCCTGGACGATCTCGTCAAGGCAACGGTCCCCGCCCGCATCCTGCGCAAGGACGGGCTCGGGCTCCCGTCGGCGCGGTCGGAGGCGCAGGCGCTGAACGACCTGCGCGACATGGCCGCGGCGAACACTCCCCTCCGATCGATGATCGGCATGGGCTATCACGACACGATCACGCCGCCCGTGATCCTCCGCAACGTCCTCGAGAATCCCGCCTGGTACACGGCCTACACGCCGTACCAGCCCGAGATCGCGCAGGGCCGCCTCGAGGCCCTGATCAACTTCCAGACCGCGATCTGCGACCTCACCGGCATGGAGATCGCGAACGCATCGATGCTCGACGAGGGCACCGCCGCCGCCGAGGCAGTGACGCTCTGCCACGCTGTGAGCAGCGTCAACGACGGCAACCTCGTGCTCGTCGACGCGGATACACACCCCCAGACGATCGCGATCATCCGGACGCGGGCCGAGCCGCTCGACGTCCAGGTCGTCGTGGCCGGCACCCCGGAGCTCCTCGCACGCGCTACCTCGCCCAAGGAGGGCGAACGGCCGTTCGCCCTCGTGCTGTCGGACCCCGGCTCGTCCGGGGCGGTCCGCTCGATCCGTGCGGACGTCGAAGCAGCCCACGCAGCCGGCCTGCTCGTGATCGTGGCGACGGACCTCCTCGCCTGCGTCCTCATCGAGAGCGCCGGCGCCCAGGGCGCGGACGTCGTCGTCGGCAACAGCCAGCGCTTCGGTGTCCCGATGGGCAACGGCGGCCCGCACGCCGGCTTCATGGCCACGCGCGATGCGTACAAGCGGTCGCTGCCGGGTCGGCTCGTCGGCGTGAGCGTGGACGCGGACGGGGCGCCTGCGTACCGGCTCACGCTCCAGACGCGCGAGCAGCACATCCGTCGCGAGAAGGCGACCTCGAACATCTGCACCGCGCAGGTCCTCCTCGCGGTCGTCGCGAGCATGTACGCGGCGTGGCACGGCCCGGACGGGCTGCGCGCCATCGCTGAACAGGCACACGCGCGCGCCGCCGCGATCGCGGCCGCCGTCGCGGCCCTCGACGGCCTCGCGCTGCGGCACGAGCGGTACGTCGACACGATCGCGATCGAGACGCACACAACCGGTCGCGCCGACGCGCTCATCGCGGCCGCCGCCGCCGCGGGCTACGAGCTCCGCCGCCTCGATGCCACCGGCGTCTCGATCGCCTGCGACGAGACGACCACCGAGGCGGATGTCGCCGCGGTCATCGCCGCGTTCGGCGGCGCCGAGCCCACCGCGAAGGCCGTCGACGCGACGGCGAAGGCCTCCCTGCCTGCCGACGCGCGCCGAACGGACGACATCCTCACGCATCCCGTGTTCTCGCTCTACCGATCCGAGACCGAGATGCTCCGCTACCTCTTCCGGCTCGCCGAGAAGGACGTGACGCTGACCCGGTCGATGATCCCGTTGGGCAGCTGCACGATGAAGGTCAACGCGACCACTGAGATGATGGGCATCGGGCTCCCGGGCTTCTCCCGCGTCCATCCGTTCTCGGACTCCACCCGACTGCCCGGCTACGCGCGCCTCTTCGATGAGCTCGAGACGTGGCTCGGCGAGATCACCGGTTTCGCCGCGGTGAGCCTCCAGCCGAACGCCGGCTCCCAGGGTGAGTACGCGGGCCTCCTCGCGATCCGCCGGTGGCACCTGTCGCGCGGCGAGGGCAATCGACGGGTGTGCCTGATCCCTGCCTCGGCGCATGGCACGAACCCGGCTTCCGCGGTGATGGCGGGCTACCGCGTCGTCGTCGTGGCCACGGATGCGCAGGGCAATGTCGATCTCGACGACCTCCGGGCCAAGATCGCGGCCAACGCGGCGGACCTCGGGGCGCTGATGATCACGTACCCGAGCACGCACGGCGTGTTCGAGGAGGGCATCGTCGAGATCTGCCGCCTCGTTCACGAGGCGGGCGGCCAGGTCTACATGGACGGCGCGAACATGAACGCCCAGGTCGGGCTCTCGCGCCCGGGCGACATCGGGGCCGACGTCTGCCACCTGAACCTGCACAAGACGTTCGCGATCCCGCACGGCGGCGGCGGGCCTGGGATGGGCCCGATCGGCGTGGCGGCGCACCTCCGGTCGTTCCTGCCCGGGATCGCGCTCGACGAGCCGGGGCGCGTGTCCTCGGCGCCGTTCGGAAGCGCGAGCATCCTGCCGATCTCGTGGGCGTACATCGCGATGCTCGGCGCCGAGGGCGTCCGACGCGCGACCCAGATCGCGATCCTCAACGCGAACTACCTCGCGAAGCGGCTGGGGGATGCGTTCCCGGTGCTGTACGTCGGCGACCAGGGGACCGTGGCGCACGAGTGCATCCTCGACTGCCGGCAGATCACCGCGGAGAGCGGCGTGTCGGTCGACGACATCGCCAAGCGGCTCATGGACTTCGGCTTCCACGCACCGACGATGAGCTTTCCAGTGGTCGGAACGCTGATGATCGAGCCGACGGAATCGGAGTCGAAGGCGGAGCTCGACCGGTTCGCGGACGCGCTCCTACAGATCCGTGCCGAAATCTCCGACATCGAGTCGGGCAAGGTGCCGGTCGCGTCGTCCGCGCTGCGGAACGCGCCCCACACCGCGGCCGACCTGCTGCGCGACGAGTGGGCGCGGCCCTACACGCGCGAGCAGGGCGCGTTCCCGCTTCGCTGGGTCCAGCATCGCAAGTACTGGCCGCCGGTCCGCCGCATCGACAACGTCTACGGCGATCGCAACGTCGTCTGCGAGTGCCTCCCGGTCGAGGCGTACGCCGAGGCCTCGGGCGAGACGCAGCTCTTCGCGATGTCCGGCCCGGGGATCCCTGCCTGAGGCGCGCCCTCCGCGGCCAGGCGCCAGGTGCCAGGCGCCGGGCGGGACTCCGGGTCGCGCCCTCGGTGCCTTGGCCTCGGAGATGTCGCTGGCATCGTCAATCCCAGGACTTCGAAACCGATAACGGCTCGGGGACGCGCGCTGTCCTTCGCAATCTGCCGTCAAGCCACGTGCATCGGGGGGCTTCCGGGCCGCTCTCGGGCGCCTTCGAGGCCTCATTCGCGTCGAATGGGCGGTGCCAGCGACATCGGCGGCCTTAGGACCGCTGACCACGTCCCGCGGACCATCTCGCTGCCAGCGATCTCTCGGGGATCAACAGCTAGATCGGCTTGAAGGCCTCGAACGGCTGGCGGCACGCCCGGCAGTAGAACAGCGACCGGCACTGGGTCGGGCCGAAGGCGCTGTCCATCGCGACGCGGTCGGAGCCGCAGTAGGGGCAGGTGACCTCATCCGGCGCCGCGGGCGGCGCGAAGCCTGACTCGGCGAGCCGCTCGCGACCGCGGGTCGTGATTCGGTCCGACGTCCACGGCACCCGCCAGGTGAACTCGGCGTCCACCGGGAGCCCGAACGGCGCGAGCGCATCGACCACGCTCGACTTGATGACCTCAAGCGCCGGGCACCCGACGAAGGTGGGCAGCAGCTCCACGGCGATTCGCTCGCGATTGATCTGGACGTCGAGCACCATCCCGAGGTCGACGATCGACACGTTCGGGATCTCGGGGTCGGCCAGGCCCTCGAGCACGGAGAGGACCCCCTCGCGGGTGAGGGCCGGGGCGATCATCACCATGTCGCGCCGTCCTCGGAGTGACGGACCGCGGTGAACTCGCCCCAGAGCCAGCGGAACGCGTCGGAGTGGCCGGTGCGGCCGTCCGCGGGGGCGTCGGTTGCCGGCGGGACCGGGAGGCCGAGCGGCACGAGGATGGCCGTCAGGTCGGCGCGCCACGCGGCTTCGGCAGCCGCCATCGGCCGGGACAGCACACCCGCGTCCAGGAGCGCCCGCTCCCCATCAAGCGGCGTGAACACCGACGCTGCATCAGCGCCGAGATCGTTCAGCGCGGCTTCGAGGCGGCCACGGGACTCCGAGCCGCCGCCCGCCAGCCGGCTGATCCAGGCGACGAGGTGCAGCCGGTGATACCGCTCCTCGCGGCGGAGCTTCCCGACGAGGTCCGTGAGCGGTGGCCAACCCTCGCCGATCGACGCGAGCCGGGCCTCATCCGCGAGCTCATACAGGAACCGGCGAGCGATGGTCGACGCCCAATCGCCACGGGCGTGGTCGAGCAGTCGCGCGTGCCGGTATGCCTCCGGCTCGCGGTCGTAGGCGATCGCATCCTCGTCGCGGCCATCGTCGAGCACGCCGGCGAGCAGCTGGTACAGCGCCCGCGCGTGGCCCAGCTCGTCCTGGGAGATCGATGAGATCGCCACGTCCTCCTCGAGGAGCGGCGCGATCCCGGTCCACTCGGAATCGGTGAAGCCGGAGACGAACTCATCGTCGGCCATGGTCAGGAGGAGCTCGACGAGCGCGTCGCGGGTCGCTGCGTCCTGCGGCGGCGCGATGAACGGGGCGGTCGTGCCGGTCGATGCGGTCATCGTCGGCCGCCGGTTCGATCGTGGCCCTCGGCGCGAGCCTGCGGCTTCTCCGTGCCGGCACGCTCTCGAGCGGCGGCAAGCTTGTCGCGCATCACGTAGCCGCCGGGCTTCTTGAACGACCGATCGAGCGGCGGATTCAGCAGGTCCGCGTCCTCGAGGATCGCAATGTCGGCGCGGCGCACGACCCAGAGTCGAGTGGACTCGTTGCGGCGCGAGAACATCTCGCGGGCGTAGTGCATCGCCAGCTCGGGATCCGGGGCAAGGACGTTGCCGCCGTGGCGCATCGGGTCGCCGTCCTTCTCCTGGCGGAAGACCTCGTATTCCTCGAGGTGCGGCGCTCGCGTGTCGTCCGCGTTCGTATGACCGACTTCGGGCGTTGTAGGCGACATGTTGGAGCCCATGACCGTCGACGTCATACGAACGCCGGCTGGGGCTGCTCGGCCGATGGCGCGGCCGGGAGGCCGAACACCGTCGAGCGCACCCAGGCGGTCTCGGTCCGGTTGAGCCGCCTGAACTTGAGGCGCTCCTGCGACTTCGGGCCGTGGCCGGTGACGACGGATCGAAGCTCGTCCCAATCGGGCTCGGTGTACGACCACGTCTTCGACGCCTCGTCGTACGCGAGGTTCGGATCGGGGATCGTCAGCCCGAGCTCCAGGAGTCGCGGCACGTAGATCGTGAGGAACTCCTGGCGGAGCTCCTCGGACGTCTTGGCCTTGATGCGCCAGTGGAGGTCTCGGTCCTTCGCGCGGTCGCCGCGCGGCCCGTGCATCTGCATGAGCGGGCCCCACCATCGGTTCAGCGCTTCCTGAACCAGCTCGCGCTGCGAGGCCGTTCCGTTCATCAGGGTCACCACGACGTCGCGGCCGTGCATGATGTGGACCGACTCTTCCCAGCAGATCTTCTGCATGGTCCGTGCATACGGCGCATACGAGGAGTCGCGCAGCGCCTGCTGGGCGACGATCGCCGCGGCATCGACAAGCCAGGCGATGATCCCGATGTCGCCCCAGCTCTTCGTCGGGTAGTGGAAGACGTTGTGGAACTTCGTCTTCCCCGCCATGAGGTCCTCGAGCATCGCTTCGCGCGGCTTGCCGAGGTCCTCGGCGACGCGATAGAGCAGCTGCGCGTGCCCGACCTCGTCCTGCACCTTCGCCGTGAGCGCGAGCTTCCGGCGGAGCGTGGGCGCGCGCATGATCCATTCGCGCTCGGGCAGGACGCCCATCAGCTCCGAGTTGGCGTGCATCTCGACGAACCGCAGGACGGCGGTTCGATATTCGTCCGGCATCCAGTCGGTCGCCTCGATCTTGCCGCCGGCCATGACGTGGGCCTCGAAATGGGCGTACCGCTCGTCATGCGGAAGATCGTCGTTCCACGGCCGCTCGGTCCGCTGGCGGACGGGCAGCACAGGGTCAAGCGCGAGCGGGTCCGTCATCGGGACGCCTCCAGCATTCGGAGCATGAGATCGACTTCGTGGTCGGCGATTCGGTCGGCCGGCAGGCGGCCTGCGGGGTCATACCAAATGGCAATGCCGTTCAGGGCGCTGAGAAGCGTGATCGTTGCGACCGCCGGATCGGTCATCGCGAATGCACCGACGGCGATCCCGTCCTCGATCCGACGGCGGAACCGGGTCTCGTAGGCGTCCCGGCGATCGAGGATCTGGCGGCGCAGTTCCGGCCCGAGGGCGCGCCACTCGGTGACGAAGACGCTGGCTTCATCGACGTCGTGGGTCACGACCTCGACGTGGGCGCGAACCAGCGCGGCAAGCGCCTCGACGGGATCGCCCGGATCCGTGATCTGCGCGTTGGACTCGGCAGCGTCGGCTGCTCGTTCGAACCGCGTCGCCGCCCGATCGACGATCGCCCAGAGCACGTCCTCCTTCGAGGTGACGTGCGCATACAGGCTCGCGCCCTGGACCGAGAGCGCGCGGGCGATGTCGCGAATGCTCGTGCCCGCGTAGCCGTGCTCGCGGAACAGGTCGCTCGCGACGTCCTCGATTGCCTGACGGCGGCTGATCTCGACCACGCGTTCACAACTCCGAACGTTGCGCCTAACTAACGCTCGTTAGGCTACGCCCGAGGACCCTCCGAGGTCAAGCGTCGATTGACACCGAGCCGTGCGTGCGCCATGCTGTGCGCATGAGTGTGCGCATGAATCTCCTGCTCCCCGATGACGTTGTCGAAGGCCTGGAGCGGGTCGCGGGCGATCGCGGCAAGAGCCGATATGTCGCAGAGGCCGTGCGAGACCGAATCCGTCGGGATGAGCGATTGGCGCTGCTCCAGTCCGCTGCGGGAATCTGGCGTGATCATCCGCTCTTCCCGACCGACGAATCCGTCGTGGAATGGGTGCGGGCGGGCCGCGCTGAGCGCACCACCGGCGACGACGCCGATCTCTAGGTGCGCTACCTCCTCGACTCGACGTTCTCGATCGACTTCCTGCGTGGTCGGCCCGACGCGACCGATCGCATGTGGCGTCTGGTGGCAGCGGGCGACGACCCGTACATCAGCGACGTCGTGCTTTGCGAGCTTGCGACTGGCATCCGGGAGGCAGAGCGCCCTGCCCTCGAGGCATTCGTCGCGGGCGTGGAATTCGTGCAACCGGGCCCCGAAACCGCTCGTCAAGCCGGGTTATGGCGTGGCGCTGCGCAGCGGCGAGGAGAGACGCTGAGCGTTCCGGACGCGTTGATTGCCGCGACGGCGGAGGCATTGCGCGCCACCGTGATCACCAGGAACCGGCGCGACTTCGCGCTCACTCCGATCGCTGTCGAGGGCTACTAGCCGGCAAGACCCCCGGGTCACCCGTCGTCGTCGTCGAAGTCCGGCCACGCAGCGATATCGACCTTGTGGTTCTCCGGCGATGCGAGTGTCCACCAGTTCGGCGCGTGCGAGCCGTCGACCAGGCGACCGCCGGCTTCGATCGCTGCGGCGACCCGGGCCTCGGCCTGGTCTGCGGGGACGCTCACGTCGATGTGCGTGCGACCACGTCCCGGCCTCGATGGGCGGAGCTTCTGGAACGAGAAATGCGGGTTGCGTCGATGCCGATCGACCACGTCCTCGTTGGCTCCGAGATGCCGGTACCCGAGCGCGGCTGCCCAGAACGGGCCGACGTCGGTGCCCGCATCCTGCGCAACCGCGATGGCGACGACCTGGACCTGTGACTGGTCCGGCTCGAGATTCAGGGCTCGAGCGGCTGCCGAGATCCTGCGCGCGAGCTCCACGTCGCGCGCGCTGAGCGCCCCGTAATCCCCTGAGGCAGTGCGGACGGTGACGCCCTCCGGTCGCACGTCGACATCCGGGAAATGGCCCACTTGCTTCGCGACGTCCGCGATCGCGGCAACGAACTGAGCGGCCTCCGCGAACGACCTGGCGCGGTAATGCGCATGGGCGCCGGAGAACAGGACCCGCCAGTCATCCCCCTCGACGGCATCGTGAAACTTCCGAGCGGAGATGCGCTCGTCCATCTCGATGAGCGTTCCGTCACTCGCCCGTGAAGTTGGGCGGGCGCTTCTCGAGGAAGGCAGCCATGCCTTCGCGGTGGTCGTTCGTGCGGCCGGCGAGGTCCTGGATGTGGGCTTCGTAATCCAGCGCGGCGTCGAGATCGCGGTCCCAGCTCGCGTTCAGAGCGCGTTTCGTGAGCGCGATGGCCTTCGGGGCGCCGGCCGCGAGCTTGGCTGCAGCGGCGCGCGCCTCGGCAAGGAGCTGATCCGGCGTGACGACGCGACCGATGAGGCCGATCCGTGCCGCTTCTTCCGCGCGAACCGGCTCGTTGAGCAGTGCCATCTCGGCGGCGCGGGCGTCGCCAACGAGTCGGGGCAGGAACCACGTTGCGCCGCTGTCCGGAGTGAGCCCGACGCGGCCGAACGCGAGCGTGAAGGACGCTCCCTCCGCGGCGATGCGGATGTCGCACGCAAGGGCGAGCGCGGCGCCCGCTCCGGCGGCCACCCCGTTGATCGCTCCGACGATGGGTTTCGGTGAACCCCGCATCGCGCGGATGATCGGGTTGTAGCGCTCTCGAACCTCGACGCCGAGGGGCGCAGCATCGGGCTCGAGGCGCTCCTTGAGGTCCTGGCCGGCGCAGAACGCGCGACCCGCGCCGGTCAGGATGACGGCACGCACGCCGGCGTCGCGATCAAGCTTTCGGAATGAGGCGAGCAGTGCCTGCTTCATCGGCACGGTCAGCGAGTTCAGCGCATCCGGCCGGTTCAGCGTGATCGTGGCGACGCGCGCCTCCGCGTCGACGTCGACCAGGACCGTGGACTCGGTGTCCGCCACCTCAGCGACCGTACGGCACGAGCTTGTGGTCGTCGCCGACGATCTCGAACAGCATCCCTTCGATCGGCTCCGAGGCGCCTTCCGAGATGTCCGAGACGAACGCCGCGAACTGCTCCGCGAAGGCAGCGTCGCCCGGGTTGAGCGACCCGGCGACGAGCAGATCGCGATCCGGAAGGCCCACGAGCACGCGCGCGGGGCCACCGCACTCGCCGGCGAGGTGGGAGCGGACCTCAGGCAGGAGGATGCGGGCCGCGTCGCCGCCATCGCCCGTATCGGACGAGACCAAATGGCGCTTGCCCTCGAGCTCGCCGCTCCATGGCGCATCGTTCGACCAGGCCCGCAGGTTGTCCATCGCCTTCGAGCGCAGCGCCTCGGCGCCGACGCCCCACGTGAGCAGGTGGTCGGCGTTCACGACCACGTCGTAGGCGGGCTGGCGCAGGACGTAGACGATCATGAGATCGGCCGGACCGTCGTCGACGAGCGGCAGCGCGTGGGTCTTGGTGCCCTCGTGGGCGAGACGAGCGTCGTCGAGCTCCGCGAGCGGCGCGCCGTGCGTCCCGGATGGCCGCAGGGCCGGAAAGATGGACTCGGACGCGGCCGCCCAGTCGTGCTCGGGCGCGAGGCTCCCGCCGCCGCCCGGTGCGTCGTGGCCGTTCAGCGACATCAGCGACCCTTCCACTGCGGCGGGCGCTTCTCGGAGAACGCCGCCATGCCTTCCGTTTGGTCTTCGGTGTCGAACAGCAGGTAGAAGTTCCGCCGTTCGAACTCCAACCCCGCCTCGAGGGACAGCTCTTCGGCGCGGTTGACGGCGGCCTTGGCGGCCATCACGGCGACCGGCGGCATCGATGCGATCCGACCGGCGAGCTCGAGGGCCGCCTGGACCGTCGCTTCCGAAGGAACGACCTGGGACACGAGCCCCGCCGCCTCGGCTTCGCGGGCGCCCATGTTCCGGCCGGTCAGGATCATCTCCATCGCCTTGGCCTTACCGATCGCGCGCGTGAGCCGTTGCGTGCCCCCGGCGCCGGGCATGACGCCGAGCTTGATCTCGGGCTGGCCGAACTGCGCGTCCTCGCCGGCGACGATCACGTCGCACAGCATCGCGAGCTCGCAGCCGCCGCCGAGCGCGAACCCGCGAACCGCAGCGACGATCGGCTTCCGAATGCGCTTGATCCGCTCCCAGCGGTGGAACGTGTCGTCGACCGTGAGCGTCGTCGGCGTCTGCGCGGCGAGCTCCGGGATGTCGGCGCCGGCCGCAAAGGCGCGGTCGCCGGCGCCGGTGAGGACGATGGCGCGGCAGGCGGGATCGCGATCGAGCGCCTCGAGCGCATCGGTGATGGCCTCGATCAGCGCGAAGTTGAGCGCGTTGAGAACCGCGGGCCGGTCCATGACGAGCAGCGCCACGCCGTCGATGGGTCCGTTCGGCCCGTTGGCCGGCAGGTTGACGTGGAGGATCGGATCCATGGGCGCAGTATCCACCGGCGGCCTAGCCGCCGACCTTGCCGTCCAGCAGGTCCGGTGCGTCCTCGACCACGAGGAACGTCGCCAGTCCCGGTGCGATCTCGCGCAGGTTGCGACCCGCGGCGCGCATCGGATCCGAGCGGAGGCCCTCGTCGAGCGCGGCCCGATCGTCGAAGTCCATCGCGCAGGCCATGGCCAGGTCTGTCTCCGCCCCAAGGGACTCGCGGACGCGCCAGACCCGTGTCGCTCGCAGGCCGGGTGTCTGGGCCACGAGCGGCAGGTGCTCGTCGCGGTAGCGCGCCTCGAACGTATCCAGCGCGTCGGAGCCGCCTTCGGGCGCCCTGTACAGCACCAGCAGCGTGGTCATTCGATCCCTCCTCTGGCCTCTATGGCCGCGTGGCTGCGGCGGCGCGCGCCTCCGCGACCTCCGCCGTGGCGCGGTAGAACCCGGACATTGCCTCGTTGAACAGGCCCGGCCGGCGCGACATCACCTCGTGGCCGCAGTCGGGCGCGATGAACAGGCGACCGGCCGGGAACTGGCGCGCGAGCCCCGCAGCGTGCTCCGTCGGGACGAACGGATCCCGGTCCCCGCAGACCACCATCGCGGGGCAGTCGATGCTGTGGAGCTCGGCGGGTGTCAGCAGCGGCTGGGCGGCGATGTCCCCCGCGATGGCAGGCAGGAGGCGCTGCCACGCGCCCACGCCCTGGCCCTCGTCGTGGCGGCGCGAGAGCCGCGCGGCGAACACCGGATCTCGCGCGAGGATCGCCTCGGGATCCATGAGTCGGCGTCCGACGGACGCGCGCGGCTCGCGATGCGTCGTGATCCCGACGACGACCAACGTCCGCAGCCGCTCCGGATGCCGTGCCCCGAACTGGAGCGCCGTCATCGCCCCCATCGAGAACCCAACGAGATGGAACGAGTCCAGCCCGAGCGCATCGACGAAGGCCGTCAGGTCGTCGACGAGCCAGCGGTACTCGAATCCGTCGGCAGCGTCCCAGCGCGTCCTGCCGTGGCCACGAGCATCCGGGACGTGCACGAGGAATGCCTTGGACATCGACGGGATCTGGGCGGCGTAGTCCTCGCGCCCGAGCGAGGTCGCACCGTGGAGCAGCACCATCGGCGGTCCCGCGCCGTGGACGTCGTACCCGATCTCGAGGCCGTTGGCCCGGATCGTCGGCATCAGCCTTCGGGCTTGCCTTCGACGGGGCTGTCGGCGCCCTGCTCGACGCGCAGGTAGCGGCGCCGGAAGTAGAGCAGCGGGGTCACGCTGCCCGGGCCGGCGCTATCCGCGCCTGGCGCATCGAGCGCATCCACCCGCCCGATGAACAGGTCGTGGTCGCCCGCGGAGAAGGTCTCGACGACCGTGCATTCGAGCGTGGCGATCGCGCCGTCGAGGAGCGGGAGCCCTCCGGTGCCCGGGTGCCATGAAGCACCGCAGAACTCCTCGCGGCCGGGCGATACGGGCGCGTGCGCGAAGCAATCGGACAACGCCTGCTGCCCGTCGCCGAGGATGTTCACCGCATACCGGCCGTGCGCGCGGACCATCGGCGTGATGAAGCGGCTTCGATCCAGCGCCACCATGACGAGGGGCGGGTCGAGCGAGACAGACGACAGCGCGTTGACGGTGATGCCCGCGGGCTTCGTCTCGTCACCGCCGTCGAGCGTGGTGACGACGCTGATGCCGGTCGCGAATCGGCCCATCACGAGCCGGAACGTCTCGGGCGCGGCATCCATCGCTTCGAGTCTAGGCGGGCCTCTACAATCCGCCTCGATGACCACCGAACGCTGGGATCGCGCCGCGCTCGTGCCCGTCCGTCGCGGCGAACGCCGCGCCGAGGTCGTGGCCCTGCCCGCCGGTCAGCCCACGGTCGACGAGCTGTTCACGTTCATGCGCGACGCCGAACGCCGCTTCGAGACGCTCAAGATGCGGATCGAGGAGCGGACGTGGGGCGCCCGAGGCGAGCAGGTCCAGGCGGTCGACGTGGCGCTACGCCATCCGGGCCACGCGCGCGTCGTGACCTCGATGCCGGGCAATGCGGCCGCCGGCCATCACGAGCTGTGGATCTCCGATGGCGAGGTCGTTCGGACGTTCTCTGCCGGCCACAAGCTGGGCACGAGCCGGCCCGTGCGGCCCCGTGTCCGCGGCCTCGACCCGAAGACGTACCCGGGCAGCTCCACCGTCTACGACCCGATCACGGCGCTGCCGGCTGAAACACTCCCGGAGCTGTTCGTCCACCCCGCCGGCTACTGCCAGAACGTCCTCGGGACAGGCGTGACGTGGATCTCGGGCACGGACCGTGTCGCCGGTCGCGAAGCGATCGTCGTCGAGTGCGATCACCCGCGCGCCGTCGAGCGCTTCGTCGATCGGCCGGACTACCACGTGCAGGTCTTCGTCGACCGTGTTGACGGGGTGATCCTGCGGCTCATCGAGTCCGTCGCTGGCGAGGTGACGCGCGACGCCGAGGTCATCCATTTCGACCCGGACGGCGCGCTGCCGCCGACGACCTTCGACTTCGAGTTCCC
Source organism: Candidatus Limnocylindrales bacterium (assembly GCA_035248345.1). GTDB lineage: Bacteria > Chloroflexota > Limnocylindria > Limnocylindrales > CSP1-4 > UBA5189. The sequence goes on from DATFHO010000090.1 coordinate 45,214, forward strand.
CGAGGGCACGACGCTCCTCTACTAGCCGCTCGGCGGGGACGGTTGCTCGATTAGCCCGAGTGATGAACTCACCACGGACTCAGCCTCTCAAGGCGCTTCGATCACGCAGGCTGATCAATCGAACCCGTTGATGGGCCCCACGCATCGATTTGCCGCGTGGCCCGCCCGAACCGGGCGAACGCCGCTTGAAGCGGGCCCGTTCATTACCGCGACTGATCGCCACTGAGCGGGCGGCCCGCCCCCAATCCGCGCTCGTGCGCCGGTTGGGGCGGCGTAGACTTCCGGCTGTCCCCCGCGTTCGATCACGGTCAGTTGCGTCGCTCTGGAGGGAGGTCGCGGTGCCTGGTCCATCTCGCGACGAGGCGATCCAGCAGGACATCAAGGACCTGCACGGGCTCGGCTACGCGCAGGAGCTGTTCCGCACGATGGGCGGGTTCAGCAACTTCGCGATCAGCTTCTCGATCATCTCGATCCTGACCGGCGCGGTCATCCTCTACGACTACGGCCTCGCCTGGGCGGGCAAGGCTGCCGTCACGCTCGGCTGGCCCCTGATCACGATCTTCGTCCTGTGCATCGCGGCTTCCATGGCCGAGATCGCCTCCGCCTACCCCACCGCCGGCGGGCTCTACTACTGGGCTTCGCGGATGAAGAACAAGAACTGGGGCTGGTGGACGGCGTGGCTGAACCTGATCGGCCAGTTCGCGATCGTCGCCGGCATCAACTATGCCGCAGCCGGGTTCATCAACGCCACGATCATCGACCACTTGTTCGGTGGCTCCTTCAACACCACTGAGGTCATTCCCGGCGTCCTGAACGGGCAGCTCGTGACGATGGGCGTGCTGATGCTCATCCAGCTCGCAATGAACATCGCGGGCATCAACCTGGTGGCGCTGCTGAACCAGGTGAGCGTGTGGTGGCACATCGCCATCGTGGCCGTCGTTGCGTTCGCGCTGTTCATCTTCGGCCGGCCGGACCAGTCCGGGCTGGACCTCTTCGCGATCCAGCCGGTCGATGTCGCAGGCTCGTGGAGCAACGACTTCGGCGACATCCACCTCGTCTACGGCCCGGCGACCACCTACCCGATCATCGCCGCCTTCTTCTTCTCGCTCCTGCAGGCGAACTGGACGTACACCGGCTACGACGCCTCGGCCCACGTGGCCGAGGAGACGATCGGCGCTCGTGTCTCGAGCGCGTGGGGGGTGTTCCTGTCGGTCGCGGTGTCGGCGGTCGTCGGCTACATCTTCCTGATGGCGCTGACGCTCCATACACCGGACCTGTCCAAGCTGTTTCCGGCCACGATCCAGACCCCGGTCCAGGAGGGCGCCAGCCAGTACTACTTCGGGACGGGTGTCGCCGTCATCGAGATCCTCGTCTACAACCTCGGCTCGTTCATGGGCGACCTGCTCGCGGCGGGCATCGCCATCGCGATGGCGTTCTGCGGCCTGTCCTCCGTGGCCGCGGCCGGCCGCATGCTCTATGCGTTCGCGCGCGACGACGGGCTTCCGACGTCAGGCTGGCTGAAGAAGGTCTCGCACCGCTACCGCACGCCGGCGAACTCGCTGACGGCGATCGTCGTGGTGTCGTGGCTGTTCACCGTGGCCGCGTTCATGGTCGGCTCGGGGACGGCGATCGTCATCGTGACGGCAATCAGCACGATCTTCCTGTACGCGGCCTACGGCGTGTGCATCTACCTCGGCGCGACGACCTCGGAGTGGCTCAACCATCGGGTCTGGAGCCTCGGCCGGTGGTCGAAGCTCATCGCCTGGGTCGCGGTGCTGTGGTGCATCGTGCTGATGGGCCTGTTCAGCTTCCCGACGAGCGGCAACATCTCGTGGCCGTTCATGGTCATCACGGTGCTGCTGCTCCTCGTGTACTACTTCGGGTGGGCGAGGAAGCGGTTCAAGGGCCCGCGCTCGATGGGCGCGGAATCCCAGCTCAGCGAGATCGAGAAGGAGTTCAACCAGGCCGCGGGCGAGCTCACGCAGGCCTGATGGGGAGGACGGCATGAGCGACGCAAGCCACGACAAGGACGCGCACACCGGCTCGGGAGGCCGCGGCGCCAAGCACCTCGGGCTGACCGAGCTCGAGGGCTGGGTCCGCGAGGGTCGGATCGACACGATCATCGTGGCGCTCACCGACATGCAGGGCCGCCTCGTCGGCAAGCGCGTCCAGGGCGAAGCGTTCCTCAACGGCGTGGTCGACCACGGCGCGCACTTCTGCACGTACCTGCTCGGCACGGACATGGAGATGAACACGCCCGAGGGGTTCAACCTCATGAACTGGGAGACGGGCTACGGCGACTGGATCGCCTCGCCGGTCTGGGATTCGCTCCGCATCGTGCCGTGGCTCGAGAAGACCGCGATCGTCCTGTCCGACACGATCGACGAGGAGACGCACAAGGAGATCCCCGTCTCCCCGCGCACGATCCTCAAGCAGCAGGTCGCTCGCGCCGCCGAGGCCGGCATCACGGTCAAGGCCGGCTCCGAGTTCGAGTACTACGTCCTCAAGGATTCCTGGGACGACATGGCGGCCAAGGGGTTCGCGCCGCCGACCCGCTTCGGCTCGTACAACGAGGACTACCACCTCCTCCAGGCCACGAAGGCGGAGCCGCTGCATCGGCTGCTCCGCAACCAGATGACCGAGGCCCGGATCCCGATCGAGTTCTCCAAGGGCGAGGCGGCGCCGGGCCAGCACGAGGTGAACATCCGGTACGACCACGTGATGGAGTCGGCGGACCGGAGCGTGCTGTTCAAGCACGGTGCGAAGGAGATCGCCTACCTCAACGGCTGGGGAATCACGTTCATGGCCAAGCCGGACCACACATGGACCGGGTCATCGGGCCACCTGCACATGTCGATCTGGGACAAGGCCGGCGAGAAGCCGCTGACCTACGACCCGAAGGCGGGCCTGCCGTACGGCATGTCGAAGCAGTTCAGCCACTTCGTGGCCGGGATGATGGCGCTCTCGCGCGAGCTGGCGATCTTCATCGCCCCGTTCATCAACTCGTACAAGCGCTACGCGTCGCTTTCGTGGGCGCCGGTCAACGTGGTCTGGGGTCGCGACAACCGGACGACGGGCTTCCGGCTCGTCGGCCACGGCAACGCGCTCCACATCGAGAACCGCTTCCCGGGTGGCGACATGAACGCGTACCTGACGTACGCGGCGATGATCGGCGCGGGCCTCTACGGCATCGAGCACAAGCTCAAGATGGATCCCGAGTTCAAGGGCAACGGCTACATCGCAACCGGCGTCGACCGGATGCCGCGCGGCATGTACGAGGCCATCGACGAGCTCGAGGAATCGAAGGCGGCGGTCGAGATCTTCGGCCAGGAGATCGTCGACCACTACCTGAACGCGGCGCGGGTCGAGCAGACGACCTACGACTCGATCGTCCACCCCTGGGAGCGTGAGCGCTACCTCGAACGCGGCTAGCGAGCGCTGACGCAGCGCGAGAACCGACGGCGGCCTGCCGCCGTATCCCCTGGTGTCAGGTCATCCACCCGCACCTTGGGGGAAGCTCACATGGCTCGTGCTCGTGTCGTTCGCCTCGGACTGGCGCTCACGCTCATCGGCGTTCTTGCCGTCGCCTCGACGACCGCTGCCGCGGCCGGCGGCCCGAAGGTCCTCGATTCGACGATGACCGGCCTGCCGACCGGCAGCCTGGTCCTCAACGGGCTCACCGGTGGCGGCGTGCCCTGGTCGATCACGGACGGCCACGTCCAGCTCTTCAAGGACGGCCGGCTCCACGTCGACGTGGCGGGCCTCGTCATCACCGCGACCGGCGTCAATCCCGTGACGAGCGGCAAGGCCGTGCTGACCTGCAGCAACGCGCCGGTCGCCGAGACGGGCACCGTGCCGTTCTCCGGGGCCGGCGACGCGACGATCGACACGGTGATCACACTGCCGGCCCAGTGCCTGGCGCCCGCCGTGTTCTTCACGAACGCGAGCGGCCGCTGGTTCGCGGTGACCGGCTTCTAGCGCTCGATTTCGGCGGGCCTCGGGGCCCGCGTCAGACCCGCGCCGGGCGCCCTCGGGCGTCCGGCGTCCTCGATTCATCGGCGACGCCGTCGATCGCGATGTCCGCCGGCGCCGAGCCGGGCGCCAGGTACGTCGCCAGGCCTTCATCGAGCGGCGTCAGCCGACGCGGCATCCGGTCGAGCAAGGGCCGCAGGTCGACCGTCGCGGGCTGGTTGATGAAGTCGACGGCGTTCGGGGTGAGCGGCGGGGACGGGAGGAGGGTCAGCGGCGCAGCAGCGAGCTTGATGAGCGGGGTCGGGCCGGGGATGATGGGTCGGCGGAGGTGCGCGGCGCGAAGCGCACGCGAAACGATCGTCCGCATCGACAGCGCTTCCGGTCCGCCGAGCTCGAACACCTGGTTCGATGCAGCGTCGTCGACCAGCGAGTCCGCGACGAGTCGCGCCGCATCGCCGATGAACACGGGTGCCAGCTGCTGCCGTCCGAGATTGGTCAGCGGGACCATGAACAGCGTCCGCGCGAACCCGAGGAACCGGTTGAGCGCCACGTCTCGCGGCCCGTACAGCCACGTCGGGCGGATGATCGTGAAGGGGATGCCGCTGGCTCGAACGGCGGCCTCGGCGCGCGCCTTGGCCCGGAACCAGTGGCGCTTCGCGTCCGGCGCCGCACCGGCGCCCGAGATGTAAACGATGCGGCGCACGCCGGCGCGCCTGGCTGCGGCCACGAGCCGCTCGGTTCCTCCTGCATCGACGTTCATGAACGTCTGCCCCCTGCGCGGCGCCTCGATCGGCGAGTTCCTGAACGCCAGCACGATCACGAGCGCATCAATGCCCGCCACCGCCCGGTCGAGGCGACCGCCCACCGTCGCGTCGGCGTCGTCCGTGACGTCGGCCTCGCGGATTGCGATCGAGTCCGGCAGCGTGCCGCGGCCCGCCTCGCCGCGATGCGAGATCACCGAGACGATATGGCCGCGCCGGAACAGCTCCTGCGCGATCCCGCCGCCAACGAACCCGGTGCCGCCGGCAACCGCGACGGAGAGCGGCGCAGCGTTCGGCATCGGTTCGGCGAAGACGTCCTCGATCGCGCGAGCTCGATGGCGAAAGATCTCGAGCAGCTGGCGGCGCACGACGAGCCGGTGCGCGAGCGTGCCGAGCGGGCCGAACGGGAGCTCGTACTCGACCTCGTCGTCGATCCGCGTCCCACCCGGAACCGCGGAGAAGGTGTGCGTGTGGTGCCAGCGTCGGTACGGGCCCTTCACCTGGACGTCGACGAATGCGTTGGGGGCGTCATACGCATCGATCCGCGATCGCCACAGCATCGGGATGCCCAACAGAGGGTGGATGCGATGGTCGATCTCCAGGCCGGCGCGCATGCTTAGGTCGGTCGAGACCTGCTCGAAGCCCATCGCGGACGGCGTGATCCGGCCGAGGTTCTCCGGGCGCGAGAAGAACGCGAAGACCTCGTCGAGCGGGCGCCCGATGGTCTGGCTGGCGGTGAGGCGGTGCGTGCTCATGGTGTGTCCTTCGGAAAGCATGACGCCCCGGCCGTCGGCCGGGGCGTCACGGGAGGAGAGGGATCCGCTACGGGAGCAGGACGGAGTTGATGACGTGGATGACGCCGTTCGAGGCCGAGATGTCGACCGCGGCGATTCCCGCGTCCAGGAGCTGCGCTCGAGACAGGCGCTCGCCATTGAGCATCGTGTACCCGGGCGCGTGGACCACGGACGTGCTCGTGCGACGGCCATTCGTGACGTGGAACTCGAGGATGTTCACGAGCGCGCCCTCGCCGAGGGCGGTATCGACACCACCCGCGTTGATGAACTCGATCACGTCGCCCTCGGTGAGGCTGTCGTTCTCGAGGACCGCGCGGAAGGTCGCGACGAACGCGGCGTCCGTCGGCGCGAAGACCGTGTACTGGTTGTCCGGGCTCGAGAGGACGCCCGCGAGGCCGGCCTCGATGACGGCTGCCTGGAGGACGTCGAACTCGCCGTCGTCGGCGAGCACGATCTGCACGATGTTCTGGGTGCCGGGCTTCGAGCCGGCATGCGCGGCGAACGCGGGAGTCGCGAGCAGGGTGAGGCTGAGTGCGGCAAGGACGGCGCCGCGGAGGATCGATCGCATCGTTCGTGTCCCTTCCTGTGTGCATGACGCCCGACGGTGTGGCCGGGCCGGTGGTGCCACCTTCTTGTGCAACCTTTGTCGAAGGTCTGGCCGGAATCTACGGCTCTTGTGGAGACCTTGTCAAGTGTTTGTTTCCGGGTACCATGTACAGGCCATGTACAACATCAAGCAGGCCGCCGCTCGCGCAGGCGTCACGGTTCCGGTGCTCCGGGCGTGGGAGCGGCGCTACGGGATCGTGGAGCCGGCACGAACCGCCTCGGGCTATCGGCAGTTCGACGACGCCGCGGTCGCGCGGGTGCGCACGATGCGAGCGCTCGTGGATGCCGGCTGGGCCCCGAGCACGGCGGCCGCATCGATCCTCGCCGGGGAGTCGCCACTCGTCGCGGACGCAGGCCCTGACGTCGCTCTCGACGCCAACGCTGTCGCGACATCGCCTGACGTCACTGACCGGTTCGTCGAGGCCGCCGGAGAGCTCGATCCGGGGGCACTGGAGACCGTCCTCGACGACACGTTTGCCCGCACCTCCTTCGAGCGTGCCGCGACGGATTCGCTCTTCCCCGCCTTGCGGGCGCTCGGCGACGCGTGGGCGAGCGGTGCGGTCTCGGTCGCGGGCGAGCACCTCGCGAGCGCGGCCGTCCATCGCCGGCTCGGACGCGCGCTCGACGCCGCCGGTCGAAGCACGCCCGGGCGGCGCGGCGACATCGTGGTCGGCATGCCGCCAGGTGGCCGGCACGAGCTGGGTGCGCTCGCCTTCGCGGTCGCGGCGCGACGCGCCGGCCTCCCCGTGACCTATCTCGGACCGGACCTGCCGATCGAGGACTGGCTCCGGTCGGCTACCGGCGCCGCCGCGGCGGTCATCGGCATGGTGACGAGTCGAGACCGTGCGGCAGGCCTCGACATCGCGAACCGACTTCGTGAGGCGGACCCGGCACTCGTCATCGCGCTGGGAGGCCCTGCTGCGCCCTCGTCCTCAGCGGACCTGGACGTCATTGTGCTCCCGAGTCCGCTGGTCGAAGCGGTCGAAGCGGTCGGCGACGCGATCGCTCAGCGCGAGGGTCGCGCGCTCCCGTAGGCCTCGAGCGCCTGGCGGCGCGCCTGTACGTGGTCGACGATCCGAGACAGGTATGCACCGGGTGGCGGCTCGTGCACATCGCCACCCGCGAGGCCGGGCACGGCAGCGAGCTCCGGCACCCAGCGGCGCACGTACTCCCCGTTCGGATCGTGCCGGCGGCCCTGCAGCGTCGGGTTGAACACGCGGAAGTACGGCTGCGGATCCGTGCCCGTCGAGGCCGCCCATTGCCAGCCGCCGTTGTTGCTCGCCGGATCGCCGTCCACGAGGTGGGCCATGAAATGCGCCTCGCCCACTCGCCAATCGACGCCCAGGTGCTTGGTGAGGAATGAGGCGGTGATCATGCGGGCGCGGTTGTGCATCCAGCCGGTCGCGAGCAGCTGGCGCATCGCCGCGTCCACGACGGGATAGCCGGTGCGACCCTGTTGCCAGGCCTCCAGCGCGGCCGCGTCCGCCGACCAGGCGACCGACTCCAGCTCCGACCGGAAGCTGTGGCGCGCGACGCGGGGCTCGTGCCACAGCAGGTGCGCGTAGAAGTCCCGCCACGCCAGCTCCGAGTGGAAGCGAACCGGCCCTTCGCCGTCGCCGGCGGTCCGATGCATGACCTCGGCGGGCGACAGGAGGCCCCAGCGCAGGTCCTGGCTCAGGCGTGACGTGCCGTCGATGTCGAGTCGATCGCGGCCCGTTGCGTATGCGGCGAGCGCGGGGGAGCGCGCCCAACGATCCAGTCGTCCCCGCGCGGCCCGTTCCGACGGCTCCAGGAGGAACGCCGGATCTGCGGTCGGCAACGTCGCGCCGATGAGCGCCGCGGGATCGGTCGCGGCGGCGTCGGCGAGCTCGCCGCTGATCGAGGGCGCCCGGACCTCATCAGGCGACGGCAGGAGGTCGCGGACCGGCAGCTGCTGCCAGCGCCGATGGAATGGCGAGAACACCTGGAATGCCCCGCCGCCATCGCGCTGGACAGTCTCGGGCTCGTGGACGAGCTGCCCGCGACCAGCGACGAACTCCCTGTTGTCGGCATGCAGCGCCGCGGCAACCTGCGCGTCCCGGCGGCGCCCGTACGGATCGAGGTCACGCGTCGCGACAACTGCCGCGGCACGAACCTCGCGCGCAACCCGTGGGATGACGTCGACCGGATCGCCGCGCACCACGAGCAACGGCGCCCCGCGCGCCTCGAGCTCCGAACGCAGGCTCCGGAGCGCGCCGTCGAGGAACCAGCGGCGGTTTGCGCTCGGCCAGCGGCCCTCGAGGATCGCGGGATCCACGACGAACATCGGCAGGACCCGCTCGAACCGCTCCAGTGCGTGCATCAGCGCCCGCTGGTCGTGGACGCGCAGGTCGCGCCGGAACCAGACGATCGCCGTCGAGCGTTCCGCGGGGGGTGCCATCGAGCGAGGGTAGGTGCCCTAGCATCACAGCCTCAGGGCATTCGAGGAGGACAGATGGGCCGGCTGCAGGACAAGGTCACGATCATCACCGGCGGCGCGAGCGGCATGGGCCGCGTGGCGGCGCGCATGTTCGCCGCCGAGGGCGCGAAGGTTGTCGTGGCGGACGTGACGGCGCCGGCGGCGCAGTCGGTCGTCGACGAGGTCAAGGCCGCGGGGGGCCAGGCCGTCGCGGTCGTGGCCGACGTGTCGAAGGAAGCCGACGCGAAGCGGATGATCGACGAGACGATCGCGGCGTTCGGCCGGGTCGACGTCCTCTACAACAACGCCGGGATCATGCCCGAGGCGGATCACTCGGTCATCGACACCTCCGTCGAGGACTGGGACCGGGTCATGGCGGTCAACGTCCGCGGCGTGTTCCTGGGCTGCAAGTACGCGATCCCGAAGATGGTCGAGCAGGGCTCGGGCTCGGTGATCAACATCTCGAGCTTCGTCGCGATCCTCGGCTGCTCGAACCCGCAGGATGCCTACACCGCCTCGAAGGGCGCCGTCCTCGCGCTGACGAAGTCGCTCGCGGTCCAGTTCGCGCCGAAGGGCGTCCGAACGAACGCGATCTGCCCCGGCCCCGTCGAGACGCCGCTGCTCATGGACTGGCTCGTCAAGGACGAGGAGGCGAAGCGAATCCGCCTGGCCCGCAACCCGACCGGCCGCTTCGGCAAGCCCGAGGAGATCGTCCACATGGCGATCTACCTGGCTTCCGACGAGTCCCGCTGGACCAACGGCGCCGCGATGGTCGTCGACGGCGGCATCACGGTGAACTACTTCTAGGGAGCGCTCAGCGAGTTCAAGAGCACGGTGAAGTCGTCAGGCGGCGAGAACGTCACCTGCTTGCCGTCGAACGAGCACGGCAGCATCACGATCTCGCCGTCCCGCCACCAGAAGAGCAACGGGCTGATCGATCCGGGGCCTTCGCGGTAGTAGCCCGCTGCGGCGACGATCAGCGGCTGGATCGACTTGATGATGTCGATGCCCGTGATCGCCTGCAGCAGCACGACGTGTCGGTTCGGGACCGCAAACACGGCCCCGTGCGGTGTCCGCGGCGTGATGTACCGCTCGAGCGCGAGGGCGTGGGACGCCGTGTAGAAGCTGTCGCCGTACATCAGCGTGAGCGGCGCGTCCCCGCCCATGCGCTCCATGGCCGGCCGTTCGGTATCCAGCACGTTCTGCAGGCCGCGCGAGAAGACCACGTCCCCCGGCACGCCCCATGCCGCGACGGTCTTCGCGTTGACCATCTCGACCGTATCCGGCCAATCGATCGCCAGCGCGGCATCGACGCCCTGGGCGAACGGGCGCGAGAACATCACCTCCGGCGCGTGGGCGCCAAAGTCGTCCGGCACGAGCCGAAGGCGGAGCTGCCCCGCGACATCATCGAACGACCGCGAGTCCTGGTCCGCAACGCCGGCACGCTCCCAATGTCCGAACAGGCCATTGAGGTGACCATCGATCACGCTCGGGCGCTCGGCGGCGGGCGCCAGGTTCCACTTCTGCGCAAGGTTCAGGAGCCCGAGCACGTGGGGATCGCCCTCGCCGATCTGCACGTTGACGCCGCCATCGCCGAGGAACTCGTAGGGATCGCCGCGGCGATCGAGGTACGCCGCGACCTGCCGCCCGAACTCCCGGTACTCGGCCGGCTTCAGAAAGCTCGCCCAATTAGGAACGGGGTCCTGGCCGCGCTGGAACCGCTTGAGGAATCCCATCGCGTGCGCTACGCGGCGTTTCGGCTGACGCCGGGCCACGCGCCGAGCAGTGCGAGCCAGACGTACGCCGCGGGGATCGCGACGATCGAGAAGATCCACAGCTCCTCGAGCGCGAGCCCGAAGGGCCCGAGGAACCCGAGCAGGCGGAAGGCGGGCAATACGGCAAGAACGGCCACGACGCGTGGCACGACGCCGCGCCGCGCGCCGAGCCACGCCACGCCGACGATCCACAGGATCAGTGCCAGGAAGCTGCCCGGCTCGAGCAGCTGCACGCCCGCGATCTGGGTGACGAGGTAGGCCGCTTCACCCCACGATTGGTCGAGGCCTTGGATGTACTGGATCGGACCGGCGCCCATGCGCATGATCCCGAATCCGAACGCCATCAACGCGCCGAAGAGCCCGATGACGGTGAGGGCATCGACGCTGACCGATTCCTGGCCCGTTGGCGACGCGGCGAGGAGTCTCGCGCGCACGGACAGGACGGTCACGACGAGCGCCACCGCGAACGCCATGAACGCAACGCCGACGACCGCCCACGCGCCCGGTTGCGCCGCGATGAACTCGAGGCCCTGACCGGGATGGTCGGTGTCGGGGAAACCGGCACGCTGGGGGGCGAGCTCGGCCCAGAAGGCGGCAAGGCCGGCGACACCCGCGACGACGGGTGCGATGCGGGCGACCTTCGGCATCGGTTCCTCCCTCGGAGCGGGCCGGCTTCGATGCCGGCGGGTCAAACCTCGGCGCGGAGCTCCGTGAGCACGTCGGCCGTCCCGCTGACGATCAGCTGCTCGCCGGCCTTGAGAACGCGGTCCATGGGCGCGTGGGTGTCGAACTGTCCGGGCCCGAACTGGACGATCGCCATCACGTGGATGCCCTTCGCCGCGAGGTCCCCGACCGTCTTCCCAGCAAGGGGACCGTCGGCCGCGACCTCGACTTCCTCGATCGAGAAGCTCAGCTGGCCGTGTGACAGCGCGAAGTCGATGAAGTCCGCGACGCGGGGGCGAGTGGCGAGCTCGGCGATCTGGCGGCCGGCGCGCGTGTACGGCGACACGACGCGGTGCGCGCCGGCCTGGCGCAGCTTGCCGTCGGAGCCCTCCTCGTTGGCGCGTGCCACGATGAACAGCTTCGGGTTCAGCGAGCGGGCCGAGAGCGTGACGTAGACGTTGGTCGCGTCGGAATCGACCGCCGTGATGAGGGCCCTCGCCCGCTGGATCCCGGCCTTGAGGAGGACCTCGTCGCGGGTCGCGTCGCCCTCGACGACGAGGTGGCCGTCTGCCTTGGCCTCCTCCGTGGAGTGCGCCACGGTGTCGATCACCACGACGGGCACACCGGCGTGCTCCAGCTCGCGCGCCACCGTCGCCCCGACCCGGCCGAAGCCGCAGACGATGATGTGGTCCTTGAGCGCGTCGACCGTTCGCTCCATGCGTTGCCGCTGCCGCCTCCCGCTCAGTGCCTCGGCCACGAACGTCTCCGCGACGAACCCGACCGTGCCGAAGATGATGCCGACTCCGGCAACCGCAACGAGCATCGTCCACGCACGCCCCGCGTCGTCGAGCTCGCGGACCTCACGGTACCCCTCGGTCGTGAGCGTGATGACGGTCATGTACAGGGCGTCGCCGACGGACCAGCCGAAGAAGGCCACGTACCCGAGGGTGCCGACCAGCGCGATCGACAGCACGACGGTCAGCCAGATCGACACCCAGCGGCGGATGCGCGACGGGGACGGGTCTTGGTTCGGAGGCGGGAGTGCGCTCGACGCGGCCATGCGCCGCCGATGCTACGGCCCCGGCAACCGTCCTTGACCGGCAGTTCCGCACGCCCGACCCCGTCTCGGCGGTCGAAGTCAAGTTGAACTGGAGCAAGGACCAACGAAGCCGATCACAACCGGCCTTCCTGGTCGAAGCTCCACTTCAACTTGGGTTTCGGCGGTGGACAGGTCGATCGGAGCCAGTGGATCGGCGTTTCCCGGTGCCGTTCGGTCGTTCGTTGGTCGTTGCGCAAGTTCAACTTGAGGGTGACGTCGAGCCGCGCAGTGAGCGCGCCGGTCAGCCGCCGCCGCAGCCACCACCGCCCGCGAACGCGGTTCCCGCGAGCGCGAAGAGGAGGAGTGCGAAGACAAGCAAGCCCCCGAGCATCAGGAGCTGCTGGCGGGTCGCGAAGGCGACGTCGTCCTCGGACGGCGCCGCGCCCGGCGCAAGGGCGGCGTCGATCGCGGCGGCGTGCGCGGTTGCGGCTTCGTCCATCGCCGCTGAGACGCGGCTGGCGCCGGATTGTTTCGCGGCCGCCGAACGGGGCCCGAGCGTATGATCGACGGCCACGGCGCACCACTCCGCGCCGCGAGCCCGAACCGCCCCGCGAATCGCCAGCAACCCAGAGGTGCCCGCCCCATGACCCTCCAGCAGACCGAGATCGCGAACCTGAAGATGGTCATCGGCGGCGAGACCGTCGATGCGTCGGACGGGCAGCGCTTCGATGTCGTGAACCCTGCGAACGGCGCCAGGATCGCCACCGCGCCGCAGGGCGGCAAGGCCGATGTCGACAAGGCGGTCGCGGCGGCGCAGGCCGCGTTCGATGCGCCCAAGGGCTGGGCAACATGGGCCGCCGGCAAGCGCGGCCGCAGCCTCGCGAAGCTCGCGCAGCTCGTCAAGGACCACACCGAGGAGCTCGCGCAGCTCGAATCCCGCAACACGGGCAAGCCGATCTCCGGCGCCCGCGGCGAGATCACCGGGGTCAGCCTCGTCTTCGACTACTACGCCGGGGCCGCGAACAAGATCTACGGCCAGACGATCCCGGTCTCGAAGCCGGGCCTCGACCTCACGCTCAAGGAGCCCATCGGGGTCGTCGGGCTGATCGTGCCCTGGAACTTCCCACTCCTGATGGCATCGTGGAAGCTTGGTCCCGCGCTCGCGGCCGGCAACACCACGATCCTCAAGCCGGCCTCCTACTCCCCCATGACCGCGCTGCGGCTCGGTGAGCTGGCACTCGAGGCCGGCTTTCCGCCCGGCGTCATCAACGTGATCACCGGCCCGGGCGGCTCGGCGGGCGCAGCGATCGCCGCACACCCTGGCGTTGGCAAGGTCGCGTTCACGGGCGAGACCACGACCGGCCAGGAGATCATGCGGCTGGCCGCGAACAACGTGAAGAAGATCAGCCTCGAGCTCGGCGGGAAGAGCCCGAACGTCGTCTACGCGGACGCCGACCTCGAGCGCTTCGCCGCGGAATCGCCCTACTCCGTCTTCGACAACTGCGGCCAGGACTGCTGTGCCCGCTCGCGCATCCTCGTCGAGCGGTCGGTGCAGGAGAAGGTGGTCGAGCTGTTCGCCGAGGCGACGAAGAAGGTCGTCGTCGGTGATCCGGCGGACGACAAGACCGAGGTCGGGACGCTCGTCAGCTTCAAGCAGCGTGACCGCGTGAAGGACTACATCGAGATCGGCCTGTCGGAGGGCGCGAACCTCGTCGTCGGTGGCGAGGCGCCCGATGATCCGGCGCTGGCCGATGGCGCGTATCTCATGCCGGCAGTCTTCGATGGCGTGAGCAACGACATGCGGATCGCGAAGGAAGAGATCTTCGGCCCGGTGGTGTCGATCATCCCGTTCGACACCGAGGCCGAGGCGATCAAGCTCGCGAATGCGACACCGTACGGGCTCTCAGGCTCCATCTGGAGTCGCGACATCGGCAAGGCGCTGCGAACCGCGAAGGGCATTCAGGCGGGCGTGCTGTCCGTGAACTCGAACAGCTCCGTCCACACCGAGGCGCCGTTCGGTGGCTACAAGATGTCGGGCATCGGCCGGGAGCTGGGCATGTCGGCGATCGATCTGTACACCGAGACCAAGAACGTCTTCATCGACCTGCGGTAACGCAGGGTGGGCGGCGACGCGGACGACAGAGGAGGTCGCCCGCCTGAGAGCGCGGCGTTCGAGCCCGAACGGGTGGGCGGACCGCGCCGCACGCGACCGCCACTCCTCGCGGCGGGGTTCATGGTCGTGCTCGTTGCCGTTGTTGCGGCCGGCCTGAGCGGCCGGCTCGGCGCGGGATCGTTCCCGAAAGACGTGGCCATCGGTCCGACCGGCGCGCCGACGCCCGAGCAGTCGGCGTTCGTACGGCCGGCGGTGCCGGCGCCGCCTGGCCGTGGCCTGCCGTCCTTCGCCCCGGGCGCCGGCCCGATCTTCACCAGCGCGCCCGGGCCGATGCAGCTCCAGGCGCAGCGGCACCCGGAAACGATCTTCGTGCACGGCGACGTCGATGCCGCCCGGATCACGTGGGTGTTCGTCTCGGTGCAGGACGAGGTCGGGCGAGTCGCGGGATGGAGCTCGGTGAGCGTCCCGGGCGAGGCCGGACCGAACAAGAAGGGTGGCCCCACGCTTCGGTTCGACACGGAGCTCGCCATCCCGGATGACTTCGGGGGCCGGCTCTTCGTCCGCGCCCAGGCGTACGACGCCTCCGGCAAGATCGTCGCATCCGTGAGCGTGGAGATCCCGGCCGCGATCTCCTAGCCGGTGCCCCCGGCTGTCCAGCCGGATGGCTCGGCACCCGGTCGCAGCTCCGGCCGGCGGCGAGCCAGCCAGTCGACGAGGGCCCAGTAGGTCGTCCTGAACGCGATCTCCGACCATGGAATTGCGTGGGGGGCGAAGGCACGAACCTCCAGGGCCTCAGGACTCGGTTGCGCTTCGCCGCCGGCAATCCGCGCCTCGTAGACGAGCACGATGACGGCGGCTTCGAGGCGCGCGTACAGCCCCACGGTGTCGCCGGTCTCGACGACGAGGCCCGTCTCCTCGAGCGTCTCGCGGATCGCGCCCTCGGTCGGCGTCTCGTCGATCTCAAGGAAGCCGCCGGGCTGCGCCCAGAGGCCGCGGCCGGGCTCGAGCCCGCGGCGGATCAGGATGATCTCGCCATCTTCGGTGATCGGGAAGGTCGTCACGACGAGGCGCGGGTTGAGGTAGGTGACGTGCCCGTTCACGCAGGAGAGGCGCTCGCGGTCCTCGCCCGCGAGCGGCCCGAGCAGGAGGGGCTCGCCGCAGCGTGAGCAATGCGTGTGCATCGAGGCGACCCAGGCGGGAGCGCCGCTGCCGGCAGGGACGTCCGTCGAGCGGCGGTCGGGTGGCAGGCTGGGCGCCGCGCCGCCGGGCGTCACGCCGAGATGATCAGGCTTGCGAACCCGAGCGCGATGCCGATGCCCAGCAGCGCCGCCGCGGCCCACGTCACGCGG
This sequence comes from Candidatus Limnocylindrales bacterium, assembly GCA_035248345.1. Taxonomy (GTDB): domain Bacteria; phylum Chloroflexota; class Limnocylindria; order Limnocylindrales; family CSP1-4; genus UBA5189. The sequence goes on from DATFHO010000090.1 coordinate 60,723, forward strand.
AACAGCGCCCGGCCGCGGTTGATCGGGAACCACGCCTTGGCGCTGCGCCAGAACTTGAGCGCCGCATCGGCGGTGGTGACGATGAAGATCGGGATCGCGATCAGCGCACAGAACTTGACGATGGGGCTGGATAGCGTCGAGCCCGCCTCGAGCGCCGTGATCCCGAGCGCTCCGGCCACGAGGGCGATCGCGGACAGGTTGATGTAGTGCTTCTGGAGCGGCGTCGGCTTCGCCTCGGGCGCCCGGTCGACGCGATGGCCGGCGTTGATTCCCTGCCGGTCGAGCACGGGCATCCCCGGCTCCCAGCGCTCGTCGTCCATCGACTCGGGCTCGTCGATCGGGGCGCCTTCGCTATCGACCGCGGGCCCGACGTGGCCCGTCATCGCGCCGCGCCCGCGTCCGCGTTCGAGGGGTCGTCCATGACCATCGCCGTCATGTCGGCGCGATAGGTCGCGAGGCGCTGCGCGAGCGCGCCGTCGGAGAGCGCGAGGATCTCCACCGCGAGCAGCGCGGCGTTCTCCGCGTTGCCGATGGCGACCGTCGCGACCGGAATTCCGCGGGGCATCTGGACGATGGACAGCAGCGAATCGAGGCCGTCCAGCGCCTTCGTCGGCATCGGCACGCCGATCACCGGCAGCTGCGTCTTCGCCGCGAGCATTCCGGGCAGGTGGGCCGCGCCCCCGGCGCCCGCGATGATCACCCGGAGCCCGCGGCCCGGGGCCTCTTCGGCGTACCGGTAGAGATGGTCCGGGCTCCGGTGCGCGGACACGACCCGCAGCTCGTTCGGAACGCCGAGGCTCTCGAGGACGGCGACTGCCTGCTCGAGCACCGGGAAGTCCGATCGGCTGCCGCCGACGATCCCGACGATCGGCGACGGGTTCGCCGCTGCCGCGTTCACGCCTCGGGCGGGACCGGCGCCCAGCCGATATGCGCTGCTGCCTCGCGTGCGCGCGCAAGCGCCTCCTCCGGCGTCGAGCCCAACGCAGTCACGTGGCCCATCTTCCGACGCTCGAACACGTTGTGCTTGTCGTAGATGTGGAGGTGCGTGTCCGGGATCTCGAGCGCCTCGTAGATGCCGGTCGGGTGCGCGGGTCGCGGCGCGCCCTCGCCGAGCAGGTTCACCATCGCGACGGCCGGCGCGCGCATCTCGACGGAGCCGAGCGGCAGCCCGCAGATCGCGCGGATGTGCTGCTCGAACTGGCTCGTCGCCGCGCCCTCGATCGACCAGTGACCGCTGTTGTGCACGCGCGGCGCCAGCTCGTTGACGACGAGCGAGCCGTCGCGCATGAGGAACAGCTCCACGGTCAGCGTCCCCACGAGGCCCATGGACGTCGCGAGGTTCTTCGCGAGCGTCGCCGCTTCCTCCTCGACGGACTCGGGCACGCCGGCCGGCACCACGGACTCCGCGAGGATCCCGTTGTCGTGCGTGTTCCGCGCGACCGGGAACGTCCGGCTGATGCCGTCGACGTTGCGCGCGACGACGACGGAGAGCTCGCACTCGAAGTCGAGCTCGCGCTCGATGAGCGCCGGCCAGCCGATCCGCGGATCGATGCCTTCGAGGTCCGCGTGGGACCGCAGGCGCTCCTGGCTCCGGCCGTCGTAGCCGCCGCGAACCGCCTTGAGCCGCAGCGGGTAGCCGAGCTCGGCGATGGCCTCGAACATCTCCGACGGGCCGGCGACCTCGCGCCATTCCGCGACGCGGCCCTCGTTCGCCTCGACGAACTTGCGCTCGGCGACGCGATCGGCCGTGAGCTTGAGCGGGTACGGCCCAGGGCGGATCGGGCGCTTGCGGTCCTCGAGGGCCGCGACGACCTGCTGGCCGACGTGCTCAAGCTCGTAGGTGATGATCGAACAGCCCTCGGCCATCCGGCGCGCGGCCGCGACGTCATCGTACGCGCCGACCTCGAGTGGATCGGCGACGCCCGTGATCGGTGCGTCCGGATCGGGGTCCAGGGCGGCAATCCGGTAGCCCATTTCCCGCGCCGCGAACCCCAGCATTCGCCCGAGCTGGCCGCCGCCCAGGATCCCGATCGTCGACGGCGGCGCGATCGGCGGCGGCGCGTAGCCGAGGCGCCGGTAGACCTGGAGGATCCAGGCGGTCTTCGAGTGCGTGTAGCGAAGGCCTTCGACCGGGCCCGCATCGGTGATGCCGCGCTTCAGGAGCTCGTACTGCTTGCGGAGATCGGGATCGAGGCGGAGCGCGTCGCGGAACGCGATGTCGCGCGGGAAGTCGCCCCCGACCGGCTGGACGTGCAGGTGAATCCGGTACTGGTGGCCGTCCATCTCGTATGACCCGACGGGCATCGGGCGCGATGGCGGCCACGGGTCGGGACCCGGCTGCGGCCCGAAGCCGAGGTCGTACAGGACCTCGACGACGGCGGGGATGTCATCTGGCGTCGTCTCGATCGAGAGATCGACGATGCCCTTGCCCGGGAGGCCGGGCACGGATGTCGAGCCGATGTGCTCGACGGTGAGGTCCGGCCGGCGCTCCTGGACCATCTCGTTGACCTTCGTGGCCACGTCGACGGTCTTCGGGTCCCACTCGTGGACCTCGGCCGCGAGCCGTTCGTACGGCCCGATGGGCTTCGTGGCGCTCGTCACGCGCGGAGTGTAGGGCGCGACTCGCGCTCGATCGTGTCAAACAGCGGTCACCGCGGAGCGGGTCACGGTTGCGTCATCGACCGACGGGCACCCTTCGCGCCATGGACTGGCTCGTGGACCTCCCGGGCAAGCTCGCGTCTGCGCTCTACACGTACCGCGTCGAGGTTGCGCTGGCGGGCATCGTCGCGCTCGCCGTCTTCCTCTGGTTGGCGCGCCGGCGGGGCTGGTTTGCCGCCGCCCGCCGCCATCCCGGTCGCTCCGCGGTGCTCGCTGCTGTCCTGCTTGCCGTCGGCCTGCCGGTTGGCTGGTATCTCGGCTCGCCATTGATCGTCCGCACGGCGCTCGACGAGCCACTGCCCGTCACAACCGAAGCCCCTCTCCGGACGCTCACCCCGACGGGCGAACCCACCGCGGGGCAGTCCGTGGCGCCGTTGCAGACGAGCCAGCCAGCTCGAACCGGCGAGTTCCATGGCACCGACGAGTTCCACTTCGGCCGCGGCACCGCGACCCTGATCGAGACGTTGCCCGGAATGTGGATCGTCAGGTTCGAGCGGTTCTCGGTCCGGAACGGCCCTGATCTGTACGTCTACGTCTCGCCCGACCCGGACGGCTACGCCGATGACGCGGTCGAGCTGGGCACGCTCAAGGCGACCGACGGCGCGTTCAACTACGACGTTCCGGCCGGAACGGACCTGTCAAAGGTTCGGAGCGTGCTCATCTGGTGCAAGCAGTTCTCGCACCTCTTCGCGGTGGCGCCGCTGGCCTGATCCCCGCCGGCCGCCGATGATGCGCAGCGCATGCTGGATCTCGATCCCTTCTTCCAGGCGCTGCCGAAGGTGGAGCTCCACTGCCACCTCTTCGGCACGATCCGGCCGTCAACGTTCAAGGCGCTGGCGCACGCGGCGAGGGCGTCCGTCACCGACGACGAGATCGACGGGTTCTTCGAGCGCGGGCCGGGCATGTACGCCGGCGTCCTGATGGCGTTCCGGGCGCTCGACGCCGCCGTCATTCGAAGGCCAGACGACCTGCACCGCATGACCTACGAGTACCTCGAGGGGGCGGCCGCGCACAACGTCCGCTATGCGGAGTTTTTCTGGAACCCGACCGGCACGGTCCACCGTTCCGGGATCCCATTCGGCCGCGCCCAGGACGCGATGATCCGCGCGATCCATGACGCCGAGGCGGACCACGGAATCGTCGGCCGGCTCATCGTGTCCATCGATCGCGAGGCATCGCCCGGGGCCGCCCTCGAGGTCGCCGAATGGATCGGTGCCCATCGCCGCGCCGAGGTCGTCGGCCTCGGCATCGACTACAGCGAGGTCGATCGCCCGCCCGAGCTCTTCGCGGACGCGTACGCGGCGGCGCGCCGGCTCGGCCTCCGAACGACGGCACACGCCGGCGAGTTCGGCATGCCGTGGACGAACGTCCGGACGGCCGTGGATGTCCTCCACGTCGATCGCATCGACCACGGCTACACGATCGTCGACGCGCCCGACTATGCGCGGCAGCTCGCGGAGCGCGGCATCGTGTTCACCATCGTGCCGACGAACAGCTACTACCTGCGCACGCTTTCCCCGGAGCGCTGGGCCCTCGACCACCCGATCCGCCGCATGCGCGAGCTCGGCCTGCGCCTCCACCCGAACACCGACGACCCGACGTTCCACCACGTCACACCGACCGAGGCATGGCGCATGATGGCCGCCGACTTCGACTTCTCGATCGACGACCTCCGCGCCTGCATGCTGAACGGCCTCGACGCGGCGTTCATCGACGACTCGACGCGCCGGTCGTGGCGCCCGGAGTTCGAGGCGACGTTCGACAGCGCAATGACCCCGGGTCGCTGAACGCCCAGCGTTCGCTCCAGCGGATTTTGGCCCCCGACAGCGCTCCGTTTCCGCTGGGCTGCACGCTGGGCGATCAACTGTGGGCGCGCGCCGCCGTAGGGGACCGAAATCGGCCCCTGCCAGCTCCATTTCCGCTGCAGTGCACGCCCATCGTGAATCACCGAAGCGTTGGGCCGTCAGATAGGCTGCTGCGCATGACTACCTTCGTCGTTGGGCGTCGCCTCATCGAGGTGGACGTCGGCTAAGTCGCCGACCTCGTTGCCCGGCACGACCGGGTGGCGATCGATATCGGCACGGGTGACGGCCGCGGGGTGCTCGCTGAGGCCGCTCGTGATCCGAGAACCCTCGTCCTCGGCATGGACGCAACCGCTGCCGCCATGGCCGAATCATCCCGCCGCGCTGCCGCGCCGCGACGGAAGGGCGGAACGCCGAACGCTGCGTTCGTTGTGGCTGCCGCGGAGGCGGCGCCGGTGGACCTGCGCGGCGTTGCGCAGCTCGTGACCGTCCGGTTTCCATGGGCGTCGTTGCTGCGCGGCTGTCTCGGTCGCGACGCGACGGTCGCCGCAGGCATCGCCTCCCTCGTGGGTGCCGGCGGAACGCTGGAGCTCCTGCTCGCGCCGTCGGGACGCGACGGACTCGAGGACGTGCCGGTCGAGCCAGACGCAGTCGTCGACTCCGCGATCAGAACGTTCGGCCGCCTCGGATTCGAACGCGTGGAGGCTCGACGGGCGACTGACGCGGAGATCGCCGAATCAGGATCGACATGGGCGAAGCGGCTTCGTTCGCAGCGACCGTCGGATCGAACAGTCATGCTGATTCGCATGGTGCGTTCGTGACCGATCGAATCCCGCTGATCCTCGATGTCGATACCGGCATCGATGACGCGCTTGCGCTGCTGTATGCGTGCGCCTCGCCGGAGGCCGACCTCCTCGCCGTGACGACGGTGGCTGGGAACGTGGAGGGTCGGCAGGTCGCGGCGAACACGCTCGCGGTGCTGGAGCTCGCGGGGCGCGGTGACGTGCCCGTGCACCTGGGCGAGGAGCATCCGCTGGTCAAGCCGCTGATCACGACGCCGGAGACGCACGGCCCGAAGGGAATCGGCTACGCGGAGCTGCCGGTCGCGCACCGCGAGATCGACCAGGTGAGCGCGGTGGACCGGATCGTCGGCCTCGCGCGGACGCGGCAGGGCGAGATCACGCTCGTGACGCTGGGCCCGCTCACGAATCTCGCCCGCGCGCTCGTGCACGAACCGGCGTTGCCGGAGCTGCTCAAGGGTTGGTTCATGATGGGCGGCGCGTACCGCGTGCCGGGCAATACGACGCCGACGACCGAGTGGAACCTCCACGTCGACCCCGATGCTGCGAAGTCGGTGTTCGCCGCCTGGGGCGGCCCGACGCTCCCGATCGCGATGGGCCTCGACGTCACCGAGCGAGCGCGCCTCCTGCCCGCGCACCTCGAGCGGATCGCGGCGCTCGCCGGCGCCGAGCCGGCCGGGAACCCCGTCGTGCGGTTCCTCGGCGACGCGCTGCGGTTCTACTTCGAGTTTCACGACAGGTACGACGGCTTCTACGGCGCGTTCATCCACGATCCGTTCGTGGTCGCGGCGGCGCTGGATCCCTCGCTCGTCGAGACGCGGCCGTTGTTCGTCGACGTCGAGGTCGGCCCGAGCCTGGCGCACGGGATGACGGTCGCCGACTGGCGCGGGCTCACCGGGCGGCCGCCAAACCTCGCGGTCGCGGTCGAAGCCCACGCTGGCGTGTTCATCGATCGGCTGGTCGAGCGCATCGGAGGGCTGGCGGCGAGCCGGGCGAGCGTGGCACGCTAGGCACGATGGGAGGGATGCGCGCCGTTCGGTTGCTCGTGGCGGCGCTGGGGACGGTTGTCGCGGTCGTGATCGGCGTCTCGATCACCGGGGCCTTCGACACGACGGCCGATGCGAACGGCATTCCCGCCGGCTCGAACCTCTTCGCCCTGATCCTTGCGCTGAGCCTGCTGATCGGCGTGATCGCCTGGACAGCGGTGGAGTGGTGGCAGACCCATCGGATCGATTCGATCTCGCGCCAGTTCGGGACCCGAACCATCGTGCTCATGGTGGTCGCGATCGCGCTCAACATCACGCTCGGCCAGACGGTCGGAACGGCATTGAAGCTGCCGCTGTACCTCGATTCGATCGGGACGATCCTCGTCGCCGTGCTGTGCGGCCCGGTCGCCGGCGCCGCGACCGGCATCCTGTCGAACTTCATCTGGTCATTCGGACTGGCCGCGACGCCGCTCGCCGGGCCGTACGCGTGGCCGTTCGCAATCACCGCCGGCGTGATCGGGCTGCTGGCCGGGATGTTCGGCTACGGTGGCGCATTCCGGCGACGGATGGACACGCCGTTGCCGCAGCTCATCGGGGGCATCGTCGCCGCGCTCTTGGCGATCGGCGCGCTCGTCTGGTGGGGCGTCCTTCCCTACTACCGCAGCGTGTGCGGTCCGGCGTTCCCGGACCCGGGTCAGCTGTGCTTCCAGCTGTTCGCCGGCGGGCCGATCGACCCCATGTGGCTCGTGCTTGCAGTCGTCGTGCTCGGGCTGATTGCTGCCGCGCTCCTGCTCGTGCTGGTGCGCATCGCCGTCGCGCGCGACCTCGGTGCGGTGTTCGTGATCGTCGCGGGAACCGCGACGGGCATCGTGACCGCGCTCGTGTCGGCACCGATCGTCGTCCTGCTCGGTGGCGTGACGGGCGGCGGCACGGACCTCCTCGTCGCGGCGTTCCAGCAGGCGGGCTCGGATCTCCAACAGGCGGTCGTCCAGCAGAGCCTGCTCATCGACCCGATCGACAAGGCGATCGAGTTCACGATCGCATTCATGCTCCTGGGCTCGCTGTCGAAGCGCGTCGCGGCGCGGTTCCCGCAGGGCGAGCGGGCGCTCGGGACGGACGAAGCCTGACGCTGAACCCGCTTACCCGGCTCGTCATCGCAGCGGCAACGACGGTCGCCGCGCTCACGATCTCGGGGTACGTGTCGCTGACTGCGCTGCTCGTGGTCGCCGTGGTCGCACCCGCAATCGCGGCGCACGTCGCGGCTCGCGTGGTGCGAAGGACGATCCTCGTTGCGGCGCCCGTGATCATCGCCGTCGTGCTCGTCGCGGCGCTGACGCGAGCCGGCACACACGTGCTCTTCGTCATCGGGCCGTTCGACGTCACCGCCGAAGGCATGGACTTCGCCGCCCGGATCACGCTGCGGCTGATCGTCATGGCGGGCGCGCTCGTGCTGTTCGGGCTGACGACGCCGGTTCGGTCGGTGGTCGCGGACCTCGAGCGGCGCGGCGTATCGCCGGGCCTGACCTACGCCGTGGCGTCGACGCTGGACGCGGCGCCGCGGATGCTCGAGCGAGGCCGAACGATCCGCGACGCGCAGCGTTCGCGCGGGCTCGATACCGAGGGGAGCATCGGCGCCCGCCTCCGTGGCGTGCTCCCGCTCGCGGGACCTGCGGTGCTGGGTGCGATCCACGACGTCGAGGGCCAGACGCTGGCTCTCGAGACGCGCGGCTTCGGCCGGCCCGGAAGGCGGCATGTCCTCTGGGCCCCAACGGACAGCCAGGCTGAGCGTGTCGTCCGCTGGGCACTCATCGCCGCCGTCGTGATGCTCGTTGCCGGCACGGCCGCGGGCGCCATCCCTCCGCTGCCATGACGCTCGAGCTCCGCGCCGTTACCTACAGCTACGCCGGGACGCGACGCCGGGCGATCGAGGACATCGAGCTCACCATCGCCGACGGCGAGATCGTGGGGCTCACCGGTCCGAACGAGAGCGGCAAGACCACGACCTGCCTCGTCGCCTCGGGCTTTGCCCCGGCGTCCATCGGCGGCGAGCTGACGGGCGAGGTGCTGCTCGACGGCGAGCGGCTCGCCGTGAACGCACCGTGGGAGCTCGCGGGTCGCACGGGGCTGCTGCTCGACGTGGCGCATCGAACCGGCATGACCGGGACGGTCCTCGAAGAGATCGCGTTCGGCCCGGTCAACCTCGGGCTCGAGGTCGAGGACACGCTCGCACGCGCGCACTGGGCAATGGGTGCACTCGGCATCGACGACCTGTCTGGTCGCGCGCCAGCAAACCTGTCGGGCGGCCAGCAGCGTCTCGTGGCGATCGCCGGCATCCTCGCGATGGCGCCACGGATCCTCGTGCTCGATGAGCCGCTCGGTGAGCTGGATACGGACGCACGCGCCCGACTCGCGGCCGCCCTGCGAACCTTCGCTGCCGCCGGCAACAGCATCCTGATCGCGGAGCACGATCACGAATTCCTGGCGGCGTTCCCGGCGCGGATCATCACGATCCGCAATGGACGGATCGACGCGTGATCCGCTGCCAGGGCCTCGTCCACGTGTATCCCGACGGCACGCGCGCCATCGACGGCATCGACCTCGAGATCGGCGCAGGCGAGCGCGTCGCGCTCACCGGCCCGAACGGCTCCGGCAAGACGACGCTCATCCGCCACTGGAACGGCCTGCTGCGCCCGACCGAAGGCACCGTCGAGATCGAGGGCCACCCGACCGACCGTCGTCACGTGGCGGACCTTGCGCGCACCGTCGGGCTGGTGTTCCAGGATCCATCCACGCAGCTCTTCGCCGCGACATGCCGCGCCGAGGTCGCCTTCGGCGTGCGCAACGCGGGACTGCGCGGGCGCGAGCTGGCGACGGTGGTCGATCAGTCGCTCGAGATGGTCGGCCTCCTCGGCCGTGCAACCACGAATCCGTATGACCTCGGGCCGTCGAAGCGCCGGCTCCTGACGATCGCCTCGGTCCTGGCGATGCGGCCGAAGGTCATCGTGCTCGATGAGCCGACGATCGGCCTCGACTCGGCGGAGATCGAGCTGCTCGCCCGCATCGTCGAGGCAGCGTCGCGTCGTTCGCAGACGGTCGTGGCGATCACCCACGAGCAACGGTTCGCCGCGGCGTTCGACCGGGTGGTCCGCATCGATCGCGGACGCGTCGTCGGCGACGACGCCCGTTAGGTTCGGCGGGTCGCAACCAGCAGCAGGAATGACGTCTCGACGACGTCGACGCCCGCGATCACGAGCGCAATGACGAGCGGCAGCGGCTGCCCGAGGATCCAGCCGGACGCGGCCGCGAACGCGGCGGCCGCGAGGAACACGAGGCGAACGCCGCGAACCATGACCCCGAGGTCGGCGTCGGAGATCTCGACCTCGCCGTTCTCGCCGCGCTCGAAGGACGCGTTGATTCGACGGAGCGCCGCGAACAGCAGTCGCC
>DATFHO010000091.1:0-13862 GCA_035248345.1 Candidatus Limnocylindrales bacterium
CGTCGCGATCTCGATCGCGTATCTCGGCCTCGCCCGCGTCGCGCGCCGCCGAGCAGCGGGAGCCCCCGCAGTCGCATAGCCGCTACGATGTCGACCCATTCAGAGGAAGGAGGTTCCGGTGGCAGCAGCCATGTCGTTCCAGACGTCGTCCCCGACCCGCATGGAAGGCATGACTCGCGATGCGCACCCTGAACCTCGGCATCCTCGCCCACGTCGACGCCGGTAAGACCACCCTCACCGAGCGCCTGCTCTACACCGCAGGCGCCATCTCGAAGATCGGCAGCGTCGACGCCGGCACCACCCAGACCGACACGCTCGCCCTCGAGCGTGAGCGCGGGATCACGATCAAGTCGGCGGTCGCCTCGTTCGCGCTCGATGATCTGACGGTCAACATCCTCGACACGCCGGGCCACCCGGATTTCATCGCCGAAGTCGAGCGCGTCCTGCGCGTCCTCGACGGCGCGATCCTCGTGATCTCGGCAGTCGAAGGTGTTCAGCCGCAGACGCCGCTCCTGTACCGCGCGCTGGCGCGGCTCAATGTGCCGACGCTGTTGTTCCTCAACAAGCTGGACCGGCGCGGTGCCGATCCGGACCGCGTGCTCGCCCAGATCGCCGACCGCCTGACGCCGGCAATCATGCCGATGCGTCGAGCGTCCGACCCGGGCACCGCCGCTGTCGCGATCCAGCCGATCGATGAGGCTGACGAGGGGTTCGCCGCGTCCGTGGTCGAACGGCTCGCCGAGCATGACGAGTCGCTGCTGGCGATGTACGTCGAGCGCGGATCCGTGCCCTGGGCGCGGCTGCGGCGCTCGATCGCGACGCAGTCGAAGGCTGCGCTGGTCCATCCCGTGTTCATGGGCTCGGCGATCGCCGGTCATGGCGTCCCGGACATCCTCGACGCAATCCCGGAGCTGCTGCCGGAAGCCCACGGCGATCCGACCGCGCCCGTTCGTGGCCGCGTCTTCAAGATCGAGCGCGCCGTCTCCGGCGAACGAGTGGCATACGCCCGCCTCTTCGACGGCACGGTCAGCGCGCGCGATCACCTCGCCTTCGGGGATGGCGAGGAGGGCCGCGTCGTCCACCTTGCCGTGACGGAGCCCGGCGGCGCGACGCAGGCGCTACGAGCCATGGCGGGACAGATCGCGAAGATCGCGGGACTCCAGGGCGTTCGCGTTGGTGATCCGATCGGCGCGGCGACCCGCACCGACGCGGAAGGCCAGTTCCCGCCACCCGGTCTCGAGTCGGTCGTGCGGCCTCGGCGGGGCGCGGACGGCGGACGCCTCCGTGCCGCCCTGAACGAGCTCGCCGAGCAGGATCCGCTCATCGATGTCCGCCAGGACGACGAGCGCGGCGAGATCGCGGTCTCGCTCTACGGCGAGGTGCAGAAAGAGGTCATCGGCGAGACGCTCGCCCGCGACTACGGCGTCGAGGTCGACTTCGCGGCTACGACGACGATCTGCATCGAGCGCCCGGTCGGCACCGCGGAGGCGCTCGAGGTCATCAGCTCGCCGAGCCACGCCAACATCAGCGGTAAGAGCTCCCCGACCAGCGAGAACCCGTACAACGCGACGATCGGGCTGCGAATCGAGCCGGCGAAGCCCGGCACCGGGATCACGTTCCGGCTCGACGTCGACGTAAAGCTCGTCCCGATGTACGTCTTCAACACCGTGCCCCAGTTCGAGGCCCAGATGGCGCGGATGGTCGGCGATGCGCTCGAGGAGGGCGTCCGTGGCTGGCGCGTGACGGACTGCCTGGTGACGATGTTCGACTCGGGCTACCGTCGCACCGGCTCGACGATGTCGGACTTCAAGAAGCTCACGACGCTCGTTCTTGGGCGCGCGCTGCGCGAGGCCGGGGTGGTCGTCTGCGAGCCGCTGACGTCGCTGCGGATCGAGGCGCCGGTCGAGTCGGGCAAGGGCATCACCGGCGTGATCCTCAGCGCCGGCGGGCGGATCCTCGGCCAGCACTCGGGCGAGTCAAAGACGACGATCGTGGCGTTCGTCCAGGCGGGGCGCGTGCACGAGGTTCAGAACCGGATCCCGGGGCTGACCGGCGGCGAGGGCATCGTCGAATCGCAGTTCGCGGGCTTTCACCCTGTCACGGCCGATCCCCCGCCCGAGCATCGCCGTCGAACGTGATCGCAACGCCGAGGAGGTCGCCATTGGAATGCGATGTGCCCTTCTGATGGCATGCTCGTTGGATGCGGTGCGAGATCGTATGGTCATGGAATGCCATCGAGGCCGGCTCATCCCCGAGGCCGTCGTTCGCGAGATGCTCGAGGCGTTCGGCATCCACGTGTGCCAGCGCTGCCATCGCTTCTCCGGCATGACCGGTCGAGCGCGCATCCAGTGGCGCGAGCCGGAGCTGCTGCCGGTCGAGCGTCGGAACCGCCCGAACTGAACGCGCCCGCATGATCTCGGGGATCGCGCGCTTTCTGATCTTCCGCGTCTTCGGCGCACGCGTGCTGCTCGTCGTCAGCGTGCTCGCTTGGCTTCGGAACCGGATCTGGCCGCCGCAACGCCCGTCCGAGCCGCGGCGTTCTTCGGAGTCGCCGCGCTCGACGTCCGGGCGTGCATCATCAGCGCGTGACCACCGATGAGCTTCGCGCCGCGATCCGCTGGGAGTCGGCAAGTCCCGTCCTGACGCTCGTCGGCTGCCATGCCGGGGGCGAGATCGGCAACGTGGTCGTGGCGGGCGTCGACCCGCCACCGGGATCCACCGTCTTCGAGCAGATGGAGCAGATCCGCGCCGACGACTCCATCCGGCGTCGACTCCTGCATGAGCCGCGCGGCAGCGTGGCGGTCCATTCGAACATCGTGCTCCCGTCGCTGCGCCCGGACTGCGCCTTTGGCTACGTGATCATGGAGCCCACCGAGTACGCGGCGATGTCCGGCTCGAACACGATCTGCACGGCCACGGTGCTCCTCGAGACGGGCATGGTCCCCATGCAGGAGCCCGTCACGACGTTCCGCCTCGAGGCGCCGGGGGGCGTCGTCGAGATCACGGCCGGCTGCCGAGACGGGAAGGCGGAGTGGATCGAGATCGAGAACGTGCCGTGCTTCGCTGATCGCATCGACGCTCCGCTCGAGGTCGAGGGCATCGGCGCGATCGCCGTCGACGTCGCGTATGGGGGCATGTGGTACGCCATCGCGGATGCCAGAGCGCTCGGGTTCGAGCTGGTCCCGGCGGAGGCCGCGGACCTGTCGCGGATGGGGACGCGCATCCACGCCGCGGCACGCGAGCAGCTGCATCCGGTCCATCCCGAGAACCCCGGCATCGCGGGTGTGTCGATCGTGGAGATCGCCGAACCGTGGCAGGGCGTCGGCAAGGTGTCCAGGAATGCGGTGGTGGTGGCGCCGGGTCGCCTCGACCGGTCCGCAACCGGCACGGGCCTCGCCGCGCGCCTGGCGGCGCTCCACGCCCGCGGCGCGATGCGCGTCGGCGAGTCCATGACGCACGCCTCCGTCATCGGCTCGACGTTCGACGGCCGGATCGTGCGCGAGGTGCAGGTCGGAGGCCGGCCGGCGATCGTGCCCGCGATCCGCGGCAGCGCGTGGATCACCGGGATCACGCAGGTGCTCGTCGACCCGACCGATCCCTTCCCGGAGGGCTATCTGCTCTCCGACACGTGGCCCGGAGACGATACCCAATCGTAACCAGCAAATCGGTTCGCACCGGTTAGACTCGCGGCCGATGGGAGCGATTCGGGAGCGGGCGCGCGGGCCGATCTTCTACGGCTGGGTGATGGTGGTCGTCGGCTTCGTGGCGATCCTCATCGGCTCGGGAACCCGCGCTGCACCGGGCGCCCTCCTCCTTCCCATCCAGGCGGACACGGGCTGGACGACGGGCCAAGTGACGGTTGCGGGTGCAGCCGGCCTGCTGCTCCTCGGCCTTGGCGGCCCCGCATCCGGGTTCTTCATCGATCGGTTCGGCGTGCGCAGGCTCGCCGCCTTCGCGCTCATGCTCACCGCGGCCGGCATGGGCCTGTCGGCGCTCGCCACCGAGGTCTGGCAGCTCGTGCTCCTGTTCGGGATCGTGAGTGGCTTCGGGTCCGGGCTCGTGGCGAGCTCCCTCGGGCCGATCATCGCGAACCGCTGGTTCGTGCGGCGTCGCGGCCTCGTGATCGGGCTGTTCAGTGCGGCATCGAGCGCCGGCCAGCTCCTGTTCATCCCGCTCCTGACCGGGGTTGGAACGGAGCAGGGCTGGCGAGTGGCGGTCATCCTCGTGGCCCTGCTGGCGGCGGCGATCGTCATCCCCGTCGCGCTGTTCCTGCGCGAGAGCCCGGCCGCGGTCGGCGCGGAGGCGCTCGGCCAGCCGCCCGGGGCCGCGCCCATGGCCCAGCGCTCTGACCCCGGGGTCCTCCGCCGGGCGGTACGACGACCGGAGTTCTGGCTGCTCGCCGGCACGTTCTTCGTCTGTGGCGCGACGTCGAACGGCGTCGTCGGCCAGCACTTCATCGCGCACGCCGTCGATCACGGGTTCACACCGGGGGCCGCCGCGGGTGCGCTTGCCTTGATGGGCGTCTTCAACTTCTTCGGGACGATCGTGTCCGGCTACCTGACCGATCGATACGACCCGCGGAAGCTCCTGCTCGTCTACTACACGTTCCGGGGCGTCAGCCTGCTGCTCCTGCCGGCACTCCACAACTCGACCGACATCCTGGTCTTCAGCGTGATCTTCGGGCTCGACTACATCGCCACCGTGCCGCCGACCGTCGCCCTGACGGCGGATGTCTTCGGGCGCCAGAACGTCGGCGTCCTGTACGGCTGGATCTACGCCGCGCACATGCTCGGTGCCGCGATCCTCGCCCAGGTGGCCGCGATCATCCGCGACCAGGCCGGCAACTACACGCTCGCGTACCTGACGGCGGGCTGGATGGCGGTCGCGGCCGGCGTCGTGATCCTCGGCCTGCGACGGATGCGGCGCGACGGCGTCGCGGTACCAGCGGCGGCCTGAAGAGAAAAGTTGCGGCCCCGAGCGCGTCTGTCGCCGGGGGAACGACATCGCGGCTCGAGGCCTGCGATGGAGATAACGAAAAACTGCCGGTGGCGTTATGGGCCCGGTGCAGATTCGCACCAAATCGATTCGCCGACGTAACGCCTAGTCCCGCGGTCGATCCGCTGCCCGGCTGCGGGCGTATTCGTTGTCAGGAGCCTCGCCGTCGTGCCGGCGGGGCTCCGACCATCCAGGCGCTGTGAGACGACCTCAACGCAGCGCGGCGCCTGAGCAAAGCGTCTGCATCGCGGCGTCGGGCAACGTTTGCAGCGATGTCATCTCCCATCAATCCGCCGCCTGTCACCCGCAGCGGCATCGACGAGCTCCCCGCCTACGTCTCGAACGGCCTCGTGGGCCTCCGCGTCGTCGACATTCCGCTGCTGCCAGGGATGATCATGGTCAGCGGCTACGCCGGCACCCACCCCGACCAGGAGGTCGAGGCGGCTCCGGAAGGCCCGTACCCGATCGCGGGCGATCTCATGCTCAACGGGGTGCGCCTGAGCCTCGTCCCGCACCAGGCGGAGTTCGTCGATCAGGCATACGACTTTGGTACCGGCGAGCTGACGACGCACTTCCGGTTCCGCGGCGGCGGCGCGACCGCGACGGTCGAGGTCCTGACCTTCTGCAGCCGCGAACGCCCGTCGATCGTCCTGCAGGAGGTTTCGGTCGAGGTCGACCAGGCCTGCGACCTCGAAATCCGCGCGCTCGTCGACTCGAGCCGGCTGCACGGCCGGATGGTGACGCGGCACACGAAGACGCCGGGCAAGGACCCCGACGTGGTCGACGGCTCGATGGAGTGGCAGGCGCTCGGAGGGCGGTCGAGCCTCGGCGTCGCCTATGTCACGGAATTCCTGGGCGACGACGATGCCCAGCGGCGCGTCGCGACCTGGGGGATCGAGAGTGACCTCGCCACCGACTACATCGTCCGGGCGCGCCCCGGTCGGCGCTATCGACTGCGGCAGTTCGCCGCCGTGGTGCCCAGCGTCATGCACAGCGACCCGGACCACCAGGCGATCCGGCTCGTGGGCCGTGCCCGCGCCGACGGGTGGGACCGCCTGCGAACGGAGAACCGAGCGCGCTGGAGCGAGCTCTGGCGAAGCCGCATCGTGCTCGAAGGCGCAGAAACGCGCTGGCAGCAGCTCGCGGATGCCGCGTTCTACTACCTGAACGCGTCCGTGCATCCGTCATCCCCATCGAGCGTCTCGATGTACGGCCTCGCCACGTGGCGCGACTACCACTACTACTACGGCCATGTCATGTGGGACGTCGACTTCTTCGGTGTCCCACCGCTCCTGCTGACCCAGCCGGACGCCGCCCGAGCGCTCCTCGAGTACCGGAGCCGGAACGTGGAGGCGGCACGGAACAACGCGCGCATGTACGGCCGCAAGGGGCTGCAGTTTCCGTGGGAGAGCGGCCAGGTCGCCGGCGAGGAAGCGTCGCCCGGCGCCGGGCATGCATCGTGGCACGAGGACCACGTCTCACTGGACATCGCCTGGGCGTTCGCGCAGTACGTCCACGCGACCGGCGATACCCGATACCTCGAGGAGGAAGCCTCGCGGATGCTGTACGGCGTCGCCGATTGGATCTGTAGCCGCGTCACGCCGACGCGGAACGGCTACGCCTGGACGGAGACGATGGGCATCGCGGAACGACCCCAGGCCTCGGACAACGAGGCATTCACGATCATGATGGCTCGGACCGTGCTCGCGGAGGCGATCAGCTGCGCGGAACGGCTGGGCACTCGCGTGACCCCGTTGTGGCGCGCCGTGCACGCGGGCCTGCGGCTTCGAACGAGCTCGTCCAACGGCGGGGCGATCATGAGCCACGACGGCTACCGCCCGACCGAACAGAAGGGCGGAACGCCCGGTCCGCTCGCCGGGATCTTTCCGGCCTGGTATGACCTCGACCCGAAGACCGAACAGGCAACGCTGCGGTACTACCTGGACCTCGCCGACTCCTACATCGGCAGCCCGATGCTCTCGCCCCTCTACCCGGTGTGGGCCTGCTGGGCCGGCGATCGGAGCCTTGCGGCGCGGTTGCTCGAGCCCGGGTACGGCGCGCTCATCGGCGGGCGGTTCCTGCAGACGCTCGAGCAGATCCCATCGCTCGAGCCGGACAAGGCCCCGTCAGGCCCCTTCTTCGCGAACCTTTCTGGGTTCCTCATGGGCCTGCTCTACGGCATGCCGGGCCTCCGGCTCGGATCGGGCGATCCTTCGACATGGCCGTCACGCCGCGTCGTCCTCCCGGCCGGCTGGCGCTCGATCGAGGTGGAGCAGCTCTGGATGCACGAGGAGCCCGTGCAGCTGGTCGCACGACATGGCGCGAACCGGGCCGAAGTCATCCGGCCCGGCGCGCCTCGCAACCGTTCGACGAGCAAGACCGCGGGCAGCGCTCGGAAATCGCGGCGTCCCGGCGGAGCCGAGGCGCCTCAGGCCGCCTAGCTGGCGGCGACGGACACCACCGCCCGTTGGTCGGTCGGAGCGACCGAATTCGCGCTCTGTAGCCAGCTGCGGTCGCTGCCGGCGACCAATCCGACCATCCCGGCACCCGCGAAGAGGTCGCAGGTGCCGATCTGTGCACCTTCCGGCCGTGCCAGCGACGGATGAGGCGCCGCGTCACCGAATCCGGTCGGTGCCAGCGACGGCGGGGACCTTGTCCACGTGTGTTGCGCTCCGGCGGACTAACCGCCGAGGAGCTGGATCCCCGTTTCCGTCGCGGTCCCCAGCACCACGTGGCCCGCGAGGCCGCGGAAGTGCGTCTCCGGCGGGTACGCCCGCGCCGCGCCGGCGAAGCCCAGCTTCGTGTTGAGGAACTCGTCGTTCGCAGCGAAGAGCGCCAGGCCGTAGCCGGCCCCGTTGAGCGCCCGCACGCCGGGGACCTTGCGTGCCAAGGCGTACAGCGCGCCCGGCACTGCGCCCAGCGCGTAATGCACGACGTTCTCGACCAGCGGGCGCCGCTGCGGCGGAACGACCACCCCCGTCTGGGCCTCGAACCGGTCGACCATGTTGGAGACGGACGACTTGCCGTTCGGCTGGGCCGCCTCCTCCTGCCTCGTGACCTCGGGCGCCTGCACGTCGTAGAGGAGCGTCGTGGCGCGATCCATGACCCACGTGGCCGCGGCGCCCGCGAGGGCGCCGCGGATGAGCGTGCCGATCATCGCGCGGACTTCGCCACGTTGGAGTCGTCGGCGACCTCGATCCCGTGCCGCTTCGCCGCGGAAACGATCTTCTTGCGCGCCCGCTCCTTGGCGGCCCCGCTCTCGAAGTCCGTCTGGTTGAACCTGGCCATGGCGTTCCGGATGTGGGATTCGTCATGGATCGGCAGGTGCTCGCCCCCGTCCTTGTCGACGTAGGCGAACTGGTTGGAGCGCAGCTTGTCGCGCTTCTTCTCGGTGAGCTCGGCCATGGTGACCTCCTTTGCGGTCACCTTCGCACCTGCGGGGCAACGATCGCCTTGCAGCCTCGCCGTGTTTTCGACATCGATCGGTCATCTGGCGCATGTGACAATCGCGGCTCGGAGGTGGTCATGGCCGAACGCTTCGTGACGCGCGGGTTCTTCGGGCGGCGCGATCAGGGCCCGGGCGGCCCGATGGGCGCGGACGATCGACGCCGTCGCACGCCGCCGGGCCAGTACCTCACGACGGATTTCCCCGTCTTGTCCGCCGGACCGACGCCGCGCACCCCGCTCGACCGGTGGTCGTTCCGCATCGATGGGCTCGTCCGCGAGCCGGTGCAGTGGTCGTGGCAGCAGCTGCTCGCGCTCCCGAGCCGGGATTACGTCGTCGACATCAGCTGCGTGACGAAGTGGACGCACCTCGACATGCGCTGGCACGGCGTGAGCGTCGACACGCTGCTCGAGGGCGTCGACCTCGACGCGCGCGCCGCGTTCGTCGTCGCCTACTCGGACGGCGGGTACACCACGAACCTGCCGCTCGCCGACGTCCTGAACAACCAGGCGTTCGTCGCCTGGGAGTACGACGGCAAGCCGCTCGCACCCGAGCACGGCGGCCCGGCGCGGCTCGTCGTGCCGGGGCGCTACTTCTGGAAGAGCGCGAAATGGGTGCGCGGGCTGCGCATCCAGGCCGAGGACGCCCCGGGCTTCTGGGAGTCGCTCGGGTACAACAACCGCGGCGACCAGTGGCTCGAAGAGCGCTACACGGATGATTGACCGGCACCGAGGCGCTCGCTGATGGCGCTCGAATGGCAGCTCGCGACCGTGACCGGCGTGCACGACGAGACCTTGCACGTCCGATCGTTCACGCTCGGGCTCCCGGCCTGGATGGGCCATCGACCCGGCCAGCACGTGGACCTGCGGCTCACGGCCGAGGACGGCTACTCGGTCGAACGGTCGTACTCGATCGCCTCCGAGCCCGAACGCACTGGCGAGCTCGACATCACGGTCGAGCGGATCGAGGGCGGCGAGGTCTCGCCGTTCATGCACGACGTCGTCATCCCCGGCGATCGACTCGAAGTACGCGGCCCGATCGGCGGCTACTTCGTGTGGGAAGCGGCGCTCGGCGGGCCGGTGCTGCTGGTCGCGGGCGGGTCGGGGGTCGTGCCGCTGATGGCGATGGCGCGACACCGTTCGCGTGCCGGCTCCCGGGTCCCGATGCGGCTCCTCGTCAGCTCACGCGGTCCGGATGAGATCATCTACCGCGAGGAGCTGGACTCGCTGTCCGCGGCGCGCGACGGGTTCGAGGTCGTCCATACGCTCACGCGCCAGCAGCCCGACGCCTGGCCCGGGTATGCCCGGCGCATCGATGAGCAGATGCTCGCCGAGGTGCTGGAGCCGCTCGGCGGCGATGTCCGCTGCTACGCGTGCGGCCCGACGGCGCTCATCGAGGTCGTGGCGAACGCCCTGGTCAAGCTCGGACTGCCACCGGACCGCATCCGGACCGAACGCTTCGGCCCGACGGGTACCTGAGGAGCCCACCGATGGAAGAGCGGATTGCCCTGATGCGCGACGACCCGGCGGTCGACCTGACCGTCGACGCCAACGCCGTTGCCGGCCTCCTCATGACCGCGTTCGGCCGCGACGTGACCGGCGAGGACGAGCGATGCGCCCACTGCGGCACCGTCAGCGTCGTCGGGACCTTGCGCGTGTACCTGCGCGGACCCGGGGTCGTCGTGCGCTGTCCTGCCTGCGCGGACGTGATCCTGCGGATCGTCGAGACGCCTCGCGGCCTCCGGATCGACGCATCGGGCGCGACGCGGCTGCGCTGACCGCCTGCTCGCACATCCGCGCAGTGGCGCCCGGGCCGGCGTCCGCGCCGGCCTTACCAGCCGTGCGAGCCCGGCTCGCCCTTGATCGGCCCGACGATGTTCGACGTCACCCAGCCGCCGTAGAAGTGGCCCGGCTGCGGCGTCGCACGCTCGTCGCCGACCCACGCCTCGTCGACCGCCCAGGCATAGAACGCCACGTGATCGCGGATTGATTCGAAGCCCGGGAGCGGGTCCTCGTACGACCACGCACCGATCGGGACGACCCGGCCGTTCGGCCTGACGATGGCGAAGTAGCGCGCGTCGCCCTTCCATTCGCAGGTCGTGCGCCGGTCCGTCGGAACGAGGAGATCCATGCGCACGTCCTCGCGCGGCAGGTAGTACACGGGCGCGCAGGCGGTCTCGATGACGCGAAGCGCACGCTGCGACGACGCGAGCTCGACGCCGTCGATGACAACACGGATCCGCTCCGGGACCGGCTCGACCCGCGGCGGACGCGGATAGTCCCACACGGATTCCTGGCCCGGTCCAGGCTCGATGCGCGGAGGCCGCGGGCCCGTGCCGGCCATCAGGCTGCCGCGCGCGCAGGGCCCGCAGCGCGGCCCAGGTCAGGCGCGTCGTCGGCCGCTGGCTCCCGCATCAGCTCGACCAGCCGCCACGCAACCCAGGCGCCGCTCGCGGTCGTGACGAGGCACATGAGGCTGATGAGCCAGCCCGGGAAGTCATCGATCTTCGGTCCCGGCAGGATCCGGTACGGCGAGTTCGCGAGCACGTACGTGATGGTGAGGTAGAACGTCGTGGAGAGCGCGTAGAACGGCATGCGCAGCCTGGGCTTGAGTGCCGCGATCGGGGCGAGCAGCGCGATCGCGCCGTAGAGGTAGCGCTCGTGGGCGCGCGTCGGCACGAAATACAGCGTCAGCGCGATCAGCGAGCCAACCGCGAGGAGGGCGACGAGGTCCCGCCGCCAGCGCAGTAGCCAGAGCGAGGCGCCGATCGCGACGAGCTCCAGCGCGGTGCCCACGGCAAACCAGGGACCGTCGTCGTGGTTGAAGCCGAACACCATGCCCCACGGGTTGAACGCGAAGCCCGAATGGACGGGATAGCGGCCGAACGTCTCGCGCATCAGGTCGAGGTAGCTCGCCGGGCCGAGGTTGAGCGGCAGCAGCACGACGATGAACGCGATGAGCGCCGACAGCGCGAGGATCGCCGCCCGGCGCCAGCCCTCCGGCGATCGAAGCCAGAACAGCGCAAGCCCGCCCAGCACGAACGCTGCCACCCCGAACTGCGGCTTGATGAGGCCCGCGAGCACGGTGAGGACACCCGCCGCCACGAGACGACCCCGCGCCACGGCAACGAGCGCCCCGACCATCGGCAGCGCACCCATGCCGTCCACCTGGCCCCAGAACGTCCCGGTCAGCACGACAGACGGATTCAGCACGTACAGCCCGGCCGCGAACAGGCCGGCCCGTTCGCGAATGATCGAGCCGCCGCTCGCAAGGTCCCGGACGAAGAAGAAGAGCAGCGCGGCGAGGCCAAGGTCGAACGGGATCGACAGCGCCCGGATCGCCAGCACGAGGTCGCCGCCCGACAGTGCCGTGCCAAGCGGCCAGAGCAGGTAGAGCATCGGCGGGTAGTTCGAATCGCCGGCGTTCGCGTAGTAGCCACCGATGCCGAACTTCGCGACGCCCTCGGCCCAGGTCTCGAACGCGAAGAGATCGCCGCTGTGGCCCGGCCCGAACAGTCCCAGGATGCGGATGAGCGCCGCGACGAGGAGGAGCGCGGTGAGGCTCGACGGCCACCGCGGTCCGCTCGGTGCCTGCCCGCTCATGCGGGTGGCGCGCCCTCCGGTGGATGCTCATCGTCAGGATCCGGCGCGTGCGGATCCGGCGCGTGCGGATCCGGCGCGGGCGCATCCGGGGCGTGCGCGACCGGCGGCTTGCCTTCGACGGCATGCGGCGCCTTGACGACCGGCGTCGTCGCCGCGCTCGAGGCCTCGGCAGCCTGGGCGACCTCCTTGGGATCGGGCTCTTCGCGGCGATACGGGACGTTCACGACAACCGTGTGCGGCCGGCCCAGCAGCGCCGTGCGCAGCCGCTTCGCCGACTGGTTGTAGAGGATCCGCTCCCACCAGCTGCGGGCCACGTATTCCGGGATGACCACGAACGTGATCGGCGCTGCCTTGTCGGCGGGCCAGGCGCGATCCAGCACGTCGAGGTACGAGATCAGCGGCGCCACGAGCGCGCGGTACGGTGACTCGACGATCACGAGCGGCACCTGCGGCAGCTGCTTCTCCCAGCGCTTGCGGATCTGTGTCGCCTCCTCGGGCTCGTCAGAAACGAGGACCGCCTGGACGTTCGGGTCGATCGAGAGCGCGACGTTCACTGCCTGCACGACGGCGCGGTTGATCGACGGCACCGGGACGATGACGCGCTCCTCGCGGTGCGGCCCCTTGATGACCGCGTCGGCACGGACCGCGAGCTCCTTGTTCGATGCCTGGTACTGACGGTGGATGAAGACCATCACGCCCACGAGGAGCGGGATGATCACCGCGACCAGGAGCGACGTCGGCGCCTTCGCGAGCAGCACGACGACGAACACCGTGCCCGTCAGCGCCGCCCCGAAGGCGTTGATCGCGAGCCGTCGCGTCCAGCCGGGCGACCGCTCCTTGCGCCAGTGCAGGACCATGCCGGTCTGGCCGATCGTGAACGCGATGAACACGCCGACGGCGTACAGCGGAATGAGGGCGGTCGTGATGCCGCCGAACACGATGATCAACGCGCTCGCCGCGATGCTCAGGATGACGATGCCGGACGTGAACGCGAGTCGATCGCCCTTGAAGCTGAACTGGCGGGGCATGAAGCCATCCGTCGCGAGGATCGCGACCAGCCGCGGGAATGCGTTGAACGACGTGTTCGCGGCCAGGAAGAGGATCAGCGCCGTGAACGTCTGGTACAGGTAGAAGAGGATCGTGTCGTTGCCGTAGATCTTCGCGGCCACCTGGCTGACGACGGTCTTCACGGCCGGCTCGTCGATCGGCACGACCCCGAAGGAGTCGGCGACGAACGTGATCCCGACGAACAGGATGCCGAGCAGGATCGCCATCACCGTCAGGGTGGTCGCGGCGTTGCGTGGCTCCGGGCGCTTGAATGCGGGCACGCCGTTGGCGATCGCCTCGGTACCGGTGAGGGCGACCGAACCGGACGCGAAGGCCTTCACGATCAGCAGCAGGCCCACGGCCTGGAGAGCGTCCGGCTGGCCGGGCAGCGGCTGCGGCGGCGGCGCGCTCTCCCCCATCACCACGACTCGGAAGACGCCGATCGCGATCATCAGGAGCGTCGAGCCGGCGAAGAGGTAGGTCGGGATCGCGAAGATGTTTCCGGACTCGCGCAGGCCGCGCAGGTTGCCGATCATGATCAGGACGATCGCGACCACCGCGATCTCGACCCGGACGCTCTCGAGATTCGGGATCGCCGAGATGACCTGCTCGACGGCCGACGACGTCGAGACCGCGACGGTCATCGTGTAGTCGACGAGCAGCGCGCCGGCCACGATCAATGCGAAGACGCCCGGCAGGTTCGCCCGCGCGACGGCGTAGTCGCCGCCGCCCGATGGGTACGCGTAGATCTCCTGCCGGTAGCTGATCGAGAC
>DATFHO010000092.1:0-3047 GCA_035248345.1 Candidatus Limnocylindrales bacterium
ACCCCCCGATCAGGTGGTGCGCTGTTGCCGGAGGAGGTCAACGAACGTGCGGTAGAAGACGAGTGGGGGCAGCAGCGTGAGGGCTGAAAGGGCCAGCACAAGGAGCGGCGAGGCACCGGAGACCAGGCCGAAGACGAACGCCAGAACGGGGAACCGCCCAAGCACGAGGATGGCGGCAGCACGGTCGGAGAGCCGTCCTGACCGCCATAGTCGAGCCTCGATGGGGCGGCTCGCTACGGCGGCGACGATAAGGAGCACGACCGACACGTTTTCCACGGGCCTGACTCTGCGCGCACGCATGGCGGGCGTCAATCGCGCGAAGGGGACTCACGAGTGGTGGAGCGGGAGACGGGGCTCGAACCCGCGACATTCTGCTTGGGAAGCAGACACTCTGCCAGCTGAGTTACTCCCGCCGAGTGCGACGCGAGAATACCAGCGGCCGCAAAACGGCTCGCCTCGCTCCTGGGCGTCCTGCTGCTGTTCGTCGTTGCCGCCGTCGTGATCGGCTGGCGGTCAAGGAGATCGAGCGCTCGCCCGTAGCGCCCGGCGGCCCGTAGGATGGCGGGGATGTCCGACGTCGCCCAGCTCCTGCTCGTGGGGTGCGGTGCCGGCATCGTCGGTGGGCTCTGGCTCCTCGCGCAGGGCGTCCGTAGCTACCGCCGCTCGACGACCGTCGCGGACGTCGCCACGTCGCGGATCTCGACGCTGGCGATGGGTGAGGTGCGGATCTCCGGCCGGGTCGAGGCCGCGGAGCTCACGCTCATGTCGCCGCTCCAGAGCCACGCCTGCGTCTACTACCGCGCATCCGTGACTGCCTCGCAGGGCCGCACGAGCGAGACGCTCCTCCGCGAGGAGCGGGCGGTCGGCTTCCGCGTCCGCGACGAGTCCGGCGCCATCCGCGTCTTTCCGCGCGGTGCAGGGTGGGACGTGCCGGACGCGTTCGATGCCCATGACGGGCTCGCCGGCGAGCCGCCGCCCGAGCTGGAGCTGCGTGCCGGCCCGGCCTACCAGGTCGGGCGTGCGGACGAGTCGGAGCTCGTCGCGCGGCTGCTCACGGTGCATCGCGATTCCGAGCTGGATGCGCTGCGGAAGCGCGGCTCGTCCGGCGGGAACCGGCAGTACAAGGAGGCGCGTGTCGACGTGGGTGACGTCGTGACGATCGTCGGGACCGCACTGCCGTTCGATCAGCTGCCGAACCCGGGCGATGCGGCCTTCGGTGACTCGGCGGTGGGCGGACCGCTCGCAGCCACGGACGATCCGGCCATCGCCGCGGACCTCGCCGCGGCGCGGGCGTCGGGCGAGCTCGAGACCGACCCGCAGAAGGCGTGGGGCAACGCGGCAATCGAGGGCTTTGGCATCGGCCAGCCTGTCCGGGCGCCCGAGCTGGATCCCGCCGCGAACCCCGAGCCCGTCGTCGACGCGGGGACGGCCGCCGGCTTCCGGGCCACGTTCCACATCGCGCCCGAGGAGCCGGTGATCGCTGCCGGACCCGGTGCGCCGGTGCTCGTCGCGCTCGGTGCGCCGTCACAGGCGGTCGCTCGCGGTCGCAACCGGTTCGCGCTTGGCCTCGCCGGCGCTGCGCTCACGATCGCGTCGATGGCCGTCCTCGCCGTCGGGTTCGATGCCGGGTGGCTCCGATGAGCGGCGTCGCGGCGGGCCTCGGGATCCTGCTGCTCGGTGGCGTCGTGTTGTTCCTGGCAGTCACGACATTCAACTCCGTCGTCAACCTGCGACAGCAGATCGACAAGGCGTGGGCGAACATCGATGTCGCACTCCAGCAGCGCCACGACGAGCTGCCCCGACTGGTCGATGCGGTGCGGGGCGTGATGGAGTTCGAGCGGGACACCTTCACCGCCGTCGCCCAGGCGCGAGCGCACTACGACCGCACCGCGCCGATCCCCGCGCAGGCCGCGACGTCCAGGGAGACAACGGCGGCGGTGGCGGCCCTGCTCAACGTCGTCGAGCGCTACCCGCAGCTCGCTTCGCACGAGAACGCGATCGATCTCCAGCGTGAGATCGCGCGGCTCGAGGGCGTCCTCGCCGACCGGCGCGAGGTCTACAACGACAGCGTCTACCGGTACAACACGCGGATCCGCACGTTCCCGACCAACATGCTTGCGTCGATGTTCGGCTGGCAGCAGCGCCCGTTCTTCTCAGCGCCCGACGCAGCCGGACCGCCGCCGCAGGTGCTCTAGGGGGTCGCCGCGCCAGCGCCGGTCGCGACCAGCTCGATCTCGCCCGTCGGCTGCACCAGGAAGATCCAGATGTCCCACGCGACGTGGCTGACGATCAGCGCGCCGAGCGGGACCCCCATCGCGTAGAGCGTGCACCAATGCGCGCCCGCGACGCCCGCGGCGCCCATGAGCGTGAAGTTGCCCGCGGTGACATGGACGCCGCCGTACGCCATCGCCGCCATCGCTGCTCCCGGCCACCGGCCGAACCTGCGCATCAGCGCGGCCTGGACGAGGCCCCGCCAGAAGAGCTCCTCGGCCGGGCCGATGATCGTCGCGAGTCGCGTCGCGATCTCCTCCTTCGGTCGGAGGGTGCGAAGCGCGTAGATGTCGCGGATGTCCTTGTCGCCGCTCGGGACGAAGCGGCGCGCGAACTTGTCGCCGACCTGGAACGTGACGTACAGCACACCGGCCGACAGCAACCCGAGCGGCACGTGCCACCAGCGGATTCCCGCACGCCGTGCCGGCGCGGACGTCGCGAGCGCGAGCCCGCCCAGACCGAGCCCGGTGTACGTCATTCGATGCCAGAAGCGTTCCCGCGGGCCGCGAAAGGTCGCGGTGAACGCCGCCGTCGCCGCGAGCGCCGCGATCCCGAGGGCGATCGCCCCCGGCGCCTCCGATTGGCGGTCAGCCACGGAGCCACATGGAAGCGAGCACGCCGAGCACGAGCAGCGACCCGAACGCGAGGTGCAGCCGCGCCGTCTGGACGTCGATCATCGCGATCGCGCGCGCCTGTCCGGTCGCGCCCAGCTCGGCGGATCGAACGACCTGCGCGAGGAACGGCAGCGACAGGATCGCGAGCAGGGTCGCCGGCGG
>DATFHO010000093.1:0-45616 GCA_035248345.1 Candidatus Limnocylindrales bacterium
CAAGGATCTCGGCGTCGAGCGCCCGAGCCGTCCGAACGGCCTCGGCCTCGCCGAACTGGCGGACCAGCCCGGCGAGCTCGTCCCACCAACCGGTGACGAACCCGCCGTTCCGCCCCGACGGGCCGCCGCCGCAGATGTCCCGCTCGAGGACGACGACGCGGGCGGACGGATCCGCCTCGCGGACCCGGATCGCAGTCCACAGGCCGGTGTACCCGCCGCCGAGGATCGCGATGTCGGCGCGGCGACTCCCCGCGAATGGCGGCGCCGCCACGTCCGCGGCCAGGGACGGCGGCTCGCCAACGAGGGCCTCGCGGAGCCAGAACGAGCGGCGACCGCCGGGCCGGACGCCGTCGAGCGGATCCGCCGACGCGGGATCGCGCCGTCGTCGCTCGGTTACCACCCGCCGGCGTCGCGGACGATCCGATGGAGCGCCCGAGCGGCCACGACCCGTCGATATTCGGCCGTCGACCTGACGTCGTCGATCGGGTGGATCTCGCCCGCGAGGGCTTCGGCCGCGGCGTCGGCTGCCTCGGGTGTCGGCTCCGCGCCCTCGAGCGCGTGTTCGGCGGCGGCCGCCCGGATCGGCCGGTCGGCGACGCTGCCGAGCGCGACGCGCACGTCCGACCAGGCGCGCCCGCGCGCGCCCTCGCGCCACGACACCGCGAGCACGACCTTGCTGATCGCCTGCGCCCGCCGCGTCCCGATCTTCCGGAACCTCGCCTCGCGCCCGCCGGCGATCGGAATCCGCACCCGGACGATCAGCTCGTCCGGCGCGAGGGCCGTGCGGCGGTAGGCCACCCAGAACTCGGATGCGGGGATGGTCCTGGCCCCGCGTGGTCCCGCGACCTCGATCGACGCATCGAGCGCCAGCAGGACGGGGAGCGTGTCACCCGCCGGCGATGCGTTCGCGATGTTGCCGCCGAGCGTCCCGCGGTTCTGGATCTGCGCGGCGCCGATCGTCGCCGCAGCCTCGACGAGCGTCGGCAGGTGCTCGCGGCAGAGTTCGGAGCGGCGGATCTCGGCGTACGTCGACCGCGCGCCGAGGAGGATCGACGACCCGTCGGCGGTGATCCCCCGTAGCTCCTCGAGCCGGGATAGGTCGACCATCCGAGACGGCGGCTCGCCGATCTCGCCCGTGATCCGGACCATCACGTCGGTGCCGCCGGCGATCGGCGTGATCCGCGCGTCGGGCGTGGACCCGGCAAGGACGGCGAACGCCTCCTCGAGCGTCGCCGGGATCTCGAGCGGCGGCTCGACCGGCACGTCAGGCGGCCTCGTCGGAAGAACCGCCGCCCCGCCGGCGACGACTCAGCGCGAACGCGACGAGCCCCGCCACGATCGCGAGCCCGACGGCGACGTTGCGCGGCGTGAATGCGACGCTGTAGTCGGCGCTCGTCGGGTCCTCGCCGTTCGCGACCGCGTCGGCAAGGTCGGCGTCCGCGTCCGCCCGTGCCTCCGCTTCGCGCGCCCGCCTGCCGTTGCCCGCGTGGACGTCGCGCTCGGTCATCCAGGACCTCCTGCCGCGATCGCGATCGCGTCGATGATCTTCGTGTAGCCGGTGCAGCGGCAGAGGTTGCCGGCGATCGCCTCGCGGATCGATTCGTCGTCCGGTCCGCCGCCGGCGTCGAGGTACGCGCGCGCCGCCATCAGCATGCCCGGCGTGCAGATGCCGCACTGGGCCGCGCCGTGGTCCAGGAACGCCTCCTGCAGCGTGTCGAGGGCACCGCGCTCGCGCGCAGCGAGGGACAGCCCCTCGACCGTGCGAACGATGCGGCCCTCGACCTGGCAGACGGGCACGAGGCAGGCATCGACGACCTGGCCGTCGAGGAGCACGGAGCACGCGCCGCACTCCCCTTCCCCGCAGCCCTCCTTCGTCCCGGTCAGGCCGAGATCCTCACGGAGGACATCCAGCAGCCGGCGCATGCCCGACGCCTCGACCTGTGCCGGCGCGCCGTTCACGAGGAACCGCCACGCGCTCATGCGACCGCCTCGCCAGCGGCCCCGGTGTTGCCATGCAGCGCGGCCAGGATCTTCTCCGGCGTCGCGGGCAGGTCGTGGATCCAGACGCCGGTCGCGTCGTGGATCGCGGCGACCACCGCGGGCGCGCCCACGTCCATCGGGAGCTCGCCAACGCCCTTCGCGCCGTGCGGCGAGCCCGAGTACGGCGCCTCGACGAGGATCGCCCGGATGTGCGGCGCGTCGAGCGCCGTCGGGATCAGGTACGTCGCGAGCCGGTCGTTGAGATATCGGCCGTCGCGCAGCTTCATCTCCTCGATCGTCGCGTAGCCGACCGCCTGCAGCGTCCCGCCCTCGACCTGACCTTCGCACAGGATCGGGTGGATCACCTTACCGACATCGTCGACGGCGATGACGTCGCGAACCTGGACCTCGCACGTGTCGAGGTCCACCTGCACCGTGGCAACCGCGGCCGCCCAGCCGTACGCCGGGTACGCGTCGCCCTGGTACGTGGCGTCATCGAACTCGACGCCCGGGTACGGCTCGAACTTCTGGTCGATGCGGGTGGCGCCGTGTGCGCGGGCATCCTCGCGGAACGCCTCGTGGAAGGGCACGCCGTCGCTCCGCGCCTCCACGGCCTCCTTCAACCGTCGCGCCGCCTTGATCACGAGCCCTCCGACGACCATCACGGTCCGCGACGCAACCGTTGGTCCGCTGTCCAGGACCTGCGCGGTGTCCTGCGGCGCGTATTCGACCCAGTCGACCGGGACGCCGAGCTCGGCAGCGACCATCTGCGGGAACACGGTCTTCGTGCCCTGGCCCATCTCGGTGTTCGCGGTCAGGACGCGGATCTGGCCCTCGGCGGTCACCTCGACGGATGCCACCGAGGCGAGATACACCTCGCCCGAGCCGGTGAACCCGGCGCCGTGCCACGCGAGCGCGACGCCGATGCCGTCGGCCACGCGCCGGTCGCCGCTCCGGAGCGGTCCCGAGGGAATCGTCCCGGAGCCACCGCGATCCGAGGCATCCGCCGCAGTGCGGGACCGCACGCGATCGAAGTACGACGCCGCGAGTGCCTGCTCGAGGACCTCCTCGCCCGCGACGGACTCGCGCAGGACCTGGCCGGTCGGGGTGGTGTCGTTGAGCTTGTAGACGTTGCGGCGCCGGATGTCGGCCGGCGAGATCCCGAGCCGCTCGGCCGCGCGCGCCATCTGCAGCTCCGCCGCGAACTCGGTCTGCGGCGCCCCGAAGCCCCGGAACGCGCCGTTCGGCGCGGTGTTCGTCCGGGTCGCGCGGCCGCGCAGTCGAACGTTCGGGCAGCGGTACGGGCCGCCCGCGTGGAGCAGGCCGCGCGACAGCACCACCGGCGTGAGCGTGCAGTACGCGCCGCCGTCCATGATCACCTCGATGTCCTGGGCGACGAGGCGGCCGTCCCTGTCGAAGCCGGACTTGTGCCGGACGACCGCCGGGTGGCGCTTCGTCGTCCCGACGATGTCCTCGTGGCGCTCGTAGATCATCCGGATCGGGCGCTTCGCCTTGATGGCGAGCAGCGATGCGTGCAGCGCGATGACCGACGGGAAGTCCTCCTTGCCGCCGAACCCGCCGCCCGTCTCCTCCTGGATGACCCGCGCCTGGACGCTGGTGAGGCGCAGCGCGCGCTTCATCGCCTTGTGCACGTAGTACGGGCATTGCATCGAGCCGTGGATGACCATGCCGCCGTCCTCGGAGGGGACCGCGATCATCGCGTTGTTCTCGATGTAGAGCTGCTCCTGGTGCCCGACCGTGTAGCGGCCTTCGATGATGACCTCGGCGCCGGCGAAGCCCATCGCGAGGTCGCCGCTCTTGACCTCGTACTGTGCGAATACGTGGTCGGACTGCTCGGGATCGAACACTGGCTCGAGCGGCTCGGTGACGAGCTTGATCCGTGACTTCAGCTGCCGGAGTGTCTCTCGGTCCGCGGCGGCCAGGAGCGCCACCGGCTCCGCGTGGTGCCGGATCTCGCCGCCGATCGGGACGAGGATCGGCTGGTCGTCCTTGATCGACGACACGATGTTCTCGCCGGGCACGTCGGCCGCGGTGGCGACGACGACCTTCGACCAGTCGACGTCGGGATCCAGCTCGATCGCGACGAGCTTCGCGCGAGCCTCGGTCGATCGGATGGTCGTGCCGTACCAGGCGCCCGGGAAGACGAGGTCGTCCGTGTACTTCGCGGCGCCCGTGAGCTTGGCCGGACCTTCGCGCCGCAGCGGGAAGCCTGCCGCCCGACCGGGAACGCGCTGCCCCGGATCGACGACGAGCGCTCGCTCGACGACGTCCGTGCCCGGGGTCAACGTGCGGGTGGGCATCCTTCGCGGGAGCCTACCAAACGGGCATCAGGCCCCGCCCGTCCCCGGATGGACGTAGACCCCATAGGAGAAGAGGTCCCGGAACCCGAGGCGCTTGTACACGCCGTACCCGAGATCGCTGGCCTGCAGCACGCCGATCCGGTAGCCCAGCTGCCGCGCCGCGCGCAGCGACGCGATCGTCATCGCGCGCCCGTATCCGTGCCCCCGATGGGCCGGCAATGTCGAGATCGCGTACAGCCCCGCAACGCCCGCACCGATATTGATGCGCGAGGTCGCGGCGACCTTCCCGTCCACGCGTCCGATCCACCGGAACGGGACCGGCTCTGCCGGCAGCTTCGGTGGGATCTGGGCGCGCCACGCCGCGAGCGTCCGGAGCTGGATCTCGTTGTGCTCGCCGCCGGTCCATTCGAGCCAGTCGGCCGCGATCACCTGGAGGAACTCATCGAGCGTGCCTGCATCCGTGACCGGGACGACATCGAGCTCCGGGGGCGGCGGCTCGTCGAGCGGTACCTCGAGCAGGTCCGCGGCCATCGCCGGCGCCGTGCCCTCGAGCACGAGGCCGGCGGCCGCCAGTCGCGCCCCGAGGTCGGCGGGCGCATCGAACGGCGACACCCACCACACGAAGCTCGTGCCGGCCTCGCGGTATCGGGCGACGATCTCGGCGATCCGCGCGTCGGCGGTCGCCTCGGTGAAGTGCGCGTCGAGGACCACATTGCGAAACGTGTCGGCCATCGGCGCGACCGCCCACGCAACGTCCGGGTCGAGGTGCTGCTCGACCCTGATCTCGGGCCCGGTGATGCGAGCCGCGACCTGGTCGGCCGCGATCGCCTCGATCAGCCCGAAGTCGGAGACATCCGTGCGCGGGGTCGGCACCACCGTCGACGTGTCAGTCGCGGCCGCGGCGCAGCGCGCGACCGGGCAGGGCGCCCGTGTGCTCGCCGCCATCGACGACTGCGGTTCCGTTGACGATGACGGTCTCGATGCCGGTCGGGAACTGCCGCGGCTCGTCGTAGGTGGCGTTCGACCGCACTGTTGCCGGGTCGAAGATCACGAGGTCGGCGATGAGCCCGTCCGCGATCCGTCCCCTGTCCTTCAGCCCCAGCCGCGCGGCGGGCATCGACGTCATCTTCGCGACCGCCGTTTCGAGGGAAAGGATCGCCTCGTCGCGCACGAACTGGCCGAGGATCCGGGGATACGAACCGTAGGACCGGGGCGACGGCTTGCGGCCCACGAACGTCGAGTCCGTGCCGACCATCGCGACCGGGTGCTGGTAGAAGCGGCGGATCCCGGGCAGGTTCGGGCCGGGGGTGACCTGGTTCACCCCGAGGCCCTCGGATAGCAGCAGGTCGCACATCGTGTCGACCATGTCGGACCCGGCATCGGCGCAGATCTGCCCCAGCGTCTGGCTCTCGCAGTGCAGGTTCTCCGGGCGCCGGAACGCACCGAGCCGGATGTCGGCGAGGCCGCCGGCGCCGGCGTAGAGCACGCCGCGCGCCTGCATCTCACCGCGGATCCGTTCGCGAACCTTCGGGTCCGCGAGGCGCTCCTTCGTCGGCACCGGCCCGCCGTCCTGCACCCACGGCGGCAGCGTGATCAGCAGCCGCGTCGAGGCCCACTCGTAGGGATACGAGTCGAACGTCACGTCCAGCCCCTCGGCGCGCGCATCGTCGACGAGCTGGAGCATCACCTCGGGCGGCCCCGGGAACGTGGCCCGGTGATAGAAGTGGGTGATGTGGCTGGGCGAGTCGCCACGCCGCCCGATGTCGATCGCCTCGCGGAACGGGTCGAGGAACTGGTCGCCGAGGTTGTAGCGGACGTGCGAGTGGTAGAAGCCGCCGAGCTTCCCGGCCACGGACGCGAGATCCGCCAGCTCCTCGGTGGACGCGTAGGCGCCCGGCGGGTAGTCGAGGCCGGATGAGACCCCGTACGCCCCGGCCTCCATCGCCTCCCGGAGCTGCGAGCGCATCGATGCCATCTCGGCCGGGGTCGGGTCACGCTGGTCCCAGCCGGTGGCGTTCAACCGGAGCGCCGAGTTCCCGACGAGCAGCGCGACGTTGACCCCGGTGCCTTCGTCGAAGCGATCGAGGTAGCTCGCGACCGAGCCCCAGTCGTAGTCGACGCCGTTCGGCCGGCCGTCGAGGCCCGCATTCATCTCGACCAGCTCGCCGAGCCGCTGCGGATCGTTGATCGGCGCGTAGGACAGGCCGTCGACGCCGACGACCTCGGTGGTGACGCCCTGGCGCACCTTCGGCTCGTGTCGGCGCTCGGCGAGGAGCACCAGGCCGGAATGCGAGTGCAGGTCGATGAACCCCGGCGCGACGACCTTGCCATCGGCATGGACGAGCCGCGCTGTCTTCCCGATCGCGTCCTCGATCGCGTCCGGGTCCCGAAGCACGACGAGTCGCGCCGTCTCGCCGGCTGCCCCGCGCGTGACCCCGACCGCCGCGCTGAAGGGCACGCCGCCGGTTCCGTCGACGATCGTGCCCCCGGTGATGAGGAGCTCGAAGCTCCAGTTCCCGACCATTGGGGGATGCTAGCCTCCCGCCCGATGCACCTCCCGGGCCGGCCGCCCTTCGTCCTGCGTGCCCGCGTCCTGACGCCCCTCGCGGCGGGCGGGATCGCCGACCATGTCGACGGAGTCGTTTCGGTCGGTGCGGACGGGCGGATCGACTGGGTCGGGCCGTTTGCCGGCTGGCGTGCACCCGATGGCGCCGCGCAACCCGTCGACCTGCGGCCGCATGTCGTCCTGCCCGGCATGGTCGACCTGCACGCGCACCTGCCGCAGCTGCCGAACGCCGGACTCGGTTACGGGCTCGACCTGCTGACCTGGCTCGACCGCTACATCTTCCCGCTCGAGCGCCGCTTCGACACCGCGGAGGGAGCGGCCTCCCTCGCGCCCGCCGCGTTCCGAGCGTTCGCCGCCGCGGGCACGACCACGCTCCTCGCCTACGGCGCGGTCTACAAGGCCTCGATGGACGGCGCGTTCCGTGCGGCAGAGGAGCACGGCATCCGGGCGATCCTCGGCAAGGTGATGATGGATCGCATCACGTACGACGAGACGATCGACCCGACGACGATCCTCGATCGATCCGTCCGTGAATCCGCCGAGCTCATCGAACAGTGGCACGGCGCCGACAACGGGCGCCTCGGCTACGCGGTCACGCCGCGATTCGCGATCTCGTGCACCGCGGACCTGCTGCGCGAGTCTGCCGCGCTCGCTGCGCGCACCGGCGCCTGGTGGCAGACGCATGTGGACGAGGATCCCGGCGAGATCGCGGAGGTCGCGCGCCTGTTCCCGGAGGCCAGGGACTACGTCGACGTGTACGACCGAGCCGGCGGGCTTGGCGCGCGAACGATCCTCGCCCACGCGGTGCATCTGTCGGACCGGGAGCTGGCACGGCTCGTGGAGACGGACACACGGGTGGCGCACTGCCCCGCATCGAACCTGTTCCTCGCGTCCGGGATCATGCCGCTGGCGCGTTTCCGCGAGGCCGGGCTGAAGATCGGCCTCGGGAGCGACGTGGCCGGCGGCCCGGATCCGTCGATCTTCGAGGTCATGCAGGTGGGCGCCTACGCGCAGGCATCGCTGCGGACGATGTCCGGCGAGAAGCGCCCGATCCTGCAGCCGCTCGACTGGTTGCGCGTCGGAACGCTCGACGGCGCGGCCGCGCTCGGGCTGGGCAGCCTGATCGGCTCGATCGAGGCCGGGAAGGAAGCGGATCTCATCGCGATCGACCCGCGCGTCACGGCCCCCCGGCGCGACCTCCCCTACGACCCCGAGAAAGTCGCGCCAGAAGAGGTGATGAGCCGGCTCATCTTCCGCGCGCACCAGGACATGGTTCGCGGCGCCTGGGTGCGCGGTCGCCGCCTGGAGGGACCCGCCGAACCAGCCGCCTGAGAATCGAAAAGGGCGGCTGTCGCCGCCCCTGTCCCATTAGCTCGCGCTCAGCCGGCCGACGCGCAAGGCGACGCCGAGCAGGCGATACGAGCGTACGTCAGTACGTGAGTGAGCCCGCGCAGGCGGCAACGCCGCGCGGTGGCGGGATCAGCGCGAGCTACTTCCGCTTGGTGCGGAACTGGTTGAGGTGCGTGGTCCAGTCCGAGCCACCGGTCGAGTTGGTGGCGCAGGAGCCGTGCCAGCCGCAGACGCAGGTGATGGTCTGCTCGCGGTGCTTGTACTGGTCGATCACGTGCCGCAGGGGCTCGGGCTCGCCGGTGCGATTCGCGGGACGGGTCAGCGACAACGGTCGACCGTTCAAGGGTGTGAGCTCCTGGGCACAGGGCCACTTGGCGCGCGATCCGCGCAGGTTCGGGGACGGGAATTATCGCCGATTCTGACGATTTCCGCACGGCTGAGCCGTTGCCGATCAGCGCCCATCGGGCGGCTGAGCAGGATTCCTGACAACCAGTCGCCCTAGGACTACTCGTCCGCCGTTTGTTGCCAATGAGTTGTCAGGAGAGTGAATGGCACGTCGGACCATCGCATCCGCCGTCGGTCAAGCACGAGTTTCGCCTACGGGCGCGGTGGATCGTGACGAGTAGTCCTCCAGCGACTCCATGACAGAAACCGCCCTCGGGTCGGAGCTGGACCTAGAGCACGCGCCCCGGGTTGAGGATTCCCAGCGGGTCGAGCGCGCGCTTGATCGCCCGCATGGCCGCAACGGCTCCGTCACCGCGCTGGCGCGGCAGCCACGCCTTCCGAACGACGCCGACACCGTGCTCCGCGCTGACAGTTCCGCCAAGGTCGAGCGTCGCCTGGAGCATCTCGTCCTGCACCTGCAGCGAGCGCCGCATCGCCTCGGGATCGTCGCGGTCGAAGAGCAGGTGCGGATGGAGGTTGCCGTCGCCGGCGTGGCCGAACGTCGCGCACGTGACCCCGTGGGCCGTCGCGATCCGCTCGATGGCCGCGAGCAGGTCCGGGACCTTCGAACGCGGGACCGCCACATCCTCGGACATGCGGACCGTGCCTCGGCGTTCGAGCGCATCGAACGCCAGCCGCCGTGCCTGCCGGAGCCAATCCGCCTCCGCGGCATCGGCCGCCCGAACGACGCTGCTCGCGCCGGCGCCCGTGCAGGCGGCCTCGGCGGCGTCCATCTCCGCAGCCGCAGCAGCGCCGGGCGCATCCGATTCGACGAGGAGCATCGAGGCCGCCTCGCGATGCAGTCCGAGGGAGAACGCGTCGTCCACGGCCAGGATCGTCTCGTGGTCGAGCAGCTCCAGCGTGACAGGCACCATCCCCGATCGGGTCATCGCGGCCACCGCCTCGCCCGAGGCGACGAGCGAGGGAAAGAACGCGAGCAGCGTGGAGCGCGGGCCGGGCAGGGGTCGGAGTCGGAGCGTCGCCTCCGTGATCACGCCGAGCGTGCCCTGGCTGCCCACGATCAGGTGCGTCAGCGAGTAGCCGGCCGTGTCCTTGACCGTCTTGCCGCCCGTCCGAATCACGGTGCCGTCGGCCAGCACGACCTCGAGCGCCAGCACCCAGTCGCGCGTCTGGCCGTACTTGACGCAGCACAGGCCACCGGCATTGGTGCCGAGGTTCCCCCCGATCGACGACGACTCGTAGCTCGCGGGATCCGGCGGATAGAAGAGCCCGTGCTGCGCAACGGCCTTCTTGAGATCGGCGTTGATGACGCCCGGCTGGACCACGGCGCACAGGTTGTCGACATCGATGTCGAGGATCCGGTCCATCCGCATCAGCGACATCGTGAGGGCGCCGTCGATCCCTGCGGCCCCACCCGATAGGCCCGTCCCCGCGCCGCGCGGCACCACGGGCAATCGATGCCGGGTCGCGGCGGCGAGGATGGCCGAGACCTGGGCGGTCGTCGTCGGCAGCGCGATCGCACCCGGGAGCCCCGCCGTGAGGTAGTCCGTCTCGTCGAGCCGGTAGGACTCCCGATCAACCGGGTCCGTGAGGACGCGCAGGCCCGGGGCGCTCTCGCGGAGCTCGTCGAGCACGGCCGCGAGCGCATCGGTGGGGATCGCTGCAGTCACGATGGGATCGTAGCGGTCGCGGGGGTACGATCCGCGCCGTGTCCCCCGTGGCAGGTCGCCCACGTCGCGCCCGCCTCGTGCCCGCCAGTGCGCTCCTCGCAGCGGGCCTGATCGTCGCGCTCGCCGCCTGCGACTCGACGACGCGCCTGCCCGTCTCGTCGCAGGAGGTCGCGGGGTTGACGGACCTGGCGGCCACGCCGGCGGCCGCTCGAACCGGCTCGCCAACGCTGCGACCCGTGGCGACGGACGAGCCGGCGCCGGTGGAGACGGCCGAACCCTCACAGCCGGCGCCGACGACTGCGCCGCCGTCGACCACCACCGCCATCCAGCCCGGCAGCGTCGATCGAACGACGCTGGAGGTGACCGCGACCTACGACGTCAAGGCCGCGATCACGGTGCGATCAGGCGCGCTCGACGTCACGACCGCCATCACCATCAGGAATGACTCGGGCGACGGCATCGACCGCATTGAGCTGAACACGATCGCGGCGCGCCTCGGGGCCATGAAGGTCCTGTCGACGACGGTCGACGACGCGCCGGTGACCACGAGGATCAAGGACCAGACGGTCACCGTTCCGCTCGGCGGCGTCCTGGCGAGCGGCGCCACCACCATCATCCGCATCGAATACCGGGCCACCCTCGCCAAGGGCCTCACCGGCTCGGACTGGATGTTCAGCCGGTCCGGCGGCGTGCTGACGCTGTACCGCTGGATCCCGTGGGTCAGCGTCGCGACGCCGTTCGATCGACCGAACGCCGGCCAGCCGTTCGTCACGCCGACGAGCCCCAAGGTCGACGTCGAGCTGCTCACCGACGCGCGAATGGTGCTTGCAGCGCCTGCCACGGACTACGACGAGTACGCGGCGGGCAGCGGCACCTACTGGTCGTTCTCCGCCGAGAACGTTCGCGACGTCGCGATCGTGCTCGCGCCGGAGTTCCGGGTCGCGACCGGCAAGGCCGATGGCGTGCCGGTCCGGGCCTTCAGCCGACCCGGCGGGCCCTCCGCAACGGCGCTCCTCGACCTCGCGATCGGTGCGCTTCGCGACGAGGCCGACCAGATCGGGATGGCCTTTCCCGCTGCATCGATGACGATCGTCGACACTCCGGCTGGTGTCGCGTTCGAGTCGCCCGGCATGGTCTGGGTGCCGCGCAAGCTGGACACGCGCAACCGGACCTATGCGATCTACCAGGGCGTCGCCCACCAGTGGTTCTACGGGCTCGTCGGCAGCGACCAGCACGCCGAGCCCTTCGCGGACGAAGGACCCTCGGACCTGCTCGCGAGGACCGTCCTGCACACGCTGCGCGCGTCGCGCTGCGGCCAGGCCGCGCTCG
The DNA here is from genome assembly GCA_035248345.1 of Candidatus Limnocylindrales bacterium. Classification (GTDB taxonomy): domain Bacteria; phylum Chloroflexota; class Limnocylindria; order Limnocylindrales; family CSP1-4; genus UBA5189. The sequence continues at coordinate 11,622 of DATFHO010000093.1, forward strand.
ACCGGTCGCTCGCGAAGTACGCGGGCAGCTGCTACTACGAGCAGGTCTTCGTCCAGGGCGGCCGCGTCCTCGATTCCCTCCGTGCGCGGATGGGCAGCACCGCGTTCTGGGCCGCGCTGCGCGGCTACCTCAACGAGTACCGCGGTGACATCGGCGGGACGAAGGAGCTGCTCGAGGCACTGCGGGCCGGCGCCAAGGTCAACCTGCTGCCGATCCTCCGGAGCCGGTTCCCGAGCCTGTACTAGCGCCGCGGGCTACGCCTGCAGGAGCGGCGTTCCCGCGCCCACGCGGCGGTCAGCCGCGAGTGCCTGCGGCATCTGCCGGAACGAGGGCGGCAGGACGGGGCGCCACGCCTGCCATGCCGCGACGAGCCATGCCGCGACGGCGCGCTGTCGGAGGCCCCACGGGAGCCCGTACCCGTCGCGAACCGCGGACGGCAGCAGCCCGATCGAAGGCCAGAACAGCCAGCCGTAGGCCCGTGCCGGAATCGCATCCAGGAGCGGCGCCGCGCGCGCGAGCACCGGCCCCGCGGCAGCAACGGCCGGGCCCAGCGGCGGATGCAGGATCGCATCGGCGAGCTCGCGCGCCTCGGCGCCCACCTTCACGGGGCCGTCGGGCGAGAGCATCGCCGCCATGTAGTCGTCGAACGCATCGATATCCGGCGGCAGCAGCCCAGCCGGGATCCCGAACGCCCGCCCGACCGGGAGCGTCTCCTCGTAATAGCGAGCTCGCTCGTCGTGCGAGAGCCGCTCGATCCAGGTGTCGTACGCGGCAAGCGTCGAGTCAACGAGCGTTGCGTGGACCCACAGCGACAGTGACGGATCGAGGGCGCTGTACCGACGCCCGTGGCGCTCACGCGCGGCCGCATCCGAGACATCGCCGCGGATCCCGCGGTGCAGCTCGTGCAGGCGCCGGATCTCATCGCGCGCGGCCGGGGCAGACCCGTACACGATCCGCAGGTACGAGCGCAGCGTGCCCGAAAGGCGCGCCCACGGGTCCTCTCGGAACTGCGAGTGCTGCGCGACCCCGGCCGCGACGAGGGGGTGCGCGATCTGGAGCAGCAGGGCCCGTGGGCCTGCGCCGAGTAGCAGCATCGCCTCGCGGTTGAGGCGCCACGCCTCGCTGCCGGGGCCGTAGAACCCGCCGTCCACGACGACGCCTTCGCCGCTCCCGGCGTCGGTTCTCGAAGCGGCAGAGGCGGGGCCGGCGGTCATCGGCCGGGTCGCCTCCGCACCCTTATCGGTCGCCCGGTCGCCGGCCGACGAACCACCACGCGGCTGGGAACGCCGCGGCGGCGAGTGCCAGCTTCACCGCGTCCCACAGCAGGAACGTCCGCATGCCCTTGTCGAACGCCATCGCGAGGTCGCCGCCGAAGGCCTGGAACGCCAACCACGGCACACCGACTGCGTAGATGACGAGGCTGCCGATCAGCATCGCGCCGATCGCGCCGAGGATGTTGCGATCCCAGCCGAGCTCGGCGAGTCGACCGACGACGGCGGACGCCACGATGAACCCGATGAGGTAGCCGCCGGTCGCGCCGACGATCCACTCGAACCCGTGCTTGCCCTCCGCGAACACCGGCAATCCGAGCGCACCGATGGCCAGGTAGAGCGCGGTGGCTGCGACGCCGCGACGGAACCCGAGGGCGCCGGCGGACAGCAGCACACCGAACGTCTGGCCCGTGAGCGGCACCGGGTTGCCCGGGATCACGATGGAGATGCGCGCGCAGAGCGCGATGAGCGCGGTGCCGATGAGGATCAGCGCAAGGTGTCGGGAGCGCGTGTGCATGCGCTCCGATACACGGATCGGGACCAGGAAGTCCCCGATCGTCAGGCCGCGCTCCTGCGCCGGCAGGCGGTCGAGCCGCGGCATGGTGATCGTCATTCGCGGCGTCCTCCTCGCCCGGGTCGACAGCCCCGCGAACGTCCCCTCCGATGCTCGCGAGAGCGCGAGTCTACCAGAGGGGTTCTGCGCGCCAGCCGAGCGGGAGCGGCGTCAGTCGTAGTGGAGCGACTGGACGATCGAGATCCGCGAGGCCATCCGGGCCGGGTAGATCGCTGCGAAGGCGGGCAGGACGAGGCCCAGCACCGCGGCGACCGCGATGGGCCACCACGGGATCTCGCCGATCCCGCCGAACCCGCCGCCGAGCTGGAGGAGCATGGCGCCGGCCGCGATGCCGGCGATCGAGCCGAGCACGACGCCGACGATGCCGAGCACCGTCGCCTCGACGACGACCATGCGCATCACCTGGCGCCGGCTCATGCCGATCGCCCGGAGCAGCCCGATCTCTCGGATGCGCTCGACGACACCCATGGTGAGCGTGTTGACGATGCCGAGCGCCGCGACGAGCACGGCGACGACGGCGAGCGCATCGAAGACCACGAAGACGCGCGCGAGGGCATCCGCGACGGCGCCCTGGATTCGCTGGATCGGGCTGGCCTCGAGGGCGACCTGCTTGGCGGCGTCCGCGAGCTCCGGTGCCGCGGTCTCGGCCGAGCCGGGCGCGAAGCGGACGGCGAAGGCATCCGCGCCGAGCACGCCCAGCGTTGAGGTCGCGTCCTTCCAGCCGACGAGCACCGCCTCCCCGCTCGATCCGGGCATGGACCGTTCGACGATGCCGGCGACCGTGAGCTGCAGCTGATGCTCGGAGTCGACCGGGATGGTCATGACATCGCCCAACCCGAGGCCAAGGCTCGTTGCCAAGCCCTTGGGCAGGATGGCGGCACCGCCGTTGTCGAGCGCGCCGAGCGCGGTCGCGCGATCGCCGGCGACGAAGGTCAGCCGGCCGTCGGCGAGGAAGTCGGCGCCGGTCACGGCTGCGGCATCGAGCCGCACGCCGCGGAAGGCAAGGTCGAAGGAGGCGATCTTCGAGACGCGGGCAACGCCGGGCACGTCAGCGAGCAGCTCCTGCACGCCTTCGTCGTCCGCCACGGGCCGGATCGACGACACGATCTCATCCCCGGGCACGACGTCGTTGAGCCACGCGAATGCCGCTGCGCGCGCCGCCTGCGCGGACCAGCCGAGCGCGACGATCATCGCGAGGCCGATCACGAGGGAGCCAAGGGTGAGCGTCGTGCGGCTGCGATCCCGCGCCAGCGAGCCGCGGGCGAGCCGCTCCTCGATGCGCAGGACGAGCGCCAGCGGGAAGCCGAGCAGCCGCGCGAGCGGCCGCAGGATGAACGGCGAGAGCATCGTCACGAGCAGCAGCACGCCGTACACGGCGAATGCGCGCTCCGTGTCGGACGCCGCGATGACCGGCGGCCACGCGAGCATGGCCAGCGCGGCGACCACGAGGAAGATGAACACGATCCAGGCCATGCGGCCCCGGCGCCGGGTCGGGATGTCGAAGCGGGCGCGGAGGGCCTCCACGGGCGAGATCTGCGCAGCCGCAAGCGCCGGTTCGATCGCGGCGAGGATCGCGATGCCGATGCCGACCGCGGCCGACGTCAGCGGACCCTGCAGGTCGAGGTGCGAGACGTCCGTCGAGAGGCCGGTCGCGTCGGTGACGGCACTCGCCATGAGCACGGCAAGCCAGCCACCGAGGGCCGCGCCGATCACGGCACCGACGGCGCCGAGGAGCAGCGCGCCACTGAACACGAACCGACCGAGCTGGAGGCGCGTCGCGCCCGCGGCGCGCAGGAGCCCGACCTCGCGGGCCCGCTCGCCGAAGGTCATCGACAGCGTGTTGACGATCAGGAAGGCGCCGACGAACAGCACGATCGCGGCGACGAGGGCCGCGGTGCCCTGGAACGACGCCGACGAGGCGCGAAGCGACCGCGCAAGGTCCGCGGGGGACGCGAGCACGTACGGCTCGACCATGCGCGTCGCGAGCGCCGCGGTCACCGCATCGGCTGCGCCGGGCTCGACCTGGAGGTCGAGGCGCGTGGCACCCGTGAGCCCGAACGTCGTCCGGGCGAGCTCGAGCGGCATCACGACCGTGCGGCCGGAGCCCGGCAAGGGCCCGACGCCGGGGAGGATGCCGACGATTCGCATGTCGAGCGTGCCGTTCGTGCCGAGCAACGTGAGCTTGCCGCCGAGGACGTACCCGTCCTCGTCCGCGAGCTGCTGCGAGACGAGGACGACGGGCTCCGTCGCGCCGTCGAGGCCGACGCCCGCGACGACCGGCATGTCGTGAATGCGCAGGTAGGAAGCAGGATCGATCGCGAGGACCGTGACCGCGTCCGACGTGCCGCCATTGGGCCGGCCGAACGGGAACGTCCGGTGCTCGATGACCGGCGCCGCGGAGACGACGCCCTCGGTGGTCGTGATGGCGTCGACCGACTCGGGCGACAGGCCGGTCTCGAGGAAGCCGGAGACGCGCAGGTCCGCGCGCCCGACGAGATCGCGCACCGTCTTGTCGACGGCCGCATCGAGCGCAGCGCCCAGGGTCAGCGACGCGGAGAGGACCGCGATGCCGAGGGCGATGCCGACGATCGTGAGCAGCGAGCGGAGCGGGCGCGCGAAGACGGCGCGCCACGCGAGGCGGTCGAGGCCCATGCGACTAGAGGCCGACCTGCGCGAGTCGCTCGATGAGCGTCGCGGCGGAGTGGTCCGCACGACGGCCGAGCTCGATCTCCTCCTGGATGCGGCCATCGCCGATGACGAGCACCCGATCCGCGTATGCCGCGGCGCGCGCGTCGTGGGTCACGAGCACGATCGTCTGGCCGCCCTGGTCGCACGAGCGCCAGAGCGCGTCGAGCAGCTCGCCCGAGTTCGTGTAGTCGAGGTTGCCGGTGGGCTCGTCGGCGAGGAGGACGGACGGCCGGGTCACGAGGGCGCGAGCGACCGCGACCCGCTGCTGCTCACCCGCGGACAGCTGGTCCGGGCGGTGGCGCTCCTTGCCGGTCAGCTCGACGAGGTCGATGACCTGGCGGACGCGCTCCTTCCAGTCCTTCGGCGCCTTCGCGATCGTGAACGGCAGCGCGATGTTCTCGCGGACGTTGAGCAGCGGGATCAGGTTGAACGCCTGGAAGACGTAGCCGGTCCGCTCGCGGCGGAGCTTCGTGGCCTGTCCATCCGACAGGCCGCTGATGTCACGGCCCTCGAAGACGACCTCGCCGGTCGTCGGTCGGTCGAGGCCGCCGAGCAGCTGGAGCAATGTGCTCTTGCCGGAGCCCGACGGGCCCATGAGGGCCACGAACTCGCCCGGCGCGACCGACATGGTGACGCCGCGCAGCGCCTCCACCCTCGTCTTGCCGAGGGCGTAGACCTTCGTGACATCGCGGGCTTCGAGGATCGGCGGCATGCGGACTCCGGTGTCGTGCGGCTGGTTCGATGGCGGGGTCGGACGGAGCGCCGACCACGCAGGTCGCGCAGCGATGCGCTCCCGCTCCAGTGTGGCCGCAAAGGGCATCACGGTGTCGTTGCCCCGACGGCGCAGCAGCCCGGCCATCAGTTGCCCAGGAAGGCAGAGACCACGTCGCCGACGATCGTGTCGACGAGGTTGGCCGTGCCGGGCTGGTCGTAGACCTGGAGGGATCCGCCGTCAGCATCGGTCACGAGCGGGCCTTCGCCGGGCGGCGAGGTCTCGATCGCGAACGTTGGCTCTGCGTCGGGCACGACGGGGGTGGGCTCCGGGGTCGCAGCGGGGAATGCGGGCCAGCCCGCCTGGTCGGCCGAGCCATCAGCCGTGGCCTCGAGCCAGACGGCAGCGACCGCACCACCCATCGCGAGGCCTTCCGGATCACCAGGGGCGATCTCGGGTGTCGGCTCGACGGTTGGCTCGATGGTCGGCTCGGGCGTCACCTCGGCCGTTGGGTCGGGCGTGTCGGTCGGCGTTGGGGTCGGCTTGGGGGTCGCCTTCGGGGTCGGGGTTGGGGCGTGGGTCGGCGTCGCGCTCGGCCGCGGCGTTGCGCTCGGCCGCGGCGTCGGCGTCGGGGTCGGCCTCGGCGTTGCGGTCGGCCTGGGCGTTGGGGTCGGAGATGGCTTCGGGGTTGCCGATGGCTTCGGCGTCGGCGTGGGCGTGGGCTTCGGGGTGGGCGTCGGCGTCGCCGACGAGCAGCTGTGCGTGAAGATCGCGGTCCAGTACTTCTTCGGGTAGTCGCTCCCGGTGCCCTTGAACGCACCGACACCGATCCGGTTGAACCCGGAGCCGAGGATCAGCGCCTTGTGGACGGACGACGCCATCCAAGCGTTGAACATCGTCTGCGTCGAGACGTCGTCGGGGTAGTTGTTCTCGCCGATGTTCTCGCCGGCGACCGTGTAGCAGATGCCGCGGCGATGGAGCTCGTCGAAGACGTCGCCACCCGGCGGGTTCGGGATCGAGTGGCTGAAGTAGTTGCGATCCCACATGTCCTTGGATCGCCACCGGGCAACATCATCCAGCGACGAGAGGTCGGTGAGCGCGGCGAGGCCGGCCGAGGCGCGCGCCTGGTTGATCAGCGTGATCATCTGGTTCTCGTCCGACAGGGAGAACGTGTAGTTCGTCCAGCCGGCGACCACGGCTGGGCTGCTGACGGCGGCGAGCAGAGCGACGACGAGCGCGGCGCCGAGGGGCATTCGGCGAGCGAGCCGCCGGTTCGCGCGGTCGGGGGTCCGCGCCGGGGCACTGTGGTTCATGGGGCTCCTGCCTGGTGTGAGCGGCCGACCGGAGAACGACTCCACTCCGGACGAGCGGACTGTCGCCCGGATGGGCGGCGCCAGGGGTCCGTCCAAGGTCCCCAGGCCGGTGGGCATCGGTACCACGACCCCGTACGAACCACACCAGACCCCACCACGGTGGTGCGCGCCGGAACCACCCTGACCGCACCAGACCCGCGCCGGACCCATGCCAAACCGCCCTGCGACGGCTTACCCTCGGGCGATGCGGGTCATCGTCATCGGCGCCGGGGTCATGGGCGCGTGGACCGCTCGATGGCTCCGACGAGCCGGGCACGCCGTCACGCTCATCGACCGGCACGGGCCCGGGAACACGCTCGGCTCGTCGGGCGACGAATCTCGAATCACCCGCAGCGCCCATGGCCCGGACCGGCACTACCCACTGTGGCAGCGGCGCGCCCTCGGCCAGTGGCAGGCGCTGGAGCGCGAAGCCGGCGAGCAGCTGTTCGTGCCGTCGGGCGTCGTCTGGCTCGCCAACGAGCGCCAGACGTTCGAAGGCGATTCGGTGGATTCGCTGACCGCGCTCGGCATCCCGTTCGAGCGATGGACGCCTTCGGATCTTGGGCAACGAATGCCGATGCTCAACCCGGACGGCATCCCGTGGGCGCTCTTCGAGCCCGAGGCCGGAGCGCTGATGGCGCGCGCCTCGGTGGCCGCGACGATCGCGGCGTTCGAGCGCGAGGGCGGCGACGTCGTCGTTGGTCGCGTGCAGCCGCCGACCGCCGCGACGGACACGCTCGGCCGCGTCCTCCTCGATGACGGCCGCGCGATCGAGGGCGACGCGTTCGTGTTCGCGGCAGGCCCGTGGATGCCGGACCTGTTCCCGACCATCCTGGGTCCGCTCATCACGACGCACCGGCAGGACATCACGAGATTCGCACTGCCGGCCGGTGACGCCGCGCTGTACGCGCCGGACCGGATGCCGGCGTGGATCGACTTCGAAGGCTCGTTCTACGGCTTTCCCTCGTTCGACGGCGTGAGTGCCAAGGCGTGCCCGGACTGGCTCGGGCCCGTGGAGCGCCCGGACGATTCGGCGCGCGTCGCGGCGGAGGCGACGATCGAGGGCGCACGGCAGGTCCTGCGGCGGCGCTTTCCGGCGCTCGCCGAACAGCCGCTGGTCAAGAGTTGGACGTGCTTCTACGAGGTCACGCCGGACGCGCACTTCGTGATCGACCGGCATCCGGCGCTCACCAACGCCTGGCTTGCCGGCGGCGGGACCGGCCACGCGTTCAAGCACGGCCCCGTGATCGGCGAGTACCTCGCAGCGCTTGTCTCGGGCGACGAGGCTGCGGCGGCCGAGCTCGCGCCAACGGACGACCGATTCGAAATTCATACGCGCGCCGCAACGCCGAGCTTCCGGACGAGCGGGCGCAACCCGCTGGACCCCGCGTCCGAGCCGGTTCCGTACGAGCGAGGCGCGAGCCGGCTGTCGTAGACGGCGCGGGGCCGTGGCGGCACGGGCACCCGGCACCGTTCGGCGCCTCGGGTACAATCCGGCCTCCCACGGTGGCCTTAGCTCAACCGGCAGAGCAGCGGATTGTGGTTCCGCAGGTTATGGGTTCGACCCCCATAGGCCACCCCAACCCCTCCGTCCCATCCCGAATCTGGCGCGATCGGACGATGGCGCGCCCGCGATTCGGCTGGCACCATGACGGCTCGGTCGGGCACCCTGCATGCCGGCCCGGGGAGGGAATCGAATGATCCGGTCGCCCATCACGCGCCTGTCGGCGCCGCTCGCTGTCGCCGTCCTCGTCGCTGCGTGCGGCGGGGCAGCACCCGCGACGCCCACCGCGGCACCCCCGACGACCCCGCCCGCCACGGTGGCGCCGCCGACGGCAGCGCCCACGACCGAGGCGACGGCCGCGGCCACGATCGGCTCCACGGGCGCCCCGAGCGTCAAGGCGCCCGCCCAGGTCGCCGTCGGGCAGAAGTTCGACGTCGACTGGACCGGCCCGAACGAAGAGGGCGACTACGTCACGATCGTCAACGCCGGCGCGACGAAGTGGACGAACGAGCCGTACTTCTACACGCAGTCGAACCCGACCCCCGGTTCGCTGACCGCCCCGGGGACCGCTGGGACCTACGAGATCTGGTACGTCAAGGGCGCTGACTCGAGCGTCCTCGCGAAGGCCACGCTGACGGTAGCGGCGTTCGTCGGCACCCTCGACGCGGCGGATTCCGTGCCGGCCGGGCAGGAGTTCGACGTCTCGTGGACCGGCCCGAACGGCCAGGGCGACTACGTCACGATCGTGAAGGCAGGCGCGACGGCATGGAGCAACGAGCCGTACTTCTACACGACCGTTGGTCCGAAGGGGACACTGCTCGCACCGATCGACGCGGGCTCGTATGAGCTCTGGTACGTCACGGGCACGGGCGCAGTCATCCAGCTGCGCCGCCCGATCACGGTCACCCCGGCCAGCGCGTCCGTCGACGGACCGGGCCAGGTCGCGAAGGGCGCCCCGGTCACGATCGCGTGGACCGGTCCTTCGGGACCCGGCGACTACATCACCATCGCCGCAGCCGGCTCGCCGGAAGGAACGTACCTGAATTACTGCTACACGACCGTCGCCTCGCCCTGCATCGTCAACGCCCCCGACAGCGCCGGTGCCTACGAGGTCCGGTACGTCACGGGCGCCCAGGGCAGGACGCTCGCCACCGAGGCGCTCCTGGTGAAGTAGCCCCCGGCCTCGGACATGAAGAACCGCCGAGCCGGGAATGACCCCAGCTCGGCGGTTCTGCCGTTCGGCGCGGGAGGAGGACGCGCCGTATTCGGTTGTCGTGTGGTCGCCGGCCGGCGCGGGCCTCGCGCCGGCCGGACGTCGGGCCTAGCTCGCCGTGCTGGTGCCGCTCGGCGCAGCCGAGGCGTCCGGGTTGTTCGGACCGTCCGGGTCGCCGTGGCCGCCGCGGAAGCCGTGGTCGCGGCCGAAGCCCCGGTCACCGGCGTGCACGTTCGCTGCCGCAAGCGAGCCGTCGTCGTTCTTCGTGCCTTCGGCGACGAGGAACATGCCCACCTTCACGTCGGCGAGGCTGGCGCCGTTGCCGTTGACGGTGTAGGTCGTCTCGCTGCTGACGTCGATCGTGGCGGTGGTGCCGTCACGCTGGGTGACCGTGATCTTCGCGCCGTCGATCGCGGTGACCTCGCCGCCGACGTGCGGGAGGACGACGACGATCGAGTCGATCGTGAAGGTCCCGTCCGTCTCCTTCGTCTCGCGGAACCCGACCTGGTCGCCGACCTTGAGGTCGCCGAGGGCGATCGTGGCGCCGCTCTTCGAATACGTGGTTCCGTCATCGACGGTGATCGTGCGGGTCCAGCCGTCCTCGGTCGCGAGCGAGATGCTGTTGCCCGAGATCGCGGCGATCGTGATCCCGCCCATGCCGCGGCCGAAGCCGGGACCGCCGGGGCCGCCGGGGCCGCCTGGGCCGCCGCCATTGAGGTCGTTCACGACCGCGGGCTGGTTGCCGGTGCCAGTATCAGATCCCGCGGCGAGGGTGCTGGCCGGGGCAGTGGCGTACCCGAAGGCGAGGATCGCAACGGCCAACAGTGCCGCAGCGGCGATGCCGAGCAGCCCGATCCGCGCCATCGACGCCTGGGTCGATGCGGGCCGCGCGACGGCAGCCGCCTGCACGGGCTCCGGTGGCGTAAGGAATTCGTCCATCGTGACTCCGTTCGTTCATTCGGCCGCCGGAGGAGGGTGTGGCGGTCCGTCGATGCGCAATGTCGAGCCGCGCCATGACAGAAATCTGAGAACGCGCGACGATGGCCGCATGGACACCACCCGACCGATCGCTCCCGACGAAGATCCCGTCTGCGGAATGCACGTCGACATCGACGCGGCGCGCGCGAAGGGGCTGACCCTGACCCACGACGACCACGAGTACGTCTTCTGCGGGAAGGGCTGCTTCCTCGAGTTCCGCGACGACCCGCAGACCTTCCTCGACCCGAAGCACATCCCGTCGATGTAGCCGGCCGCGCCCCGTCGTACGTGCGCCCGGGCGGGCTACGGCTGGAGCGTCACCGGGTAGTCGACGACGTCGGCCATCGAGCCGTCCGCCTCGGACAGGTCGAACACCTGCAGGCGCCCGGCGGTCGATGCCGAGACGTTGAAGGGAACGACGACCGCAAAGTCGCCGAGGCACCCCGTGCCGCACGAGGCGTGCAGCTGGCCGTCGGCCAAGGAACGGCCATCCGCATCCAGCAGTCGGAAGCGGAACGTCGCCTCGAACACGTCCGCCAGCCCCGAGAGATGGATCGGGCTCTGGACCGTCGCTCCCCACGCAGGGCTGTCGACGAACAGCGGGCCCATCTGGTCCTCGTAGTCGGCGCGGGTCGCCGGTCGACCGAGATCCTGGCCGCCCGCGTCCGTCTGGGAGAGGACCGCGCCGCCGATCGTGACCTGGACGCCCTTCACCTCGGGGAACTGCGTCAGGGTGAACACGACCTGTGCGAGCGCCGTGCGCAGCGACGGCAGCTCGTCTGTTTCCTGGAACTCGGTCGAAAGATCCACCGTGGCGATACCGCCACCGTCGATCTGGACGCCCTTCATGGTCGTGCCGCTGGCAATCGCGGTGAACATCGCCGGGCTCGCCGCCAGCTCCTTGTCGTTGGGACCAGCGACCAGCGCGGCGAGCGCGTCCGCCGCCCTGCCCTTGACGTCAGCGGCGGCGGAGGCCGGACGCTCCACGGGCGCCAGGACGGGATTGCCGCCGGTGCTGCCCAGCCCGAAGTAGGCCCGGAGCGCGGTCGCCACGGCTGGCTGCGATGCAGTCGGGGTGCCCGGAGCACCCGTTGCGCCGGACGTCGGTGGGGGGCTCTGCTCGACGGTGTTGCAGCCGGCAAGCACCGCACATAACGCAACCGCAACCAACAGGGCGGGAAACGAGGCGGCGTGGCGAAGCGCGCGATCGCCCATCGTTGAGAATCCTAGACGAAGCGCGTTACGGGCCCTGCAACCGGGTACAGTGCGGCCCGCATGAGCGAGGAGCGCGCGGCATCCGGGCAGGCGCATCGGCGCGCCCCCGGCACCGCCGCACTCCTCTCCGGCTTCCTGCCGGGCCTTGGCCAGGCGTGGCTCGGCGCGCGACGTCGCGGCCTGCTGATCGCCTTCCCGCTGGTCGTCGGCATCGGGGCGATCGCGGCAGCCGTCGCCATGAATCCGGTCGGGACGCTCGCGGCGATCACGAAGCCGGGCGGGCTCGTCCTCGTCCTGGTCGTCCTGCTCGTGCTGGCGATCTACCACCTCGCCGCCATCGCGGATGCGTTCCGGCTGGGGGTGCGCCTGATCCGCGCCAGCGCCGGCGCGGGCACGGGCGTGGGCGGGGCCGTGGACGTCAGGCGCGCATCGGCCCGGCGGTCCCCCGTGCTGCTCGTCGTGCTCACGGCGGTGGTCGCCTTCTACGGCGCCATCGAGTTCGTCGGCATGCGCGCCTACGAGGCCTCGAACGTCATCTTCGTGAACCCCGACACCGGCTTCCAGATCCCGAGCGCGAGCTTCACGCCCGGCCCGACGCTGACGCAGGCGCCCGGCACGACCATCGGCCCCGTCACGGAGCCACCGGCACCCACCGCGACGCCCATCCCGCAGCCCGTCTGGGCCCAGGACGGGCGGCTCAACCTGTTGCTGATCGGGAGCGACGCCGGCCCCGGTCGGTGGCTCGCGCGCACCGACACCATGGTCGTCCTCTCGGTGGACGTTGCGTCGGGCCGTGCGGCCCTGTTCGGCGTCCCGCGCAACCTGCTGAACGTGCCGCTCCCGCCGGAGAGCGCCGGCGCGTTCGCGAACGGGCGGTACCCCGGCCTCCTCAACTCCCTGTATGTCTACGCCGTCCAGCACCCGAAGCAGTTCCCGGGCGGTGACGCGGCAGGGTTCCGTGCCGTGAGCGGCGCGATCCAGGAGCTGATCGGCCAGCCGCTCGACGGCGCGATCGTCGTCAACCTCAACGGCTTCGTCGATCTCGTGCAGGCGGTCGGCGGCCTGTGGATCGACATCCCGTACAGCCTGTACGACGACCACTATCCCAAGCCCGACGGCACCGGCTACATCACGATCTCGTTCAAGCCGGGCTGCCAGCACCTCGACGGCATCCACGCCCTCGAGTACGCCAGGTCTCGCCACCAGGACAGCGACTACGGCCGGATGCGCCGCCAGCAGCGCGTGCTCATCGCGCTCGCCCACGAGCTCGACCCGATCGCCCTCCTGCCGCAGGTCCCGAAGCTGCTCGACATCGCCCAGGACAACCTCTGGACGACGGTCGACCAGAACGAGATCGCGAACCTCGCGGTGCTCGCCGCGCGCGTCGACAGCCACGACATCCAGTCGATCTCGTTCGCACCCCCGACGTACCCTGAATACCTGAGCACCAGCGAGATCAAGCGGATCCAGAAGGCCGTCGCCACCGTCTTCGATTCGCCATCGGCGGAACCTTCCGCGACGCCGGACGTCACCCCGAAGCCATGTCCGAAGTCATAGCGCCCGTGAACACCGAGATCGACCGGCCGCGTGCCCCGCGGAGCGCCGGCGTGGCTGCGCTCCTGTCCGCGATCTTCCCCGGCCTCGGCCAGGCACGCCTCGGCGCCCGCCGCCGCGGCTTCCTGCTGGCCCTGCCGTTCATCCTCGCGATCATCGTCGCGATCGCCCTGCTGCTCACCGATCCGGCGCACACCGTCGGCGCGATCGTCGCGCCGGCCGCAAAGATCGGCGTGCTGAGCCTGGTCGGGATCCTTGCCGCGTGGCACCTGATCGCGGTGCTCGATGCGATGCGCCTCGGTCGGCGCCTGGCGCGCGCCGCGGGCCCGGCCGCCGCAGTGGCCGCCGCGATGCCCGCCACTCGCACCGGCGAGCCGTTCACGAGCGCGCCCGCGCCACGGCCCCGCGCTCGCCGAACCCTGCCGTTTGCCCTGTTCATGCTCGCCCTCGCGTGGGTCGTCGGCCTGTACGGGACGATCGAATTCATCGGCGGGCACGCCTACGACGCGGCACGCGCCATCTTCGTCGACCCGAGCAGCGGCTATGAGATCCCGAAGGCGAGCTTCGCGCCGCGCCCGACCGCGACGGCAGGTGGCCCCCTCGGCAATCAGGTGAGCGCGGCCCCGGAACCCACCGTCGCGCCCACGAACGTGCCGGAGTGGGCGCAGGACGGGCGCCTGAACCTGCTGCTGATCGGCAGCGATGCGGGACCGGGCCGCTGGATGGCGCGCATGGACAGCATCACCGTCCTCAGCGTCGACATCGCGTCGGGCCGCGCGGCCCTCTTCTCCATCTGGCGCTACACGGGCAACGTGCCACTCCCACCGGAGAGTGCGGGCGCCTTCCCGAACGGCCGATTCCCGGGCTGGCTCAACGCCCTCTACGTGTACGCGATGGAGCACCCGAAGGAGTTCCCGGGCGGCGACGCACGCGGATTCCGTGCGACCGCAGGCGCCGTGCAGGAGCTGATCGGGCAGCAGCTCGACGGCGCGATCGAGATCAACCTCAACGGCTTCGTCGACCTCATCGACGCGATCGGTGGGCTGTGGATCGACATCCCCTACCCCGTCTCGGATCCGCACTACGCGCTCCCGGACGGCTCCGGCTACATCACCCTCGACTTCCACACGGGCTGCCAGAAGCTGTCGGGCGAGAAGGCGCTCGAGTACGCGCGGACGCGCCACCAGGATTCGGACTGGCAGCGCATGCGCCGCCAGCAGCGGGTGATCACGGCGCTGGGCCGCCAGCTCGACCCGATCGGGCTCCTGCCCCGCGTGCCCGAGCTCCTCGACGTGGCCGGCAACAACCTGTGGACGACGATCCAGCCGGACCAGATCGCCGATTTCGCCGCTCTCGCGGCGCGCGTCGACCGCGGCCATGTCCAGACGTACAACTTCTGGCCGCCGACGACGCCACAGCGCCTCGATACGGCGGGCATCGAGCACATCCGGGACGTCGTCGCGACGATCTTCGACAACCCGACGGACGAGCCTTCGCCCACCCCGGACGCGACGCTCAAGCCCTGCCCGGCGAAATAGCGCGTCCCTGGACTGCGTCGTTCGGCGGAGTCAAGTTCAACTGGATCAACGACCAACGAGGCGCGCCGCGGGGCTGCTCGTCGGTCGAGGCTCAAGTTCGACTTCGGGAAGGACGACTGGACGTGCCATCAACGCCCTGGTTCGCCGTCTTCCGGGCGCACCTGCCAGTTCGTTCGTCGTGGATCCATTCCAACTTGAGGATGGCCGCCGAAGGGGAACGGCGGGACGGCTAGCATCGCCGGCATGACGGCACTCGATTTCGACGACTTCGACTGGCTCACGTTCGACACGTACGGCACGCTCATCGACTGGGAGACCGGCATCCTGGCCGCGATCCGGCCCATCCTCGAGGCACACGGCGTCGATGCCGGCGACGACGACGGCGTCCTCGGCGCGTTCGCGCGCCACGAGGCCGAGATCGAGGCGGGCCCGTACAAGCGCTACCGCGAGGTGCTCGGCGAGGTCCTGACACAGATGCTCGGGCACTTCGGGCAGACGCCGACGCCGGAGGAGGTTGCGCGGTTCGGTGGCTCCGTGGCGGATTGGCCGGCGTTCCCGGACAGCGGCGCGGCGCTCGCGCGCCTGCAGACCCGCTTCAAGCTCGGCGTCATCACGAACTGCGACGACGACCTCTTTGCCGCCTCGGAAGCGCGACTCGGGATCAAGTTCGACATGGTCGTGACGGCCCAGCAGGCGAAGCGATACAAGCCCAACCCGCGCGGGTTCGAGCTCGCATTCGAGCGGATCGGCCTGCCCCCGGCCCGGATCCTCCACGTTGCCCAGAGCTTGTTCCACGACCACGTGACCGCGAAGCGGATGGGCCTGCGAACGGTCTGGGTCAATCGCCGCGCCGGCAGGGAAGGTGGCGGCGCGACGCCCGCCGCCGACGCGACACCCGACCTGACCGTTCCGGATATGGCCACCCTCGCAGCGGTCGCGGTGCCCGAATGACCGACGACGCGATGCGCGACGACCGGCGCGACGACCGGCGCGACGAGAGGCGCGACGACCCGCTGCGCGAGCAGCTGGTCTCGTCGGAGGTCCTGCGCAAGAGCCGGATCCTCGAGTTCCGCATCGACACCATCGAGACCCCCGACGGCCGGCGCTCCACCCGCGACATCGCGGCGCACCCGGGCGCCGTTGCGATGGTCGCCGTCGATGACCAGGATCGCGTGCTCATGGTTCGCCAGTGGCGCCACGCGACCGGCGGGCCGCTGCTCGAGATCCCGGCGGGCACGCTGGATCGCGAGCCGGACGGCACCCTGGAGCCGCACGCCACGGCCGCGGCTCGGGAGCTCGAGGAGGAAACGGGCGCGCGCGCCGCCCGCTGGCGGTATCTCGGCGCCTTCTACACCGCGCCCGGGTTCACGAGCGAGCTCATGCACCTGTACCTCGCCACGGGGCTGTCCACGTCACATGCCGACGGACTCCACCCGGACGAGGACGAGCACCTCGAGCTCATGCCGGTGCCGTTCGCGGACGCCCTCGCAATGGCGATGCGCGGCGACATCCACGACGCGAAGTCGATGGTCGGGATCCTGATGGCGGCGCGGATTCGGGAGGCCAGCGAGGCCTAGTCCTCCTCCGGATCCCTCGGCGGCTCGGAACGCGCCGCGTCGGCGGCAGGCGGCGCCTTCGCGGACGGCGGCGGCGACTCGGCATCGAGCCTCGCCAACGCTGTCCGGTACAGCACCGAGGCGGGCGACAGCGCGATGGCCAGTCGAAGGTGCGTCCGTGCATTCGCGGAGCGGTTCAGCTTGCGCAGCGCGGCCGCGAGCGCGAAGTGCGCCCAGTGTGCCGACGGATCGACCTCGAGGAGGGCCTCGAACGTCTCGCGCGCCCGTTCGAACTGGCCGGAGTGCTGATACGCGCGCCCGAGCGGCTCGAGGATCGAGCCCTTGCCCGGCTCCAACCGCGCGGCCCGCTCGAGCACGATCGCGGCCTGCGCGTGGTGGCGCGACCGCATCAACCCCTGGCCACGCTGGAGTAGCGCATACGCGCTCTCGCGATCCTCGTCGGGCTGCTCCGGAGCTTCGTGGGGTGGTTGCGGGTCTCCGTCGGGTCGCTGCGCTTCTCCGTCGGGTCGCTGCGGGTCTGCGTCCAGTCGCTGCGCTTCTCCGTCTGGCGGCTCGGGCTCCCCGTCGGACTCCTTGCGGGCGCTCTGCTCCTCGTTCATCGTCGCGATCCTCGCACGGACTCGATCAGGGTGCAGATCTCTCGGATTCCACCACGGACGACATTCGACGGAATCCTCGCCCGGCGGTGGTGGATTCGAGCCTCAAACGCCCTCGGATGACGTTCCGAGACGACATTCGACACACATCTCGGCGGTTTCGTCCGCCGGGGTTCCTCCAATGATGATTCAGGTGGAATCCGACAGGACCGGAGCCTTGGGCGACCAACGATGGCAGGGCGAGGGCTGGGCGCGCAGGGCCGGGCGCTCGCGCGGGCGCGGGTGTGCGCGGGTGTGCGTCGGCGCACGGGTGCGCCGAGTGAGCGTGAGTGGCTTCAGCCCTCGCGCCAGTCCGCCAGGTTCACGGTTCGAAGCCGGGGGGATTCCGTGCGGCCGGGGATGCGGCCGCGCTTCGCGATCGGCGTGCCGTCGATCTCCTTGATGTCGCCCGTGAAGTCGATCGGCGTGGCACCGGAGATGTACGACCCGACGGCATACGAGTCGACCGGGGCGCCGGCCTCCTTGAACACGCCCATCCGCTCCGGCGTCAGGCCACCCGACACGACGATCTTGACGTGCGCGAAGCCCGCCTGGTCGAGGCGGGCACGAACTTCGCGAACGAGGTCGGGCGTCACACGGCCCCGCTCCGACGGGGTGTCGAGCCGGATTCCGTACAGCCGATCCCCCAGCGCATGCGCGACACGGAGGGCCTCCTCGGCCTCGTCCTTGAACGTGTCGACGAGCACGATCCGGGCGACGTCGCCCTCGAGCTCGCGGTCGAACGCCTCGGCGGCCTTCACGGTGTCGCCCATGATCAGGACCAGCGAGTGCGGCATCGTGCCGGTCGGCGAGAGCCCGGCGAGCCGGGCGCCCGCAGGGGTGGAGGCGCCGACGCAGCCGCCGACGATCGCCGCGTAGTCGAGAACATCGGTGATGTCGGGATGGACATGGCGCGCGCCGAACGAGATCACCGGCTGCGGCGCCGCGGCGTCGACGCATTCGCGGGCAGCGGTTGCCCAGCCGGTCGATTGCGCGAGCATGCCGAGCATCGCCGTCTCGTACAGCCCGAACGCGCGGTAGCGCGCGGTGATCCGGAGCACGATCTCCTTCGGCGCGATCGCGTCGCCGTCGTCCAGGGCCTCGACGACGACTTCCTTCGGGTCGCTCGACGCGAGCGCGTGGGCGAGCAGGTTCTTCACCTCGTCGATGCCGCACAGGATCGCCTCGCGACGCGTGAAGACCTCCATCGTCACGACGGGATCGAGGCCCTCGCGCTCGAGGATGCGATCGGCGCGGGCGAAATAGACGTCGGCCGATTCGCCGGACAGGATCTCGCCGGAGGGGCGGGTTCGACGGGCCGGAGTCATGCTTGGGTCGCCGCGCCTCCCTCATCGCCGTTCGTCCCGGCGTCCCCGGCCGTGCCGGCCGGATGGCCGGCGAGTGTACCGACCCCCGGCCGGCGTGGCATCAGCGAGCGCCGGACGAGGCTGATGAGGACGATCGTCGCGATGGCCAGCAGGATCACGCTCAGGATCCGCGACCGGCCGTTGTCGGCGGCGTTGCGCCACGCTGCCTCGGCGGCGGTCGCGTCGGCGTACGCCGCCTGGAGGTTCCCCGCCTGGAATGACGACACGGCATCCGCGAGGTCCGCTTCGGGATGCTGGAACAGCAAGCCGACATTGACGATCGCTTCCTCGCCGACCCCCACGCTGCCCGGCTTTGCCCGGCGGGCAGCTGCGATGGCATCGGCCACGGCCTGCTCCGCGGTCGCCTCGGCAGCTGCGGCTCCAAGCCCGGCATCTCCTTCGAAGGTCGAGCGGAGCGTTCCGGGCAGCGTGACGCCCGCGTCGGCCGCCGTCGCCTCCAGGTCCGAGCGCTGCTTGAGCACCGCGTCGGCCGCAGCGAGATCGTCACGGGCGATGTCGAACCGCCACGCGCGCATCGCCGCGCGGATGGATGCCGGCAGCTGCCAGTCCCCTGCGTCCGCGACCGTGCGCGCGTAGAACCCGACCGCGGACGCGCGATCCGCGAGCGCCTCGAGGTCCTGTGGGCGGGCAACCCACTGGCGCCACAGGTCCGTGAAACCCACCTTGGTCCTGTCTTCGAGGAGGTCGAGCAGCCCACGCCAGTCGGGGACGCCGGGTGCGGGTTCGGCCCCGGGTTCGGCCCCGGGTTCGGCCCCGGTCGGGGTTTCCGAGCGGCCCGATCCCGGCTGGTAGGCGCCGATCCCGCGAGCCGCCTTCGCCCAGACGTCGCGGAGCTTGTCCTCGCCGGCGCGCGCTGCGATCGCATCGGCGACCCGCTGCGATGCGGCGTAGCCCCACGCCTCGGCGCCCGTAGCGTCGGGCGTGGCCTGGCCCCAGGCGTTGAGCGGCGTGGGCGGCGCGCTGTCGTCCGGCGGCGCGACGGGCACCGGATCGATGCCCAGCTCCTTCGCCGCCAGCTCCGCGTAGTGCGACGCGAACCCTTCGGCGATCCAGCGATCGGCCACGAGGCCGCCATTGAACCAGGCGTGCGCGAGCTCGTGGATCACCACGGCGTCAGGCGCGGCATAGGCGATATCGACGCGGTGCTCGGCGGGGTCGTAGATGCCGGCATATCCACCGGTCGAGCGGACGAGCGCCTCGCGAACCTGCAACGGCTGGTCGGACGGCCACGGCAGCCCGATCACGCGTTCCAGGATCGGCAGCGCGCGTTCGACGATGGAGCCGACTCGCTGCTCCCAGGCAGGATCGTCCGGCCACGCCTGCATCGTGACCCTCGCAGTGCCGTCGGCGAGCTGGACGGTCCGCTGCGTCTCCTTGTAGTCCGTGGGGCGATCGGCGGAGAAATCCGCGACGAAGTCGAGCGGGGCCGCGAGCGCGCCACTCGTCCAGACGTCGTGGCCCGCGCCGTCGGGCGTGGGCCCATCGAGCGGCCCGCGACGTACCAGGACGTCGTAGCCGCTGGGGAACCTGACGGTGACCGTCTGGCCGGTCGTGCCGGGCCCGGTGACCGCCCAGGCTGCGAACGACACCAGGGACTTCGAGATCCGGACGGGTCGGTCGGCGGCGCCGCCGGGGTCCTTGATGTCGTAGGTCAGCGTGAGGGTGGTCGTCTTCCCGGCGGGCAGGTTCGCACCGAAGTCGAGCTTGAGGTTCACGTACGTCGCGGTCTTCGAGCTGACCGTGACCCTGGGCTTGCCGGACGAGGCTTTGAGCTTGTAGTTCGCCGTGTTCGGCAGTACGGTGACGTACCCGACGCGGAAGAAGTACTTCTTGGTCTTCGTGTCCTTCAGCGTGTTCGTGGCCGTGAGCGCAACGGTCACGGCGACCCGACCCTGGTCCGGCAGGACGTCGTAGGTGGTGTTGCCCGAGAGCGTGAGCCCGGTCGACGTCGCGGCCGCGGCCGGCGGCGGCGCGGCCATGAGCAGGACGGACGCCTGGAGGGCACACAGCGCAATCGCTGCGGCGATCCCGAACCGACGGATCACGCGGAGATGGGCTCCGGCGCTTGCACGTCGTCGGGCGTGACGAGCTCACCGAGCCGCGCGGCATACCGGTCGAGCAGTGCCCGCGTCCTGACCGGCCGCTCCGCGTAGCCGTCCGGAACGCGTCCGCCGATCCAGAGCCAGCCGCGCGTGTCCTCGAACACGCGATCCGCGATGCCGGCGATGCGGGCGAGGGCGAGGCCGAGCTCGTCGGCATCGAGCCATCGGATGGGCACCTCGACCGACAGGATCGGCCGACCGTCGTCCGCCACCGACAGCTTCGCGAGGGGGAACTCGTCGTTCCAGCGCAGGAGCGTGCGGTACGCCTTCCGCAGCCCGTCCCCGAGCGGCGGCGCGAGGTGCGCCCAGCAGATGAGCCCGAGGTTCGGATCGAAGATCACGGTCGTGCGCAGGTCGCGCCGGCGCCGCCCATCGATGGTGACGTCCCAGGCAGCGATGCCATCACGCTCGACCCGCTCCCCCGCCTCGAGGCCGAGCTCGTGCAGGTCGCGGAGCCAGCCCTCGATGGCGTCGGCGGTTGTGGCGCGCGCCGCGGGCTCGGCGTGCGCGCCGCCCCGGGCTGATCGATCCGACATGGACCGCGAAGTCTAGTCCGGCATTCCCGCACGCCCGTCCGACCGGCCGCCCGCAGCGAACGGATTCGAGATGGTTCGACCGATGTCGAACGGTCGCGGCCGCCGATGTGGCGGGTCGGACCGCTTCGTATGACGTCGACGGTCATGACCGGAGGGAACGCAATCCAGGTGCCCGGTCCGGGTCATACGAATCGCCGCCGGACAGCCGGGATACAGCCTCAGCCGGCGGAGGCGGCCTCATCGCGCTCGTCGTCGGTGGCCTTGGCCACCTTGGTGGACGCGCGCTTGCGGCCCGCGCTCCCGGACTCGACGGAGCCGCCCGAGCGGACCACCCGCGTGGCGTAGTCGGAGCTCTTGATGTTGCCGCCGACCTTCACGTTGCGGCCGAGGCGCGTCCCGCGCGGGACGATCGACTGCTTCCCGACCACCGTGATGCCGGTGTTGAGGCGGCCGGGCTCGGCCCTGTTCGGCGGGCCGTCGTACGGTCCCTCGCCGACGATCGCGCCCTGGCCGACCACGACCTCCTTGTCGAGGATGGCCCGATCGACGACGGCGCCGGCACGAATCACGGAGTCGAACATCACGATCGAGTCGCGCACGACCGCCCCGACGTCGACGCGGACCCCAGGCGACAGCACGGAGTTCACGACCGTGCCTTCGATGACGCAGCCGTGCGAGATCAGCGAGCGGTGGATCTGTGCCGTGGCACCGACCTTTGCCGGCGCGCGCTCCTCGGACTTCGTGTGGATGACCCACTCGGTGTCGTACAGGTCGAGCTCCGGGCGGTCGTCGAGCAGCGCGAGGTTGGCCTCCCAGTAGGACTGGATCGTCCCGACGTCCTGCCAGTAGCCGGAGTATCGGTAACCGAACACGCGCGCGCCGTCGGCGAGCATCTGGGGCACGACGTTGCCGCCGAAGTCGGGCAGGTCCTCGCGCAGCCATCGGCGCAGTGCCTTCTTCGAGAACACGTACACGCCCATCGACGCGAGGTCGCTCTTGGGCTGCTTGGGCTTCTCCTGCCACTCGGTGACGCGATCGCCGTCGTCCATCGCGAGGATGCCCATGCGGCTCGCGTCCGCGAGGGGGACCCGCCGGACCGCGACCGTCACGTCCGCGTTCCGGCGGCGATGGGCCGCCACGAACGGCTGGTAGTCCATCTTGTAGATGTGGTCGCCCGCGAGGACGACGATCGTGTCGGCGTCCGAGTGCTCGATCACGTTCATGTTGCGGAGCACCGCGTCGGCGGTCCCGCGATACCACTCCGCCACCCGGCCGCGCGCGATGTACGGCTGGAGAAGCTTGATCCCGCCTTTGCTGCGGTCGAGGTCCCACGGGCGCCCGAGGCCGATGTGGTCGTTCAGCGACCGCGGGTTGTACTGCGTGAGCACGAGGACGTCCGTGATGTCCGAGTTGACGCAGTTCGACAGGGCGAAGTCGATGATCCGGTACTTGCCGCCGAACGGGACCGCGGGCTTGGCGCGCACCGAGGACAGGATCGAGAGCCGCTCGCCTTCACCGCCGGCGAGGATCAGCGCCATCGTCCGCTTCACTCGGGGCCCCTCCGTTCAGGTGAACGGATCGTATCAGCGGGGCAGGAACAACCTCGGGTTCACCCAGGTGCCGTCGAGCTGGACAGCCCAGTGGTCGTGCGGGCCGGTCGTGTTGCCGGTCATGCCGATGAACGCGATCAGCTGGCCCTTCGCGACGTACTGGCCCGTGCGCACCACCGGCTTGTGGGACTGGTTGTCCACGTGGGCGTACCAGGTCACCAGGTGCGACGAGTGGGCGATGATGACGATCCACGCCGAGTCGTACGGGCTCTTGCCGGACCAGATCACCTTGCCGGCGCCGGATGCGTAGATCGGCGTGTACATCGAGTTGGCGATGTCGATGCCGCGGTGGAAATGGCGGCAGCTGCCGTACGCCGGCTCCCAGGAGAAGCCGGTGCACCCGAACTCCTGCGTGATGCGGCCCTTGTTCGGCCATTGCAGGGTGCCGTTGTACTGCGAGGGGATGCCGCCCCTGGCGAGCGCCTCGGCGACGAGCTTCTTGACGAGGGCCTCGAGCTTCTGCTCGGCGATGAGCTGCTCCTTCAGGAGCGCCGCGGCCTTGGCCTTGTTCGCCGCGATCTTCGCGTACGCCGCCTGCTGCTGGGCGAGGAGCCGCTCGGTCTCGGCCTGGAGTGCGGCGAGCTCCTTGCGCGCGTCCGCGAGGTCAGACAGCTCCTTGTCGAGCTGCGCCTTCGCCGCCGCGGCGACCGCGTGCATCTCCGCAGCCTGCTGCTGCGCGAGCACGACGTTCTGGTGGAGCACGTCGAGGACCTTCTTGTCCGCGAGGATCTGGTCGGCCAGGAGCTTGTCCTGTTCGGCGAAGTCCTGCTGGTAGCCGACCTCGGTGAGGGCATCGGTGAAGTCCGCGCTCGAGAGCATCGTCTCGAGGATGGAGGTGCGGTCCGAGTTGTAGGACTCCTTGATGCGCGACGACAGCAGCTGCATCCGCGAGTCCAGCTCGGCCTGCTTGGCCGCCTCCTCCGCCTCGACCTGGGCGAGCTCGTCATCGAGCCGCGCCGCGGTGGCCGCGACCTCGTCGACGGCGTTCTGGCTGCGCGCGACCTCGACCGTCATCTCGACGATCTGGGTCCGCACCGTGAGGAGGTTGGCGTTGACCTCGGACAGCGTGTTCTTCGTGCCGGCGATCTTGCCGGACAGGGTCTTCTGGTTCGCGGTCAGTGCCGCGATCGTCGCCTTCTGCTGGGCGATGAGCTTCTGCAGCGCCTTCTGCTTCGCGTACGCGTCGGAGAGCGCGTCGGCGGACACCTGCGGCGGGTTCGTGGACACGAACATCCCACCGAAGGTGGTGACGGCGAGGAGCAGCAGGACCAGGCGCCGCAGACCGTTCGACCGCGCGGTCGAACGACGGGACATGTCAGTCGTGGAGCGGCGCACGGGGCGGCATCGTCATGAGCTGGGTCTCCGGACGCTGGGGTCGCGGACCGTGGGGGTCGCCGGGATGGTACGCCCATTCGCGACTGCACCGCACCGGTACGTTCGTCACGTCCGGGGTCACGGTTGCGACACGTTTGCAATGGCCAGCACGGCCCACAGCGAGCCCGCGATGAGGAACGGGCCGTAGGGGACGTAGCTGTGCATCGTCAGCCGCCGCGTGCCGACAAGCGCCGCCACGACGATGCCCGCGACCAGCGCTCCCGCGACCAGGCCGTAGAACGCGTTCGCGGCACCGGCGAGGAGCGCGACGCTGACCAGCAGCTTCAGGTCGCCCTCGCCGATCGCGCCCTTCCCGAACGGGATCGCGAGCAGGTACAGCGCGACCGGGATCAGGATCGCGGCGGCCATCGCCCAGAGCAGGTCGTCCGTGGTCCGGACGAACGGTCCGGGCCCGAGGAAGAACACCAGGAGCGCGTAGGGCACCAGCGGCAACGTGATGATGTCCGGCAGGAGCCGCTGGTCGAGGTCAGTGGCGAACAGCAGCACGAGCGCCACCACGTAGATGCCGACCACGAGCAGGCCCTCCGGGTCCGTCGCGAACTTCGCCACCGTGGCCGCGAAGGCGAGCGCGCCGACGAGGACGACGAGGACCGTTCGCCAGTCGCGCGCGCGGATCGAGCCGTCCTCGTGGGCCGGCCAGCGCGCCGAGATCCGATCCGAGACGTAGCCCCAGCCGGCCCCGAGGAGACCGGCGAGGACGACGGAGAGTGTCACCCGTTGGGGCGGTCGGTCGGTTCGATCAGGCCTTTGCGCCCGCGAGCGCGAGCTCGACGAGCGTCGCGTGCGAGGCGCCCGTCGCCCCACGCGGTGCGTACGGCGCGGTCTTGCGGAAGTACGCCGTGCCGGCGATGTCGAGGTGGACCCACGGCTTCGTCACGAACTCGCTGATGAACAGCGCGCTCTTCACGAGGCCGCCCTCGTTGTTGCGCGAGAAGTTCACGAGGTCGCCGTACCAGCTCTCCATGTCGGCGCGGTAGTCCTCGATGAGCGGGAGCTGCCAGAGCCGCTCCCCTGCCCGCTCGCTCGCGGCCAGCACCTCCTGCATGAACGGCTGCGGCGTCCCGAACGCGCCGGCGACGAGCTCGCCGAGGGCGC
Source organism: Candidatus Limnocylindrales bacterium (assembly GCA_035248345.1). Taxonomy (GTDB): domain Bacteria; phylum Chloroflexota; class Limnocylindria; order Limnocylindrales; family CSP1-4; genus UBA5189. The sequence goes on from DATFHO010000093.1 coordinate 36,559, forward strand.
GCGCGACGGCGCCGGTCAGCGTCGCCACGTCGACGAGGTGGGTCGCGCCAAGGCGCTCCGCGTACGTGAGCGCGTCGGCGAGGATCAGCCGGCCCTCCGCGTCCGTGTTCGTGATGTCGACCATCTTCCCGTTGAGCGCCTTGACCACGTCACCGGGCCGCGTCGAGTGGGGGCCGGGCATGTTCTCGACCATCGGGGCCACGGCCAGCAGCGGCGTGCCGGGGGCGATGCGCGCAGTGGTGACGGCAGCGGCGATCACCGTGGCGGCACCCGTCTTGTCCATCTTCATCTCGTCCATCCGATCGGACGGCTTGATGGAGATGCCGCCGGAGTCGAAGCAGACGCCCTTGCCGACGATCGCGAGGTGCCGCCCGAGGGCGTCCTTCTCGCCCTGCTTGCCGGAGCGGAGCACGATCATCCGGGGCGGGTTGTCCGAGCCGCGGCCGACGGCCATGAACAGGCCCATGCCCATCTCGGTCGCCTTCTCGGGACCGATGACGTCGATCCACAGGTCGTGCTTCTCGGCGAGCGTCCAGGCTTCCTCGGCCATGACCTCGGGGCTGACGTCGTTCGAGGAGCGGTTGGCGAGCGTCCGCGCGATGTTCGCGCCCTCGCCGACGATCGCGCCCTTCTCGCCGGCCTTGACGAGCGCCGCGGTCTCCGTGTCCGTCGCGACGAGCGTCAGCGTCTCGAGCTTCGGCGGACCATCCTTGAACCCCTCACGGTAGATCTCCTGGGGCTCGTAGTGGCCCTCGACGACGCCGCGTGCCACGAGCTGCGCGACGAGCTCCGCGCCACCATCGAGGGCGGACGCGAGCGGCGAGATCCAGATCGCCATCGACCTGACGGTGCGACCCGCGAGCCGGCGCTCCGCCGACGCGGCGAGCTTGACGACCGTCTCGCGATCGAGCGTCGCTGCGTCACCGGCCCCGACGAGCAGGATGCGGCCGGCAGCGGCCTCGCCCGACGCGGCGAGCACGGTCTTGAAGCGCTTCGTCGGCAGCTCGCCGAACGTCTCGAGGGAGCTGAGCTCGCCGCCGGTCCGCTTGTCCAGCTCGGCCAGGGGGCCGGAGAACTCAGGCTTGCCGACGATCGGGACGACGAGGACGTCGGCCTTGACATCCCACGGCTGATCGCTGACGACGCGAAGCTGCACTGGGGCTCCTCCGGACGAGAAATCTGGGCAGGAACGGTTGGCCGAGTGTACGGCGCGAGGCCCGTTCGCCTCGCTAGCCGGCGTCCGTCGTCGCGCCGCTCAGGGCGTCGTCGATGCGGCCGTGCGCGTCCTCGATCGCGAGCACCGCCTGGGTCAGGCCGCCGCGGGCGACCTCGGACACGATCACGATGATCGTCCTTCGGTCCGGGGGCAGCGCATTGAAGGCGTTGTCGACGTCGCGCTTCTTGTCCTGGACGACGAGGTCCACCTTGCCCTTCGACTTCACGAGGGCGGCATACAGCGCCTGGAGTGCCTTGTCGTACGTGCGGTCGCGGTCGATCCACTCGTCGAGGACCGTCCGGTCCGTGCTCGCGATGAGGCGCACGCGAAGATCCTGGATCTGGTCGACGGTGTCGAGCGCCTGGTCGAGGATCGGGATCGCGTCCTTGTACTTCTGCGAGACGCCCAGCTGCGCGGCCGAGAGCACGGTCTGGTCGTGCTGGCTGATGAGCGAGGTGACCTCCGCCGCATCGACCGCGCGGCCCGTGACCGACTGCCACTGGTTGGCAACGCCGGCCGCGGCATCGATCGCGGCGAGGATCGCGGCGCGCCGGACGAGGGTCGGGTTGCTGTACTCGATCGCGGCCGTGGGGCCGTCGCCCGGCAGCCCGACGAGGGAGGTCCGGAGCGCTTTAGCCTGCTCGTCGATGCGGGTCGCGATGGCGCCCCCGTCCTCGAGCGCCGCGCGCAGGCGGGACGGATCGGTGCTCGCGACCTCGCTCAGCGCGGTCTTCGCGTCGGCGGCGAGGTTCGTGATGTCCCCGGCAATGGCCTCGAGCTGCTGCGCGGCGACGTCGAGGCGCGCGTCGATCGCCGTGTCGCCAACCCACGTGAGCTCGGCGCGGGCAGGGCCGCCCGGCGCGTGGAACGTCTGGCCGAGCAGGCCGGCGCCGCTCACCGCGAGGAGGGCGAGGAGGATCGTCCAGGCGAGGCCGCGGGCGAGGCGGAGGAGGATCGGCACCGGGCCGGCTGGCGCGCTCGACATGCGGCGCGGATCGTAGCATCGGGGCATGACGACCCAGTCCGCCCTCGCGACGCTCCCGCCCGCGACCCGCTGGCTCCTCCGCGCCATGCCGAAGGCAGAGCTGCACCTCCACCTCGACGGCTCGCTGCGGGTCGAGACGGCGCTCGAGCTGGCACGGACGCGCGGCGTCGATGCTCCGACCACCTGGGACGGCATGTTCTCGGCGCTGGTCGCGCCCGAGGTGTGCCGTGATCAGGCGGAGCTGATCCGCGCCTTCGACCTGCCGATCGCGCTGATGCAGGACGCCGAGGCGCTCGAGCGGATCACCGCGGAGCTCGTCGAGACGAAGGCGGCCGAAGGCGTCCGATACGTTGAGATCCGCTGGGCGCCCCTGCTGCACGTCCGCGAGGGCCTGTCCGCGCTGGACGGGATCGACGCGGTGGTGCGCGGGGCGGAAGGAGCGGCGGCCCGGACGGGCACGGTGGTCCGGCTCATCTGCACGGCGATGCGGTCGCACGAGCCGGGGGCGAACCTGGAGCTGGCGGGTGTCGCGGCGCGGTTCCGGGATCGCGGGCTCACGGGCTGGGACTTCGCCGGGCCCGAGAAGGCGTACCCGGATCCGACGCTCCACCAGGCGGCCTTCGACGCCGCGCGGGCGGGCGGGCTGCGGATCACGCTCCATGCGGGCGAATGGGGCGGCGCGCCACAGGTCCGGCGCGCGCTCGCAATGGACCCCGAGCGCATCGCGCACGGCGTCGTGGCGGCCGACGATCCATCCCTCATCGAGGAGCTCAAGGCTCGGGGTGTCTGCCTCGACCTGTGCCCGACCTCGAACGTGCAGGCATCGATCGTGCCGTCGCACGAGGCGTTCGCCCTGGCGCGCCTCCACCGTGCGGGCGCGTCGGTGACGCTCAACACGGACGACACGACGGTCTCGGACATCACCCTCACCGAGGAGTACGCCCGGGCCTTGGTGCGGATCGGGCTGACGCTGCCCGAGCTGTGGGCGATCGACCGGTTCGCGCTGGAGGTCGCCTTCGCCGACGAGGCGACCCTTGCGCCATTGCGCCGCGAGTTCGACGCGTGGGCAGCGGCGGTGCCCGAGATGCACGCGTGAATTCGCGCGCCGTTCGGGTACAGTCCGCGCGATGAACTGCCCGACCTGCGGCACGCTGAACCCGACCGGGACGAAATTCTGCGGGGAATGCGGCACGCGACTCGCGTCGGTCTGCCCGACGTGCGGCACGCCGAACACGGCCGGCACGAAGTTCTGCGGCGAGTGCGGCACGCCGATGGCGGCCGGGGCCGTCGCGCCGGTTGCGGCCCCCGCGTACGCCTCGCCCGGCCCGGCCGGGGCTGGAGCCGGACCTGGACCCGCCGCAGCACCGGGCTATGCCGGCGCGCCCGTCGCTGAACGCCGGCTCGTCAGCATCCTGTTCGCGGACCTCGTCGGGTTCACGACGCTCTCGGAAGGGCGCGATCCCGAGGAAGTCCGCGAGCTGCTCTCCAGGTACTTCGACGCAGCCCGCGAACAGATCTCGCGCTACGGGGGGACCGTCGAGAAGTTCATTGGCGACGCCGTGATGGCGGTCTGGGGCGCCCCGACGGCGCACGAGGACGACGCCGAGCGCGCCGTTCGAGCCGCCCTCGAGGTCGTCGATGCCGTGAAGACGCTGGCGCCCGGGCTCGAGGCGCGCGCGGGCGTGCTGACCGGCGAGGCCGCGGTGACCGTCGGTGCCACGAACCAGGGCATGGTCGCCGGCGACCTCGTGAACACCGCGTCGCGTCTGCAATCGGTCGCCCCGGCCGGGGTCGTGCTGGTCGGGGAGTCGACGAAGCGCGCGACGGAGAACTCGATCGCCTATGAGCCGGCGGGTGACCACATCGTCAAGGGCAAGACCGCGCCGGTCACGGCATTCCGAGCCATGCGCGTCGTCGCCGAGCGTGGCGGCCGAGGCCGCGGCGACCGCCTCGAGGCACCGTTCGTCGGGCGCGAGACGGAGCTGCGGCTCCTGAAGGACCTGTCGCACACGACCGCGCGCGAGCGGCGGATCCGGCTCGTCTCGATCACGGGCCAGGGCGGCATCGGCAAGAGCCGGCTCGCGTGGGAGCTGAAGAAGTACCTCGACGGCGTGGCGGATCGCGTGTTCTGGCACGAGGGCCGCTCGCCGGCCTACGGCGAGGGCATCACGTTCTGGGCGCTGGGCGAGATGATCCGTGCCCGGGCCGAGATCAACGAGCTGGACGATCCCGCCTCGACGCGGGCGAAGCTCGGCGCCTCGGTGGCGCGGTTCATCACGGATCCGGGCGATCGCGATCGCGTGGAGCGGGCGCTCGGCACGCTGCTCGGCGTGGCGGAGGCGCCCGGTGGCGGGGCTGGCGAGCTGTACAGCGCCTGGCGCCTGTTCTTCGAGCGCATGGCCGAGCAGCAGATGGTCATCCTGCTGTTCGAGGACCTGCACTGGGCCGATCCCGGCCTCCTCGACTTCATCGACCACCTGCTCGAGTGGTCCCGCGGCCTGCCGATCCTGATCGTGACGCTCGCCCGGCCGGAGCTCCTCGAACGACGGCCCGACTGGGGCGCCGGCCGCCGCAACTTCCTCGCGCTCGATCTCGAGCCGCTCAACGACGCCTCGATGCGCGAGCTGCTCGCGGGCTTCGTCCCGGGCCTGCCCGAGGCGGCGGTCCGATCCATCGTGGCGCGCGCCGAGGGCATTCCCCTGTACGCGGTCGAGACGATCCGGATGCTCGTCGCGGACGGTCGCCTGGAGCCGCTCGAGGGCGGCGGCTACACGCCGGTCGGCGAGCTCGGCGAGCTGGCCGTTCCGGACACGCTCCATGCGCTGATCGCCGCCCGCCTCGACGGCCTCGATCCAGCGGAGCGGTCGCTCATCCAGGACGCCGCCGTCCTGGGCCAGTCGTTCACCCCGGCCGGCCTTGCGGCGGTGTCGGGCCTCGAACCCGCGGTCCTGAGCGCGCGATTGCGCGTCCTCGTCCGGTCCGACCTGATCCTCGAGGAGCTCGACCCTCGATCGCCGGAGCGCGGCCAGTACCACTTCGTCCAGGCGCTCATCCGCGAGGTCGCGTACTCGACGCTGTCGCTGAAGGACCGTCGATCGCGGCACCTCGCCGCAGCACGCTTCTTCGAATCCATCGGCGACGACGAGCTGGCCGGCGCGCTCGCCGCGCACTACCTGGCGGCGTACCGTGCCACGCCCGCCGGCGACGAGGCGAAGGCCCTCGCGAGCCAGGCGCGCATCGCGCTCAAGGCAGCCGCCGATCGCGCGCTCAACCTCGGCTCGCCGCGACAGGCCGTGACGTTCCTCGCCCAGGCCCTCGAGGTCGAGGCCGAGGACGCGGACCGCGCCGCGATCCTCGAGCGAACGATCCAGGCCGCCATCGACGCGGCGTTGTTCGCGCCGGCGCTCGATCTCGTGCCGGAGCTTCGCGAGATCCGCGAACGCATGGGAGATCGGTCGGGCCTCGCGATGGCCGTCGGCCTCGAAGCACAAGCGCTCGCCGACTCGCGCGAGCGTGAGAAGGCCACGGTGCTCGCTCGCGAGACCCTTCCGCAGTTCGCGGACATGGACGACGATCCGAACGTCCTGCGGATCAGAGCCGGCTACTCGGCAGGCCTCACGCTGACGCGCCACTACGCCGAGGGCGAAGAGGAGGCAAATCGGACCCTTGCGATCGCCGAGCGCACGGGGAACGGCGAGGTCGCCGCTCGGATGCTGCGGATCAAGGGCATGCTCGCCCAGTTCCAGGGCCGCATCTGGGAGTCCATCGCGCTCGTGCAGGGATCTCGCCGCCTTGCCGAACAGCTCGGCCTCCAGGGCGAGGTCGACATCGCGGATTCGACGCTGACAAACGTGCTGGCCCTCGACGATCCGCGTGGGTCGGTCGAGGTCGGCAAGCGGATCATCGAACAGGCGCGGCGGACCGGCCATCGGAACCGCGAGAGCCTCAACCTCGGCAACACCGCGGAGGATGCGCGGCGCACCGGCGAGTGGGACTGGGTGCTCCGCGAGCTCGACGGCGCGATCCGCGACGAGGACCGCAACGTCACCGACCTCTACCTGGAGCACGTCCGGGCATCCTTCCTCGCCCTTCGAGGCCTGCTGTCGGCCGCAGACGTCGCCGACCTGACCGCGCGGACCGAGGGGCTCGACGACGCGGACATGAACGCATCGCTGCATGACCTTGGCGGGATCCTCGCGTTCGCAGAGGGTCGGTTCGTGGAGGCGGCGAGGGACTTCGTGGCCTTCGCGGACGGCAGCGACCTGAACGCGCCGTATGCCCTGCCGCGCGCCGGTGTCGCGGCGGTCCTGGGCGGCGACGCTCCGCTCGCGAAGACCATCCTCGAGCGCCTTGGCGCCCTGGGCACGCGCGGCCGCGCGATCGAAACGGACCTCTCGCTCATCCGGGCGGGCATCCTGGCCATCGACGGCGACCATGACACCGCGATGGCGGGCTATCGGATCGCGTGGTCGAGGTACGGCGACCTTGGCCTCCCCTACGACCAGGGCTTCGTTGCCCTCACCGCGGCGGCGACGCTCGGATCCGCGGATCCCGAGGTCGCGGGCTGGCTCGGCGAGGCGCGCTCGATCTTCGAGCGACTCAAGGCGACCCCGCTGCTGGGCATGGTCGACGCCCACGCCGCGAGCGTCTGGTCAGGCCGATCGACGACCCGGGCCGAATCCGGCGCAGAAGCCGACGTCGGAGCCGAAGCCGCGAACTAGCGCCTCGGCATGCAAATGTCGAATACGCGCAGATCCCCGGGCGCTAGTCGCGGACCTCCGCGAGGATCGACTCCAGCTCCGTCGCGTCGGCGGCGACCTTGAACGGCTGGTCCGAGGACGGGAGTGCCTCGAGGGCGGCCGCGGTCGTCACGCCGGTGAGCATGAGGATCGTCCGCGCCCCGACGGCGTTCGCGGCCGCGAGATCCGTCACGAGGCCGTCCCCGATCATGATCGCGGTCTTCGGGTCGCGGCCCACCGCGTGCGCCGCCTCCTCGAGGAGCAGCGGCTCGGGCTTGCCGATCGTGACCGGCGGGATCCCGGACGCAACCTCGATCGCGGCGACGATGCTCCCCGCGCCCGGCCTGATCCAGCGCTCCGTTGGGTAGGTGGGATCGCGGTTCGTCGCGATGAAGTGGGCGCCGGCACGGACGCAGTCCGCGGCGGCGGCGAGGCGCATGTACGTGAACTGCTGATCGATGCCGGCGACCACAGCATCGGGCCGGCCCGCCGCGCCCACGCCGTCGAGGCCTTCCTTCGCCATCCGCTCGGCGGCGAAGCCGGCGTTCACGACCTCGATGCCCACGTCGCGCAGCTCGCGGTCGAGACCGGAGGCGCCAACCGCGAGCACACGCCGCACGTCGGGGTGGCGCTCCTGCAGGTACAGCGCGGTCGCGCGGGGCGCGCTCACGATCCGGTCCGGCGCGACGGGCGCACCCATCTCCGCGAGGCGGGTCACGTAGTCGGCGCGGTAATGCATCGAGTTGTTCGTGACGTACACGACCTCGTCGCCGGCATCGGCGCGCGCCTTGAGCACGGCAGCGACGCCCGGCACGGGATCCGCGCCGCGGTACACGACGCCGTCGAGGTCGACGAGCAGGAGCAGGGACATCGCCGGGATGCTAGCCGGGCGGCGGATCGATGGCGCGCGCTAGGCTCCGCGCATGACTGACGGCACCTCTCCCACCATCTGGATCGACGTCGCCGGTGGCCGCCTGGCCGCCCAGGACGAAGGGCCGCGCGACGGCTCGCCGATCCTGCTCGTCCATTCCGCCATCGTGAATCGGCGCTCGTGGGATCCGGTCGTCCCGCACCTGACCGGCGCGGGCTACCGCGTGATTCGCTACGACATGCGCGGATTCGGCGAGTCCACCACCGAGAAGGTCGAGTTCGTCGCCCACCAGGACCTCCTCGCCGTCCTCGACTTCTTCGGCGTCCGCAAGGCGGCCGTCGCGGGGAACTCGATGGGCGCGCACTTCGCGATCGACGCCGTGCTCGCGGCGCCCGACCGGTTCACGGCGCTCATGTGGGTCGGCGGCGGCATCAACGGGTTCGACAAGGACGTCCCGCCGGCCGAGGATGAGCTCTTCGAAGCCGAGGGCGCGGCCGAGGAAGCGGGCGACTGGGACCTCGCGGCCGAGCTCGACACGCGCATCTGGGTCGATGGCTGGATCGATGGTGCGGCGGCTCCCGCCACCCGCGTGGATCCCGAGGTGCGAGCGGCGATCAAGCAATGGGATCGCGAGCTGCTGGAGCCCGGTCGCGAGTACGGGGACCGGATCAAGGCTGCGCCGGCGATCGACCGCCTGGACCAGATCGAGGTGCCGACCCTCGTCGCCATCGGCGATCTCGACACGAGCGGAACGCGCGCTGCCGCCGAGGTGCTCGCCGAGAAGGTCGACGGGGCGCGGCTCGTCCACTTCCCGAAGGCGGCCCACATCATCGGCATGGAGGCGCCGGCCGAGCTGGCCGCGGCCATGCTGGACCTGCTCGCGCCGCTCCCGCGCTGGGCCTAGGCGCGCCGGACGCAGCTGGGTGGCGCTGACCCGGGTCCTCGTCGACGGTCGCAACGTCCAGCGCGCGCTCGAGCGCGGCTCCGCGCCTGGCTCGCTCCCGACGGCGGCCCTCGTGGGCCGGCTCCGCGCCGCGTTCCCTCCGCCGATCGAGGTCGAGCTGATCCTCGATGGTCACGCCGGCCCGACGCCGACCGGCCGGCTCCTGCGCGGCTTCTCGGTCGTGTACAGCCGCCACATGTCGGCCGATTCGGTGATCGCCGAGCGCGTCGTCGACGCGCTGAAGTGGCTCGGCCCGGTGGAGGTCGATTCGGTGCTCGTGATCTCGGATGACCGCGAGGTCACG
>DATFHO010000094.1:0-15397 GCA_035248345.1 Candidatus Limnocylindrales bacterium
CGCCGGGCGGCGTCGTCGGATGGCTGCCGTCGCCCGCGTCGTGGCCGGCGCGCCGCAGCCCGACCGGCTGATGCCCGGGATCGAGTGTCGGGATCCGGCCCCGCAGGCCGTCGCGCACGACACGCCGCGCGACGTCGGTCACGCGGTCGGTCGTGAAGCCGAAGTGCTCAAAGATCGTGCCTGCCGGCGCAGACGCGCCGTAGTGGTCGATGCCGATGATCGCGCCTTCGTCGCCCGCGTAGCGCTCCCAGCCCAGGCTCGTGCCCGCCTCGATCGTGACCCGTCGCCGAACGCCGGCAGGGAGGACGGACTCGCGATACGCCTCGTCCTGCTCGTCGAACGCTTCCCAGCAGGGGAGTGACACGACGCGGGCGCCGATGCCGTCGTTGGCGAGCGCGTCGGCCGCCGCAGCCGCGAGCTGCAGCTCGGAGCCTGTGGCGATGAGGATGACGTCCGGCTTGCCGCCCTTCGCGTCGCGGAGCACGTAGCCCCCTCGCGCAACGCCCTCGCGCGCGAGCCCCTTCGTCTCGGGAAGCGTCGGCAGCTTCTGCCGGGTCAGGGAAAGGGCCGTGGGACCACCCGTTCGCGAAACCGCGAGCGCCCAGGCGGCCGTCGCCTCGTTCGCGTCGCCCGGGCGGACGAACCACAGATTCGGCATGGCGCGGAGCGCCGCGTAGTGCTCGATCGGCTGGTGGGTCGGGCCGTCCTCGCCGAGCCCGACGGAATCGTGCGTCCAGACGTAGATCACGTGGAGCCCGGCGAGCGCCGCGAGCCGCACCGAGCCGCGCATGTAGTCGCTGAAGTTCAGGAACGTGGCGACGTACGGGATGAAGCCGCGGTGGTACGCGATCCCGTTCGCGATGCCGCCCATCGCGTGCTCGCGAACCCCGAACCACAGGTTGCGGCCGGCTTCACCGGCCTCGAACGGGTCCGCGTCCTTGATCAGCGTGAGGTTCGACTCCGAGAGGTCCGCCGAGCCGCCGAACAGCTCGGGCACCGGTCCGGCCAGCGCCTGGATCGCGGCCTGGCTCGCTTGCCGCGTCGCGAAGTCCTCGCCGACCGCGTAGGTCTTGAGGCCCGCGTCCCAGCCATCGCGCAGGCCCAGATTGCGTGTGCGCCGGCGCAGCTCACCCGCCAGCTCGGGGTGCGCGTCACGGTACGCGTAGTAGCGCTTCTCCCAGTCCTTGTAGAGCTGCTCACCGGCGTCGACCGCGCCGCCCATCGATTCGCGAACCTCGTCGGGGACGAGGAATTGCGCGTCGGGATCCCAGCCGTATTCGATCTTCGTCAGGCGGACCTCGTCCGGCCCGAGCGGTGAGCCGTGTGCCTTCTGCGTGTCCTGCTTGTTCGGGCTGCCGAAGCCGATGTGCGTTCGAACGGCGATGAGCGACGGTCGATCGTCCTCGCGGGCGGCCCGGATCGCGGCCTCGATCTCCGCGATGTCGTTGCCGTCCGAAACGCGCGACGTGCCCCAGCCGTAGGCCTCGAAGCGCTGGAGGACATCCTCGGACCAGGCCATGTCCGTCGGGCCGTCGAGCTGGATGTGGTTGTCGTCGTAGAGCACGACGAGCTTGCCGAGCCGCAGGTGGCCGGCGAGGCTCGCGGCCTCCGACGCGACGCCTTCCTGGAGGTCACCGTCCGAGGCGATGACGTACGTCCAGTGATCGACGATCTCGTGATCTGGCTGGTTGAACTCGCGCGCGAGGCGGCGCTCCGCGATCGCCATGCCGACGGCGTTCGTGATGCCCTGGCCCAGCGGACCCGTGGTGGCCTCGACGCCCGGCGCGACGCCGTACTCCGGGTGGCCCGGGGTCCGCGAGCCCCACTGCCGAAACTGCTGCAGGTCCTCGATCGAGAGGTCGTAGCCGGTCAGGTGGAGCAGCGAATAGAGGAGCATCGACGCGTGGCCCGCCGACAGCACGAACCGGTCGCGGTCGACCCAGTCGGGGTGCGTGGGTGCATGGCGCAGGAACCTGGTCCAGAGCACGTACGCCATCGGGGCCGCGCCCATCGGGGCGCCCGGGTGGCCGGAGTTGGCCTTCTGGACGCCGTCGATCGCGAGCGTCCGGATGGTCGTGATCGAAAGCTGGTCGATGTCGGGGGCCATCGCTCCGAATCGTACCCCGGCGCTCCTGTCGCCGACCTTGACGCAATGCCCGCCTCGCTACCATCCGCGCTGTGACGGCCACCGCCCCCACGTCTCCTGTTCGTGTCGCGCCGCCTCGCGTCCTGGTCCTCGGCGACCTCGTGCTCGATGTCGTTCTGCAGGCCTCCGCGCCGATCGAATCCGGGACGGACGTGCCAGGTCGCGTCGAGATCCGCCAGGGCGGCTCGGCAGCGAATGTCGCGCGCTGGCTTGCCCGGCTGGGTGCCCGGTCGCAGCTCGTGTGCGCGGTCGGGCGCGATGGCGCGGGCAGGTCGCTCGTGGCACAGCTGCAGCGCGACGACGTGCGCGTGCACGCCGTTCGCATCGCCGGTCATCGGACGGGGCGGATCGGTGTCCTGGTCGCGCCGAGCGGGGAGCGGTCGTTCGTGGCCGACCGCAGGGCCGCGACGCGCATGGAGCCCGGCGACCTCAAGCCCGAGTGGTTCGACAACATCGAGCTCATCCACCTGCCTGCGTACTCGCTCCTCGTGGAGCCGCTCGGCTCCGCGGGGGTTCGCGCCGTGGAGTTGGCCCGCGCCCGCGGCGCGAAGGGCGTCCGGGTGTCGGTTGATCTCGCGTCCGTCGGTCCGCTCCTGGCGCACGGCCGCCGCGAGGCGCGCGAGCTCGTGTCGCGGCTGAAGCCGGATCTCGTGTTCGCGACGGAATCCGAGGCGGAGGCGCTGCTCGGGCGCCTCGGGCCGGAAGGCCTGCTGGCCGACGCGGGCGTCGTCGTGATCAAGCGGGGCCCGCGCGGCGCGCGCGTGCTGACGCGCGATTCCGGCGCGTCACCGGAAGAGCCGCCCCTGGTCTTCGATGTCGCGACGACCCCGGTGGCAGCCGAGGACACGACCGGTGCCGGTGATTCCTTCGACGCCGGGTTCATTGCCGGCTGGCTGACTGCCCTCCGGACCGGCCACGTCGGGACCGATGCGCTGCACCGGGCGACGATGGCCGGCCATCGAACGGCCGCTCGCCATCTGCGCAGCCCGAAGACCGAGCTGCCGCCCGGATGACCGATCGCGTCGTCGGCTCCGTCGCCGACCGCCTCCTGGTGCACCCCGAGGTTGCCGCGGCGCTCGTCGCGGGCCGTCCCGTCGTCGCGCTCGAGTCGACGCTGATCAGCCATGGACTGGCATACCCCGCGAACATCGAGGTTGCGAAGGCGTCCGAGGAGGCCGTGCGGGAATCCGGTGCCGTGCCGGCCACCGTGGCGGTGAGGAACGGCCGGTTGCTCGTCGGCCTCGATGCCGACGACCTCGAGGCGCTCGCGACGGCCGAACGCGGCTCCGTGATGAAGGCCGCCCGACCGAGCCTCGGCGTCGCGCTCCATCGCGGCGGCTGGGCCGCCACCACCGTTTCCGCGACGATGATCGCGGCGCACGCGGCCGGCATCCGCGTCTTCGCGACCGGCGGGATCGGCGGCGTGCATCGCGCCGCGGCGGGCGCGCCGGCCACCTTCGACATCTCCTCGGACCTCGACGAGCTGGCCCGCACCCCCATGGCCGTCGTCTGTGCCGGCCCGAAGGCCCTCCTCGACGTCCCCAACACCCTCGAGGTCCTCGAGACGCGCGGCGTGCCGGTCGTTGCCGTCGGGCAGTCGGAGCTGCCCGGGTTCATCGCCCGCTCGGCGGGGATCGCCGCACCGCACTCGGTCGCCAGCGAGGCCGACGTGGCCGCGCTCGTCGAGACCCACCTCGGTCTCGGACTCGGCTCCAGCGTGCTCGTGTGCGTGCCGGTGCCCGCGGACGTGGCACTCCCGCAGGGGGAGGCACGCGCCGCCATCGACCAGTCCATCGCCGACGCCGAAGCCGCCGGCATCCACGGGCCGGACCTCACGCCGTGGCTCCTCGCGCGCATCGCCGAGGTGACCGACGGCCGATCGGTGCGCGCCAACACCGCATTGATCGTCAACAACGCACGCGTGGCCGGCCGACTCGCCGGTGCGCTCATTGCCCGCGCATCGGGCCACCGATAGACTCGATCGGCCATGCGCATCTACGAGGGCAGCCCGCGCCAGGACTGGGAAGAGGTGCTGCGCTCGGTCGGGGCGTACCTCGACGATCGCGGCCTGCGCGGGCTCGTGTTCCTCGAGACCGACACCGGCTTCATCATCCAGGGCACCGTGGTCTCCGACGCGAGCAGCTCCGGCTGGGGTGAGGCGCTCGGCACGGCCACCCGCATCACGCTGACCCTCGAGGACGACCAGGTCGCCGCGTTCATGGACGAGGCGCTCGCCAAGCGCGGCCAGGGCGGGCACCAGCACCCGAGCCGCTTCGAGCAGGAGCTCCGGGTCATCGGTCGCTACCTCGACGGCGAGAAGCCGCGCGACATCTTCTTCTTCGAGCTCGACGGCTCCTATGTGATCCGGCTCGCCATCGCCGGGCAGGCGGGGCTGAAGCACGCACTCGTCGAGTTCACGCCCCCGGACATCGCCGAGCTCATCGCCAATGCGCCGGCGCTCCGGCGCGACACCGCCGCCCAATCGAAGCCGGCCTGAGCCGGCAAGGAGGTCCGTCCAATGCGCGTGCTCAAGACCGTCGCGGTCGCCCTGGGGATCACCCTCGGCGCGATCCTGGTCATCCCGCTGATCGTCCTCGCGGGCCTCTTCGTGTGGCTCAAGCTCACCGAGGAGGACGACGAGGAGGCGCTCGAGCTGGACGAGGACGTCTAGATCGACTCCGCCTCGATTCCTGAACCGGGCGTGACGCCCGCCGGCAACCCGGCGGGCGTTTCCGCGTCTGCGGTGGCGAAGCCCGGCGCCGCGTCTGCAGCGCCGAGGCCCGGCACTGCGCCTGCCGCCGCGTCCTCCGGTCCTGCGCTGCCGCCGTCCACGCCGCGGCAGCGCCGCCTGGCCGAGGCGGGCGTCCTCGCCGTCATGGCGTTCTGGGCCGCCAACTTCATCGTCGTCAAGGCCGCGAACGAGCAGATTCCGCCGGTCACGTTCGCGTTCCTGCGGTTCGGCATCGCGGCGCTGACGCTGTTGATCGGGCTTCGCTGGCGGGAGGGCTCATGGGCGCCGCCCGCGCCGCGCCGCGACGCGCTCGCGATCATGGCGCTGGGCGGCCTCGGCTTCGGGATCTACCAGATCCTCTGGTCGATCGCCCTGCAGGACATTCCCGCCGGCGATTCCGCGCTGCTGATCGCGACGACACCGGTCATCACGGCGCTGCTCGCGGTGGTGAGCGGCGCGGATGTCCTGACGCGCACGAAGCTCATCGGCAGCCTCGTCTCCTTCGCGGGCGTGGCGGTCGTCATCTCCGCCGGTCACGGGCTCTCGCTCGGCAGCGCGTTGATCGCGGACGTGATGACCCTCATCTCCGCGACGTGCTGGTCGATCTACACCGCATTCGGCGCGACCGTCCTGCGCCGCCACTCACCGCTTCGGACCACCGCGTGGGCGATGGTCGGCGGATCACTCGTGCTGCTGATCCCGGCGATCTGGCAGGGCGTGGGCGTCGAATTCAGCGCCGTGCAGCTCGACGCGTGGGCCGGCCTCGCGTTCTCGGCGTTCATCCCCGCGGGGGTCGCCAACGTCGTCGTCTTCAGCGCCATCAAGCTGCTGGGCCCCACGCGCATCACGGCCTTCCAGTTCCTCGTGCCGTTCATGGCCGTGCTCATGGGCGCCGCATTCCTCTCGGAGCCGGTGCGCGTCGACCAGCTCCTCGGCGGCGCGATCATCGTCCTGGGCGTCGCGATCGCCCGCACGGACCGCGTGACCGCCTTCGGCGGATGGCTCCGGGACAGAGTGCCGGGCTAGGCGCCGACGGCATCGATTGGATTACCAGCGCTCCCAGTGCGCAAAGTCCTCGAAGCGCAGCCAGCCACGCTTGAGCGACGGTGAGCGCTTGTCGGGCAGCGGCCGACCGACCGGGATGACGCCGATCGGATGGAACTCGTCGGGAAGCCCGAGCACGGACTTGAGCGCGGGCACGTCCCGCGGGCCGGCAAATCCGGCGGCGAGGCCCGCGTCGTGGGCGGCCAGCATCAGCACCATCGACGTCTTCCCGATGTCGACCCACCAGTAGGGCGTCGGCCACTCGATCTCCTCGCCGTCGTCGAGCTTGTCCGGCTCCTGGTAGCGGCGGTGGTAGATCTGCTCGCTCACGCACGGGATGAATTGCGCAGCGCACTCGCTGATCCAGTTGCCGAACCCCGCCTCCACGTAGCCGGCCTCGCCGCAGGTCTCGGCGACGCGCCGACGCTGGTCCGGGTCCGTGACGATCACGACGCGTTGCCCCTGCGAGAAGCCTGCCGAGGGCACGTGCTGCGCAAGCTGCGCGATCTTCTCGAGCACCTCGCGCTCGACCGGCGCGTCCTCGAATCGGCGGACCGTTCTCCGCTTCGTCACCAGCTCGTCAAACTGCATCTTGCCTCCTCCAGGCCGTTTCGGCAGCCTGCCAACACCGTAGCCGTCGAATGGTCCAGCACTTCGTGCCCGCCGGTCGGGTGCTCGCGGAGCCGGCGTGAACGATTCCGCGGCCGGGTATGTTTGGCGCCATGCGCAGGTTCGTGGTGGTCCTCCTCGCCGGTGTACTGCTCGCGGGCTGCGGTGGGACCGGATCGGCGAGCGTCGCGCCGCCAGCATCGACACCGGCGAACGCCGGCTCCACACCGACCGCGGGCGCCACCGCGTCGCCGAGCACCGACGTCGTTCGCGAGCCCGGGGTCATCCGCGGCCACTTCGCAGTCGGTGATGCCTCCGTTTGGCTGGAATGCCTCGGGACCGGGTCGCCGACCGTGATCACGGAGACCGGCCTGGGCAGCAGCAGCGGCAACTGGATCGACCCGCAGCGGGCGCTCTCGGCGACGACGCGCGTGTGCCGCTATGACCGCGTGGCCATCGGCCAGAGCAACGGACCAGGTACCAAGACGATCACCGCCGGAACCCGCGCGGACGAGCTGCACGCCCTCCTCGAGGCCGCCGAGATCGAAGGCCCGTACGTCCTCGTTGGCTGGTCGTTCGGGGGGATGATCGTTCGGCTGTTCGCGGCCCGGCAACCGTCCGAGACCGCCGGGCTGGTCTTCCTCGACTCGTCGCACGAGGACCAGCTCTCCGACCCCTGGTTCACGGCGCAGATGGGCGAGTGGAGCGACGGCCCATCTCGGATCCTCGACCGCGACGCGACGCGCGCCGAGCTCCTGGCGGCCACGGACCTCGGTGCGACACCCACGATCGTGTTGACCGAGGGCAGGATGAACGGCGATTTCGAACGGCATTGGGCGCCGCTGCAGGACGCGCTCGCGACGATGTCGAGCTCGAGCCTGCACCTCGTCGCGACGAAGGCCGGCCATGACATCAACTTCGACGCCCCGGAGCTCACGCTGCAGGCAATTGGCGCGGTCATCACCGCCGCTCGAAGCGGCGGCCCGCTGCCGGCATGCGCCGGGACGTTCGATGCCGTTGGCGCGACGTGCCTCGACGGCACCCTGGTCGAACGGCTTGCCGCCTGGGATGCGCTCCGTGCGACCGTCAAGGCGCACGCGGGCAGCTTCCCCGACGGCACCTACCGGATGCAGGTGACTGGAGATGAGGTCGAGGCGGCGACCGGGGAGCGCCAGGATTTCGGGGTCGGTGTGTTCATTTGGACGGTCGCCGGCGGCCACTGGAAGGTGAGCATCCGCTTCGACGATGACCTCCAGCGGGAGAACCACGAAGGGGTCTACGACGCCGCGAGCACGACGATCACCTTCCTCCAGCCGGACGACTTCCGGATCGGCGGAACACCCGGCGTCAACAAGCTCGATTGGGTGGTCGACGCAAGCGGCGCGATCACGTTCGAGCAGACGGACGGCTATCCGATGGAGTCGAGCTTCCTGGCTCCGTGGATCCCGACGGAGGCCGGTTCCTGGCCGTCGACCCCTAGCGATCGACCCGCTTGAGCATGATGACGTTCGTCTCCTCGAAGCCTGCCTTCAGGTAGAGGGCGCGGGCGCCGGTGTTGCTCCCGAAGACATGGAGCATCACGCCGATGCAGCCGTGCTCGCGCGCGTAGTCCTCGACGGCGCCGAGTGCGTCCTGCGCGTGACCGCGGCGCCGGTAATCGGGGTTCACTTCGATGTCGTAGATGAAGACGACGCGCCCGGGCGGCCGATCCTCCTGGGTGAACCAGACATGTCCGACGTCGTTGCCGTCCTCGTCGAGCATCCGCCGGAGCTCGTGGCCTTCCGAGTTGAGGCCGTTCGGCAGGAGCTGATCGAACTCGGCGCGCGCCCGCTCGAGGCCGGACCCGTCGTCGGGGTAGTTGCCGGACGCGACCTTCTCTGCCGCGTAGCCGCGGATGGACGTGTCGATCCACGCTTCGTAGCGCGCCTGGGTCATCGGTTCGAGCCGGGTCACGAAGCCTCCTTTCGATTCGCGTCCGGGGGCGTTTTTCGGTAGCATTCGAAAAACCCCCGGAGGCGCCAATCCCATGTCGAAGTATGTCTTCGTGACCGGCGGGGTCACCTCTTCCCTGGGCAAGGGAATCACCGCCGCGAGCGTCGGTCGGCTGCTCAAGGCGCGGGGTCTCAAGGTCTCCATCCTCAAGCTGGATCCGTACATCAACGTGGATCCGGGAACGATGTCGCCGTACCAGCACGGCGAGGTCTTCGTCACCGACGACGGCGCCGAAACGGACCTCGACCTCGGGCACTACGAGCGCTTCATCGACGAGAACCTGACCCAGCTCTCCAACGTGACGACCGGCCGCATCTACCAGGCCGTGATCGCGAAGGAGCGCCGCGGCGATTACCTCGGGGGCACGGTCCAGGTCATCCCGCACATCACCAACGAGATCAAGGAGCGGATGCAGCGCGTGGCGCGCGATGGCTCCCCGGACGTGGTGATCGTCGAGGTCGGCGGCACGGTCGGTGACATCGAGTCGCTGCCGTTCCTCGAGGCAATCCGACAGATGCGCAAGGACGTCGGGCGCGCGAACGTGCTGTACGTGCACGTGACGTTGCTCCCGGAGCTGGCCGCAACCGGCGAGCTCAAGACCAAGCCCACCCAGCACTCCGTGAAGGAGCTCCGCGGGATCGGCATCCAGCCGGACGTCATCGTCCTTCGCTCGGATCACGAGGTGCCCCAGGAGATCCGCGAGAAGATCGCGCTCTTCACCGACGTCGACGTCGAAGCCGTCATCCCGGCGCCCACCGCCGAGACGATCTACGAGGTGCCGCTGCTCTTCGAAGAGTCAGGGCTGGGCCGGCTCATCGTCCGTGAGCTCTCGCTGGGCGACCCGGCGGCAGAGCCGGACCTCGACGGCTGGCGCAAGCTCGTCGCCAACATCAAGGCGGACAAGCCGGAGCTTGAGATCGCGCTCGTCGGCAAGTACATCGAGCTCCCCGACGCGTACCTCTCGGTCACCGAGGCGCTCCGCCATGCAGGCTGGGCGAATGGCGTCGATGCGAAGGTTCGCTGGGTCGATTCGGAGGCGCTCACGCGCGAGAACCTGTACGAGCAGCTCGAAGGTGCCGCCGGGATCCTCGTCCCGGGTGGCTTCGGCCATCGCGGGATCGAGGGCAAGGTCCTCGCCGCCCACTTCGCGCGCGACCACCACGTCCCGTACCTGGGGCTGTGCCTGGGCCTGCAGTGCGCCGTGATCGAGTTCGCGCGCCAGGTCATCGGCAACAAGGATGTCAACTCGACCGAGTTCGACATGTTCACGACCAACCCCGTCATCGACTTCATGCCGGACCAGCGCGACATGGAGGACAAGGGCGGCACGATGCGGCTCGGGCTGTACCCGGCCAGGCTCACGCCCGGCACGAAGGCCGCCGAGGCGTACGGCCAGGAGGTCATCTACGAGCGGCATCGACACCGCTTCGAGGTGAACAACCAGTACCGCCAGCAGCTCGAGGGAGCGGGCATGATCCTGTCCGGCCAGTCGCCCGACGGCCGGCTCGTCGAGATCGTCGAGCTCGAGAACCACCCGTGGTTCGTGGCCTCGCAGTTCCACCCGGAGTTCAAGTCGCGCCCCGAGCGGCCCCATCCCTTGTTCGATGGCTTCGTGAAGGCCGCGATGCAGCCGCACCCGGAGGTGCGCCGCCACCACCCGGTGATGGAGTCGCAGGCGGAGCCGCAGATCATCGAGGTCGCCCCGAAGTCCTGAGCTCCCGCGTCGGCCGACCCTACGCCGGCCTTGACGCGCGTCCCGATGGACGACAGCCCTCGCCTCGGCGATTCACGCACCATGTTCACAACGGCGGCTAGGTGACCTTTCGGCCGGCCTGACGCACCTCGATCGGACGAATGAGGTCGTCGCCACGCACAACGCACGTTCAGAAACGGATCCCCCGCCCGGCCGGGGCCGCCCAGACCACCAATTCGGCCTCGCAAGCCGCACTTGTGCACATGTGGCGTTCATCTCTGCTGCAGCAACCGCTGGCAGCGCCGGCTTGCCGGCCTGCAAGGCGCGATCGACGACCTCGGCGCATCATCGGTGGTCCGATGTTCGAGTACGCCGCGCTGGTCGACGCGCCGGTCAAGCGCTTCACGTCGATCGTCACCGATCCCGAGTCCGAGGAGGCTCCCGTCGTCGCCGTCGTGACGACGATCCCGCCCGTGGCCGTCCCGGTCATCGAGGCGCCCGCACTGATCGTCGCGATCGAGCCTGAGCCGGTGGAGCACGAAGCAGGGGCGATCGTGCCGGCCGTGCTGCAGGCGACCCCGACGCCAATCTCGACCCCGACGCCAATCTCGACCCCGACGCCAACCCCGACCTCGACGCCAACCCCGAGCCCGACACCAAACCTGCCACCCGCACCGCGGCCGCGAACCTACGCGCCGCCTGCGCCGGAGTCGAAGCCGTCATTCATCCCCGCGCTCATCGGGATTGCCGCCGCCGGTGTCACGGCGATGTGGTGGCTTCGACGCGAGTCGCACGACCGATAGGGATCAGCTTCGGGACTAGAATCGGGGCAATCCACCGAATGACCGACCCGCATCGGGAGCGCCCCTCATGAAGCTGTTCCTCGACACCGCCGACATCGAAGAGATCCGAACCGTGAACGCCTGGGGCGTGCTCGATGGCGTCACCACGAACCCGACGCTGTTCGGGAAGGTCAAGGGCATGACCTACGACGAGGTCATCAAGCTCATCTGCGGCATCACGAAGGGCCCCGTGTCCGCGGAGGTCGTCGCGGACGACGTCGACGGCATGCTCAAGGAAGGCCGCCACTTCGCGAAGCTCGCGGACAACGTGTACGTCAAGGTGCCGATGTCGGAGAACGGGCTCGAGGCGATCGCGCGCTTCAAGGCGGAGGGCATCCGCACGAACTGCACGCTGATCTTCTCGGCTAACCAGGGCCTGCTCGCTGCGAAGGCGGGGGCGTCGCTGCTCTCGCCGTTCGTCGGCCGCCTCGATGACATCAACGAGGAGGGGATGACGGTCATCCGCGAGCTCGTCGAGATCGTGACGATCCACGAGATCGAGACCGAGGTCCTCACGGCCTCCGTGCGCCATCCGCGCCACGTCACCGACGCTGCGCTCGCCGGCTCGCACATCGCGACGCTGCCGTTCAAGATCTTCCAGCAGATGGTCCACCACCCGCTGACGGACAAGGGCATCGTCCAGTTCAAGAAGGACTGGGAGACCGCCCGCGCGACCGCGGACGCGAACGCGAAGAAGTAGTCGCTCCCGCGGCTCGAAGCGCACAGTTCGTCGGGTTCAGCCCGCGATTACTCGGGTTGATGAATAGACCGAATGCGGGCAGGTTTCGGGTCTGTCGATGAGCCCGCCTGATCAAACCGCCAGGTTGATTACCGGGGTTGATGGATCGAGACAGACCCGGCGAAACGACGCCAGATTTCGACCGGTTCATCAGTGGGGCTCATCAACGGCCGTTCTGACTCGGTTCCGGGATCGGTTCGGGCTTACCGCGCGACGAAGCGGTGCATCCTCCGGAAGGTCGGGCGGAAGCCGAGGCCGCGCCATGATCGATCCGCCTGAAGGTTGGTCGATCGCCAGTCCGTCGCGATGACCGAGTAGCCCGCGTCGCGCGCCCACGCGAGCACCGTTTCGCCGAGCGCCTTCCCGGCACCCAGACCCCGCGCTTCCGGCAGCACCGCCGCGTAGCCAAGGAACCCGGCCGAGGCCGGCCGAATGAGGCTGTTGTTCGAGCTGGACACGCTGAGGTCGCACGCGGTCGCGGAGCCCACGACCCTGCCCTCGTGCTCGGCGACGAAGTTCGTGAACTTCGGGTTGTCGAAGTCCTCGGTGAGCTCGGCCTCGATCTCCTCGTTCGACTCGACCGGCACCGGCGAGAACAGCGGCGACAGGTGGCTGTGGCGCGGCAGGACGAGCTCCAGCTCGGCCATCGCCGGGATGTCATCCCGGGTCGGTCGCCGAACGACGAGCTCCTCGCGCGGCACGACCCCGAAGGATGGCGGCGGGACCTCGCGGACCGCATGCAGCTGCTGCTGCCCGAAGTCCAGGCTGAACCAGGCGTCGACCAGCGCGGCATCCGACGCGGGCACCAGCACATGGTGGTTGTTGCGGCCGTCGGCCACCCACACGGCGGCTCCAGCCGCGTAGAGCTCCCGGACGACCGACGGGTGGTCCGCGGCATGACCGGCCGGCTCGATCCAGACGTTCGGGCCCCAGCTCGACTCGCTCTTGCCGATCGCAACGATGTACCCCGCGAGCGCATCGCCGCGCACCGCGACCCAGCTGGACGCACCCTCGACGGCAAGCAGCTTCTCGATCTCGGCCCGCGCGCCGGCGACCACCTCGTAGGCGGGGTCGAGCAGCGGCTCGGCCTGGCGATGCCGGCGATGGCGATCGGCAAGGAGCGCCGCGGCGGCGTCAAGGTCGCCAGGTTCGAAGGCGCGGACGGTCAAGGACTGGGTCGACATGGGGCGGGAATGGTACGGGCGGGCGACAATTCGGTCATGGCGATCCCGATCGTGCTCGAGCGCGGACCGAAGTCGAAGCGGTTCGTCGCGTACAGCGTCGACTGGCCCGGTTGGAGCCGCGGCGCGAAGACGCCCGAAGCCGCCGTCGAGACGCTCGAGGCGTACCGGGCTCGCTACCGCGACGTTGCCGAGCGCGCCGGGATGGCACGGGATTTCGACAGCGGCGGCCCGCTGGAGATCGCCGAGGAACGCGTGGGCACGGCATCGGTCGACTTCTGGGCCATCTCGTTCTCCGCGTCGTCGACGGAGCAGGACCCGCTGCCGGACGACGTTCTGGATCGGCGCCTCGGCATTCTTCGCGCGGCCTGGGCGCTGTTCGATGCCACCGCGGCGCGCGTGTCACCCGAGCTGGCGAAGGGTCCGCGCGGGGGCGGGCGGGAGCGCGACGAGATCGTCCGACACGTGATGCGCGTCGAGAGCCTCGACTTCGCCAGTGGCGTCGGCCTGCAGTACGACGAGGACACCGCGCCAATCGCCGTCGACAAGCGAGGGCCGTATCGCGACGCGTACGTCGCTGCAATCCGCGACTACAACGCCGGCAGGGTGGAGAAGCGGATGCGCTCGCGCACGCTGCCGTTCCTCATCCGCCACTCCGCGTTCCACACGCTCGACCACGCGTGGGAGATGCAGGACAGGGACCTCACGCAGGGCACCTGAGCGCTCGCCGGGTCCAAAACCTGTGAACCAGTCGCCGCGCGACTACTTGTCCATGGTGGAACTCCGCTCGGCGACGCGCCAAGCACGCACACCGGGCCACTCCAGCCGGATCGTGGCCAACAAGTCTCCCGGCGCCTGGTAGACGCGCGTCGGCTGACGAGTAATCGCCCAGACACTTGTTGACACATTCGGGGCGACGGGACGGAGGCGGGCCGTTGACGACACGCCCCGGCGGGCATATTCTCCGTGCATCCCCACCCCGCTCCGTGCGCGGACGCGTGTTGGCGTGGGCGAGCCCGAATCCGTCCAACGGTCGCGGCGCCCTTCATCGAACCTGTTTCGATCCCGCCCTCAATTCATCCCCAGCCACAGGTGACCCCTACCCAGATGCCCGGACAAGACCAGCGAACCCAGATGCGCAACCGCCGACCCCGCCGCCGCAGCGGCCCGATGGGCGGCAACGGCCGCGCCCCCGTGAGCGAGTTCGACGAGATGCAGGAGCTCGAGGCCGCCCGCGAGCGGAACGACCTCGAGGTCGCGGACCTCCGCGAGATGAGCGTCGCCGAGCTTCGCCAGGTCGGCAGCGAGCTCGAGCTCGACACTCGTGGCGAGGACCGCAAGGACGACCTCGTCGAGCAGATCCTCCAGGCGCAGACCGAGCGTGCCGGCCTCGACTACGCGACGGGCATCATCGACATCGTCGACGAGGGCTACGGCTTCATGCGCCGGCACGGCCTCCTGCCGAGCTCCGAGGACGTCTACGTCTCCTCGAGCCAGGTGCGCCGGTTCGGCCTCCGCATCGGCGATCGCGTGTCGGGCGCCGTCCGTGCGCCGCGCGAGCAGGAGAAGTACTGGGGGCTCCTCCGCGTCGACAGCGTCAACGGCGTCGACATCGAGACGGCCCGTCGTCGCCCGGTCTTCAACGACCTGACGCCGGTCCATCCGGATGAGCTCATCAACCTCGAGAGCGATCCGAAGAACCTGAGCCAGCGCCTGGTCAACCTCGTCAACCCGATCGGCAAGGGCCAGCGCGCGCTCATCGTCAGCCCGCCGAAGGCCGGCAAGACGATGCTGCTGAAGGCGATCGCGAACGGCATCACCGCGAACTACCCGGACATCCTCCTCATGGTCGCGCTCATCGGTGAGCGACCCGAGGAGGTCACCGACATGCGCCGGAGCGTCAAGGGCGAGGTCATCTCCTCGACCTTCGATGAGCCGACCGAGAACCACACCCACGTCGCCGAGATGGCGCTCGAGATCGCCAAGCGGCAGGTCGAGACCGGCCGCGACGTCGTGATCCTGCTGGACTCGATCACGCGCCTCGCGCGCGCCTACAACCTGGCGCTCCCGCCGAGCGGCCGAACGCTGTCGGGCGGCATCGATCCGATCGCGCTCTATCCCCCGAAGCGGTTCTTCGGTGCGGCGCGGAAGATCGAGGAAGGCGGCTCGCTCACGATCATCGGCACGTGCCTCATCGACACGGGCTCGCGCATGGACGACGTGATCTACGAGGAGTTCAAGGGCACCGGCAACTCGGAGCTCATCCTCGACAGCAAGCTCGCCGAGAAGCGGATCTTCCCGTCGATCGATGTCATGCGGTCCGGCACCCGCCGCGAGGAGCTCCTCCTCGAGGACGGCACGCTGAAGATGGTCTGGACGATGCGCCGGATGCTCTCCGCGGTCGGCACGAACGAGGGCAT
>DATFHO010000095.1:0-4835 GCA_035248345.1 Candidatus Limnocylindrales bacterium
GACCTCGAGGCTGCCCGCCCGGACGTGATCATCCTCGCCTCGCACATCCCGGACGGCATCGCGTTTCGTCAGCAGATGGTCAAGTCCGGCCTCAAGGTCGGCGCCCTGATCGGCTCGACGATGGCCGAATGCGACCCGGACTTCGCGGGTGAGCTGGGTGCCGCCGCGATCGGCATCTTTGCGTCGGACCGGCCGACATCCGGGTTCCAGTCGTCCGCGCTCGATGCGGATGCTGCGGCCACGTATGCGCGATTCGCCACGGCCTGGGCCGCGGTCGCGCCGCGCTACGCGGGAGCCGATGCCGGCGGTGGCGGCGGCGGCCGGTACGGCGGCGAGGACGCGGAGTACACGATCCACGGACCCGACGAGGACGCCACGGCGGAGCAGAACGAGGAGGCGCTCGCCGGGTTCTCGGCTGCCTGGGCGCTCTTCCACCACGTGCTGCCGACGACGCGGGGCGTGTTCGAGGCGGACGCTGTCGCGCGGGCCGCGCGGGCAATCGATCTCCCGGAGGGCTCGCTCCCGAACGGCGCGGGCCTGCGCTTCTCCTCGGATCCGGCGCGATTGGGCCAGAACGAGTTCGCAGCCGCGGTCATCTGGCAATGGCAGGCTGTCCGGACCTACGAGTTCGTGTGGCCGCCGACGTACGCCACCGGCTCGATCGCGTTCGTGCCCCTCGATCGATGACCGCACCGGCGACCGCGGACGTTCGCGCCCGGGGCGCGCGCAACGCGGGCGCGCGCCAGGTCGCAGGCGCGTGGGCGATGCCCGCGCTGCTCGTCGCCGGGCTGGCCGCCATCGTCGCGCTCAGGTGGGCGGCAGCGCGCGTCGCGCTCGATCCGCTGGCTGTCGGCGGGGCGTTCGGAGGTGCGCTGGTCGCGCTTGCGTGGACGCGTCCGAGTCGCCCGCGAGCCGACAATGTCGTGGTCGGCGTGGTGGCGGGGCTCGCGCTCGTCGGACTGACGACGCTCGGTGCCGCGCTCGCCGGCAGCAACCTCCCGCCCGGCCTCGGAAGACCGGCGGCGCCGTTCCTCCCCTGGGCGGCGGTGACGATCCTCGTTGCGACAGGGGAAGAGGCGCTCCTTCGCGGCCGGCTCTTCGATGCGACGCGAAGCGCCGGTGGCGCGCTCGCTGCCATCGTCCTCACGACTGCGGCCTTCGCGCTGCTCCACGTGCCCCTGTACGGCTGGCACGTCGTGCCGCTGGATCTCGGCGTCGGGCTTGGCTTCGCGGGCCTGCGCCTGCTCACGAAGGGGGTCGCGGCGCCCGCCGCCGCCCATGCCGTCGCGGATCTCGCGACGTGGTTGCTCTAGCCCGAACCACCCACGAAGCGCACCACACCCGCGCAGCCCGAACGTTGCTGCGCTGCACCCCCGCGCTTCCGTGGGTACTGCCCCGAACCGGACTTGAGTACGGCTTGGAGACCCGCACCGCGTTTCCTACGGTTCGGCCGACGGCGAGTCATGGTCGCAGCCAGCGCCGCGGGGACATCTGCGATTGCACTCATTGATCGGTCGTTCCCGAAAGGCACTAGCACGGATGGGCTCGATGGCACTGAACGAGCTGGGCAAGATGCTCACCGCCGCGGAGGTCGCGGAGATGCTGCATCTCCACGTCAACACCGTGAAGCGGCTGGGTGATCGCGGCGAGCTGAAGTACTACCGCGTCTGCAAGCGCGGTGACCGCAGGTTCCTCCTCGAGGACGTGCGGCGCTTCCTCGACAACAACCGCTAAGCACCCACTCCTCGCCGGCACCGCGCGGCATCGGCCGCGCACCACAACAGCAGAAGCGTCGGCCAAACGGCCGGCGCTTCTTGGCGTGTGCGGCGTGTGCGGCGCGTGCTCGGGCCCCGACGTCCCCGATCCGCGCGCGAATCCCGGCGCCCGCGACGTTGAGGTGGAGCGGGCCTTGCCTCGGCCTGCCTACGGTTTGACTCGGTAGATCGTCGTTCCGCTGAAGTCGAGCACCCAGACGTCGCCGAACGCGGGCTCGGCCA
Source organism: Candidatus Limnocylindrales bacterium (assembly GCA_035248345.1). Classification (GTDB taxonomy): domain Bacteria; phylum Chloroflexota; class Limnocylindria; order Limnocylindrales; family CSP1-4; genus UBA5189. Next base: position 1,998 of record DATFHO010000095.1, read on the forward strand.
CGAACGGGTTGATCGCGTCGGGCAGTGCATACCGGATCGGCGCCGCATCCGGGTTCGCGAGATCGATCACACCCAGGCGCTTGCCGCTCCCATCCGGCACCCAGACCTTGCCCGCGTGGACCGTGCCGTCGAGCGGCTCGTTCCAGCCCGTCGTCACGTGCACGAGCGTCCCGGCCGCGGCGTCGACCTGCGCCACCTTGCTCAATCCGCGCTCGCCGATGAACAGCGTCGCGTCGCCGTCGTCGCTGAACCAGGTCGGCGCGCCTGCGCCCTTGATCATCGTCGCGACCTTGTTCGTCGCGGGGTCGATGCGGCGAAGCTCGTAGTCGACCTCGTCGGCGACCCAGACACCGTCCTTCATGACGGCGATGCCCGCCGCCTTCGGCCCGATCGGGATGCTCGCGATGACCTTCTCCTTCGGCGGGTCGATGCGGAGCAGCACCTTGTTCGTCCGATCGGCGACCCAGATCGACCCGAAGCCGCCCTTCAGGTCCCACAGCGCCCCGCCGAGACCGTCGATCGTCGCGGTGACCTTCATCGTTGCCGGGTCGACCGCGAGCACGGCGCTCTTGCCGAGGTCCGCGATCCAGATCCGGCCGTCCGACCCGACGGCAACGCCGCACGGCCCGATGCCGACGATCGCATGCCCGACGACCTGGTTCGTCGTCGGGTCGACCTTGTCGAGCGCGCCGCTGGAGTTGCTCGTGACCCAGGCGGACGTGCCATCGACGGCGAGCGCGCACGGCGCGTTCGAGACCTTGATCGTGGCCACGAGCTGGTCGCCAAGTGGGGCGCCGGTCGGAACTGCGAGCGGGGTGGGTCGCGGAGTTCCTGCAGCGGTCGCGGCCGCCGATGCGGCGGAACTCGTCTGCCCTGGTGTCGCGGGTGGCGGTGACGCCGCGCCTCCGCAGGCGGCGAGACTGAGGGTCAGCAGTGCCGCGAGTGCGGCAACGGGGCGGCGAGGAAGGTCACGCATGGCGGATACTGCACGCGATGTCTGGATCGATCGCAAGGGCCAGTTCCACGTCAATCGATAGGGCCAGCGAAGGCCGCTCGCTCCCGCTTGTGCTGGATCGCGCGTCCGGCGAGGCGCTGCATCGACAGCTGATGGCGGGGCTGCGCGATGCCATCGCGGCCGGTCGCGTGCGGCCGGGCACGAACCTGCCCGGCAGCCGCAGCCTGGCGCGTGAGCTTGGCGTGGCACGGATCACGGTCCAGAGCGCGTACGACCAGCTCGTCGCCGAGGGCTATCTCGACACGGACGCGCGGCGCGGCACGAGGGTCGGTCGCGACCTGCCCGAGCTCGGGTTCGAGGCATCGCCGACCCGCGTGGCGGATCCCGCGACGCTCCCACCCCCGAATCCATGGGCGCCGACCGCACCGGTCACGATGGAGGACCCGCTGCCCGACGATGAGATCGACCTCGGGCCGGAGTCGTTCTCCTTGGCCGTCGTCGACCGGCGCGGATGGGAGCGGCAGCTGGTCGGTGCGTGGCGTGAGCTCGCTGGCGAGGCGTCCGGCGCCGAGGTTTCGTACTTCGGCGGACTCGGCGACCCCGTCCTGCGACGCGCGCTGGCGGATCACCTCGCGATCAACCGCGCGGTTCGCGCCCGTCCGGACAACGTCGTGATCACGGCCGGCGCAACGGCGGCCCTGGCGGCCGTCGCGCACGCCTGGCTCGGGCCGGGGCGTCGATGCGTCGTCGAGGAGCCGGGTGGATCGCAGCTGCGACGAAGCCTGTCGAGCGCCGGAGGTGACCTGATCCCGGTCGCGGTCGACGAGGAGGGCCTGGATCCGGCCGGCCTCCCGGAGCGCGCCGACGTCGCGTTCGTCACGCCGTCGTGGCAGTACCCGAGCGGTGGGCGGCTCTCCGTTGCGCGCCGGCTCGCGCTCATCGACTGGGCACGGCGCGCCGGCGCGCTGATCGTCGAGGACGACTGCGAGGGCGAGCTCCGCTACGCGGGCGACCCGCTGCCGACGCTCGCGGGTCTCGCGGAGGAGGGCCGCGTCCTGTACGTGAACACGTTCTCGAAAGTGCTCTTTCCCGGCCTTCGCACCGGGTATGTCGTCGTTCCGGACGCCCATCGCGGCGTGTTCCTGGCGACCGTCGAGGCCGGCGCTCGCGGACCCAGCGCGCTGGAGCAGCGGGCCCTGGGCCGGTTCGTCGAGTCCGGCGCGTACCAGCGGCACCTGCGCCGGGTGCGGACGAGGTACGGCACGCTGCGGTCGACGTTCGAGCGGGAGCTGGCTCGTCGAGCGGACGGCCGGCTTCGCGTGCGGCCGGGCGAGGCCGGCGGCCACGTGCTGGTGGAGATCGGCCGCGGTGGACCCTCGGCGTCGGATCTCGCGGCCCGCGTGCGCGCTGCGGGCGTACGGCTCGAGCCCCTGCGCGCCAACCGGATGCAGCGCGAGGGCGCGCCCGACGACGCGCTCGTCGTGTACCTCACACGCGCCACGGAACGGGATCTCGTCGAAGCTGCGCGCCGGCTCGCGGCGGGCGCTGTATGACCTTGATGTGCGCAGCGCGGAAGTCGATGCATGTCGACGCATAAGCGGGCTGAGGCGCGGCGGGCCCGATGACTCTGCCGCAAGTTATGCGTCGACGTGCATAGGTTTTCGGCGTTCGCGGCAGGAAACCGGGCTCTGCCTGCGACACTGCGCAGCGTCGAGCGGGCGGCACGCGCCCCTAGAATGCCCGCGTGATCGACCTCCGACCGACCGAAGAGAACCGCCTCGTCCAGCAGTCCGTTCGCGAGTTCTGCGAAGCCGAGATCAACCCGTACATCCGGGAGTGGGACGCGAAGGGCGAGGTCCATCGCGAGGTGTTCGCCCGGATGG
>DATFHO010000096.1:0-19791 GCA_035248345.1 Candidatus Limnocylindrales bacterium
GCCCACAAGGCCGCCAAGCGCTACATCTACGCGTGGGGCGACGGGACGGCCGAGGGCAACGGCGGGATGAAGGACCTCCTCGGCGGCAAGGGTGCGGGCCTCGCCGAGATGACGAAGGCAGGCCTGCCGACCCCGCCCGGCTTCACGATCACCACGGCCGCCTGCAACGACTACTTCGCCAACGGCGAGCAGCTGCCGGCCGGGCTCTGGGACGACGTCCTCGAGGCGATGCACGCCGTCGAGCGGCAGACGGGCAAGGGCTTCGGCGACGCGGCGAACCCGCTCCTCGTGAGCGTCCGGTCGGGTGCGAAGTTCTCGATGCCCGGGATGATGGACACCGTCCTCAACCTGGGACTCAACGAGGAGACCCTGCAGGGCCTCATCAAGCTCACCGGCAACGAGCGCTTCGGCTGGGACGCGTACCGCAGGTTCATCCAGATGTTCGGCCGGATCGTCATGGACGTGAAGGCGGAGCGGTTCGATGAGCCGCTCGAGGCGCGCAAGCACCAGCACGGCAAGGACGCTCGCGACACGGACCTGAGGGTCGACGACCTCAAGGCGCTCGTTGAGGAGTTCAAGGCCGTCGTGAAAGCGGACACGGGCCGCGAGTTCCCATCGGACCCGCTCGAGCAGCTGGACCTCGCCATCAAGGCGGTGTTCGCATCCTGGTTCGGAAAGCGCGCGAACGACTACCGCAACAGCCAGAAGATCGCCCACGACCTCGGCACCGCGGTGAACGTTGTCGCGATGGTCTTCGGGAACATGGGCGACGACTCCGGCACGGGCGTCGCGTTCACCCGGAACCCGAACACCGGCGAGAAGACCCTCTTCGGCGAGTACCTGACGAACGCGCAGGGCGAGGACGTGGTCGCCGGCATCCGCACGCCGTCGCCGATCAGCCAGCTCGCCCAGGACATGCCCGGCGTCTACGACGAGTTCAACCGCATCGGCCAGCAGCTCGAGAAGCACTACCGGAACGTCCAGGACCTCGAGTTCACGATCGAGCGCGGCCGCCTGTACATGCTCCAGACCCGCGACGCCAAGCGGACTGCGGCCGCGGCCGTGAAGATCGCCACCGACATGGTCGCGGACGGCACGATCACGCCCGCCGAGGCGGTGAACCGCATCGAGCCCGCGCAGGTTGACCAGCTCCTCCGTGCCACGTTCGATCCCGCGGCGCTGAAGACCGCGAAGCGCATCGTGAAGGGACTGAACGCGTCGCCCGGTGCGGCGGTCGGTCGCGCGGTGTTCGATGCCGACGTCGCAGTCGAGTGGGTCGCGCGCGGCGAGAAGGTCATCCTCGTCCGCATCGAGACCTCCCCGGACGATTTCCACGGCATGGCCGTGGCCGAGGGCATCATCACGGCCCGCGGCGGCGCGACCTCCCACGCGGCAGTCGTGGCGCGCCAGATCGGCAAGCCGTGCGTCGCGGGCTCGTCGGCGCTCGATGTGAACTACGCCGGCAAGTCCGCCGCGTGCTCCATCACCGGCATCGACTTCGCCGAGGGCGACTGGTTGAGCCTCGACGGCTCGACGGGTGACCTCTATCTCGGCAAGCTGCCGACCGTCCAGGCGCGGTTCGAGGACCAGCCCGAGCTCCAGCAGATCCTGTCGTGGGCGGACGGCATCCGGCGCATGGGCGTCTGGACGAACGCGGACAAGCCCGAGGAAGCGGCACAGGCCCGCAGCTACGGCGCGCAGGGCATCGGCCTGTGTCGCACCGAGCACATGTTCCGCGAGGGCGACCGGCTCGAGATTGTCCGTGGCGCGATCCTCGTGTCGGGCATCGCGACGCGCGCCAAGGCGAAGACCGCCGCGGGCGAGCTGCTCAACCCGGACGAGGAGGCTGCGGTCGCGACGTTCGACGCGGCGATGGCGAAGCTGGAGGCCCTGCAGCAGGGCGACTTCGAAGGCATCTTCGAGGCGATGGACTCGCTGCCGGTCGTGATCCGGCTGATCGACCCTCCGCTCCACGAGTTCCTCCCGAACCTCGAGGAGCAGCTGGTCAAGGTCACGCGGGCGGAGGATGCCGGCGGCGCGTCGGACGAGGACGAGCAGCTGCTGCGCACGATCAAGTCGATGCACGAGCAGAACCCGATGCTGGGCCTGCGCGGCGTCCGGCTCGGCCTGATGATCCCGGACTTCGTGAAGGTCCAGACCCGCGCGATCCTCAACGCGCAGATCAAGGTCAAGCAGGCGGGCGGCAACCCGATCGCGAAGATCATGATCCCGCTCGTCGGCCACGTGAACGAGCTCTCGGTCACGAAGGGGCTCCTCGAGGCCGAGGCGAAGGCGGTCGAGGCGAAAGCCGGCGTCCACGTCGACTACAAGTTCGGCACGATGATCGAGGTGCCTCGAGGCGCCCTCACGGCCGACGAGATCGCGCGCGAAGCGCAATTCTTCAGCTTCGGCACCAACGACCTCACGCAGATGACGTTCGGCTACTCGCGCGACGACGCGGAGGGCGGGTTCCTCCTCAAGTACGTCGAGGACAAGATCCTGCCGGTCAACCCGTTCCAGACGCTCGACGACGCAGTCGCGGGCCTCATGAAGATCGCGGTCGACAAGGGCCGCTCGACGCGACCCGAGCTCGAGATCGGGATCTGCGGCGAGCACGGCGGCGATCCGGACTCGATCGCGAAGTGCGAGCGGATCGGTCTCGACTACGTCAGCTGCTCGCCGTTCCGCGTCCCGGTCGCGCGCCTTGCCGCCGCGCAGGCGACGCTTGCCGAGCAGGGCTCGAAGAGCGCCAACGACAAGTAGGGGAGCGGGGGCTTGCGGGCCCGCGCGCCGCGCCGGGGCGCCGCCCGCGCGCCGCGCCTGCGCGCAGCCCGCGCCGTTCGTACCCCTCCGAACCGTACCCATAGGGTCTGAACGCCCGCGCTCCCGCCACGCATCCTGCGCGGGTGAAGTCGGACCGGACCGACCTGTACAAGGTCCTCCAGGTGGACCCGAGCGCGAACCCGCTCGTGATCCAGGCTGCCTACCGCGCCCTCGCGCAGATCCACCACCCCGACGTGTCGGGTGACGCGGACGAGATGAAGCGCCTCAACGCCGCGTGGGAAGTGCTCGGCGACGCGCGCAAGCGCCGCGAGTACGACATCGAGCGAGCGGGCCGGCACGCCCCACAGCCGGCAGCCGCCGCGACGTCCGCGACGTCCGCGACGACCACGGCATACCACGCACCGGCACCGCGCCCCGTGCCCAGCCATCCCTCGCCGGCGCGGCCCCAGCCAGCGGCGACGCCGGACGACAAGGCCGGTCCGCCGGTCGGGCCCGCATCGGGATCGACCATTCGCTTTGGTCGCTACGAGGGCTGGACCATCGGCCAGGTCGCGCGCATCGACCCGCCCTTCCTCGAGTGGCTCCGCCGCGTCCCGCTCGGCCGCGCGCTCAAGCCGGAGATCGACCTCGCCCTGCAGCGCGCGGACGGCGCCCGGCGTCTGGGCCTCGGCAGCGCCGGCAGCGCCGGCAGCGCTGCGACGAACGACCAGCCGGTCCACACCTGGGCACCTGGAGCGCCGACGCGCGTCCGATGAGCGGGCCAGAATCATGGGTGTGATCGCCGAACGCCGAACCGCAGCCCCAAGGCGAGAACACGAACAGGCGGCTGTCGCACCGTGGGCGAGCAGGCTCGACCGGGCGATCGGCGCCGAGCTCCTGCTGCTCGTCGGCCTGACCGTGGTCGTGCTCTGGCCGGGCCAGCGCATCGCCACGAACAACGGCACGCTCGACGTCGCGCTCAACACGCTGGCCGCGATCGCGGCCGCGGGCGCCGCTGCCCTCGCCTGGATCCGGTATCGCATCGACCGCGAGGTCGCGGCCCTCTACGAGACGAGCGCGTTCCTGGTGCTGTGCATGAGTCGCGCAATGGTGGTCGGAATCGCCGCGCTCGGCACGTCCGATGAGCTCGGCATGACGCTGGATCGTGCGCAGCAGTGGCCGCTGTATGCGTGGTCACTCGCCCGCTTCGTGACCGGCGTCCTGCTCGTCCTCGCCGCCGAGGCCAGCCTCCGGGGCTGGCGCCAGCGCGGTCGTTCGGTGGCCGTCATCGCCTTCGCGCCGGCGGCGGCCCTGGTTGCGGTCTTCGTCGCGCTGCGTGCCGTCGAGCCGTCACTGCCGCTGCTCTTCGGACCGAGCGGCGTGGCTGCGTTGGGCGGCGATACGGCCGCAACGCCCGGCATGGACCTGCTGGGGCTCGGCATGCAGGCGATCATCGGGCTCGTCTACGTCCGAGGCGCACAGCTGTACCGCCGGGTCTACCTGCGCCGCGGCCAGGCCTATGCCGCGTGGGTGACGATCGCGCTCGTGCTCGCCGCCGTGAGCCAGATCCACTGGGCGATGTTCCCCGGCATCTATCGCCCGGTCGTGGTCGTCGACGACGCGCTCCGCGCGATCTTCTCGTTGACGCTCCTGCTCGGCATCGAGGCCCAATTCCGAGGTGACCTGGGCGACCTCCGAACGGCGAACGCGCGCCTGCGCGCGCTGCGCACCGCCGACGCCGAACGTGCCGCGCTCGCTGCGCAGGCGCGCGTGGCTCGGGACGTGCATGACGGCCTGTCGCAGGAGCTGTGGCTGGCGAAGCTCAAGCAGGGACGGCTCGCGAAGCTCGACGACATGCCCGCGGCTGCTTCTCAGGACCTCGCCGATCTCGGCGACGCCGTGGACCGCGCCCTCGGCCACGCTCGCACGGTTATCGAGACGATGAGCCCGGGCGCGCCGGCCCGCAGCCTCCAGGATTCGGTCCGCGACCTCGTGGAGGAGTTCGAGCGAAGGACCGGGATCGCGGTCGAGATGTCCCTCGACGACCTGACCGACGCCTCACTGACCCCCAGCCGATCCCGTGCCGTCGCCGCCGAGGTCCTGCCTATCGTGGGGGAGGCGCTGGCCAACGTCCGCAAGCACGCCGACGCCACGGTGGTCCGCGTGTCCGGTGCCACGAGCGCGGGCAACGGTGGCATCGAGATCCGCGTTGCCGACAACGGACGCGGATTCGCGGCCTCCGACGTCGGCCGCTCGGCCTACGGCATCCGGGGCATGCACGAACGCGCAGCGCTCGTGGGCGGATCGGTGCGGGTGCAGAGCCACCACGCGGACGGCACGTCCGTCCTGATCCGGGTGCCCGGGCTGTTCCCCGACGGGGACGAGCAGGTATCGTGACCGCGTGACCACCCTGACTGCCGTGACGCGTGTGCTCCTCGTGGACGATCACCCGCTGGTGCGTGCCGCGGTCCGCGAGGCTGTGACGGCCGCCGACATCGAGGTCGTCGGCGAGGCCGGAACCTGCGAGAGCGCGATCCAGGCGACCGAGGAGCTCCGGCCGGACGTCGTGCTCCTCGACCTCGACCTGCCGGACCGCAGTGGCCTCGACTACCTGCGCGCGGTCCACGAGCGGATGCCCGAGATGGCGGTGGTCGTGCTGACCGTGTCGGCCGCGGATCGGGACCTCGTGGAGGCGCTCCGATCCGGAGCGGCCGGCTACCTCACGAAGGACGTCGCGCCTGACGAGATCGGGCGTGCCCTGCGCGAGGCGCAGCGTGGGGAGCTGCCGATCCCCGGGCGGCTCGCCGCGACGGCGATCCGGGCACTGGTGCGCTCACAGGCCGACGACAGCGCAGGGGCCCAGGTGGAGCGCCTCACCGAGCGGGAGCGCGAAGTCCTGGCGGAGATCTCGGAGGGTCGCACGGACCGCGAGACGGCGGACGCGCTGGGGATCTCGATCAGGACCGTCGAGGCCCACGTCGGCAGCATCCTGCGCCGGACGGGAGCGCGCAATCGCGCCGAAGCCTCCGCGATGTATCGATCGGCGCAGGCTCGACCGAACTCCGCCTGATCAGCTCCCCGGAAAAACGAACCACCCCGCCGGCGATGCCGACGGGGTGGCGATGAGGCTTGGTCCGAAGGTCCGGGCCTAGACGGACTTGCCAACCGTGCTGAGGATGCCGGAGACCTGCTGGCCGAGGAAGATCAGGGCGATGATCGCAACGATCGCGATCAGGGCGAGGATGAGTGCGTACTCGGCGAGGCCCTGGCCATCTTCGTCGCGGCGAAGCATCGTCTTGAGCGCCGTGTAGAGCTGAAGCATCTGTCGTGGGTTCCCCCTGGGCCGCCGGTCATTCGCCGTCGTGCCGAGGGAAGATACGTACGTGCTATCTAGTACGTCAATAGTACGGAGGAGGCAGCCCGGTGCGGTTCGGGCTGGTGCTGGCACGAAGTGCTGGCGCGATGCGCGAGCGCGCCTCCGAGCGCGTTCCGCGAGGAGGTCGGCGAAGATAGCGGCATGCAGCCCAGCGCCCCGGTTGGACCCAGCGGCCGGCATCGCGTCACGATCGTCGGCGGCGGGTTCGGTGGCCTGTACGCCGCGCGCCGGCTCGGCAAGGATGGGCGCGTCGACCTGACGCTCGTGGATCGCCGCAACCATCACCTCTTCCAGCCGCTGCTGTATCAGGTCGCCACGGGTGCGCTCGCCCCCGGTGAGATCGCCCAGCCGTTGCGGAGCATCCTGCGCCGGCACGAGAACACAACGGTGCTGCTGGGGGAGGCGGTCGCGCTCGACCCGGAGCGGCGCCAAGTCCAGCTGTCGGATGGAGGACCGATCCCGTACGACACGCTGATCGTCGCCACCGGCGCTCGCCACTCCTACTTCGGGCATGACGACTGGGCCCGGTTCGCGCCCGGCCTGAAGTCGATTGACGACGCGACGGAGATCCGCCGCCGGATCCTCATCGCGTTCGAGGCCGCCGAACGGGAGCACACCCCGGAGCTCCGCCGCGAGTGGATGACGTTCGTGGTCGTCGGCGGCGGCCCGACGGGCGCCGAGCTCGCCGGCGCGCTCGGCGAGATCGCGCGCGACACCCTGCGCCGCGACTTCCGGTCGATCCATACGCGCGATGCCGAGATCATCCTCGTGGAGGCGATGGACCGGATCCTGCCGAACTTTCCCGCCGGGCGGTCCGCCTCGGCAGCCCGGCAGCTGCGCCACCTCGGCGTCGACGTGCGCACGCGAACGCGCGTGACCGACATCTCCGAGCACCAGGTGACGGTCGAGACCGCGTCAGGGCCGCAGGCCATCCCGGCCCGAACCGTCCTGTGGGGCGCCGGCGTCCAGGCCTCGTCCTTCGTCAAGTCGGTGGCCACGGCGACGGGCGCCGAATCGGACAAGGCCGGCCGGATCAAGGTCGGGCCCGACCTGACCATCCCGGGCCACCCGGAGATCTTCGTGATCGGCGATGCGGCGGTCCAGCCGTGGAAGGCGGAGAAGCCGGTTCCGGGCGTCGCACAGGGCGCGATCCAGCCGGGCAGATACGCCGCCCGGGCCATCTTCGACCGCCTCGACGGGAAGACGCCCGAGCCATTCCGGTTCCGGGACCTCGGCGACGTCGCGGTCATCGGCCGGCTGTCCGGCGTGAGCAACGTCGGCTGGCTCGGGCCGTTCGGGAAGACCGGCGGGTTCGTGGCCTGGCTGCTGTGGCTCGGCATCCACATCGTGTACCTCATCGGGTTCGCGAATCGCATCGTCGTCCTGACCCGCTGGGCGTGGACGTTCATGACCCACGGCCGCGGGTCGCGGCTGATCACCGGCCAGCCGCTGCTGCCGGACATCGAGGAGCCGGAGCCGCCCGCATGACCGACACCACCCCCCGCGCCGAGCTGCCACTCGAGATCACCGACGTTCCCGACCAGCGCCGCTACGAGGCGCGCATCGATGGCGAGCTCGCGGGCTGGGTCGACTACGGCCGCGTCCGTGATCGCCTCGTCGCCGTGCACACCGAGGTCAAGCCCGAGTTCGGCGGGAAGGGGATCGGCAAGGCCCTGGTCCGACGGGTCATCGCCGACGCGCGCGCGGGTGGCTTCACGATCACGCCGCGGTGTCCGCTGTTCGCCGCACATTTCGAGCGAAATCCGGCCGACCAGGACGTTCTGGCGGGGGCACCCGGTACCTAATTCCGCGCCGCCGGCGCGTTTTGCAACGCTTCGCCCGTTCCTGCAATGGCACTCCGGCGACCGCGTCAGGTAAGGTCGGAACTGACAGGAATCTGCAATGCCGGAGCGCCAAATTGCACGTATCCGAACACCGCCGAGCGGTCGCCATCGCAGCGACGGCCCCAACGAACCCGTTCACCCGCATCGTCGATGCGATCTGGCTCGCCTTCCACGCGATCGGCGCCCATCGCTGGCGCGACGGCTACGACGTCGACACCGAGCGCGGCATGTCCCAGTACCGCGGTTCGCGCTGCACGATCTGCGACTCTCCGTGGGAGGGCTGGTAGGAACCAGTCCCGCTCGATGAGCGCCTCCGCGGGCGGCCGTGGCGCTCATCGCCAACCGGGTCCCGGCCGACCAGCACCTACCATGCGCCGATGGAGCACACCGCCGTCACCGTGCTCGAGGTCGGCGCGATCCTGCTCGCCGCGGCGTTCGCCGGGTGGGTCGCCCGCCGCCTGACGCTTCCCGCGATCCTCGGCTATCTCGTTGTCGGTGTCGCAGTCTCCCGGTTCACCCCCGGCTACGTAGCCGATCCGGAGCAGGTCAACCTCTTCGCCGAGGTCGGCGCGATCCTGTTGCTGTTCGAGGTCGGCATCGAGGTCGATCTCGGTGAGCTCCGGCGCGAGCACCCTGCGGTGCTCTGGGCGGCCCCGCTCCAGATCATCGTGACGATGGTTGCAGCGATCGCCGGGTTCGTTGCCTTCGGGCTCGACCTGTCTGCGGCGGCGCTGCTCGGCCTCGCGATCGCCATGTCGTCGAGCGTCGTCGTCGTCAACATCACGCGGAGCCGGCGACGCACGACCGATGCGGAGACGGAGCACCTGCTCGTCGGCTGGGCCGTGCTCCAGGACGTCGTCGGCGTCGCGATCGCCATCCTCCTGCTCACGATGCTCGGCGCGGGCCAGCCGTTCCACCTGACGATCCTCGGGATCATCGCCTTCGGGGCCCTCGCGCTCGCGAGCGCGCGCTTCCTCCCGTACGCGCTCGCCGGGCTGCGCAACCAGCCGGACCTGTTCCTGACGGTGTCGGTGGCAACGGGCCTCGCGGTTGCCGGTGCGGGCGCGCTCTTCACGGGGATCCCGCTCGCGCTGGCCGCGTTCATCGCCGGCCTGTCGATCACGGAGGGGCCCGTCTCGGCCGAGGCACGACGGCGTCTCGTTCCGTTCCGTGACCTGTTCGCAATCTTCTTCTTCGTCGCGATCGGCACGCTCATCGATCCAGCCGCCCTGCTGAGCCAGGGCCTGGGCTGGCTCGCGTTGTCCCTGGCGCTGGTCGTCGTCGCGAAATCGGGCGTCATCTTCGTCCTTGCGCGCGTCTCGAAGCTGCCGGCGCATCCGGAGCAGCTCGCGGTCGGCCTCGGGCAGATCGGGGAGTTCGGCTTCGTGCTCGCAACGGTTGCGGTCGCGCGCGGCGTCCTCCCGCCCGAGGTCTACGCGGCCCTGCTCGCCGCGGTCGCGATCTCGATCGCGGTCTCGTCGATCCTCGTCCGATACGTCAAACGCGGGGCCGGCGGACCTGCGGTGGCATCCGCGGACGCATAAGCCTCCGAGCATGCACTGCCGCAGTCGCGCAGGTCCGGTGCGTCCCGGAACCATACGGAGCGGCGCAGTGCGGTCTGCAAGGTTCTTTGCAAGGTTGCGTCTGAGATAATCCGCAGGCTCCGAAAGGAGCCGCCGACCGGCCCGTGGAGATGCCGGTCACGAGAGGCCGGGGGGTCTCGTTGATGGCGATCCGGGGGGATCGAACGTCCGCGACTGCGTTGTCGCGCCCTGTCGATGGTGCGCGCACGGGTGCCGAACGCCTGCGCGCGCTCCGCACCCCGTTGCGCATCTGGAGCTCGCGGCACCTCGTCCGCCGCGCCACCCTCGGCCAGAGCCTCGTCGAGTTCGCGCTGGTCCTCCCGATCATGCTGCTGCTCACGCTGGCCGCCCTCGATCTCGGGCGCGTCTACCTCGGTTGGATCAACCTCCAGAACGCGGCGCGCGCCGCGAGCAACTTCGCGGCGAACAACCCCGAGGCGTGGCTGACGAACGACACGGCCACGATCACCGAGTATCGCAATCAGGTCATCAACGACACCGCAGCCACGAACTGCGTCCTGAACCCGGGCGTCCCCGCGGATCCGACCTTCACCGACGGCAACGGCGATGGGAACTCGACCTCGATCGGCGATCGCGTCAGCGTCTCGTTCACCTGCAGCTTCAGCCTGATCACGCCGGTCATCGCCCACATCGTCGGGCAGACCGTGAACGTCAGCGCGTCCGCGGTGTTTCCCATCAAGGACGGCCAGTTCGCGGTCTCGGGTGGCGCCGGGCCTGTCGCGAGCTTCACCGGGTCGCCGACAACGACAACGACCGGCACGAACGTCGTCTTCGACTCGACCGCATCGACCGGCTCGCCGACGACGTGGTCGTGGACGTTCGGGGATGGCGGGACGTCGAGCTCGCAGAACCCGACACATGCCTACGCCGCGGCGGGCACGTATGACGTGGCACTCACGGTCACGAACGGGAACGGCTCGAATACCCAGACGCGCCTGGGCTACATCACCGTCTCCGCCCCGGCGCCGGTCGCGAACTTCACCGCGAGCACGACGACCCCGGCGGTGAGTGCCGCCGTGAGCTTCACCGACACCTCGAGCGGTAGTCCGACGACCTGGGCCTGGACCTTCGGAGACGGCGGCACGAGCACCAGCCAGAACCCGGCGCACGCCTACAACACCCCCGGCACCTATAGCGTGTCGCTCACGGTGACCGGCCCCGGCGGGACGAATTCGATCACGAAGACGAACTACATCATCGTGTCAGCGGCCACCTGCACGGTCCCGAACTTCGTCGGTCTGGGCACCAGGATCAACAACGCCCAGGGCATCTGGAACGCGGCCGGCTTCACGACCACGATCGTGCAGGCAGCGGGGCACTCGAGCGGCAATTACAAGATCACGTTCCAGTCGATCGTCGGCGGCCAGGTTGTCGCGTGCAACAGCACGATCACGGTGAATGGGTGATGCCGCTTGCCGGGCGGCGTGGGCGCCGAGGACGAGGCCAGAGCCTCGTCGAGTTCGCCCTCGTCCTGCCGATCTTCCTCGTGCTCGTCATGGCGATCGTGGACCTCGGACTGTCCGTCTTCGCGTACAACTCGATCACGAATGCCGCTCGCGAGGGGGCGCGCCTGGCGATCGTCAACCAGGACGCGACGTCGGTGACGAGCCGCGCCAAGTCGCAGGCGACGGTCGCCCGCAACCCGACGGTCACCGTCGCCTACTACCAGGCGAACGCGGACGGCACGCCCAACACGACCAAGGCCTGCCCGGTCGGCGCCGCGACGTACATCGGTGTCGGGTGCCTCGCCGTCGTCACCTTCACCGGGGTGTACCAGCCGATCACGCCGATCATCGGCGGGATCCTCTTCAAGAACGGCGTGACCTTCACGGCGAAGACCGTCCTGCCGGTCGAGTTCAGCTGCCCGAACAGCCTGCTCACCTCAGCCCAGTGCCCACGCCAGCCATGACCACGCGAGGAGAATCGATGACACCCAGGCGGTCGCAGTCCCGTTCTTCGGAGCCGCGGCGGGACGCCGGGCAGATCATCGTCATCTTCGCGCTCGGCCTGGTCGTCTTCATCGCCGGCGTGGCCCTCGTGATCGACGCCGGCAACGCGTACGCACAGCAGCGCGGGGTCCAGAACGGCTCCGACGCCGCCGCGAATGCCGGCGCGGTGGTGCTCGCGCAGCGGCTCGGTGGCGCGACGAAGACGGACGCGGACGTCGCCGCGGCAGTCACGTTCAGCGCGACCCAGAACAATGTCGCGCCGGTGGCGTACTACACGAACGTGAGCGGCCAGCCGATCGATTCAACCGGTGCGGTCGTGGCGGAAGCGAATGCTGCCGCCGTCGGCAACGTCACGAACACGATTCCGCCGAACGCACAGGGCGTCCACGTGGCGGGCACCCGCGAGTTCGGCACGACGTTCGCGCGCGTCATCGGGTTCACCACGTTCACGGCTGGCGCGGAGGCGACCGCGGTCACGGGCAAGGCGGTCGGTGGCGCGTTCCTGCCCGTGATCTTCCCGGTGAACATCACGGACTGCTCCGGCAACGGCAACCTCGGCCTGCCGAAGGACCAGTGGCCGACGAGCCAGCCGGGTGCCGCGGGCCAACACCCCATTGGGACTGAATACATCGTTCCGCTGTGCAAGACGGGCAGCGGCTCGTTCATGGTTCTCGATCTCGACGGGACGAAGAACAACTGTGACGACGAGGTTCGGAACCCGCCCCCGATCGAGTGGGACACGTTCCCGGTGTCGGTCGACTCGGACAACGGCAACAACTGCGCCAAGAAGATGGAGGACGAGGTCAACGCCCTGCACGGCAAGGTCGTGCTGGTTCCCATCTGCGACAACAACGACTGCAACACGAGCGGCGGCAGCCACGCGCAGTACCACGTGACCGGCGTCACGGCGTTCTACATCGACTACATGAGCGACCAGAACAACAAGAACAATCCGGACTGCCAGACGCACACGAACCCGGACGGGCAGCTGCTCCAGACCATCTCGGGGAACGGCAGCAGCAGCTGCATTGCCGGCTGGTTCATCCACTTCATCCGGACCGGACCCGTCGGTTCAGGCAGCGTCGGCAACGGGGATGCGATCGCCATCCAGCTGATCAAGTAGCAGCATCGGGAGGCGATCCCGCCGCGGTCACGACCGCCGAACGTCCCACGTACGTGGAGTACTGACTGACACCTGCTGCCGGGACCAATGCCCGCCTGTCGGCAAGGGAGTTCTCAAGGTCCAATCCACGACGATGACCGGGCCTCAGGAAGGGGCCCGCAGACCGGGGTAGGAAGCGCCGGTCAGCATCGTCGAGGTTGTTCTGGACATGTCGTTCCGGATCATCCGTCGGTCGCCGCGCAGCGATGTGCGCCCGACGACTGGCAGCACTGGACGCGCAGGGCGTCGATTCGGGCTCGACCCGCGAGGGCAGAGCCTGGTCGAGTTCGCCCTCAGCGCGCCGGTCGTCCTCCTGATGGTCCTCTTCGGCATCGACTTCGGTCGTGTCTTCCTCGGCTGGGTCAGCCTCACCAACGCCGCCCGCGCCGCCGCGAACTTCGCCGCGATCAACCCGACCGCGTGGGGCGCGCTGCCGAACCCGGCCGCCCAGGCGGAGTTCGTCAACCGCATCAACGCCGAGACGACCGGGATCAACTGCGTCCTTCCGGCGACGCTCCCGAACCCGACCTTCCCGAGCGGGACCGGGCTGGGCTCGCCTGCGGTCGTCTCCCTGACGTGCCGCTTCTCGCTGATCACGCCGATCATCGGGAACATCCTCGGAACGTCGATCCCGGTCAGCGTCAGCGCCTCGTTCCCGATCCGGAGCGGGATCATCGCCGGCGTCCCGACGTCGTCGGGCGGCGCACTCCCCACGCTCCGACCGTCGGTCGCACCCACGCCGACCGTCGCTCCGACCGCCACCCCGTTCCCGTCGCCATCAATGGCGCCAACGGCCGTGCCGACCTGCATCGTCCCCGACTTCGCAGGCACGCAGAGCAACAAGGCGACCGCGATCTGGACGGCCGCCGGGTTCTCGGCCAACAACCTCACGTTCAACCCGTTGACGCCGCCGACCTACCGGATCAGCTCGCAGACGATGTCCGCCGGGTTTTCCAAGGCGTGCACCTCCACGATGACGGTGGCGCCGTGAGCGCCGTGCGTCGCAGCGGGGGCGTGGCGCGCCGGCTGGTCCGTCCTCGAACTCGGGGCCAGGCGCTCGTGGAGTTTGCCTTCGTCTTCCCCGTGATCGCGCTCATGGCGTTCGCGTTCATCGATATCGGTCGGGCGGTCTTCGCCTACAACACGCTGACCGAGGCGGCCCGCCAGGCGACCCGCGTCGCGGTGGTCAACCAGCTTGATCCGGTCAGCGGTCCATGGCAGTGCCTGTCGAACCGACCGGTCCAGAGCGAGGCGTCGCCCCAGTGGACCTGGCGCGGCTGCGCCGTGGCCTCGGGCGCGTCCGTCGGGGTCAAGAACGCCGACGTGAGCGTGGCCTATTCGACCCCGTCCGGCACGGACCTCATCTGCTCGCCCCACCTCAACGTCGGCTGCCTCGTGACGGTGACCGTCACGACCAGGTTCACCCCGATCACCCCTGTCGCCGGGATCCTGATCGGCCCGATCACGATGACCTCCACATCACAGATGCCGCTCGAGCGGCTGTTCCCCTAGGCGCACGGACAGAGGAGGAGAGGAGCCCACGATGCATGCCCTGTGGCGAGCCACGCAGCGACGGTCCGGCGAATCCGGGCAGGCGCTCGTGATCATGGTCGGCGTCATGCTGCTGTCCATGGCGCTGCTCGCCGTGATCGTCGACGGCGGCAATGTCCTGACGCAGCAGCGCGTCGCCCAGACGGGCGCGGACTCGACGGCCGAGGCCGGCGCGATCGTGTTCGCGTCTCGGCTTGCCGGCGTTCCGGCGCCGGCTGATGGCTGGGATGCGGAGGTCAATCGGAAGCTCACCCAGTCCGCCGCGGCGAACAAGGTCATCATCAAGTCTGCGTACTACACGGACATCTGCGGGATCCCGCTCAAGCTCGATGGGTCAGCCGCGCTGAACGGCGATGGCTCGGAGAACCTGGGCGCTGCGGCCGCGGTCGGCAACGGGAGCCTGCCCGGTGGTTCGGCGACGACGCCCGATTGCCCGAGCCTGACGGTCGGTCCGGTCGCCGGCGTGCTCGTCGTGAGCCAGCTGAACGTCGGCACGTACGTGGCGCGGTCGATCGGCATCCCGACCATCACTGTCAACACGAACGCCACCTCGGTGGCTGGCTACCTCCAGGGCTTCTGCGCAGCAAGCGAAGGCGTCTGGTGCGCCGTCCTGCCGGTCACCATCCCGGTCAACACCGTCACGTGTGACGGCAGCGGCAATCTCACCACTGGCGACCACTACTGGGACTGGAACGTGGTGCTGACCGTGCCGCTCTGCAAGAGCTCGCCCGGCAACGTCGGCTGGCTCGACTGGACGCCGCCGGGCGGCGGCGCGAGCGAACTCGTCTGCGAGATCGTCAACCCGAACAACCCGGCGATCCGCCTGCCCTCCTGGCAGTTCGTGACCTCGACCGGCAACGTCAACGGCGGCGGCGGCTGCACCGACGATGACACGGGCGTCGTGTACTCAGGCGTCGAGGGAGCCGTCCGCAAGTACGACGGAACGAACGTGCTCATCCCGCAGTTCGACATGAACTGCTGGACCGGCAACAGCGATCCCGATCCGAACAGCGAGCCCCCGGCCGTCAACACCGCGCCGAAGTTCGGCTGCCCCAATACGCCGGGAGGCGGCTCCGGCCAGAACCTGTGGTACCGGATGCCGAGCTTCGCGTACTTCCAGCTGTGCGACCCATCGATGCCCGAGTGCGGCGGCCGGTACGGCGCCTACATGAGCGGCTCGAACCAGGCGGAATGCGACACCGGCAACGGGGCGACCTCCTGCCTCGTCGGCAAGTTCATCGACATCCTCTCGTCCGGGACCGTCGGTCCGGGCGTCGGCGCCGGCGCCGGCAACAAGGCCCTCGGGGTCCAGCTCATCCGCTAGCTCGGTTTCGTCTCAGCCAAGGAAGCCGGGTCTTCGGACCCGGCTTCTTCGTGTCCGCGGCGCGCGCTGGCTCGCGCCGCCACGCCTGGTGCGCGCAGGCCACTGGTATTTCGGTACTCGCAAGGTCCGTCGAAAGGGTCCTGCCCGATACTTCCGCGGGCCGCAGGATTTCGGCTGGTGCGCACGTTGCGTGTGCCGAGGGAAGTACGGGGAGCCATCTTGTCGCGACGCCATGACCGGAGAGAAGGGGAGCGGGGCCAGGCCCTGATCGAGCTCGCTCTCGTTGCTCCGATCATCATTCTGTTGATTGCCGGCCTGGTGCAGTTCGCCGTCATCTTCGAGCGGCAGATCGGCATCAACAATGCCATTCGCGATGCAGCACGCATCGCCGCGACGTGGGATTCGAAGGACACGGCGACGGCGACCGCGAACGCTGCATCGACGGTGACGAAGGTCCGGACGCTCCTTGCGAATGCCCAGACCTATGACGAGTCGAAGATGACCATCGAGGTCTGCATCGGAACGCCGTCGGTGAACCAGACCGATCCTTCGGGCCTGTATCAGGTCGACGTGAAGATCTCGGTCGCCTACAAGCACCCGTTGTTCATGCCGGTCGTGAGCGCAATCCTCGATGGCATTGACGGAAATCCCAACGATGGCCTCCTGGCCACCAACGTCACCGAGTTCCATGTCGAGCACGACAACACGACGCCCATCCCTGGCCCTGTCGGGCCGCAGGTCAGCAGCTTTCCGCCTGGAGCCGGCTCGTGCTCCATCTGATGAAGCGCCGCCGAAGCCAGGGCCAGGCGATGGTCGAGTTCGCGCTCGTCGCCCCGGTGTTCTTCCTGCTGGTCTTTTCGGTAATCCAGTTCGGGATCCTGTTCGGCGGGCAGAACGGCCTTGTAGGAGCGACGCGCGAATTCGCCCGATACGCCGCGCCGTATCGGGTCAAGACCTCCACGGACGCCACGAACGTCTGCAATGACACGCGCCTGGGCACCCAGCTGACCACATTCCTGAAGCGATCTATTCCCGGCTACGTCTCGACGAACGTGGAGCAGCGGCAGGTCGTCTACAGCTGGCAGCCGAACCCGGACGGGACCTACTACGTGCAGCTGCAGATCAAGGTCTCGTACCACTTCCCACTGTATGTACCGCTTGTCGGTGGCCTGATCGACGGCTTCGACCCCAACCCGTGGAAGAGCGACGGCCGGTTCATGCTCGATGCAACGGAGCAGATGCGCGTTGAGAACGAAGACCTGACCGCGAGCTACCTGACGTCGACCGGCACCAACGTCGCCAATACCGTCACCTGCACGATCTGAGGGAGCCCAGCAGATGAATCACGCCATCCGACAGCTTCGGAACCGCCGCCGCGACGCGAGCGGACAGGTCCTCGTGCTGTTCGCGCTGATGCTGGTTGTGCTTCTCCTCGCCTCCGCGCTGGCGGTCGACTACGGCGGCTGGCTGGTCGCCAAGCGCAACCAGCAGAACGTGTCGGATGCGGCCGCGCTTGCGGGCGCCCAGCAGCTGACCCGGCCGCTGACCAACAACTGCCCGTCCGGATCGAGCAAAGCGGTTTGCGCGCGGCAGGCGGCATGGCAGGTGATCAAGAGCTCACTGAACCTCACGCTGGATCCGATCGCCCTGGGCCAGACGTCGACGGGCGTGACCGCTGTTTCAAACGGCGGCTACAAGATCTGGGTCTCAAGCCCGCCCGGCGATGCGGGCTCGTCGTACCTCGGCCACACGACAGGGCCGGGCAACGTATACGTCCGCATCGACCACCCGGGTCAGACCTACCTCTCGAGCATCGTCGGCGTGACGCGCAGCGTGGCCGCGTGGTCGACCGCGGGCCGCTTCCCCGCGAACTTCGCGGTCATCGGCATGTGCAGCCCGACCGACATCACCGCGAACTGTCTCGCCGGCGACTCGAACATCAAGCTCGACGGCACGAACACGAACCTGATCGTGAATACCGGCGATATCGGGACAAACCGCTGGACCCGGTCCGGGGGTACCAACTCCGGCGTCGCGCTCGGCAAGGACAGCAACGCGTACATGGAGCTCTATGACGACTGCTGGACCGCGACCGGCAACCAGTGCAACGTCTGGGGTTACACCGGCGTCGCCGTGGACACGACGGATGTCCGATCCGCCATCCCGCTCGGTGCCGCGATCCAGGACCCAGCCTATGCCGCGCCCACGATCAATAGCACGACTGCCCCGAACCAGTGTCGCGGCACGGGCACAGTGCAGCTTGCTTCGGCGCACATCGTCGAACAGCAGATGCCCGACGTGCAGCTCGCCGCCGCCGTGCAACCGCTTCCGAATCCGCAGGTTGTCGTCGCCGCAGGCACCAACAATGACCTGACGGGAACGGTGAGGGCCACGGCGCTGCCGTCTGCCGGCGCGGTCCTGAGCGGCATCACGGTCACGGCGGTCGGACCCACAGCGACCTACACCCTGACGACGAACGCGTCGGGCCAATACACGCAGAAGAAGGCGGACTCCGGCGTCTACTCGATCACCGCGAGCGATGCGAGTGGCGTGTATCACTCGACGGCGTCATCGCCCGTGACATCCCCGAGCGTTCCGACGTCCGGGAATGGAACGATCACCGCTCCAGACATCTTCATGCAGAAGAACCCAACCATCTCGGGGACGATCTTCTCGAGCCTCGGCGGCACGATTGGCGGTGCCTCGGTCAGCATCACCGGATCTGGCGGCCCTTATCCATCGAGCCCCGCGACCGCTAACGGTTCGGGGGGTTACGGACCGATCTCGATCAGCGGATGGGGCGCCAGCAACACGTGGAATGTCAACGCCAGCGCAACCTTCTACACGTCAAACTCGGCGAATTCCGGGTTTCTCAGCCTCGATACGGCGTACACGGTCAACGTCACGCTGACACCGGCGCCCGCCCAGCTCACGGGGACCGTCACGGACGCCGTCACGGGTCTGGCCATTCCCAACCTGACCGTGACCCTGAGCGGGACAAATTCGGCGTCGACGACAACGAACGCTGCGGGTTCCTACACGTTCGGGAGCGTGGCGCCCGGTGCTGGGACGACGATCACCTTGACGGGCAACCTAACGGGCTACATGGCAGGGTCGCCGAGCTCGCCGACCAATCCGACGACACAGTCGCTCGTTGGCGGGTCGAACACCGTCAACTTCGCGCTCTGGCCAAAGGGCTGCGACAGCTCGGGCAACGCCGGAAACTGGAGCTGCGACTACCCGTCCAACGGCAATTGCCCCGCTCCGACCAATGTCAACGCGGCGAACGTGAATTGCACGTTCACCCAGGCGAACGCTATTCGCCCGGGTACCTACAACAACATCACCATCCCCAATGGCACGTGCGCGTGGCTCGACTCCAGGGGCGGCGCCACGGGTCTCGCGTCCGGTCAGTCGGGCGGGATCTACCACATCAAGGGCCAGGTCTCGATCGGCAACGGCTCGTACCTGTTCGGAGATGGCGTGACGCTCGTCTTTGACCGCAATACGAACATCGATGTCGGAAATAGCGGTGGGTTCGTCCTGAACTACGGCACAACGCACGCGACCATCAACGACGCGACCACGTCGTGCAGCGGGTACGCCACGGCGTTCACCTACGAGAACAGCAAGGCCGGCTATTACCCGTGCTTCCGCACGGTCGACAACGCGATCTGCGCGGCGAGCCCGAGCACGACCAACTGCCCGGACTATGCGTACGCGGCGTGGACGACGAAGGGCAACCTTCTCTGGAGCGGCACGCAGTCACCCGCCTACACGAACTCCACGGTCACGAAGGGCTCCGAGCTCGGGATCACGTTCTATTTCTACTGCCCGACCGGAACGCAATGCGGGCTGGGAAACAGCTCCCGGATGAAGCTGGCGACCGCGAGCATGGGGTACCTGTTCAACGGCGTCCTCTACGGCCCGGGTGACGATATCCAGCTCGGTGGTGGGAAGGACGGCCAGACCGCCGCCGGGCAGATCGTCGGGTGGACGATCGAGTACCACGGCGGCACGCAGATCCAACAGAACTGGTACGGAGATCCGGTCGACGGGCAGCCGTTCCTGATCGAGCCGACACTCGGCGAGTAGCTCGCCGGGCAGGTGATCCGGCGCCGCGACGCGGCGCCGGGAGCGCTCAGTAGGTTACGTTCGGCTCGTGTACGCGCTGGTGCATGCCTGTACGAACTCGGCATTGTCGATGCGCTTCTCGAG
>DATFHO010000097.1:0-9423 GCA_035248345.1 Candidatus Limnocylindrales bacterium
TCCGCCTGTCGGCTGCCCCGTCGCCTGCCTTGCGCCTTCGCGGGCTCCTCCCGCCACGGCTGCGGCCTGCGGGATCGCCCGCTAGGGCTGCTGCGGCCGGCGCCACGGCAGCCGCCCGGCGTAGTCGATCCCGCGCTACGCCTCGGTGGCGGGCGGCTCGGCCGGGAGGGTGATCGTGAAGGCGGCGCCGGGAGTTGCGCCGGGTGCATCGAGGATGAGGTCGCCGCCCATCGCACGGCACAGCTGGCGGGACACGTACAGCCCGAGTCCGGTGCCCTCGGCGCCGGCGCCGGCCGACCCACGCTCGTAGCGTTCGAAGATTCGGTCGCGGTCCTCGGGCCGAACCCCGGGCCCGGCATCGGCGATCGTGACCGCCAGGCGGCCGGCTTCGGGCTGCGGCGCAACCATCACGGTGATCGGCGCCCCGGCATAGCGGACCGAGTTGTCGAGCAGCGCCCACAGCACCTGGTCGAGCTGGTCGGGATCGGCGATCGCGAGCCAGCCGCCCGCGTCGTCGATAAGCTCGAACGGGATCGTCGAGGCACCCAGGGCATCCCACGCGCGTCGGACGCGCGGCGCGATCGCGAGAACCTCCGCCGCGGACCTGATCGTGCCCGCCTCGACGCGCGACACCGTCACGAGCTGGCGGATCATCCGGTGCAGCCGGTCGGTCTGCTCGACCACGATCCCCAGACGCGGATCCGGCCGCTCGTCGCCCAGCTGTTCCGCGTACGCCCGGATGCTGGTGAGCGGCGTCTGCAGGTTGTGGCTGATGGCCCGCAGGAACTCATCCTTGGCCGCATCGAGGTCGACCAGGGTCCTGCGCTGGCGCTCGACCTGGTCGAACAGCTCGATGTTCCGGATCGCGACCGCGACCTCGCTCGCATAGAGCTCGAGGAGGTCCTGGTCCGCGACATCCCAGCGGCGCGTCGCGGGGATGTGGCCGACGAGCACGCCGACGCGCTCATCGGGCAGTGCGAGCACCGCCCGGATCGGGTGCGCCTCGCCCGGGATGTCCTCCTCCTCCGGGACCATGGTCGGGTCGCCGAGCACGATCCGGGCATCGATCATCGTGAATGCCTCACGGGCGCTCCGCGTCGCCTGCGTGACGAGGCGATCGAGGCCGTCCCGCGGCGACGTCTCGCCGATGGCGAGCAGGATCCGACCGAGCTCCGCGTTCCGGCGCTCGAGGTCGCTCGCCAGCCGGTTGTGGCTCTCCACGAGCCGCGCCAGCTCATCCTCGCCCGCGACCTCGACGCGGGTCGAGAGGTCGCCCGCCGATGCGCGCTCCACGGCGCGGGAGACCGCCTTGAGCGGCGCGGTCAGGTTCCCGGCGAGGAAGTACGCGAACAGGACTGCGACGATGATCGCGGCCGCGAGGACGAAGAGGACGACTCGGACGAGCGTCGAATCGATGTCGCCCGTTCGGACCATCTCCGTGACGAGCATCACGATCCCGAAGCCCGCAAGCGGCAGCACGGAGCCGGCTACCAGCCCCAGCGTGAGTCGTGACCGGAAGGACATCGACGATCCGACCCGGATCGGCTCGGTGCGCGCCGGTGGCGCGTCCGCGACACGCCGGGTGGCGTTGCTCATGCGCCCGCCGGCTCGGAGGGCTTCGCCACCAGCCGGTAGCCGACCCCGCGCATCGTGATCAGGTGGACCGGATGGTCCGGGTCGGGCTCGATCTTCTGGCGCAGCCGGCGCATCGTGACCCAGACGTACGAGGGGTCGGCGTCGTCCGTGTCGCCCCAGCCACGGTCGAGCAGCGTCTCCGTGCTGACGGTGTTGCCGAGGTTCGCGGCGAGGGCGTAGAGCAGGCGCGACTCGGTCGGGGTCAGCTGGACCGGCGCGTCCCGCACCGTGGCCGTGCGGCGCCGCAGGTCGATCGAAAGGTCCGGCCCCAGCACCAGCTCGCGGCGCGGCACCTTGTCGCCGACGCGGCGCATGACGCGCGCGATTCGCGCTCGCAGCTCCGGGTAGTGGTACGGCTTGGTGACGTAGTCCTCGGCGACCTCCTCGAGCAGGTCCGCCTTCGAATCCGCGGTGTCGATCGCGGAGAGCACGATGATCGGGAGGTCCGCGCGCGCCTTGACCTCGCGGGCGAGGGTCAGGCCGTCCATCCGGCTCATCATCATGTCGACGATCAGCAGGTCCGGCCAGCCGCCGTCGAGGCGGCGCAGCGCTTCCTCGCCGTCACGGGCTGTCTGGATCTCGAAGCCATCCGAGCGCAGCTGGTTGGCGAGCAGGACGAGCAGGTTCGGGTCGTCGTCCACGATGAGGATGCGCGGCGAGCCCGTGCCGCCGCTTCCGCGCCACCCGCCGCTCAACATGGCGCGAGGATACACGCGGGTTCCGTGCGCTCAGGACCCCTCGAAGGTCAGGGCGCCGGTCAGGGCGCCTTCGGGTCGACGAAGCGGCAGCGCTCGCGCAGCGGGCACAGCTCGTGCTTCGGCCGCTGGGACTGGCAGATCAGCCGCCCATGGCGGATCAGGTTCACGTGCGCCTCGTGCATCTGGTCGGGCTCGAGCATCGCGAGGAAGTAGTCGTGCGCCTGGTCGCCGGTCGCCTTCGACGGGATCAGGCCGACACGCTTCGACACCCGCTCGACGTGCCGGTCGACCGGCATCAACGGCATGCCGAACGAGAACAGGAGCACGACCGAGGCCGTCTTGACGCCGACGCCCTTGATGTTCGTGAGCCAGGTCCGCGCTTCCATGGCCGACATGTCCCCGAGGAATTCGAGGGAGTAGTCGCCCCGCGCCTCGTGGATCGCGCGAAGCGCGGACTTGATCCCGCGCGCTTTTCCGTTCGGCAGGCCGCCCGGCCGGATGACCTCGACGAGCTCCTCGAGGGGCGCCATGTCGACGAGCGCCCAGTCCACGGGCACACCGTCGGGCAGCCCGTCGCCACCCCATCCCGGGCCCGGCTCGTGGTGCTCCAGGGGCCCGTCCGATGGGTACGCCTTGCGCAGCTCGATGAACGCGTACTCGGCGTTCGTATCGGCGCTGTTCTGGGTGAGGATGGTCAGGATCAGCTCGGCCGTCGGATCCCAGCGCCGGCCGTACGCGGGGCGCCCGTACACGCCGGCGAGGCCGTCAAGCGTGAACTGCGCGATGCCCGGGCGGGTTCGCTCGAGGCGCTTCGCCCAGGCGAGGTATGGGTTGGGCTTGCGCCGCTTGGGCTTCGCCTTCTTCCGCGGCTTGGGCTTCGGTTTTGCGGCAGCCTTCGCCGCGGCCTTCGGGAGGACGGGGAGGATCACGCCCCGAGGATATGGCCCGCCGTGATGAGTCGTGCGAGACGCCGTCCGCACCGTTCGACCGGTCCGGTGCCCGCGGCCATCGCCGCCTCGAGGGACTGCGGTGCCTCGCTGACGCCGACGGTGATCGTGCCGAGCTCCCACAGCACGGCCTCGCCGGCCGCCTCGACGCCACCGCCGACGGCGATGCAGCGCACGCCCGAGGCGTTCGCCAGCTGCGCGACCCCGAGCGCGGTCTTGCCGAATGCCGTCTGCGCGTCGATGCGCCCTTCGCCGGTGATCACGAGGTCGGCGCCGGCAACCTTGTCCCGCAGCCCGGTCTCGTCCATGACGACATCGACGCCCGGCACGAGCGTGACCGACCTGAACCGATCCGCGATCGATAGGAGACCGAACGCCGTCCCGCCGGCCGCACCGGCGCCGGGCGTCAGCCGCTCGTCGCGCCCCGTTGCCGTCATGAGCCGGTCCGCGTACGCGCCGAGCCGCTCGTCCAACACCGCGATCTCACCGGGCGTCGCGCCCTTCTGCGGTCCGTAGGTGGCGGCGGCGCCCGCGGTGCCGAGGAGCGGGTTCGTGACGTCGCATGCGATCCGCAGGTCGACGCCGGCAAGCCGTGCGTCCAGTCCTGCGAGGTGGATCGCCTCCGCGCCCAGCTCCGCTCCCAGCGCCTTGAGGATCCCGGCCCCGCCATCGCTCGTGGCGCTCCCGCCGATTCCCAGCGTGATCGTTCGCAGCCCGGCGTCGATGACCGCGCGCAGCACCTCGCCCGTCCCATGGGTGGACGCGCCCAGCGGATCGCGCTCCATCGTCGTGAGGCGCGAGAGGCCGGACGCCTCCGCGAGCTCCACGACGGCGCGCGAGCCGTCCTCGGATCGCAGCCAACGGGCCACAACGGGCCGCCCGATCGGATCGGACACCGTCACCGTCTCCCAGCTCCAGCCGCCTGCGGCGGCGATCGCGACGAGCGTGCCTTCACCGCCGTCCGCGAGCGGCGCCATGAGGATCTCGTCGTCCGGCCGTGCCTCGCGCCAGCCGGCCGCCAGCGCCCCCGCGACCTCGACGGAGGTCAGCGATCCCTTGAACGAGTCGGGCGCGATGACGATGCGCATCGGGATCGCGGGCGCGGCCTGAACCCGCTCAGCCCGCGAGCGGGTTGGCGGGCGATGGCATTCGCCGTTCGAGGTACTCCGGGATGCGGATCATCGGCGGCCGCTCCAGGTCCGCGAGCTCGATGACGTCGAGCGACAGCCGGCCGCGGCCTGAGCGCGGCAGTTTCATCGTCGAGCCGAGCTCGGCGAACAGTCGCGCCTTCCGGCGTTCCTCGAGCCGCTTCATGACCGCCTGCAGGATCACGAAGCTCATCTTCGACAGGCCTTCGAGCTCCTGGTTGCGGTGGACGCGCCGCTCGAGGTCGACCTGGCCGAGCGCCTCCAGGCCGGATCGCTCCGCGACGTCGATGAGGTGCCCGATCTCGACCGCGTAGCCGGTGAAGAACGGGATCTGCTCCAGAAGCGCGCGGCGGCCCGCGTACTCGCCGGAGAGGGGCTGGATGAACCCGGACAGCTCGGGGTAGAAGAGGTTCAGCAGGGGTCGCGCCACGAGCTCCGTGACCCGGCCGCCGCCGCCCTCGCGGAGCACGCCGTCCTGCACGATGGGTCGCTGGTAGTAGCCCTTCACGTATTGCAGCCGCGGCTCGTGCAGGAGTGGGCCGAGCGTGCCGTAGACCATCCGGGCGTGCCAGTTGCGCACGTCCGTGTCGGCCCACACGACGATGTCGCCGCTCGTCTCGAACAGCGACTTCCAGAGTGCCTCGCCCTTGCCGCGGAACGACCCGTAGCGCGAGAGCACGTCCGGGTGCTGGACGACCCGGGCGCCCTCCGCCTCAGCGATCTCGCGAGTGCGGTCGGCGGACGCCGAATCGATGACCAGGATCTCGTCCAGCAGCGGGACGCGGCCCATCATCTCCCGGGTCGCGCGCCGGACGATCGGGCCGATCGTCTCCTCCTCGTTGAGCGTCGGCAGCACGAGGCTGACCGTGAGCCCCTGCTGCTCCTTGAGCTGCGTCAGGCGACGGAGGTCGGCGAACTCGCCGTGGTGGAAGTTCGATTCGCCGAACCACCGATCGACGCGGGTCGGGACGGCTCGGAGCTCCTCTGCGGCGCGGTCGGCGGCGGCGAGGCTCTCGGCCTTCGTGGCCAGCTGCTCGAAGGTCTGGCGGCTGATGGATTCGCGCGTCTTGACCACGACGACGGTCGACTTCGCCCGGCCCGCGATCGCTTCGGGCAATGAGCCGAAGACGTGGGTCTCGCCGTCGACCGCGCTCGGGGCCGCGGCGCCCATCACGACGATGTCGGCCTGGTCCGCCTCGCGCAGGATCGCGGCGCGGACGTTCGTCGCCTCGCGGACGACCGCCTCGAGCGGGCCTGACACGTACTTGCGGGCGACAGCGGTGAGCGCTCGCTCCGCCTGGGTGCGGACGGCGATCGTGATGCCGGGCGGCACGATGTGCAGCGCGAGGACCGTTGCTTCGTGCCTGCGCGCGAGGGCGCCGGCAACGTGCAGCGCCAGCTCGGCGTGCGGGCCGCCACGGACCGGCACCACGATCCGCTTGATGTCGCGGACCCCGCGCTGCTTCACGACCGCGATGTCGCAGGGGAGCTGGCGCAGCACCTCATCGATCGTGGCCGAGAACGGGCCGGCGCCGCCACCCGCCGCGTCGCGCGTGCTCGGGGATTTGCCGCCCCAGCCGAAGACGATGAGATCGGCCTCGAGCTCCGTCGCCGCCTCGACGATGCCTTCCGCCGCGTGCCGCCCGATCCGCACGATCGGATGGATGGGGGTCCCGTCGGGCACGTAGTCGAGGACGTTCTGGAGCAGCCGCCGGGCGTGGCGGGCTCGCGTGGCGCCCTGCGAGAGCGCCATGCCCTCGGGCACCTCGACGATCCCAAGCGCGGTCAGCTCGCCGCTGCGCGGGTCGAGCAGGTCCGCGCCGAGCCGAACCAGCTCCTCCGCGGTCGTCGGATTCGCCACCGGGATCACGATGCGGGCCGGCAGCACGGGCTCGGTCACGCGGCGGCTCCGGGGTTCACGAGGCGTTCCAGCGGTCGAGGAGGTACGGCTTCAACCGTTCGAACTCGCGGGCCTGGCGCTCGACGCTGTCCTCGGCGCGTTCGGTGGACAGGAAGCGGTTCTCGATCACGGAGCTCGCGGTTCGACCGAAATACACCGGCACGAGCGCCATCACGTGGTCGTCGAGCCGGTCCGGCTGGTCGCGCGCCGAGATGACCAGGTCGTAGATCACCCGGACCCAGAGATCGTCGGGGAAGGAGAACGCCGCCGCGTCGTCCGCGGTGGCGATCGTGTCGGGCCTGGCATCGCCGCCACCGCCGGAGCCATCCCGGCTCTCACGCGCCGCGCGCACGTCTGCCGCGACGCGCCCGGCGCTCGCCGCGAGCGCGACGACCTCGTCGCGGGTCTGGGGCGCGAGCATCTCGGCCCAGGCATCGCCCAACGTCGCCGGTCCTGCGGCGAACTCGTCCAGGAGTCGCAGCACGTTCACTTCGAGCGGCGCAGGGTCGACATAGCGTTCGAACCCGTAGCTCGGTGTGTCGTGGCTTCCCCGGATGTTCCGCCACCGCGCCACGTTCGCCACGGCGAGTCGCAGGATTGTCGCGACCACCTGCCGGAACATCGGCCCGAGGTCCGCGCCGGGGTCCTTCGGGTCGTGGATCTTGGCGCCGAGCCGCGTCTGGCAGACGGCGAAGCCGCCGGTCACGGCATGCGTCGTCATCCAGATGTCGATGCCGAACTTCGAGACCTCGGGCGTCCAGTCGTCGGTCGCCAGGTAGTGCTTCACGAGGTCGGACGACACGCCGAAATCGCCGCCGATCGGCTGCCGGATCCGGTGTCCGTACAGCGCCCGCGTCAACGGGTACGTGACCGAGTTCGTGATCGTCCCGTCGTGCTTGTGGCGGGCGTACAGCGGTGCCACGAAGTCGTAGCCGCCCTTGAGGATCGGCCCGGACAGCAGCTCGATCCATTCGGGGACGATCGATCGCAGGTCCGAGTCGACCACGACGAGCGCCTGGACCTCGAGCGCCGCGGCGATCTCGAAGATCGTGCGAAGCGCAGCACCCTTGCCGCCGACGCCGTCGATCTCCGGATACGTCAGGCTGACCCGCTCGAGCTTGTGGTTCGGGCGGGTGAGGAGGATCTGCTCCACGTAGTCGGGCGGCTCGGTCTCGACGACGACTCGACCGGTGCCGTCGGGCGAGCCGGCGTCCGAGTTGACCACCACGGGCCGGAGGTCCGGGAAGTACTGGACGAGGCCGGCCTGCGCAGCGCGCACCACGTAACCGATGGTCGCTGCGTTCTTGAAGCTGGGGATGCCGACCATGATGTCGGCGCTGCCGAGGCGGGTGATCTGATCCCGGACCGTCGGTGTGAGTACGGTTGAGGGCATCCCCTAGACCCTATCACCGCACGACCTCCGGCGGGCGCTCGTGAGACCGTTGCGGGTCAGGTAACAAGCGTCGGCGGAGCGCTCCGCCATATGCGCGCACGGTCGTCCCACCCGATGGTTGTTTCCTGTAGCGCAACGATCGTCAAACGAGCCGCGTCCTCCGACCGCTCGATCGCTGGTTGTTTCCTTACACGCAACGCGGCGAAGCGGTTAGCCGCGGGCGTTAGCGGCGAGGCATGTCCGCGAGGGTCCACTCATCCGATGTCTCGCCCGGGCGATAGCGTGAGTTCGCCGCCTTGAACGTCATGCCGCGGAAGCCTTGGGCCCGCCACGACCCGATCCACGAGGCGATCGGCTGTCGGACATACGGCCCGGGCCGGATGAGCGGCTCGGACGGCACGATCGACTCGAGGACGCGCTTGCGCTCGAGGAGCGGGACGTCGAGGAGCCACTGACCGTCGAGCCAGAGCAGGTCGACGACGACGAGGGTCACGACGTCGTCGTCCTCGAACGCCGACGCGGCGAGCTCCGCTTCCTTCCGCTCCTCGTATTCCTGCAGCCGGTTGCGCCGACCGCCGATGAACATCCGCGTCATCGTCCCGGAGATCGTCGGGTACTGGTTCTGCCACGTACGCACGCCGACGCCCTCATCCGCGGCCTGCTTCGTCAGGTAGGCCTCGAAGATCGCCCCGTCGATGGCGGTCCGCTCGATCGCGCGTCCGAGCGCATCGGCGACGGCGGCGTGCTCATCGATCGACTCACCCGCTGACCACAACGTCGCCCGACCCTCACCGACTGCCGCGATGACGCGAGGGCCCGGCCACGCCGGCTCGATCAGGGCATCCGAGATCGTCGTCGGTCGCGTCTTGCCGAATTCCTGCGGTCGCAGGTCGCGAGCAAGCTCGTGCGGGGACGTTTCGTCCATCGCGGGGCATCGTAGCCAAACAGCCCGCGCGTATCATCCGGCCGTGGCCAGCGCCGCCCCGTCCGTCGGCCCCGCGTCCAGCGCCCGCGGTCTCGCCGGCCTGACGCCGAGCGGCCGCGCGATCGTCCCGGTTGCCTGGTCGCTCTACGACTTCGCCAACACGATCTTCAGCTTCGCGGTCGTGTCCGGGGCGATCGGCCTGTACCTGAACGACGTCTTCGGTCGCCGCGATGGCGGCGTGCTGCTCGCCGTGTCGGTGGCGCTGAGTGTCGGCATCAACGCGATCGTGTCGCCGATCCTCGGCGCGCTGTCGGACCGGGGCGGTCGGCGCATGCCGTTCCTGCTGCTGTTCACCGTCCAGTGCATCGTCGCGACGTTCTTCATCGCGAACGTGCCCGCGCTCCTCGGAGTCGTGCTGTTCATCGTCGCGAACTTCTCGTACCAGGCGGCGCTGATCTATTACGACGCCACGCTGCGGACCGTGTCGTACCCGGAGTCGCGCGGCCGACTGTCGGGGATCGGCACCGCGATCGGGTACTGCGGCACGGTCGCGGTCGGGCTCACGATCTTCCTGCTCGATGTGCCCGTGGTCGACCGCTTCCGGCTCGCCGCGCTGTTCTTCGCGGTCTTCTCGATCCCGATCTTCGTGTTCGTCCGCGAACCGCGGCCGCGCGACGAGCCGCCGATCACCGCGCGCGATGTCGTCGCGTCATTCGGCCAGCTTCGGCTGACGATCCAGCACGCGCGCAGCGTGCCCGGGCTCGGCCGGTTCCTGCT
>DATFHO010000098.1:0-9418 GCA_035248345.1 Candidatus Limnocylindrales bacterium
AGCAACTCACCAACGACTACGCTCGTCCAGTCGGCGCCGATGTGCTCGATGCCCTGGACCTCGAGGCCCAGCAGCGTCAGACGCTCGGCCAGGCGCTCGGGCGGCAGGTCGAAGTCGACGTATTCGCGCAACCAGCTCAAAGGGACGCGCATCGCTAGAAGGCCTCGAGGAAGCGCAGGTCGTCCTGGAAGAACACGCGCAGATCAGTGATGCCGTGCCGCAGCATCGTGATGCGGTCGATGCCCATGCCGAACGCGAAGCCCTGGTAGACCTCGGGGTCGATGCCGCCATTGCGCAGCACGACCGGGTGGACCATGCCCGCGCCCAGGATGGTCAGCCAGCCGGTCCGCTTGCACGCCGGGCAGCCGATACCGCCGCAGATCAGGCAGCCGATATCGAACGCGACCGACGGCTCCGTGAACGGGTAGTAGCCGGGTCGGAAGCGCGTCTTCCTCCCTGCCCCGAACATCGCGTGCGCGAACTGGTCCAGCAGCCCGTGCAGGTCCGCGAGCGTCGTGCCCTCGTCGACCATCAGGCCCTCGACCTGGAAGAACTCCGAGCCGTGCGAGGCATCGATCGCCTCGTACCGGAAGCACCGACCCGGGAGGAGCGCGCGGATCGGCGGCTTGACCGTGCGCATCACGTGGATCTGGCCGGGCGACGTGTGGGTCCGCAGCAGGTGTCCGGGCATGTCGACGTAGAGCGTGTCCCACAGGTCGCGTGCCGGGTGGTCGAGGGGGATGTTGAGCGCCTGGAAGTTCGTGGCGTCGTCCTCGACCTCGGGGCTCTCGTACACGACGAACCCGAACTGCGCGAAGATCCGGGCGATCTCGGCCATGGACTCCAGGCTCGGGTGGTGGCTGCCGCGCCGGATCGGGCGGCCGGGCATCGTGACGTCGATCGTCTCGGCCGATATCCGGGCATCCAGCTCGGCCGAGCTGAGACTCGCCTTGCGCGCCGCGATCTGCTCCTCGATCTGCCCGCGCACCTTGTTCGCGATCGCGCCGACCTTCGGACGATCGTCCGCGGGCAGGCCGCCGATGCCGCGCAGGATCTTCGTCAGCCCGCCCTGCTTGCCGAGTACGTCGAGCTCCAGTGCGTCGACCGCCGCGACGTCGGATGCGGCCGCGAGCGCCGCGCTCGTCGACGCCGCGAGCGTGTCGAGCTCCTGGGTCAGCTGGGCGAGGTCCACGTGCTCCCTTCCTGGTTCGTCGTGCGCCGGTCGATGGTAGTCAGGTTGCGGGCCGGAAATGATCGAGCCCCCGATCTCTCGATCGAGGGCTCATCGGGGCGGTCCGGGCGATTGCTCAGCCCTTCGCCGCCTCGACGATCTTCGTAAACGTGGCCGCGTCGCGAACGGCGAGGTCGGCGAGGATCTTCCGGTCAAGGTCGATCTCGGCCTTCTTGAGGCCCTGGATGAACCGGCCGTAGCTCAGGCCCTGGGCGCGAACCGCCGCGTTGATGCGGACGATCCACAGGCCGCGGAGCTGGCGCTTGCGCTGCTTGCGGTCACGGGTCGCGTAGGCGAGGGCGTGGAGCAGGGCCTCGCGCGCCGGCTTGACCAGCCGCGAGCGGGTGCCCTTGCGGCCTTCGGCGTCCTGGAGGAGCCGCTTGTGACGGGCGTGGGCGGTGACGCCGCGCTTGACTCGGGGCATTCGATCGGGCTCCTAGAGGTACGGCAGCAGGCGCTTGACCTGCTTGGCGTGGACACCGGCCATCACCGACTTGCCGTCGTAGCGGCGGGTGCGGCGGGACGACTTGATCTCGAGGTGGTGGCCGCGCCAGGCGTTGACCTTGACGACCTTGCCCGAACCGGTCACGCCGATCCGCTTCTTGGCCGCCTGGTGGCTCTTCATCTTCGGCATCGCGTCGCTACTCTCCCGCAGGTGCTGCGGCCGGAGCCGCTTCAGTCGCGGCCGGGGCCGCTGGTGCCGCGGGCGCCGCAGGTGCGACGGCCGCTGGTTCCGTTCCATTCGTCGGTGCAGCCGCCGCCTGTGGCTCTGCGCCGGCCGGCGTCTCCGCCGCTGCCTCACCCTCGGCCCGACCGGGCTTCGCGTTCGGCTCGATCACCTTCGGCTTGTGGGTCGAGGCAAGGACGATGAACATCGACTTGCCTTCGAGCACCGGCTGCCGTTCGACGACCGCATGCGCCTCGACCTGCTTCGCGTACCGCTCGAGCAGCACCCGCCCCAGCTCGGGGTGGCTGAGCTCGCGGCCGCGGAAGCGGACCGTGACCTTGACCCGGTCGCCATCCTCGAGGAACTCGACGCCCCGGTGGACCTTCGTGTCGAAGTCGCCCACACCGATCTTCGGCGAGAGCCGCACTTCCTTGAAGGTCACCGAGCGCTGCCGGCGCTTGTTCTCCTTCTCGCGCTTCGTCAGCTCGTACTTGTACTGCCCGAAGTCGAGAAAGCGAGCGACCGGCGGAGCCGCCATCGGTGCGACCTCGACAAGGTCGAGGCCCCGTTCCTGCGCCATGCCGAGGGCTCGTGGCGTGGGCATGACGCCCAGCTGGTTCCCCTCTTCATCGATCACCCGGACATTTGGGATCCGGATCATCTCGTTGACGCGCAGGTCTCGGCTGATGGTTGCTTCCCTCTCGGAACGACGTCCTTGGTGCGTCCGGTTCGGTCACGGCAAAGCCGCGCCCGTTCCAGCCGCGGCCGGGACTATAGCACAGGGTCTGCCGGTCCCCTGAGCACGAGGCCTTGACATGCCCGTCCTCCCAGTCGACCGTTCGCGCACCGTGCAACGACGAGAGCTTCCGAGCGGCACGCTGACGATGCTCTTCACGGACATCGAGGGCTCCACGCGGTTGATGGATGCCCTCGGCGAGGACGGCTACGTCCATGCGCTCGCGGATCACCGTCGGGTCATCCGCAGCGCGTTCTCGGCGCGAGGCGGGGTCGAGGTTGACACGGAGGGCGACGCCTTCTTCGTCGTGTTCCCCGATGCAGCTGAGGCGGTGGCGGCGGCTGCCGAGGCGACCGCGGCGCTCGAGCCGGGCCCGGTCAAGGTTCGCATGGGCCTGCACACCGGTGAGCTTCGACTGACGGACGAGGGTTACGCGGGTCGAGAGCTCCACCGCGCGGCGCGGATCGCTGCGGCCGGCCATGGCGGCCAGGTGATCCTCTCTTCGGCGACTCGAAGCCTCGTCGATGGTGACTTCTTCGACCTCGGCGAGCACCGCGTCAAGGACTTCGACGAACCGATCGCACTGTTCCAGCTCGGCCGCGGGCGGTTCCCGCCGCTCAAGACGATGTCCAATACCAACCTCCCGCGGCCGGCCTCGACGTTCGTGGGCCGACGGCGGGAACGGGACGAGCTCCTGGAGCTGCTGCGGACGGGCGCGCGGATCGTGACCCTGACGGGACCCGGGGGCTCGGGCAAGACGCGGCTCGCCGTCGAGACGGCAGCCGAGCTCGTGCCGGAGTTCAAGGCCGGCGTGTTCTGGATCCCGCTGTCCAGTCTCCGCGATCCCCTTCTGGTCAATGAGACGATCGCCCAGACGCTGGGTGCGAAAGGCGACCTCGCAGCGCACATCGCGGAGCGGGAGCTGCTGCTGATCCTCGACAACTTCGAGCAGGTCATGCCTGCGGCCTTCGAGGTCGCGGCGCTCCTCGAGCGATGTCCGAACCTCAGGGTGCTGGTGACGAGCCGCGAGCTCCTCCGCATCCGCGGGGAGGTCGAGTACGCGGTCCCGCCCCTCGCGCAGCAGGACGCGGTCGAGCTCTTCTGTGCAAGATCCGGCCTGGTGGCCGATGCGAAGGTCGCCGAGATCTGCAGGCGGCTCGATGACCTGCCCCTCGCCGTCGAGCTCGCGGCCGCACGGACGCGCGTCCTCACGCCGGCGCAGATCCTCGATCGCCTCGGCCGGCGCCTCGATCTCCTCCGAGGCGGGCCTGACCTGGATGCGCGTCAGCAGACGCTTCGGACGACGATCGAATGGAGCCACGACCTGCTCGATCACGACGAGCAGCGACTGTTCGCGCAGCTTGCCGTCTTCCGCGGCGGCTGCACGCTCGAGGCGGCAGAAGCGGTGTGCGGGACAGACATCGACGTGCTGCAGTCGCTGGTCGAGAAGAGCCTCGTCCGCCGCATCCGCGACCGCTTCACGATGCTCGAGACGATTCTTGAGTTCGCCACGGAGCGGTTCGAGGCGCTTCCCGAAGCGGCCGGGATCCGCGTCGCGCATACCGAGCACTTCGCCTCCCTCGCCGAGGCCGCAGGCCCGCATCTGTCCGGTCCTGAGCAGCTGACCTGGGCTGATCGCCTCGCGCTCGAGTACGACAACATCCGCAAGGCCATGGAGTTCGCCCTGGCACAGGCTCCCGACGTTGCGCTGCGGATCGTCGGCACGCTCGCCTTCTATCCGGGCCTCCGGGGGAGCGCCGCCGAGATTCGGACATGGGCCGCTCAGGCCCTCGCGGCAGCCGTCAACGCACCGCCGTCCCCGCGGCAACGCGCGCTCATCAGCGCAAGCTCGGCGGCCAACCACATGGGCGCTGCGGAGGCGGCGAGGCGGGACGCCGAGGAGGCGTACGCGATCGCGACGGCGACCAGCGACGGATTTGGGGTCACCGCCGCACTTCGCGAGCGGGGCAGGGCCGTCGCGGATCTCGGTGACTTCGAAGCGGCCAGGGTGATCCTGACGGAGCTCGTCCAGGTGGCTGGCGATGTCGGCGACGCGTTGAACGGCGCAATTGCGCTCAACAACCTTGGCGACCTGGCCCTGTACGACGGGGACTGGAACCGCGTCATCGAGCTCTGCGGGCGCAGCGCCCAGGTCCGTCGGGAGATCGGGAACCTCTGGGGCGCGGCGCTCTGCTTGTACAACGTCGCCCTGGCGCAGCGGGAGCTCGGGCTTCTCGACGACGCGGCGGACAGCCTCGGCCAGGCGCTCGACGACAGCCTCGCGGTCGACGCTGGGGTGATGATCCGCGGCGGCCTCCATGCCGGTGCTCTGCTCGCCGGTGACCGTGGCCGACCCGCCGACGCGGTGGCGCTGCTCGCTGCGGCGGAACAGCTGAGCGCCGAGCTCGAAGTTGGCATGGATTCGTTCGAGATCGAAAGGCTCGAGGCGCTCCGGATCCGCGCGCTGGCGCTTCTCGGGGAGGAGGCGTTTGATCAAGCGCGGGAGCGCGGGCGATCGCTCCGAACCGAGGACGCCGCCGAGCTCGCCCGCACGGCGTCCTCCCGACCCGGGCTCTAGCCGACTCAGGCGCCCCTTGCGGCGACCTCGCTGGCGAGGCGGTCGGCGAGGACATCCCAATCTTCGGCGGGAAGTTGCTCGCCGGCGCGTGTGCGAGGTGCCGCGGTGCGGCCCTCGATCTCACGGTCGCCCAGCACGAGCATGTACGGGACCTTCTGCTCCTGGGCGAGGCGGATCTTGTTCTGCATGCGACCGGCGGAGTTGTCGACCTCGACCCGCAGCCCTCGGGAGCGCAGCAAGGTCGCCAGCTCCTCCGACGGCTCGATGTGCCGGTCGGCAATGGGGATGATCACCGCCTGGACCGGCGCGATCCACAGCGGGAACGCCCCGGCGAAGTGCTCGATCAGGATCCCGATGAACCGCTCCAGCGAGCCATAGATGGCACGGTGGATCGCGACGGGCCGAACCTGCTCGCCGTTCTCATCGTCGTAGTGCAGGTCGAACCGCTCGGGCAGCATCGTCAGGTCGATCTGGATCGTCGCCATCTGCCACTCGCGCCCGAGGGCGTCGTCGATGTAGATGTCGATCTTCGGCGCGTAGAACGTACCGTCCTTCGGCTTGAGGACGTACGAGATGTCCGCCGCCGCGAAGGCCTCCATCGTGAGGCGCTCCGCCTTCTCCCACAGGGCGGGATCGCCGATCGCCTTGTCCGGCTTCGTCGCGAACGAGAAGCGCGGCTGCAGCCCGAACCACGAGTACGCCTCGCGGACCTCGCCGAGCAACGCCTGAATCTCGTCCATGAGCTGGTCCGGGCGAACGTAGATGTGGGCGTCGTCCTGGATGAACTGACGGACGCGCGTGAGCCCCGACAGCGAGCCTGAGCGCTCGTTGCGATGCAGCCGACCGTACTCGTTGAGCCGCAGCGGCAGGTCGCGGTACGACCGGCGCTTCGAGCGGTAGATGAATGTCGACTCCGGGCAGTTCATCGGCTTGAGCGAGAACGTCTGGTCCGCTTCCGGGATCAGGAACATGTTCTCGCGGTAGAGGTCCCAGTGGCCGGACTGCTTCCAGAGCTTCTCGCTGACGACGATGGGCGTCGAGACTTCCTGATAGTTGCGGCGCGCCTGGAGCTCCCGCATCGATCCTTCGAGCATCCGCCAGATCAGCTGGCCCTTCGGATGCCAGAAGGGCATCGCCGGGCTGACATCGTGGAAGCTGAAGAGGTCGAGCTGCACGCCCAGCCGACGGTGGTCGCGCTTCTTCGCCTCTTCGCGCCGCCACAGGAACTGGTCCAGGTCCTCCTGGGACTGCCAGACCGTGCCGTAGATCCGCTGCAGCTGCGGCCGCTTGTCATCGCCGCGCCAGTACGCGGCCGCAACGGAGAGCAGCTTGAACGGCCCGATCTTGCCCGTCGACGCGACGTGCGGGCCGCGGCACAGGTCGCTGAACGGCCCGTGCTCGTAGAACGAGATCGCCGGCACAGCTTCGCCGGCGGCCCTTGCCTTCGCGGCGAGGTCGTCGAGGATCTCGACCTTGAAGTCCTGGCCGTTCCCGGCTTCGACGGCTCGGCCGTCGTCGAACGGGACTTCCTTGCGCACGAACGGATGGTCGGCGGCGACGCTCGCGCGCATGCGCGCCTCGATCGCCTCGAGGTCGGCGAGCGTGAGCGGCTGCGGAACGTCGAAGTCGTAGTAGAAGCCGTCGGCAACCGCCGGCCCAATGCCGAGCTTCGTGCCCGGGAAGAGGTCGAGGACCGCCTCGGCCATCACGTGGGCCGTCGAGTGGCGCATCGCGTCGAGCTCGGAGTGCGCGCCCGCATCGAGCAGCTCGTCGACCGAGCCGCGTTCGGGCGCCTCGAGGATCTCCTGTTCCTGCTCCTCGCCAGCCATGTCCATTCACCTCCGGGAATCAAAGCGACCCCTCGTCCACAGACAGGACGAGAGGTCGACAGCTCGACTCCCGCGGTTCCACCCGCCTTCACCATCGCTCCGGGGGTCCCACGGAACGATCGTGCGCTCGTGCCGCGCTAACGGGCGGACCCGGGCCGGTTCACCGGCCGCTCACGGGTGGTGCGGTGTCGAAGGTCGATCCGTCGGGCTTCCAGCCGAGGCCCGGCTCTCTGGGTGATCGCTTCTTCGATCGCGTGTCCCGATCGATGCGTTGCTCCGAACCGTACCACGCGCGTTCAAGCGTGGCGACGGGCCTAAATGTGGCGACGGGCGGTCGGCACATCACCGACCGCCTGTCACTCGATTCGGCGGGTCTAGAGGTGGACGATCCCCAGCAGCAGCAGCAGCAGGATGATCAGCCCCGGCACGCCGAGGATCCAAAGCAGCAGTGGAACCATGCGGTACCTCCTTCTGGCGCTCAATGTGGCCGACATCTGCTATCGGCCCGATCACGAGGCTGCCGCATGGGTGTCGCAGCAATCTGGCGGAAGTCTCGATCCCGCATCGCGCGGCAGTCGCGGCGCCTCACGAGCGCGTATCGCCGGCTGCCTAGACTCCGCGGATGCGCCTGCCCGCCTCGCTCGAAGTCCTCCGAGAACGCAACTTCGCCCGCTATCTCGCGGCGATCGTGGTGTCGCAGCTCGGGAACGGCATGGCGAACGTCGCGCTCGCCTTCGCGGTGCTGGGGTTCGGGACGCCGACCGACCTCGGCATCGTGCTGCTCTCGCGCGAGATCCCCATGATCGCGTTCCTGCTCCTCGGCGGCGTGTTCGCGGACAGGCTGCCGCGGCGCACCATCCTCGTCTCGACGGACCTGGTGCGCGCCACGGCGCAGGTGGCGACCGCGCTGCTTCTCTTCACCGGGAACGCCCATGTCTGGAACGTCGCGGTGGTCCAGGTCGCCTACGGGATCGCCAATGCGTTCCAGCGCCCGGTCGGGATCGGGCTCGTGAAGGAGACCGTCAGCGACGCCCACCTGCAGCAGGCCAACGCGCTGCAGTCGCTGTCGCGCAGCACGTTGTCGGTGGTCTCGCCTGCGGTGGGGGCGCTCCTCGTCGCGATCGGCAGCCCGGCGATCGCAATCGCGGTCGATGCGACGACGTTCTTCGTGTCGGCGGCCCTGCTCGCGTCGATGCGCCTCCCTGGGACCGTCCGTGCCGCCACGAAGTCCGTCGTGGGCGACCTCCGTGATGGCTGGCGGGAGTTCATCTCGCGACCTTGGGTCGTCGCGATCATCGCGTCGTTCGGGCTGTTCCAGCTGACGTACTTCCCTGCCCTGCTCGTGCTGGGACCAACCGTTGCGAAGGATTCGCTCGGTGGTGCCGCGGGCTGGGGCACGATCCTCGCGATCGAGAGCCTTGGTGCCGTGGCCGGCGGCCTGTTCGCACTGCGCGTCCGGGTCACGCGACCGCTGATCTGGAGCGAGCTCGCCGTCGTGCCCGCGGGCTTCCTGCTGCTGGCGCTGGCCGTGCCGATGCCCCTTTGGGCGATCGCCGGCGTCGGGTTCGTCGTCGGGATCGGATTCGCGCTCGGCGAGAACCTCTACGTCACCGCCTTCCAGCGGAACATCCCGGAGCACGCCCTGTCCCGGATCAGCTCGTATGACTGGTTCGGGTCCGTCGCGCTCAATCCCCTGGGCTATGCGCTCATCGGGCCGGTCGCAGCGGCGATCGGCATACCCGAGACGCTCATCATCGCCGGCGTCCTCAACGTGCTGACGTGCTTCATCGTCCTCGCGGTCCCGTCAGTTCGGGCGATCCGCTCCGATCCACCCGGAGACGCGGCGCAGGAGATGCCGGCCACCTGAGGGCGCCCAACAGCCCAGGTGCCGTGACAGCCAGCTGGCACGTCATCGGGTGATACTCCGGCCATGAACCGTCCTCGGCGCATCCTCTCGATCGATGGCGGCGGCATCCGCGGCCTGATCCCCGCGGTCCTGCTCGAATCGCTCGAGGCCGCGACGGGACATCCGACACGCGAAGCGTTCGACTTCGTCGCGGGCACGTCCACCGGAGCGGTCCTTGCCGGCGGCGTCGCGGCCGGCTTCTCGGGCGAGCAGCTCGCATCGCTGTATCGGCGCCGGGGTCCGGAGCTGTTCCGGCAAATTCCGGTGCTCGGCACGCTGCGCCGCATCGCGACGGGACAGCTCTACGACGTTGGGCGCCTCCACGCGATGATCGCGGAGGAGCTCGGTGATCGGGCGACGTGGCGGATCAACGACGTCCCATCGGACATCCTCATCACCGCCAAGGCGCTGGATGACGGCCACCAGTGGTATTTCGTCAAGGATCGACCGGGCTTCAACCGCGCCAGGACC
>DATFHO010000099.1:0-3417 GCA_035248345.1 Candidatus Limnocylindrales bacterium
GACGCCAACGACGACAACGACTCGGACGAGACGGACGAGAACGACGGCGACGGCAACGACAACGAAGACGCCAACGACGACGACAACGGCGGGGACCACGAGGGCTCCGACGAAGGCGGCGATGGCGAGCACGATGGCGACCACGGTGGCGACGGCGAAGATGGCGGCGACGGCGGCGACGACTGACGCCTGCCGACATCACCACAGGGGGAGGGCACCGGCATCCCCGCCGGTGCCCTTCTTGATTCCTGGGGCCGGCCGCCGTCCGCGCGAGGGCGCTGGGCATACGATGCGCACCGATGGCACTTCCGACCGGTCCCGCCGTCACCTTCCTCTTCACCGACATCGAAGGCTCAACCCGCTCGGAGCGCGCAGCTGGATCCACGGCGTGGGCTGCAATCGTCGGGCGGCATGACGCGCTGCTGCGAACCGCGATCGAGCAAGCGGGCGGGGTCGTGGTCAAGACGGAAGGCGACGCGTTCTTCGCGGCCTTCGGCGATCCGGGGAGCGCGGCGCGAGCCGCCGTTGCTGCTCAGCGGGCGGTTGCCGCTGAAGGCTGGCCCGCGGCGGTTGCGCCCCTCCGTGTGCGGATGGGGATGCACCTCGGTGAGGGACGGCTCCGGCACGGGCTCGCGGCTGCCGATCCGGAGGACTACGTCGGCATCGACGTGAACTACGCGGCGCGCATCGCCGCTGCCGGCAACGGCGGGCAGATCGTGGTTTCGGATGTGCTCGCCCGCGCGATCGCGGGCGCCATCGGTGGCGACGACGCGACGCTCACCGACGAGGGGCTCCGCGCGGTCAAGGACTTCGACGAGCCGATACGCCTCCATCGGCTCGTCGTCCCTGGCGCCGCTGACGACGCCCGCCCGCTCCGGACGCTGGACCCGCCGACGAACCTGCCGGGTGAGGTCACCGCGCTCGTGGGCCGCGCCGGCGAGATCTCCCAGCTGTCGCAGCTGCTCGCGCAGACCCGAATCCTCACCCTGACCGGACCCGGCGGAAGCGGCAAGACGCGCCTGGCGCTGGGCGTCGCGCAGTCCGTCCGCGACCGATTCCCGCATGGGACGTGGTTCGTCGACCTGGCGTCCGTTCGCGACCCGGGGCTCGTCGAGCCGTTGATGGCGGCGACGCTCGGCCTTCGGGATTCCGGCGATCGGTCCCTCGCGGACGTGCTGCGCGCGCACCTTCGCGATCGCACCGCCCTGCTGGTCCTCGACAACCTCGAGCAGCTCCTGCCTGATGCCGCGACGACCGTTGCCACGCTCGTCCGCGCCGCGCCGGAGACGCGGCTCCTGATCACGAGCCGCGAGCTGCTCCGGATCGCGGGTGAGCAGGGCCATACCGTGCCGCCGCTCGACATCCAGGCCGGCGTGGAGCTGTTCGAGGCACGCGCCACGGCGCTGCGCCCGGACCTGCAGCTCACCGACGACACCCGTGCGACGATCACGACAATCTGCGAACGGCTCAACGGCCTCCCGCTCGCGATCGAGCTCGCGGCGGCCCGCGTCCGGATGCTGAGCCCGC
Source organism: Candidatus Limnocylindrales bacterium (assembly GCA_035248345.1). Classification (GTDB taxonomy): domain Bacteria; phylum Chloroflexota; class Limnocylindria; order Limnocylindrales; family CSP1-4; genus UBA5189. The sequence goes on from DATFHO010000099.1 coordinate 1,528, forward strand.
AGCTGATCCTCGAGCGCCTCTCGAGCTCACTCGATCTCTCGAGCGGCTCGCGCGACCTGCCGGAGCGCCAGCGGACGCTGCGTGGCGCGATCGACTGGAGCCACGACCTGCTCTCGGACCCGGAGCGACGCCTGTTCCGGCGGCTGTCCGTCTTCGCAGGCGGCTGGACTGCCGAGCTCGCTGAGGCCGTCACGAACCAGGACGGCGACGTGGGCATCGACGTCTTCGATGGGTTGGAGTCGCTCGCCGACAAGAGCCTTGTCCGCATCGAGCCAGCCGGCTCCGGCGAGGAGGCCGCGGACGAACCGCGGTTCTCGACGCATCCGCTCCTCCGCGAGTACGCCGCGGAACGGCTTGAGGCCGCTGGAGAGCGTGCCGCCACGGAAGCGCGACACGCCGCGGCCATCGGGGACCTCGTCGGGCTCGTGGGCGAGAAGATCCTCGGACCCGGTGGCGCTCGGGCCATCCGCCGCATCGACCTGGAGCAGCACAACGTCCGCAAGGCGATCGATTGGGCCGCCGCGAACAGCGACATCCCCCTGGGCATTCGGTCGATCGCGCCGATCTGGCGCTGGTACCAGCAGCGCGGCCGCCTCCGCGAGGGCCGCGCCCTGCTCGCGCCGCTCCTCGCGGCACCCGGCATGGATCCCAGACTGCGGATCGCCGCGCTCGAGGCCGAGGGCGGGCTCGCGTACTGGTCGGACGACGTGCCCGCGGCGCAGGCCGCGTACGACGAGCGCCTGGCGCTCGCGGAGCAGCTCGGGGACAAGCTCCTCATCGCCGACGCGCATTACGACCTCGGGTTCATGTCGGTGATCGGCAACGACCCGCCGAAGCTCCGCGATCACGAGCAGCTCGCCTACGACCTCTACGAGTCGCTCGGCGACGAGCGGAACATGCAGCGGACCCGCCAGGCGCTGGCGCTCGCCTTCTTCCTGACCGGCGAATACACCCACGCCCTCGAGCTCGAGGAGGTCAACCTCGCCGCATTCCGAGCGGCGAAGTCGGACTACCAGATCGCGGACTCGATGACGTTCCACGCCGGCGCGTTCTTCCGACTCGGCAAGCCCCGCGAGTCATGGGAGTACGTCGTCGAAGGCCTCCGATGGTTCGCCGAGCACGACAACGCGAGCGGTCTCGCGCGCGCGATCGGGATGGCGGCGATCGTCCTGCTCGACTATGGCGACGTCGAATTTGGCACCCGCGTCACCGGCGCCACGATGCAGCTGGTGCGCGAAAAGAGCGTGCTGCTCGCTCCGGTCAAGGTGCTCCACCTGCCCGATCCGACCGAGACGGCGATCGCGAAACTCGGCGAGGCACGCGCCCGCGAGCTGCTCGACGAGGGCGCCGCGACGCCGATCGAGGTCGTCACCGAGCAGCTGCTCGCCATGCCGGCGCCCAGCGCGCCCGAGCCCTCGGCCGGGTAGCCTGCGTCGATGCCGAAGACGCGGATCTTCATCGGGTCGTCCGCCGCCGCCCGCCCGCAGGCGAAGGCATTCGCGCGCAAGCTCGAAGGCCCCGCGCTCGAGTTCCTCCCCTGGTGGGAGGCGTTCACCGCGGGCCGGACGCTGCTCGAGGACCTCGACGAGATCAAGGACCGCATCGATGCGGCGATCCTCGTGATGTCGCCCGAGAGCGAGTCAACGATTCGCGGGAATACGGTCCAGATCCCGAACCTGAACGTGCTCTTCGAGCTCGGGTTCCTCGCCGGCCACCTTGGGCGCCGCCGCGTCGCGATGGTCCGCTACGGCGACTTCTACCTGCCGTCGGATCTCGCCGGGTACGTCCACATCACTGGCTCATCGGTGTTCCGGCGTGCGGGCATCGTGCGCGTGGGCAAGCGCACCGTTGCGGACTTCGCCCGCTGGGTGGAGCAGGTCTAGGCGCGAG
>DATFHO010000100.1:0-4760 GCA_035248345.1 Candidatus Limnocylindrales bacterium
GAATGGCGGCAGCACAATGCTGCCGAAGCGGCTGTCATCGACCTGCATGTTGTTGATGACGTTGATCGCGATGTCGGCGGTGCCGTGCTTGAGCAGATTGAGATGATCTTCCGGGTCGGCCTCCACCATCCTCAGGCGCACGCCCGGCTTTCGCTGCGTGTAGAAATGGAGGAACGTCGGAAACAGCGTCTCGATGGTCAGCGATGTGGCCGTGATCTTCAGTTCCTTGGTATCGCCGCGCCGCAATGCCTGCGCGCGTTCGGTCACGGTGGCGGCGCAGGCCAGCAGGCTGCGGCAGCTGCCGAGCAGCTGCTCGCCCTGTGGCGTCAGCATCAGGCGCCGGCCTGAACGCTCGAACAGCTCGAAGCCGAATTCGTGCTCGAGCGCCCCGATCTGACGCGACAGCGCGGGCTGGGTGATGTTGAGAACCTCGGAGGCCTTCGAGACGGTGCCGTGCTCGGCGACCGCAACGAACGTCCGAAGACGCTTCAAATCCATGCGTGGCCTCCCGATCAAGCCGGCACGCTGCCTACCACAAAAACACACAATTAAGCTCGGGTTACAACGAAACGTGATGAGATTATCGCTAAAGCGGCCGCTCGATTTTCCTCTGCGGCGGCACCGGCCGCATCGTCCATTTTGTTGATTGAATGGGGATTTCCGCTCGACGCCATGCCGGCGCGGCATAGCAAACGAGTACCACAAAGCATTGGACCCCGATCCTCCGCCTGACGCACAACCGCGCACCTTGAAACAACAGTGCGCAACCTTTCCAGGAGGACTTTATGGCACTGCAGATTGGCGACACCGCTCCGGATTTCGAAGCCGACACCACGGCCGGCCATATCCGCTTCCACGACTGGATGGAGGGCAAGTGGACCGTCCTGTTCTCGCACCCGAAGGACTTCACGCCGGTCTGCACCACGGAGCTCGGCGCGGTCGCGCGCCTCAAGCCCGAGTTCGAGAAGCGCGGCGTCAAGGTCATCGGCCTGAGCGTCGACGGCGTCTCGGATCACGAAGCCTGGTCGCGCGACATCGAGGAGACGCAGGGCGCCGCCCTGAACTTCCCGCTCGTCGCCGACAAGGACCGCGAGGTCGCGAACGCGTACGGCATGCTCCATCCGAATGCCGACACGACGGCCACCGTTCGATCGGTCTTCGTGATCGACGACCAGAAGAAGGTGCGCCTCTCGCTCACGTATCCCGCGAGCACCGGCCGCAACTTCGACGAGATCCTGCGGGTCGTCGACTCGCTGAAGCTCACGTCGAACCACTCCGTCGCAACGCCCGCCAACTGGCAGCACGGCGACGACGTGATCATCGCGGCGTCGCTCAACGACGAGCAGGCGAAGGCGAAGTTCCCCGAGGGCTGGCGCGCCGAGAAGCCGTACCTCCGGTACGTGCCGGATCCGTCGGCGAACGGCGCCGAGTCGCGCTCATGATCCGAGAGATCTCCGTCAACGAGGTGGGGGCACGCCGGGCAGCCGGCGCGACCCTCATCGACGTGCGCGAACAGGTCGAGTGGGATGCGGGGCACATTCCGGGCGCGGTGTTCATCCCGATGGGCGAGCTGCTCGGCCGGATCGGTGAGGCGGCGCCGGACAAGGGCGCCGAGATCATCCTCCAGTGCCGCAGCGGCGCCCGCTCCGGGCGCATGACCGAGGCCCTGCAGCAGCTCGGCTACACGAACGTCGTGAACATGGCCGGCGGCATCCTGGATTGGCAGGCGAACGGGCTGCCGGTCGAGGCACCCGGCACGCTGACCCCGGCGCAGCAGTCCCGGTACAGCCGGCACCTGCTGATCCCCGAGGTGGGCATCAAGGGCCAATCGAAGCTGCTCGACTCGAAGGTGCTGATGATCGGCGCCGGCGGGCTCGGCGCGCCGGCGGCGCTGTACCTCGCCGCGGCGGGTGTCGGCACGATCGGGATCGTCGACTTCGACGTCGTCGAGGCGAGCAACTTGCAGCGCCAGGTCATCCACAACACCGAGCGGCTCGGCGTGAAGAAGGTCGAGTCGGCCGCGCAGACGATCCGGGCGCTCAACCCGGACGTGAACGTCATCACCTACGACGAGATGCTCGTCGCGGACAATGTCCAGCGGCTCATCAAGGGCTACGACGTGATCCTCGACGGCACGGACACGTTCGAGACGCGCTACCTCCTGAACGACGCGGCGGTCGCGGCGGGCATTCCGGTGGCGCACGCTTCGGTGTTCCGGTTCGAGGGCCAGCTCTCGACCTTCGTCCCGTACGAAGGCCCGTGCTACCGCTGCCTGTACCCGACCCCGCCGCCGCCCGAGCTCGCCCCCGGCTGCTCCGTGGCCGGCGTGCTCGGCGTCGTGCCCGGGATCATGGGCACGCTCCAGGCGAACGAGGTGCTGAAGCTGCTCCTCGGCGTCGGTGAGCCGCTCGTCGGCCGGCTGCTGCTGTTCGATGCGCTCGACGCCTCGTTCTCCGAGCTGCGGCTCTCGCGGGACCCCGACTGCCCGACCTGCTCCGATGCGGCTCGTGCTGCGCGCGAGCGCGGCGACTGGGTTGCGCCGTCGCCGTTCGGTGCCGATGCGCCGTTCGCGCTGGGTGCCTCCGTTGGTGGAACGCCGGGGTACCTCGGCGGCCAGCCCGTCGGAGGTGCGCGATGAGCGTCGTCCGGCTGCCGTCGGTGCTCCGACAGCACGCGGGTGGCGCCCGCGAGATCGAGGTCGACGGGTCGACCATCGGCGAATCCGTGCACGCGCTCGTGGGGCAGCATCCGGCGCTCGCAGAGCAACTGCTCACGCCCGAAGGCGAGCTGCACCGATTCGTGAACGTGTACCTCAACGGTCGCGACGTCCGGTATCTCGCCGGGCTCGACACACCGGTCGAGGCACGCGACGAGATCCGACTCCTGCCGGCGATCGCGGGCGGCGCCATCGGCGCGCCCGACGTGCCGCACGCGGGAGGCTGAGGTGGAGGCCGTCGCCTCGGGGCGCCCGGCCAGGTTCGACGGGCTGATCGAATCGATTGGCGGCACGCCGATCGTCGAGATCCCGCGCCTGTCGCCCGACCCTGCCGTCCGACTGTTCGCCAAGCTCGAGGCCGCCAACCCGACGGGATCGGTCAAGGACCGCGTCGCACGGGCGTTGATCGAGGACCTCGAAGCCACGGGCCGGCTCGCGCCGGATTCGATCATCCTCGAGGCGACGTCTGGCAACACCGGGATCGCGCTGGCGATGATCGGGCGACGCAAGGGCTACCGCGTCGCGGTGGTCATGCCGGACAACGTCACCGCGGAGCGGCGCGCGCTCCTTGCGCTCCACGGCGCGGAGGTCATCGACTCGCCCGGCGCGAAGGGCTCCAACGGGGCGATCGCGCTGGCGCGGCAGCTGGTGGAGCGGGACCCGCGCTTCGTGATGGCCGATCAGTACGCCAACCCGGCCAACCCCCGCGTGCACGAGGAGTCGACCGGTCCGGAGATCCTTGACGCCGTGCCCGAGCTCGACGTGTTCGTGGCCGGGTTGGGTACCGGCGGGACGCTCACCGGGGTCGGCCGGTTCCTCCGGCGCGCCAAGCCGGGGGTCCGCATCGTCGCGGCGGAGCCGCTGCCGGGCGAGGCGGTCCAGGGGCTGAGGTCGCTCGAAGAGGGTTTCGTGCCCGAGATCTTCGACCCGACCGTGCTCGACGACCGCTTCGTGGTGTCCAACCTCGAGGCGGTCACGACGGCGCGGCAGCTGCTGGAGCGGGAAGGAATCTTCGCCGGCCCATCGTCCGGCGCGATCCTGGCGGTCGCGGCAAAGGTTGCGCGGTCGATGGATCGCGGGACGATCGTCGCGCTCCTGCCGGATGGCGGGTGGAAGTACCTCTCTTCGGGTGCCTACGACAAGCCGATCGACGAGCTCCAGGAAGCGCTCGAGGGCGGCGTCGCCTGGTGGTGAGCCCCGCCGGCTCCGGTGACCCGGCCCTCAACGCGGGCGGGTCGGATCCGGAGGCGTACTACCCGGGCGCGGCCGGGCGGTCCCATCCAGGGCCTGGTTCCGTGGTGCTGCCGCGCGCGATCCGCGACGCGCTGATCGCTCACGCCCGCGCCGAGGCGCCGAACGAGGCGTGCGGCATCGTCATCGGCGATCGGCCGGCCGCCGACGGAGGACGCCCAGTCCGCTGGGTGCCGCTTCGGAACCCGCTGGCCTCCCCGTACCGGTACTCCATCGACCCCGATGACCTGCTGCGCCTGACGATCGAGACCGACGATGCCGAGGAGGTCTTCTGGGCCATCGTGCATTCGCACACCGCCTCGCCGGCGCGCCCATCGCCCACCGACCTGCGTGAGGCCCACTATCCCGACGCCCTGTACGTGCTCGTCTCCCTGGCGGCTTCAGAAGCCGATGCGGACGGCACGCCCGGCGTGCGAGCGTGGCGCATCGTGGACGGCGGCGTGCATGAAGTGACGGTCATGGTGGATGGCTGATCCCGCTCCCCGCGCGCGGGTAGACGGCCGGCTCGCGATCTCCCTCGCGATCATTGCCGGCCTCGTCGCGGTCCTCGTCGCGATGGCAACCGGTCTGATCCCGGACCTGCTCGACACGATCGCGAAGCCCGCGCCCGTGGTCCGGGCGGTGCTCGCCGGCGGCGCGCTCGTGATCGGGGGGCGACTGCTGTTCGCGGCGCTCCGTCGAATCAACGCGTCCTTCGAGCGCGGCGAGAACGGCGAGGTCGAGATCTCCGACGCCGACCTCGGGGTCATGGTTCGCGGCGTTCGCCTCGTGTTCCTCGCGGCCGCCGCGTTCG
>DATFHO010000101.1:0-171884 GCA_035248345.1 Candidatus Limnocylindrales bacterium
GCGACGTCGACGCCGGACGCCGCGTACGCCTGCCGAGCGCCCGCGGCGCCACGTTCAGCCATGTGCCGCCACGGGCTCCTCGAGCATGAACTTGCGGGCATTCGCGTCGTACGGGACCGGCTCGGGATAGCGGCCGTCGAAGCAAGCGAAGCAGAACCGGTCGTACGGGAGCTCGAGCGCGGCGAGGACGCCGGCGATGGACAGGTAGCCGAGCGAATCCGCGCCGATGAACGTGCGGATCTCCTCGAGCGATGACGTCGCTGCGATCAGCTCCGTCGCCACCTGCGTATCGATGCCGTAGAAGCACGGGTGGAAGATCGGTGGCGCGCTGATCCGGACGTGCACCTCTTCGGCGCCGGCCTTCCGCAGGAGCGCGACGATCTGCTTGGTCGTCGTGCCACGCACGATCGAGTCGTCGACGACGGTGAGCCGCTTCCCACGCACGACCTCGCGCAGCGGGTTGAGCTTCAGCGTCACGCCGCGGTGGCGCATCGTCTGGGAGGGCTGGATGAACGTCCGACCGGTGTAGCGGTTCCGCACCAACCCTTCCCGGTACGGCATGCCCGAGACCTCGGCGAATCCCGACGCCGCCGGCGCGCCGGTATCCGGCACGGGCATCACGAGATCCGCGGTCGCCGGGTGTTCCAGGGCCAGCTGCTCGCCCATCCGCCGCCGGACCTCGTACAGGTTGCGGCCCTCCATGTACGAGTCGGGGCGGGCGAAGTAGATCATCTCGAAGACGCACAGCGCGGGATCCGCCTCGGCGAAGCGCACGCTCCGCGGCTCCTGTCCGGACTCGAGGATGACCATCTCGCCGGGCTCGACGTCGCGCACGAACTCCGCGCCCACGATATCCAGGCCCGTCGTCTCCGACGAGAGCACCCAGCCGTCGGTCGAGCCCTGCGTGGCCCACGGCGCCTGGCCGTCGGTGGCGGGCCGGACATCCGGGATGCGCCCGAGGACGAGCGGACGGAATCCGTGCGGGTCGCGGATGCCGATGATGCGATCGCGATCGAGGACGAGGAGCGAGTATGCGCCCCGGACTCGAGGGAGCAGTCGCGTCAGCGCTTCGACGGTGTCGGCGGCCGGCTCATCCGCGAGCAGCGTGGTCAGCAGCTCGGTATCCGTGGTCGCGGCGAGCCGGCCCCGGCCGCCCTCGAGCTGCGTCAGGAGCTCACGCGTGTTCACCAGGTTGCCGTTGTGCCCGATCGCGACCGATCGCCGCGGACCGAGCCGGAACGTCGGCTGCGCGTTCTCCCAGATCGTCGAGCCGGTGGTCGAGTAGCGGCAGTGGGCGATCGCGAGATCGCCCCGGAAGCTCGGGAGGCGCCGCTCGTCGAGGACCTGGGCGATCATCCCGAGGTCCTTGTAGAGGAACACCTCGGCGCCGTCCGAGACGGCAAGGCCGGCCGATTCCTGGCCGCGGTGCTGCAGCGCGAAGAGCCCGGTCGAGGCAACGGCCGCGGCTTCCGTGCCGGAACCGGGCGGGAGCGAGACGCCGAAGACGCCGCACATCGCTCGCTACCTGCCTTCCGCGGTGGCGGCCGCGCTTGCCTGTCCGGGCTCGTCCCAGCCGAGCGCTCGCGGCAGCCCGTGCTCCCACGCGCGCTCGAGATCGTGGAGCGAGACGTCGATCGCGTCGGCCACGCGCGAGCCGCGCTCCTCAGCGGCGCCCGTCGCGCCGGCACCCGTCAGCTCGATCACCACACGCGATCCACCGACGCTGCCGAGCCGTTCGACCGGCAGGCCATGCTGCCGCGCCAGGAGCTCCGTGGCCGGGGCGTGCCGCGCATCCGACGACACGATGAGGCGGCTCGGGCTCTCGCCGAACAGGTCGACCGCAGGCGAGCTCCCGACCGGCAGTCGGACGTGCGCGCCCAGCCCGCTCCACATCGCGGATTCCGCAAGCGCGACGGCGAAGCCACCACCCGACACGTCCTGCGCGGAAGCGAGGAGGCCGCGCGCCGCGGCGTCCTGGACGAAGGCCTGGAGCCGGCACTCGCGATCGAGGTCCAGGCCGGGTGGGCCGTCCTCGGGCGCGACGCCTGCGATCCGCGCGTACTCGCTGCCGACGAGCCCCGGGCCCGCTTCGCCGACCAGCAGGATCGCGTCGCCGTCGGTTCGGAACGCAGGCCCGACGGCCGCCGAGGCGTCCTCGAGCAGACCGACGACGCCGATCTCCGGCGTCGGCGCGATGCGTCCGCGCGCGGACTCGTTGTACAGCGAGACATTGCCGCCCGTGACCGGCAGCCCGAGGGCGCGACACGTGTCGCCGAGCCCGCGGACGGCTTCGGACAGCTGCCAGAACGCGTCGGGGCGGGTCGGGTCGCCGAAGTTCAGGCAGTTGGTCACGCCGAGCGGGCGTGCGCCGGTGATCGCCACGTTCCGGGCCGCCTCGGCGACGCTCATCGCGGCGCCGAGCCAGGGATCCGCGGCGCTCACGCCCGCGTTGGCGTCGGTGGCCGCCACGAGCCCCTTCGACGTCCCGGTGACCCGGATGACCGCGGCGCCGTTACCCGGTCCCGCGGCGGTCGAGGCGCCCACCGTCGAGTCGTACTGCTCGAACACGGCGCGGCGCGAGGCGAGGTTCGGCGAGCCCATCAGTGCGAGGAGCACCGCGCCGGGATCCATCCCGCGCCCGGGCAGCTGGTCGCTCGCCTCGATGGGTGCTCCTGGCGCGGGCGCAGCGCGGCGGCGCTCCGGCGGCGCGGCGAGCCGCTCGTGGACGATCGCATCCGACGTGAGCGCCGACGCCGGCACGCGCGCGATCTCACGGGACGCGGCGCCGTCGAGGCCGCCTTCGACGATCGTGATGTCGCCATCGTCGGTCACGACGCCGATCACGGCACACGGCAGGCCCCAGCGCTGGCAGACCTCGGCGACGGCGTCGCGCCGATCCGGGCGGACGATCGCCAGCATCCGCTCCTGGCTCTCCGAGATCATCACCTCGAACGGCTCCATGCCGGGCTCCCGCCGTGGAATGGCGTCGAGGTCCACGCGGATCCCCGTGCCGGCCCGGTCCGCCGTCTCGGACGTGGCACACGTGATCCCAGCCGCGCCCAGGTCCTGCAGGCCTTCCACGAGCCCGCGCTCGATCAGCTCGAGGGAGGCTTCGATCAGCAGCTTCTCCGCGAACGGGTCGCCGACCTGGACCGATGGCCGCTTCGATGCGTCCTGGTCCGAGAATGTCGCGGATGCGAGCACGGACGCGCCGCCGATCCCATCGCGCCCCGTGGCGCTGCCGAACAGGACCGCGAGGTTGCCGGGGCCCGGCGCCGCCGCACGGGTCAGGAACCGCTCCTCGAGCACGCCGATCGCCATGACGTTCACCAGCGGGTTGTCGGCATAGCTCGGGTCGAAGACCAGCTCGCCACCGACCGTCGGCACGCCCACGCAGTTGCCGTACCCACCGACGCCGCGGACGACGCCGTCCACGAGCCGGCGCGTCTGTGCCTTCGTCGGCTCCCCGAACCGCAGCGCATCCAGGACGGCGACGGGGCGGGCACCCATCGTGAAGATGTCGCGAAGGATGCCGCCGACGCCCGTGGCGGCGCCCTGGTACGGCTCGACCGCGGACGGGTGGTTGTGCGACTCGATCTTGAACGCGACAGCGAGCCCGTCCCCGATCGAGATCACGCCGGCGTTCTCGCCCGGTCCCGCGACGACACCCTCGCCGCGCGTCGGGAGCGTCTTGAGCAGCGGCCTGGAGCTCTTGTACGAGCAGTGCTCGCTCCACATCACGCTGAACATCGCGAGCTCGAGGTCGTTCGGGTCGCGCCCGAGCCGCGCGCGGATCGCGTCGAGCTCCTGATCCGTCACGCCCAGCGCGCGATGGAGCGGCACGGCTTCGGGCGCCGCCGGATCCGGCACGGGCGCCTCGGGTCGCTCGGCGATCGTCATCGACCGCCCACCGCGACGGGCTCCGTGCCGCGCTCGGCCCGGGTGGCTGCCTCGACCAGCGAGCGCAGGATCGGCATGCCGTCGTCCGACCCGAGAAGGGCGTCCGACGCACGTTCCGGATGCGGCATGAGACCCGCAACGTTGCCACGCGAATTCCGCACGCCCGCGATCGCCCGCAGCGACCCGTTCGGGTTTGCGGGGTCCGCCTCGGCGGCGGCGCGGGACCCATCCGCCCGGACGTACCGGAACAGCACCTGGCCCTCGCGCTCGAGCGCATCGAGCTCGGCGTCGCCGGCGTAGTAGCAGCCCTCGCCGTGGGCGATCGGCATGCGCAGCGGCCGCCCATCACCGACGAGCGCCGTGAACGGGGTGTCGAGCTGCTCCGCCGCGATGTGGACGTCGCGGCCCAGGAATCGCAGGCCGCGGTTGCGCAGCAGCGCGCCCGGGACGAGCCCCGCTTCGGCGATGACCTGGAAGCCGTTGCAGATCCCGAGGACGAGGCCACCATCCGCGGCGAACGCGGACACGGCGCGCATCACGGGCGAGAACCGGGCGATCACGCCGGCGCGCAGGTAGTCGCCGTACGCGAAGCCACCCGGCAGCACGACTGCCGCTGCGCCGTCCAGTGCACCCTGCTCGTGCCAGAGCGGCACCGCCTCGGCGCCCGCGAGCTCGAAGCCGCGGAGCGTGTCGCGGTCGCAGTTGGAGCCCGGGAAGACCACGACGCCGATGCGGGTCACCGCGCTTCGACCTCGAACGATTCGATCAGCGGATTCGAGAAGAGCTCCTGGCCGAGGCGGTCGACGACCGCTCGCGCCGCCGCGGCATCCGGGGCGTCGACCGTCAGCTCGACGCGCCGCCCCACCCGTACCGCCGACACGCCGTCCACGCCCAGATGGCCGAGGCTGCCCTCGACCGCCCGACCCTGCGGATCGAGGATCCCGTCCTTCGGCAGCACGTTGACCGCGAACCGGAAGCTGCTCATCGCGCGATCACGTCCTCCAGGAGGTAGCGGCTGAAGCTGGCGCCGGTGATCCGCTCGAACGCCTCGACGTACCGGGCACGCGTCCCGGCGACCACGTCGGACGGCAGCTCCGGACCGGGGGCTGTCTTGTCCCATGCCTGCGTCTCGAGCCAGTCGCGCACGAACTGCTTGTCGAAGCTGGCCTGCGGGCCGCCGGGCTCATACGCTGCGGCATCCCAGAACCGCGATGAGTCGGGCGTCATCACCTCGTCAACGAGGATGAGGCCGTCGTCCGTCAGGCCCATCTCGAACTTCGTGTCGGCGAGGATGATCCCGGCCTCGGCTGCGCGGCGCGCGCCCAGGTCGTACAGCCGGAATGCGATGTCCCGGACCTGCGCGGCCAAGGCTTCTGCCGCGTCGCGCCCGAGCCAGTCGTCGCCGTGGGGCGGCCAGTCCTCGAAGATCTGGACCATCGATTCGTAGTCGATGTTCATGTCGTGCTGGCCCTCGGGCGCCTTCGTTGCCGGGGTCAGGATCGGCTCACGGAGCTTGTCGGACTCGAGAAGGCCGGCTGGCAGTCGATTGCCGCACACGCCGCCGTGCATCAGGTATTCCTTCCAGCCGGAGCCGGACAGGTAGCCGCGGACGACGATCTCGACCGGGAGCACGATCGCGCGGCGGCAGACCATCGATCGCCCGAGGAGCTCCGGGTCGTCGCCGACGACCCGGAGCAGGTGGTTGGGCACGATCGACGCGGTCTCGTCGAACCACCAGCGCGACAGCCCGGTCAGCACGCGGCCCTTGTCCGGGATGTCGGTCGGCAGGACGACATCGAACGCCGAGATGCGGTCCGAGGCGACGAGCAGGAGTCGCGCATCGTCGAGCTCGTAGAGGTCGCGGACCTTCCCGGATCGCAGGAATCGATCAGCGGTGAGCACCGACCGCCTCCTTGTGCTGCGGCGCCCCGACCAGCGCGTCCAAGCGAGCGATGACCTCCGGCACGTGGCCGAGGTACCGGGCGTCGTCGAAGCACGCGTCGAGCTCGGCGAGGCTGAGCTTCCGCGCGACGGTCGGCTCCACCGCGAGGACGTCCCGCAGCTGGCGGCCGCTGCTCTGCGCCTCGAACGACGCGCGCTGCACCACCTCGTACGCGGCCTCGCGAGCGAGGCCGGCGTGCTCGACGAGCGCGAGCAGGACCCGCGACGAGGCATGGAGGCCGAGCCCGCGCTCGATGTTGTCGCGCATCCGCTCCGGCCGGAGGACCAGGTCGCGGATCAGGGTGGCGGACTTCTGGAGCAGGTAATCCAGCAGGATCGTTGCGTCGGGCAGGATCACCCGCTCGGCCGACGAATGGCTGATGTCGCGCTCGTGCCACAGCGGCTGGTTCTCGAGGGCGGTGGCGGCGTAGCCGCGCAGCACGCGGGCGAGCCCTGCGATGCGCTCCGACAGGATCGGGTTGCGCTTGTGCGGCATCGCCGAGGAGCCCTTCTGGCCCTGCTTGAACGGCTCCATCACCTCGCCGATCTCGGTGTGCTGGAGGTTCCGGATCTCGGTCGCGAACCGCTCGAGTGACCCGCCGAGGATGGCGATCGCCGTCACGAGCGCCGCGTGCCGGTCGCGCTGGACGATCTGCGTGCTCACCGGGTCGACTCGCAGGCCGAGCTCCTCCATGACCTCGGCCTCGACCGCCGGCTCGAGGTGGCTGTACGTCCCGACCGGGCCGGACAGCTTGCCGGTCGCGATCTCGTCGACGGCCTCGCGGAGGCGGCGGCGGCCCCGGTCGACCTCGAACGCCCACCCGGCCAGCTTCAACCCGAACGTCGTCGGCTCCGCGTGCACGGAGTGGGTGCGACCCATCATCAGCGTCTCGGCCTCGGCGCGCGCGCGCGTGATGAGCACATCCACGAGCTTGTCGGCGTCGCGAAGCAGCAGCTCGCCGGCTGCGCGCAGCTGGAGCGCGAGCCCGGTGTCGACGACGTCGGACGACGTGAGCCCGAGGTGGATGAACCGTCCCTCCGGACCGACGGACTCGGCAACCTGGGACACGAACGCGATGACATCGTGGTCGGTCGTGCGCTCGAGCTCCTCGATGCGCGCGACGTCGACCGTCGCCTTCGCCTCGATCGCGTTCAGCGCCTCCTGCGGCACACGGCCGCGCCGCGCCTGCGCGCGCGTCACCGCGAGCTCGACGGCGAGCATGTGCTCGAAGCGGGCCCCGTCGGACCAGATGGCGCCCATCTCGGCGAGCGTGTACCGGCGGATCACGATGCGGCTCCCACCGGGACCGCGGCGCCCGGCAGCGACTGCGCGATGTCGTGGCGGCGCTGCATGCCGTCCCAGGAGATCAGGCTCGCGGCTCGCTCTGCGGCATCCCGCGCCCCCACGAGATCCGTCCAGCCTCCGACGACCGTGAGGACGCGCCCGCCGTTCGTGCCGTAGCCGCCGCCCGGGCGGCCGACCGACCCCCCGTGGAAGACCACGGCGCCCTCGTCCGCGGCCGCGTTCAACCCGTCGATGGCGGCGCCGCGTGAAGGCGTGTTGGGGTAGCCCTCGGCCGCGAGCACGATCCCGACGGCCGCGTTCTGGAACACGGGCAGGCGCCGATCGCCGCCGAGCCGGCGCTGCGCCGCGGCCGCCAGCACGGGACCGAGCGCGCCGGCGAGGCGGGGCATGATCACCTGCGTCTCGGGGTCGCCGAGTCGCGCGTTGCACTCCAGCAGCACGGGGCCGTCGTCGGTGAGCATCAGCCCGGCGTAGAGGAAGCCGATGAACGGCGTCCCGCGCTCGGCGAGCTCCCGCAGGATCGGGCGATGGACGGTCCGGAGGATCTCGTCGACGGCATCGTCGGGGAGATCCGGCAGCGGCGAGTAGGCGCCCATGCCGCCGGTGTTCGGTCCTTCGTCACCGTCGCACAGCCGCTTGTAGTCCCGCGATGCGGGGAGGGCGACGGCGTCGCGGCCGTCGCAGATCGCGATCACGCTGGCTTCGCGCCCGTGGAGGCGCTCTTCGACGACGAGCGCGGGACCCGGCCCGCGTCCCTCCAGGTTGGAGGCGACGTGTGCGACCGCGAGCTCGACGTCCTCGTAGACGGTCACGCCCTTGCCGGCTGCCAAGCCGTCCTGCTTCAGCACGACACCGCCACCGCCGGCGCCCAGCTCCGCGACGTACGCGCGTGCGGCGTCGCCTTGGTGCGCCTCAAAGGCGCGCGCGCGGGCCATTCGAACGCCCGCACCCTGCGCGACGTCGTGGCAGAACGACTTCGAGGATTCGATGCGGGCCGCTGCGCGGGTGGGGCCGAAGACGCGGAACCCGGCCTCGGTGAGGGCGTCCGTGACACCGGCCGCCAGCGGCGCCTCGGGGCCGATCACGACGAGCTCTGCGGCCACCTCCCGCGCGGCAGCGACAACTTCCGCCGGGTCCAGCGGATCCACGGACGGAAGGCATCGCACGCGGGGCTCGGCGCCGATCGCCGCGGACCCGGGAGCCACGACGACCTCGTTCATGCCCGGCTCGCTCGCGAGCTTCCACGCGAGCGCATGCTCGCGCGCACCGGAGCCCACGATGAGCGTGATCGTCGGTGCGGTGCTCACGCCGGTCCGCGCCTCACACCAGGCCCGACGCCATGCGCCGGCGCATCGGGCGCCACGCCCGTTCGATCGTCTGCGTGCGCTCCGGGCCGACGGACACGAGCACGATCGGGACGCCGGCGGTCTCCTCGAGGGCGGTCACGTACCGGCGCGCCGCCTCGGGAAGGTCGCCGAGCGAGCGCACATCGTGGATCGGCTCAGACCAGCCCTCGAACCATTCGTAGATCGGCGTGGCCCGCTCGAGCGCCTGCGCCGAGGACGGCCAGCGCTCCACCCGCTCGCCGTCGATGTCGTACGCGACGCACAACGGGATCCGCTCGAGCCCCGACAGGATGTCGATCTTGTTCAGCATGATGCTGCTCACGGAGTTCACCGCGACCGCGTAGCGAATCGGCACGGCGTCGAACCAGCCGACGCGGCGCGGGCGGCCCGTGGTGGTTCCAACCTCGTGGCCTCGGGAGCGAATCCCCTCCCCGACCTCGTCATGGAGCTCCGTCGGGAACGGGCCGGAGCCGACGCGCGTGGCGTACGCCTTCATCACGCCCATGACCTCGTCGACCTGGAGCGGGCCGATGCCGCCGCCCGTCGTTGCACCACCGGCAACCGCATTCGACGACGTCACGAACGGGTACGACCCGTGGTCCAGGTCCAGCAATGTGCCCTGCGCGCCCTCGAGCAGCACGTGCTCGCCACGTGCCAGCGCGCCCTGCACGAGCCACGTCGTGTCGTCGAGGTGCGCCGCCAGGCGGTCGCCCCACGCGGCGGCCTTGTCGACGAGCGAATCCACCTCGAACGGCGACGCGCCCATCGAGGCGAGCAGGTTGTTCTTGTCGGGCAGGAGCCGGGAGAGTCGGTCCCGGAGGACCTCGCGGTCGAGCAGGTCGCCCATCCGAAGTCCGACACGCCACGCGCGATCGCCGTACGTGGGGCCGATCCCACGTCCGGTCGTGCCTACCTTCGCGCCGTCGAGGCGCGCCTCGTTCGCGCGGTCGAGCGCCACGTGGTAGGGCATGATCACGTGGGCTGCCCGGCTGACCCTGACCCGCGAGACGTCAATGCCGCGCGCGGCGAGCATGTCGAGCTCGTCGATGAGCGTCTGGGGATTCACGACGACGCCGTTCCCGATCACCGACGTGATGTGCGGATACAGGACGCCCGACGGCACGAGGTGGAGCTTGAGCACCTCGTCGCCCTTGACCACCGTGTGGCCGGCGTTGTCGCCGCCCTGGTATCGCACGACCATCCCGACCTGCTCGGCCAGGAAGTCGGTGGTCTTGCCCTTCCCCTCGTCGCCCCACTGCAGCCCGACAACGATGCTTGCCGGCATCAGAGGGCGCTCGCCATCTCGGTCCAGCCGTGCGTTGCCGGCCTGCGCGCCTCGCTCACGCACCTTGGGGTGCGCTCGCCACGGTGCTCGACCGGCGCCTTCGTCCGGACCGCCTGGCGAGCGCGACTGGCTCCAGGAATCGAGAAATCCCGGGCCTCGCGGCTCGGGATCAGGTTGCAAATCTCCCGCGGGTCGCCGCCAGCGTTGCGGCGCTGGTTCTGCCGGTGCATCGGCCGCCTCACGGGACGGACGACGCGCCCTGATCGCGCGATCGCAGGACCTCCCCTGTCCGGGCGCCTCGACACGTCCCGGGAACGACCGGAGGATAGCAGGGGCGGCGCGGGCGCCGTCGGGCCCTGCTCGGGCGCGGCTCGGGGCCCGCACGGGGCCCGCTCAGGCGCCGGATCCGCT
Source organism: Candidatus Limnocylindrales bacterium (assembly GCA_035248345.1). GTDB lineage: Bacteria > Chloroflexota > Limnocylindria > Limnocylindrales > CSP1-4 > UBA5189. Next base: position 10,190 of record DATFHO010000101.1, read on the forward strand.
CCGGGACCGGACATGGCGATCGCCCCCCGTCAGGTCGGGAGGCGATCGATGGAGCGCTGATGAAGGTGCCGCCAGATCATCGAGCGATGAGTCCGGCCAAACGCGTTCCGGCTCGAGGCCGATCACTCATGGTTGCTCGACCCGTGACCTCCGCCCGGGATCTCCGTATGCGGTCCCTTCGCCCGCTCCGGCGTCCGTTCGATGGTCCGTGGCCGACGCCCCGAGTGCCCCCGGTTTGCCGCGTTCGGCGCATCTGAACCATATGCCCAGGGCCGATCGGCAGGCAATGGGCGGTACGTCCCGCCCGACCAGGGTCGATGGTCCGAGGCATCCGCGCACCGACCCGGGACCAACGTACCCGGTTGCAGATTCATGTCAGCGGTAAGCGCGAGCGAAGCGGCCGGTGACCGCGCGGTGAGCGGTGCTCGCTACGGTGCGTCAATCGCCGAACAACGATCCCGCCGCACGCAGGATCGGCCCGTGACCCGTCGGCCGATCGAACCAAGGAGTGTTGGACCGTGAACAAGGTCCTCCTGACCGGCCGCCTGACGCGCGATCCGGAGATGCGCGCGCTCGCAAGCGGCAAGCACGTCACGCAGTTCAGCGTGGCAACCACGGAGTACGCCGGGAACGGCAAGGAACGCCCGGAGTTCCACAACGTCGTCACGTGGGATCGGCTCGCGGAAGTGTGCGGCCGCTACCTCGGGAAGGGCCAGCAGGTGTCGATCGAGGGTCGCATCCAGACGCGGACCTGGGACGACGAGAAGGGACTGCGCCACTGGAAGACCGAGATCGTCGCGACGACCGTCGAGATGCTCTCCGGCCGGAAGAAGAAGGACTACGCGGCCGCGTCGTCGGCCGACGCGATCGAGGCGGCGGGGCTCGCCGCCGGGGGCACCGAGAGCGCCGACGCCGACGCCGACGGAGAGGACGACGCCCCGAGCATCGCACCTGACGAGCCGATTGCAGAGGCGCTCGCCGCCTGACCCGAATCCCCCTCCCTCACGCGCCCGGGCGGCGCCGGACCTCCCCCTGGAGCCGTCCGGGTGCGTTCCTTCCTAGTGCTCCGGATACAGCTCCCGCCGCGGCAGGCCCGTCTCCGCCGCAACAGAGCGCGCTGCCTCGGACGCCCGCATCCCGGATTCGACGAGCGCCCGTACGCGCGCGCGACCGTCGTCGAGGTCGACCGGCGCCGGTGCCTCTTCCCTGCGCGCATCCGCCGCGCCGCCGACGACGATGACGATCTCCCCACGCGCCGGGATCTCCCCTCCGACGGCCGCAGCAAGCTCCCCGAGCGCGCCGCGTGCGACCTGCTCATGCAGCTTCGTGAGCTCGCGGCAGACGGCGGCGGGACGCTCCGCGCCACATACGCCGGCGAGGTCTCGCAACGTGGCCGCGAGACGGCCGGGCGCCTCGAACAGCACGGTCGAGCGGTCGTCTCCCGCGATCCGCGCGAGCCGTTCCTTCCGCTCGCGCCCGCTCCGCGGGAGGAAGCCCTCGAACCCCCAGCGCGCACCGGCCACGCCGGTCGACGCCACCGCCGCCAGGACGGCCGAGGCACCGGGGATGGCCGCGACCGTGCCACCCTCGGCCGCCCACGCAGTCACGAGGTCCTCGCCGGGATCGCTCACGATGGGCGTGCCGGCATCGGTCACGATCGCGAGATCGGCGCCCCCGCGGAGGTGCGCAAGCAGCTCGCCAGCTCGCGCCGGCCCGCTCCGAGCGTGGAAGCTCACCAGCCGCGTCCCGACCTCGTACCGCGCGAAGAGCCGCCGCGTAATTCGCGTGTCCTCCGCCGCGACGAGGGGCACTGCCTTGAGCACCTCAAGCGCGCGCAGCGTCACATCGCCGAGATTGCCGATGGGCGTGGCGACCACGTAGAGCGTGCCGCGGGCCGGTACCGTGCCGGTGTCGGTCGAAGCGCCTGCCACGCGATCGAGGGTCAGGAGCGCGCGGAGCCGGGCCGACGCCGCGGGTAGAGGTAGTCGACCCCGGCCGTCCGCGGCCCGAGCTTCGCGACCGGCGGGACCTGCCGCTTGAACTCCGACGTCGCGATCATCCGATCCACCCGGTCGATGAGCGCCCGATCGAAGCCCATCTCGACCAGCTCGTCGGTGGACCGTCGCCGGTCGACTCGCCAGAACAGGAGCCGGTCGAGCAGCGGATAACGGAACGCGCCCTCGCCCTCGTCGGTCTGGTCCGGCCAGAGATCCGCGCTCGGTGCCTTCGCGATGACCGCGCGCGGCACGCCGACCGCAGCGGCCAGCTGGCGAACCTGGCTCTTGTACAGGTCGCCGATCGGGTTGAACGCGCAGGCGTTGTCGCCGTAGATCGTCGTGTAGCCGATCAGCGATTCGGTCTTGTTCCCTGTCCCGACCACGAGCCCGCCGAACGACACCGAACGGTCGTACAGCACGGACATCCGCATTCGGGCCATGAAGTTGCCGCGCCGCAGCGCGGATGCGCCCGTGACATCCGCCGAACCGGAGCCGAAGTACGCGTCGACCATCGGCGTGATCTCGACGAGGTCGCTCGGGCAGCCGAGGTCGGCGACGATCGTGTCGGCATCGGCGGTCGATGCGGCGGACGATGTCCGGTACGGCATCTTCACCGTCAGCAGCTTGTCCGCACCGATCGCCTCGGCGACGAGATACGCGACGAGCGCGGAATCGATCCCGCCGGACAACCCCAGCACCAGCCGCTCGAACCCCGCCTGCGCCAGCTGGCCGCGGATGAAGCCCGCAATGACCTTGCGGGCGACATCGGTGTCGATCGCCAGCTCGTCCGGCAGCTCGAAGAGCGGCTGGCCGCCGTCGTCGACCGGGACCGGCTGCACCGCGCTCATCGAGCCGCTCTCAACCTGCGGCTGCGCGGCGCCGAGGCGACCGGAGCTTGATCGGCTCCGCCGGGCGCGGCGCCACGTCCAAGCCCGGGCCGGCGCCGTCGTCCGCCGTCGTGTCCGTCGCGAGCCCTGCGCGTTCGGCCACGATCCGGCCGAGCTCTCGGGCCTGGAGCTCGAGCCGCTCGTCGCGGAGCAGCGGCAGCGCGATCCGTTCGCGTCGGATGTCCTGCAGGCGGATGTCCACCAGGTACAGGTCGTCGTCGAAGAACGGCGCCGAGAAGACCGGCGCGCCCGACGGCGCGATGACCTCCGAGCCGCCCCAGAACGTCATCGACTCATCGACGCCGACGCGGTTCACGAACACCACGAACGAGGTCGTGAGCTGCGCATAGGTGCGCATCAACGTGCGCCAAGAGGTTGCGGTCCCGAGCCCGACCTCGTTCGACGCCGCCAGGTCGCGGCCGGGCGACGACGAGACGTTGATGAGGATCTGCGCGCCGTCGAGGGCGAGCAGCTGCGGGGTTTGGAGGTGCCAGAAGTCCTCGCACACGCCGATGCCGACCCCGACGCCGAGTCGCGACGGTGTCGCGCGGACGGTATCGCCGGGCGCGAAGAACCGGCGCTCATCGAACTGGCCGTACGTCGGGAGGTAGACCTTCCGGTGGACGTGGCGGATCTCGCCGTCTTCGAGCAGCGCGGCGGCGATGAACAGCCGGTGATCGCCGGACTCCTCCACGAACGACACGACCGCCGAGGCACCACCCGCCGTGTCGGCGGCAAGCGCGGCGAGGCGCGGGTCGTCGAGCCGCATCGCGACCTCGGCCGCGAGGTCCTGGAGCAGGTACCCGGTGAGCCCCAACTCCGGGAACACGACGAGCCCGGCTCCCCCGGCGCGGGCGTCGCGGATCAGCGCGTGATGGCGCGCGAGGTTGGCTTCGAGATCGCCGAGCGTCGGCGCGACCTGGGCGAGCGCGATGCGAAGCGTCGTCACGACGCTCCGAGTCTAGTGCGGGAGCGCGTCCGCGTCGTCGGGTCCGCCACCGATCGCACCGCGATTGCCGCCGATCGCGGCACCGACCGCCGGCCGGTCCGCTGCCTCGAGCCCGTCCGTCGAGACGTCGGTCACGCCGTCGGCGGTCACGTCGACGCGGCCGGGGATGTCCTTCGCCTGGATCGGGAAATGGCACGCGACGAGATGGCCGGGCTGCAGCTCGACGAGCGGCGGAACTTCCTGCGCGCACTTCTCCTGCGCCTGGAAGCAGCGCGTCCGGAAGACGCAGCCACTGGGCGGGTCGATCGGCGAGGGCAGGTCGCCCTGGAGCAGGATCCGCGTGCGCTTGCGCTGCTGGTTCGGGTCCGGGATCGGCACCGCCGACAGGAGCGAGTGGGTGTACGGGTGCAACGGCGCGGTGTAGATCGTCTTGCGCGGCGCCATCTCCATGATCTTGCCGAGGTACATGACCGCGACGCGGTGGGAGATCTGGCGCACGACGGCGAGGTCGTGGGCGACGAACAGGTACGCGACCCCGAAGTCCTCCTGCAGGTCGCGCAGCAGGTTCAGGATCTGCGCCTGGATCGACACGTCCAGCGCGGAGACGGGCTCGTCGCAGACGATGAACTTCGGGCGCAGCGCGATGGCGCGCGCGATGCCGATGCGCTGGCGCTGGCCCCCGGAGAACTCGTTCGGGTAGCGGTTGTAGTGCTCCGGGTTGAGGCCGACGCGCTCCATGAGGTCGTAGACGGCCTTCTTGACGCCGCCCTCGGGCTTCACCTTCTGGATCTCGAACGGCGTGCTGATGATCCGGCCGACCGTGTGCCGCGGGTTCAGCGCGTTGTACGGGTCCTGGAAGATGATCTGGGCCTTGCGCCGGAAGGGCACGAGCTGGTTGGTCGACAGGTTCGTGATGTCCTGGCCGTCGACGACGATCTTGCCCTCGGTCGGCTTGAGCAGGCGCAGGATCGTCCGCCCCGCGGTCGACTTCCCGCAGCCGCTCTCGCCCACGAGGCCGAGCGTCTCGCCCTCGTTGAGGTTGAGGTTGATCCCGTCGACCGCCTTCACCTGCCCAACCGTCTTGGGGAACAGCCCGAGGCCCGTGCCCTTGACCGGGAAGTGCTTGCGCAGGCCGGTGACCTGCAGGATCTCCTTGCCAGTCTGGACCGTCACTGTGCCGCTCCCGCGACCGTGCCGGTGATGTTGATGGCCTCGGTCGCGATCCGGCGTCGCGTCTCGGGCGGAAGGTGGCAGCGAACGAGATGGCCCGCTTCGCTGTCGAGCAGCTCTGGCCGGACCTCCGCGCAGGCGTTGTCCGGGACGAGCTCGGTGTACTTGCAGCGGGGATGGAAGACGCAGCCCGACGGATGGCGGATCGGTGACGGCGGGTTGCCCCGGATCGGGTCGAGCCGGTCCGTTGCCTCGCGGTCCATGCGCGGGATCGACGCGAGCAGGCCGAGCGTGTACGGCATCTCCGGCGACGCGTACAGCCGCGACGTGGGGGCCGACTCGACGACGCGCGCCGCGTACATGACCTGCACGTCGTCCGCGACGTCGGCCACGATGCCGAGGTCGTGGGTGATCAGGATCACCGCAGTGTTGAACTCCGACTGGAGCTTGTGGATCAGGTCGAGGATCTGCGCCTGGACGGTGACGTCGAGCGCGGTCGTCGGCTCGTCGGCGATCAGCAGCGCCGGCGAGTTGATCAGCGCCATCGCGATCATCACGCGCTGGCGCATGCCGCCCGACAGCTGGTGCGGGTAGTCGTCGACGCGCCGCTTCGGCGCCGGGATCCCGACGCGGCTGAGCATCTCGATCGCCTCCGCGCGCGCGGCGGACTTCGAGAGCTTCCGGTGGACCATCGCGGCCTCGGCAAGCTGGGCGCCGACCCGGTAGAACGGGTGCAGGCTCGACATCGGGTCCTGGAAGATCATGGCCATCTTCGCGCCGCGCAGCTTGCGCACGTCGCGATCGGACATGCCGACCATCTCCTGGCCGTCGATCCAGACCTCGCCGGTGACCTTTGCCGTGGCGCGGTTCAGCAGGCCCATGATCGCGAGCGCTGTGACGCTCTTGCCCGAGCCGGACTCGCCGACAACCGCGAGCGTCTTGCCGCGCGCCACGGACATCGTGACGCCCTCGACCGCATGGACGAGGCCGTCCTCGGTCGGGAACTGGACGCTGAGGTTATTGACGGCGAGGTACGGCGCCGGTGCCGAGAGCTCTGTCTGCCTCTGGAGGTCAGGCTGCCTCATGCGAGGCGGACGCGGGGGTCGATGACCGCGTACAGCAGGTCGACCACGAGGTTCGCGAAGATGATGATCGTCGCGGTCAGCAGCGTGATGCCGGTGATGACCGGCAGGTCCGACTGCAGCACGGACGTCACGGCGAGGTTGCCGAGGCCGGGCAGGCTGAAGATGTTCTCCGAGATGATCGCGCCGCCCAGGAGGCCGGCAAGGTCGAGGCCCGCGGCCGTCACGATCGGCGTCAGGCCGGCGCGCAGCGCGTGCTTGACGACCACCGTCCGCTCGGGAAGGCCCTTGGCGCGCGCGGTGCGCACGTAGTCGTCATTGAGGACCTCGAGCACCTGGTTGCGCGTCAACCGCATGTAGAACGCCGTGTACAGGATGGCAAGCACGATCCACGGCACCAGCATCGTCTGCAGGAACTGGATGGGCTTGTCGAACGGCGACACGTACTGCGGGTTCGGTAACCAGTGCCATTGGACGATCACGAAGGTGTAGAGGATCAATCCAATGAAGAACGACGGGAATGAATAGCCGACGAGGGACACGCCCATGACGAGGCGGTCCGGCCAGCGGCCGCGCTTCAACGCGGCGAAGATGCCGAGGGAGATCCCGACGGTGAGCCACATCACGAATGCGCCGATCGCGAGCCAGAACGTCACTGGCGCTGCCTTCGCGATCATGTCGAGGACCAGCTGGTGCCGGCTGTAGGAATAGCCGAGGCACGGCGGCGGGCACTGGATGGGCTTCGGGGAGCCGCTCGAGAACTCGCGGCCCGTGAAGATGCCGGTGATGAAGATCTCGTACTGCTCGAGGAGCGGCTTGTCGTAGCCGAGTCGCTGCTTGTTGGCGGCCAGGAGCTGCGGTGTGCAGACCTTGCCGCAGGTGAGCCGGGCGGGATCGCTCGGGAGCGCATTGAACAGCACGAAGACCGTGATGCTCAGCAGGAACAGCAGCGTGACCATCAACAGGACGCGCCGCACCAGGTACGCAGCCACGCGCTAGCCCTCCGGTGTGTTGGAGAGAGAAAAGAAGTCGGGGGAGCGGCGGAGCCGCTCCCCCGATCTCACGCTTGCGCTACTTGACGAACAGCTGAGCGTACGGCCAGGAGCCGTAGGCAGCCCAGCGGTACATCGCGCCAGGTGCGCCGTCAATCGTCACACCAACACCGTTGCCGGCGATGGTCTGGCTCTTGCCGAAGAACGTCGGGATCGCGTAGACGTTCTCCACGGCGTACTTGTTGATGTCCTGCCACAGGGTGGCCTGCTTGGCCCGATCGAGCTCGGCGAACGCCGCGTCGATCTTGGCCTCCATGTCCTTGTCCTTGACGTGCGACAGGTTCCAACCGCCCTTGTCCGTGAACAGCGGCGGGAGGACCGTCGACGCGTTCGGCCAGTCAGCACCCCAACCGGCGGTGCCGAAGTTGTGGCCGTTGGTGAAGACGGTCGCGTAGTACGAGCTCGCGATCGGGTTCGGCGTGACGGTCATGCCAGCCTGGCCCAGCGAGTCGATGACGATCGCGGCAGTCTTCTGGTTGGTCGGGCTGTCCGGGAAGTCGAACGTGAGGGCCGGAGCCGCCTCGCCCGAGTCCGTGATCAGCTTCTTGGCCAGGGTCGGGTCGCCCGCGTTCGGGACGGCCTGACCGAAGAACGAGTCCCAGAAGCCGGTCGGAGCGTAGTCCGCGCCGATGTTCGGCTTGATGTACCCGTCAGCGTAGGTGCCGTAGAAGTCGCCGCCGACGTTGGCGAGGATCGCCTCGCGGTTGAGGGCGACGGCCATGGCCTGGCGGAGCTTGACGTTGGTGACCTTCGTGACGTCCAGCCAGTAGTACCGGCTGTACGGGTCGAAGCCGGAGATGGCGCGATCGGCGAATTCCGGAAGCGCGGTCTCCGAGTCCTTGAAGATCGAAGCAAGGTTCTCAGGCTGGACGGCACCGTACTGGACGGCCGTCGCGTCGTCGCCCTGGCTGGCGATGAGGCGCTGGTCGAGGATCTTGTCCTCGATGCCGAACTTGACAACCCACTTGTCCGGGTAGGCGCCGCGGTAGTCGTCGCTCGAGGCGTTCCACTTGTCATTGCGGACAAGCGTCATCTCGCCACCGTTGCCGGTGGAGTAGCTCTCGACCATGTACGGGCCGTTCGACCACGGGAGGCTGCCGGGCTGACCGTAGGTCTCGCCGGTGTCCACGCCGGGGTGATCCGTCGGGTTCGGCACGGCGCCGAAGCCCAGGGTCGTCGTGTAGTTGAAGTCAGCGTGCGGGCCGTTCAGCTTGAAGGTGATCGTCTTGCCGTTGCAGGAGACCGCCTTGTCGAACAGGTCCTGGCCCGTCTTGTTGTAGGGGCCGTAGTACGCCGACAGGTACGCGGAGTTCTTGTCGTTCGTATCGGTGACCGGGTTGGCCGGGATGTCGAGGTACGCGATGGCGTACGTCGGACCCTGGTTGATGATGTCGTTCGCGAAGGTTCGCGAGACGCCGTACTTGACGTCTTCGCACGTGACCTCGGAACCATCCTGCCAGGTGAGCCCATCCTTGAGGGTGAAGCTCCACTCGCTCGCGTCGGCATTGGCCGTACCGGTATCGGTGGCCATGTCCGCGACGACCGAGGTGCCCTTGACCGGATCCGGATCGTACTTGTACGCGGTCAGCGACCGGTAGATCGTCGCGCCAAAGAAGGCGAGATCCTCACCGGTGTACGCGCGCTGCGGGTCGATCTGGTTCCACTCCTGGCTCGCGCTCGGCTGGAGCAGATAGAGCGTGCCGCCCTTCTTGGCGCCGGTAGCCGCGGTCGGCTCAGTACCGGTCCCGGACGACTGCCCTGCGGCGGTCGTCTGCCCGGGGGCAGTGCTCGGGGAGCCAGTACCGCACGCCGCAAGCAGCACCCCGACGGCGCCAAGTGCGGATGCTCTGGCAACCCATGACTGGGTCTTCTGCATCGTGTTCCTCCAACGGGCTCCGGGACACTCCCGGAGCAAGCGATTGCCGATCATACAGATCGGTGCCCATCTAGGTGCGAGTCGGCGGCCTTCTGACGCGCCGTCCCGTCAAGTGCCGAGGGTGAGCCTCAGCGAACGGCCTTCGGATCGAGCGCGTCCCGGACCGCGTCGCCGAAGAGGTTGAATGCCACAACGAGGATGACCAGGATCGTCCCCGGGATGAAGAGCAGGGTGGGAACCACCTTGAAGTAGTTGACCGAGTTCGCGAGCATCGCGCCGAACGTGACCTCGGGCGGCAGGGTGCCGACACCGAGGAACGAGAGCGCGGCCTCGAGGCCGATGTAGGCCGGGAGCGTGAGGCTCGCGTACACGAGGATCGGCGCCCACAGGTTCGGGAGGATCTCGCCGAACAGGATGCGCGGCCGGCCCGCGCCCATGGCGACCGACGCTTCCACGAACTCGCGTTCACGCAGGCTCAGGACCTGGCCGCGGACGATGCGGGCAAGGTACGGCCACCCGAAGAAGCTCATGACGAGAATCAGGTACAGGATCCGCGACGCATTCCCCTCGGGAACGCCGAGATCCGTAAGTCGCTGGGTGAGCACGCCCGACAGCGCCAGGATGATGAGCAGGAAGGGGAACGCGAGGATCAGGTCCATCAGGCGGCCGATCAGCGTGTCGATGAGGCCGCCCGTGTAGCCGGCGATGATGCCGACGACCGTCCCGATCAGCACGGTCACGAACGTCGCGGCAGTCGCGATCGTCAGCGAGATGCGAAGGCCGAACAGGATCTGGGCGAAGATGTCGCGTCCGGTGCCCCACTCGACGCCGAAGATGTGCTCGGGGCTGATGCCGCCGGAGTCGCCCTTGGGCTTGCCGCCCAGGCCGCTGATGAGCTCCGAGTGCAGCTTGATCGGATCGATGCCGAGCTGCTTGGCGACGAGCGGCACGATGAAGGCCACTGCGTACAGGAAGACGAGAACGCCGAGGCAGAACATCGCGACCTTGTCGCGACGAAGACGCGCCCAGACGATCTGTCGGAGGCTACGACCGACCATGCGCCGAGAGCATACAGGTCACCTGCCTTGTGTCAAACACGTTTGCGCACGGAGCATTTCGTGCGTCTTGCAGTGATGCGTGTGCGGCGCTGGAGGCCTGATTCGGGGGTCAGGCCTCTGCGGTGAGCCGGTCGTACGCCGCGGCGTCGAGCAGGCCATCGACCTGGGCCACGTCCGACACCTTGACCTTGATCATCCAGCCACCGCCGAACGGATCGCTGTTCACGAGCTCCGGATTGCCCGCGAGGTCCGGGTTCACCTCGACGACCTCGCCGGACAGGGGCGCGTACAGGTCGCTGACGGCCTTCACCGACTCGACCACGCCGAAGGTGGCGAACTGCTCGACCGACTTGCCGGACGACGGCAGGTCGACGAAGACCACGTCACCGAGCTGGTTGGCGGCGAAGTCGGTGACGCCGATCGTGGCGACGTCGCCGTCGACCTTCACCCACTCGTGGTCCTTCGTGTAGCGCAGGTTCGCAGGGGCCATGCCCATCTCCTCGTCGGCTGCTGGGGAGCGGTCGGGGTTATCGGGCCCGCTTGTAGAACGGCAGCGGGACGACCTCGGCGGAGACCGGCTGCTCGCGGACCTCGACGGCCAGTAGCGTACCCGGCGCCGCATCTGTCGGCGCGACGTACGCCATCGCGATCGGCTTCCCGATGGTCGGCGAATGGGTCCCGCTGGTCACGATTCCGGTGCGGTGGTCGCCGGCGAGGACCGGATACCCGTGACGGGCGATCCCCCGCCCCGTGATCACGAGGCCGACGAGGAGCCTGTCGGGTGTCTCCTTGGATGCGGCCGTCAGTGCCTCGCGCCCGACGAAGTCGCCCGGCTTCTCGAGCTTGACGACCCGGCCGAGGTTGGCCTCGTACGGGTTCACGTCCCGGCCGAGCTCGTTGCCGTACAGCGGCATGCCCGCCTCCAGGCGGAGCGTGTCGCGGGCACCGAGGCCGCAGGCGATGACGCCTGCCGCCTTGCCCGCTTCCGCGAGCGCATTCCAGATATCCGGCCCGCGCTCCCAGTCGACGAAGATCTCGAACCCGTCCTCGCCCGTGTAGCCGGTGCGCGCGACGAGCGCGGGGATCCCCGCAACCGAGCCTTCGGCGATCGCGTAGTACTTGAGCGATCCGAGGTCGACATCCGTGAGCGGCGCGAGGACCTCCGCGGCGCGGGGGCCCTGGATCGCCACGAGCGACGTCACGAGGGAGCGGTCGTCCAGCACCGCGCGCCAGTCGGCGAGGCGGCGTCCGAGCTCCTCGGACACGGTCACGGCGTTTCCGGCGTTCGCGACGACCAGGAAGCGCTGGTCACCGAGCCGGTACACGATGAGGTCGTCGATCACGCCGCCATCCGGGGCGCAGATCATCGAGTACTGCGCGCGTCCGACGGCCAAGGTCCGGGGATCGGTGATCAGCGCCGCCGCGAGCGCGTCGCCCGCCTCGTCGCCCTCGACGAAGAGCTCGCCCATGTGGCTGAGGTCGAACAGGCCGGCGCGCTCCCGGACCGCGCGGTGCTCCTCGAGAATGCCCGCGTACTGCACCGGCATGAGCCAGCCCCCGAAATCGATGAGCCGCGCGCCGAGCGCACGATGCACGTCGAGCAGCGCGGTCTCGTGCAGCTGATCCGCGGCCGAGCCCTCCGCGTCACTCATGAGGCGGCCTTCGCCATGGCCAGGTCCAGCTCGCGCACGCGCTCTCCAGCGGTCGCGACGAGCTCACGCTCGGTCGCGAAGCTCAGCAGGGCGCCGGCGTCGTCGAACGCGACCCAGCGGACGCGCTCGAACTCGTGGTCGTGGCGGGCGAGATCGCCGCCGGTCGGCTCCATCAGGAAATAGTGGACGGTCTTGTGGATGCGGGTACCGTCCTGGACGAAGTCGTACTCGATCGACGGCAGCGGCGCCAAGATCCGGACCTCGAGGCCGGTCTCCTCCCCCACTTCGCGCAGCGCCGTCTCCTCGACGGTCTCGCCGCTGTCCGGGGTCCCCTTGGGCAGCGTCCAGGTCACGGCGTCACGGCCGCGACGGCGCATGCCGACGACGAGGGAAGGTCTGGAGTCCTGTGCGCTGACGACGACGCCGCCGGCTGAAGTCGCGAGCGCGTTCCTCAGGCGCGCCACGGCGCCGCGTGGGCGCTCCGGTGGTGCGGGATGGCTGGCGAACCCCACGTGAGCGAGAAGGCTGGGCGAAGGCGGCCGCTCGAGTAGCGGATGGGCCGCGTCGCGGCGATGGAGCGCGGGTCGCGCCGGATGTGGGCGAGCGGGCTCGGCTGGCTCTGGTGGAGCACGGTGAGGCGCGTGGGAGCGGGGCTGAACGCCCGGCCGCTGCCCAGCCCGAGGCGGCGCTGGCGGCTGCCGCTCGACGCTCGGGGGAAGCGCGCTGCGGGGCGGGCCGCGTACCGCGCGGTGATGCTGTGCTCCATCGGCGTCATGGTAACGCCTCAGCCCGCCGTCGCAAGGATTCGACGCATCGAATCCGCAGCCTCCGGGGCCAGCGAGCCACGCGATTCCGCGAGCGCGATCTCTCGTTCGGCGGCGGCGGCGTAGAGAGGCAGCGCATCGGGGGCGAGGCGGCGCATCGCATCGAGGTGGCGCTGCAGCGTCCCGACGTCGCCGCGGGTCATCGGACCCGTGAGCGCGGCACGGATCCCGAGGGCGCGCGCGTTGCCCAGCGTCTGCTCGATCAGCCCGCCGTACACGGCGAGGGCGCCCTGCTCATCGAGCCCGGCGGCCTGTCCCAGCTCCGCGATTGCGTCCAGCAGGGCGACGAAGCCACCGGCCGAGAGCACCGCGGCGGCGTGGTAGGCGGCCTTGCTGCCCGGCGCGAGCCTGACCGCGGTCGCGCCGAGCGCCTCGGCCATGTCCGCGAGGTGCGCGACGAGCTGGTCGTCGCCTTCGACGGCGACCGTTGCTCCATGGAACGCCGCGATCGCGCGCTCCGTGTCGGCAAAGGCGATCAGCGGGTGGAACGTGCCGAGCTGCGTGCCCGCGGCCCGGGCCGGCTCGAGCACCTCGGAGCCGAGCACGCCGGACGTGTGGACCAGCGCCTGGCCCCCGTACAGGCGCAGCTGGCCCGCGAGCTGCTGGATGGCGTCGTCGGGGACCGCGAGGACGATGAGCTCGACCTCGTCGAGGAGCGCGGCCGCCTCGGCGAACGCCCGGGCGCCCGGCACGAGCGATCGGAACCGTTCGCGTCGGTCGGCGTCGCGCGATGCCACCGCGACCACCGGCCAGCCCGCGCGATGCAGGGCCGCGCCGAGGGCCGTCCCGACCGCGCCCGCGCCGATGATCCCGACGAGGGGCGGCTCGTCCGCCCCGGACCGCCGATGCGGATGGGCGTGCGGGTGGTCCTCGCCCGGGAGGTGCGCGTGGCCCGGGTGATCGTGCGACTCGGGGTACCCTTCCACGTGTCGAGTCTACGCAGCGCCGAGGTTCGCCCGCGTGCCACGTCCTGATCCCTTCGGCGCCCGCGCCGCGCTCGGTGCCGGCCTGCCGGACTACTGGCGGCTCGCCGCGCTCGCCGACCGGATCGACCTCGAGTCGGCACCCGTCACGGTCAAGCTCCTGCTCGAGAACGCGCTGCGACACGCCGGCGCCGGCGTCGTCGAGCCCGCCGACGTGGAGACGCTCGCGTCCTGGCGGCCCGGCTCATCCACCGAGGCCGAGGTCCCGTTCATGCCCTCGCGCGTGCTCCTCCAGGACTTCACGGGCGTGCCCGCGATCGTCGATCTCGCGGCGATGCGCGACGCCATGGCGGAGCTGGGCGGCGATCCCGCGCGCGTGAATCCCCTGGTGCCTGCGGACCTCGTCATCGACCACTCGGTGCAGGTCGACCAGTTCGGCACGCCGGCGGCGTTCGCGTTCAACGTCGCACGTGAGTACGAACGCAACGGCGAGCGCTACCAGCTGCTGCGCTGGGCCCAGACCGCGTTCCGCGACCTGCGCGTCGTGCCCCCCGGCACCGGCATCGTCCACCAGGTCAACCTGGAGTACCTCGCCTCGGTCGTGACGGACCGGGATGGCGTGGCCTTCCCCGACACCGTCGTCGGGACGGACTCCCACACCACAATGATCAACGGGCTCGGCGTGCTCGGCTGGGGCGTCGGGGGGATCGAGGCGGAGGCCGCACTCCTCGGCCAGCCGATCTACATGCCGATGCCGCGCGTCGTGGGTGTTCGCCTCACGGGCGAGCTGCCCCGCGGCTCCACGGCGACGGACCTCGTCCTCGTCGTGACGCAGATGCTCCGCGGCTTTGGCGTCGTGGGCGCGTTCGTCGAGTTCGCGGGCGACGGCCTCGCCAGCCTCGGGCTCGCGGACCGCGCGACGATCGCGAACATGTCGCCGGAGTTCGGCGCCACCTCGACCCTGTTCCCCATCGATGACGAGACCCTCGCGTACCTGCGACTGACCGGCCGATCCCCCGAGCGCGTCGCGCTCGTGGAGGCGTACGCGCGTGCGCAGGGCCTGTGGCGGATCCCGGGCGCGACACCGGCGTTCGACGACCTGCTGACGCTCGATCTCGCCTCGGTCGAGCCGTCCGTTGCGGGTCCCCGGCGGCCCCAGGATCGCGTGCCGCTGACAGGCCTTCGCGAGAACTTCCGGAGCGCATACCCGGACGGGCTCGCACCGCTTCCGGAAGCGGTCCTCGAGACGATCACGCCGGAAGGCGGCAAAGTCGAGGAGTCGGCAGCGGAGTCGTTCCCGTCCAGCGATCCGCCGGCATTCGCGGCCGCAACCGCGACCGTGGAGCCATCTGCGCCCGACGTCGCGCCCGAGCCGGCTCCGGCTGGGTCGGCCTCGCGCGCGTATCCCGCGTTCGACCTCGAGGTCGACGGCGAGCGCGCGACGATCCGGACCGGTTCCGTGGCGATCGCGGCGATCACGTCGTGCACGAACACCTCGAACCCAACGGTGATGGTCGGCGCAGGGCTGCTGGCCCGGAACGCGGTCGCGCGCGGCCTGAAGGTGCCGCCGACCGTCAAGACCTCGCTGGCCCCCGGTTCGAAGGCCGTGACCGGCTACCTCGAGAACGCCGGGCTCATGGCGCCGCTCGAGCAGCTCGGGTTCGCGCTGGCCGGCTACGGCTGCACGACGTGCATCGGCAACTCGGGGCCGCTCGACGAGCCGGTCGCCAAGGCGATCGAGGACAACCACCTCGTGACCGCCGCGGTGCTGTCCGGAAACCGCAACTTCGAGGGCCGCATCCATCCGCTCGCGCGCGCGAGCTACCTCGCGTCACCCCCGCTCGTCGTCGCCTTCGCCCTTGCGGGCCGGGTCGACATCGACCTGTCGAAGGAGCCGCTCGGGATCGACGACGACGGCAATGCCGTGTTCCTCGGCGACATCTGGCCGACGCCCGACGAGGTCAAGTCGGTCATCGCCGACGCGATCGACCCCGGCCTGTTCCAGCGCACCTACGCAAGCGTGTTCGAGGGCGACGAGCGCTGGAAGGCGCTGCCGATCCCAGAGGGCGACCGGTACGACTGGGATCCGCGCTCCACGTACGTCGCCCGCCCGCCCTTCTTCGACGACATGTCGATGTCGTTGCCGGAGGCGTCCGACATCGTGGGCGCCCGAGCGCTGGCGGTCCTCGGCGACTCGGTGACGACCGACCACATCTCTCCCGCCGGCTCGATCGCGTCGTGGTCGCCGGCCGGCGAGTGGCTCCAGGAACGGAACGTGCCGCCGGTCGAGTTCAACTCGTACGGCGCGCGGCGCGGGCACCACGAGGTGCTGATGCGCGGCACGTTCGGGAACATCCGGCTGCGCAACGCCCTCGCCGGCGACAAGGAGGGCCCGTACACGGAGCACCTCCCGGACGGCGAGCCCGGGTTCATCTTCGACGCCGCCCGGCAGTACCGCCGCGACAAGGTCCCGACGATCATCGTCGCGGGCAAGGAGTACGGCTCCGGCTCGTCGCGTGACTGGGCTGCGAAGGGGCCGCTGCTGCTCGGCGTCCGCGCCGTGATCGCGCAGTCGTTCGAGCGGATCCATCGGACGAACCTCGTCGGCATGGGCATCCTGCCGCTGCAGTTCCTGCCCGGCGAGGACCTCGGCACGCACGGTCTCACCGGGCGCGAGGCGTTCACGATCCGGGGCGTCGCGGACGGGCTCACGCCGCGAGGGCGCCTCCGGGTCGAGGCCGTGGCGGACGACGGCCGAACGGCGGCGTTCGACGTCACGTGCCGCATCGACGGCCCGATCGAGCTCGGCTACTACCGCAACGGCGGCATCCTGCCGGCCGTCCTGCGCAGGCTGGCCGGCGAGCGCGAGGCAGCGGCCACCTAGACCGGGCCCGAGCCGGAGACAGAGCCACCTACTCGGGTGCTTCCGGGAGCTCCTGCAATCGCGGAACCGGCGAGCCGACGAGCCACAGCAGGCCACTGAGCTGCGCGACCGTCACGATCAGCAGGGTCTCGTGCACCCCCAGGATGGAGCCGAGGGCCCCGCCGAGGATCGCCCCGATCGGTCGGACGCCGACGTTGATGAACGAGAACGCGCCACCGGCGCGCCCTCGCAGCCGGTCGGGCGTCCGTGAGATCAGCAGCGAGCCGCCGTTGATGTCGAGGATCATCACGCCGAGGCCGCCGAGGAACTCGGCGACGAAGAGCAGCCCCAGCACCACCGGGAACGGCATGCCGAGCGCGAGCGGGACGAAGATCGTCGCGCCGGGGAAGATCACCATCGCGACCGTGAACGCGCCGCCGACGCCGAGCTGCCGGCCGACCCGTGGCGCGATGACCGCGCCGATGACGCCGCCGATCGCCCCGACGCCGAGCAGCAGCCCGAGCACGCCCGGATCGACGTGCAGGTACGTCGTCGCGAACAGGATGAACAGCGCCTGGTAGCAGTAGTTGAAGAGGTTCATCGTCGCGACGCCGAGGATGCTCGGGCGCAGGATCGGGTCCCGGAGCACGAACGACATCCCCGAGGTCAGCTGCTCGCGGATCGTCCCCGGGTCGTGCTCGACGGGCGCATCCGGGGTATCGATCCGGGCGAGGAAGAACGCCGACGCGAGGAACGAGAGCGCATCGGCGACGAGCGCGATCGGGGCGCTCAGCACCTGGATCAGGACGCCACCGATCGCCGGCCCGCCGACCGCGGACACCGATCGGCTGCCGTTCAGCAGCGCGTTCGCCTCCACGTACTGCTCGCGCTTCGCGACGGAGGCGAACATCGTCATC
Source organism: Candidatus Limnocylindrales bacterium (assembly GCA_035248345.1). GTDB lineage: Bacteria > Chloroflexota > Limnocylindria > Limnocylindrales > CSP1-4 > UBA5189. The sequence goes on from DATFHO010000101.1 coordinate 27,440, forward strand.
CAGGCGAGGTTGAAGACGATCGCGATCGTCCCGATCAGGAACGAGATCCCGAGCAGCAGCGGCAGGCTCAGCGCGTGCAGCGCGAACGCGAGCGGCACCGTGGCGATGAGCGCCGCCCGGCCCAGGTCCGCGAAGACCATGAGCCGCCGACGCCGGTGCACCCGGTCCAGCCACACGCCGCCTGGCAGCGAGAACAGGAGCGCCGGGAGCAGCGATGCCGCGGTCAGCAGGCCCATGTCACCGGGGGTTGCGCCAAGCGTCAGCACCGCCACGATGGGCAATGCGAGGTACGTGATCTGGTCGCCGAAGACCGAGATCGTCTGGCCGAGCCAGAACCGCCGGAACGGCGTCTCGCCCAGGATCGGCGGCAGTTGCGCCATGGGGCCTCGTCGCAGCGTCATGGGTCCCTCGGTTCGGACACCGTGCGTGCGCCGGAAGCGTCGGCGCGATGATGTTGGTGGGCGATACTGGATTCGAACCAGTGACCCCGCGGATGTGAACCGCGTGCTCTAACCACTGAGCCAATCGCCCAAATGCCGTCGGCGCGAACGTGACGGCGGACCGGGATCATACATCGAGGTCGGGCCATCGCGACCTCAGCGCCTCCGGAGCGACTCCCTCGACCTCGACGACCTTCCGGCGCGACGTGCCGCCGGAGACGATCCGGATCGAGCCGGGCGTGACGCCCGTCTCCGAGGCGAGCAGCCGGATCAACGCGGCGTTGGCGGCGCCCTCGACGGGCGCAGCGTGCACACGCACTCGAAGGACGCCCTCGACCACGCCGTCGACTCGATCCGCTGCGGCACGCGGCGTGAGACGGACGGCAAATCGACTCAGACGACGTACCGCATGAGCAGGCCGAGAACGATGAGCACGACCATCGGCGACCAGTCGAACGGGCCGGCGCGCGGGAGTGCTCGGCGGATCGGGGCCAAGATCGGCTCCGTCGTGCTGATGACGAACGACGAGAACCGGCCCCGGCCGCCCGGATCCACCCACGACAGGATCACGCGGGCGAGGATCAGCAGCCACAGCCCGATGACGAGGAAGCGCAGGACGTTCAGGAGCAGCAGCGCACCCACGCGGCGAGTCTAGCCGTGGTGCGGACGGTCTCCGAAGATCGCCCGCCCGATTCGCACGATCGTCGCGCCCTCCTCGACCGCGATCGCGTAGTCCCCGCTCATGCCCATCGACAGGTCGGTGCCCAGGTGGGCCTCGCGTCCCCGCAGGTCTCCGGCGAGCTCGCGCAGCGCGACGAACGTCGGTCGCGCGTCCTCCGCTTGATCGACGAGCCGGCCGACGGTCATGAGGCCATCGACCCTGAGGTTGGGCAGAAAAAGGATGGCCGGCAGCTCGCGCGCGAGGTCGTCGCGTCCGAACCCGGCCTTCGCCGGGTCATCGTCGACGTTCACCTGCAGGAGCACGGGCATGGGCCGCCCGGGCCGCACCTCACCCGCAACGCGGTCCAATCGTCGCGCGAGCTCCGTCGAGCCGACGGATTCGATGACGTCGAACAGCTCGACGGCCTTGCGCGCCTTGTTGGACTGCAGCGGCCCAATGAGGTGCCACTCGGCGCGGAGGTCCGCCAATTCGCCGGCCTTTGCAGTGCGTTCCTGAACCCGGTTCTCGCCGAACGTATCCCAGCCCGCGGCAGCGGCGGCGGTGATTCGCGCCGGTTCGACGGTCTTCGAAACCGCGACGACCCGCACGGCCGCCGCATTCCGGCCGCTGCGCGCGGCCGCATCAGCGATCTCGCCGAGGATCTCCGCCCGCGTCGCCGCCAGGCGAGCGGGGTCGGTCACGTCGGGCTAGCGAGACCTTCGAAGGAACGACGGAATCTCGAGGTCGTCGGCGTCGTAGGCGGGTCGGCGCGCGGGCACGGGCTCCGGCGAGCGGAGGCCGCCGCCGTTGCCATTCGCGGGCGCCGCGGCCTCCGTCGACTCGACGCGCGCGGTCGGCGCATCGGGCACGCCCGTCTCGTTCATCGAGCTGCGCTGGCGCTCGAGCTCTTCGAGGAAGTCGCGCGGTGCGCGGGCGGTCGCATCGGACAGCGCCGACGTCGATGCGCGTGCCGCCGAGCCGTGCTTCTTGCCGTCGAACCCGGTCGCGATGACCGTGATCGCGACCTCTTCGCCCATCCGCTCGTTGAAGCTGGTGCCGAAGATGATGTTCGCCTCGGGATCTGCCGCGGAGCGGATCTCCTCCGCCGCCTCGGTGACCTCGTAGAGCGAGAGGTTCGAGCCGCCGCTGACGTTGAACAGGATGCCCTGCGCGCCGGCGATGTCGACCTCGAGGAGCGGACTGGCGATGGCCTGCCGTGCCGCCTCGATGGCCCGGTTCTCGCCCGACGCACGCCCAATGCCCATGAGGGCCGAGCCGGCGTCCTTCATGATCGCCCGCACGTCGGCGAAGTCCAGGTTGATCAGGCCGGGCACGGTGATGATGTCGCTGATGCCCTGGACGCCCTGGCGGAGGACATCGTCGACGACCCGGAACGCGTCGAGGATCGACGTGTTCTTCTGGACGACGTCCTTGAGCCGGTCGTTCGGGATCGTGATGAGCGTGTCCACCTTCGCCTTGAGGGTCTCGGCGGCCTTCTCGGCGGAGAGGCGGCGTCGAGCGCCCTCGAACGTGAACGGCTTCGTGACGACGGCGATCGTCAGGGCGCCCTGCTCCTTGGCGATCTCGGCGACGACCGGCGCCGCGCCGGAGCCGGTGCCGCCACCGAGGCCGGAGGTGATGAACACCATGTCCGAGCCCTCGAGGGCCTGGGCGATCTTCTCCGTGTCCTCCTCGGCTGCGCGCTCCCCGATCGAGGGGTCGCCGCCGGCGCCGAGGCCACGGGTGATCTTGTCGCCGATGCGCAGCTTGTGGGGCGCATCGGACTGCAGGAGTGCCTGCGCGTCGGTGTTCAGGGCGATGAACTCGACGCCCATCATCTCGGCGCGGATCATGCGGTTGACGGCGTTGCTTCCGCCGCCACCGACGCCGATGACACGGATGAGCGCGAAGTTCTCCGAGTCCGAGCGCAGGCCCATGGCTACTCCTCCGCGCGCCCTCTCAGGGACGCCATGTCAAGGCTTGCCCGTTGCCGGGTTGGATGGCTGGTTTGGGGCGCTGGAACCGGCGCGCTCGCTCGCCAATCCCTCCTCGCAGGTTGCCGCCGAGTCTACCATCGGCCGCGTTCCGGGCGCGCACCGATTTGCGGCCCACTCCGATCGATCGGGGCCATTCGGCCTCCCAGAAGGTGCCGTGCGGCTTGTCGCGCCGCCCTGCCCGCTGGGCGAAGACTGGGCCCACAACGAGCATGGGGTGGTCCGGTCAATGGCTTCGATCTCGATCCACGGTTCCGTGGCACCGGGCATGAACAGGTGGCGTGCCACGGCCATCGGTGTCGGTGCCGCCATCGTCGCCGTCTTCGCCTTCCTCCCCGCGACGACCGCCACGTACGCAATGTTCGTGGCGACGAGTGCTGCGGCGACGGCCCTGTGCCTGATCTCGGCTCGCGCAGGCAGGCCGCTCGTGCCCGGGGCGTGGCACGGCGTGGCCGCGGCGCTGGCGATGCTCACGGCAGGCAATGCCATCACCCTCATCGTCATGCTCACGGGCCTGGACGCCCTCCGCGGGGGGGCGGACGTGCTGTTCATGCTGGCGTACATCCCCCTGTTCGCCGCCACCTACCGATTCGGCCGGGGGACGCGGCGCGTCGACCGCACGGTCATCCTCGACACCGCGATCGTCGGGCTGAGCGCCATGCCGATCGTGTGGAAGGTGCTTGTCCAGCCGCACGTCTCGAGCGTTTCCGGCGGGGCTGCGATGGCCGCGCTGGCACTCCCCGTGATCGACATCATGCTGGTGAGCCTCGCGGTGCCACTGGTGCTGCTGCGGCGGGCCCGCTCGGCCAGCGGAATCCTCCTGCTGGCGGGACTGCTCGCGATGGCGGCGGGCGACTCCGTGTTCGCCATCGGCACGATCGATGGGGACTGGGCCGCGCCGCTCCCCATGAAGGTGCTGTGGCTCCTCTCCTATCTCCTCCTGGCGTCGTCCGCGACCGTCCCATCGGCCAGGCGGCTGGGCGGCGCACCGGAGGAACGGCAAGATTCCACCGAGATCGGCCGCACGCTCGTCCTGGGCGCCGGCATCGTCGTCGCCCCGCTGGCGACGCTCGAGACGGCACTGTTCGGGCGCGCCGACGGTGAGCTCACGGCGTTCGCCGTCCTCTCGGTGGCCGTGGCGTCACTCGTCGTCCTGCGACTCCAGCGGACGGTCGGGCAGATGGAAGCCGCAGATCGGCGCTTCCGGCGGTTCATGGACCACGACGGCATCCTCGCGGTGATCAAGGATCGCTCCGGGCGATACCTGTATCGGAGCGCGAGCGCGGACCGGCGACTCGGAACAGCGGCCACGGAGTGGCTCGGCCGGACGGATGGCGAGCTGTTCGATCCGGCGCTCGCGGAGCAGCGCAGGAACGCGGACGCCCGCGTCCGGGCGACCGGCACGGCGCTCACCGAGACCTACGAAGCCGACGGGCATACGTGGCACACCGAGCGCTTCGCCATCCCGGGGCAACACGGCGAAGTGGGCGTTCTCGGGGTCGACATCACGGAGCGCATTCGTGCGCAGGACGAAGTTCGCTTCCAGGCCCACCTGCTCGAGAGCGTGCGCGACGCCGTGGTCGTCGTCGATGTCGATGGTCGGCTCACGTACTGGAACCGGGGCGCCCAGGAGATCTTCAAGCGCACCCGCGAGGACATGCTGGGCACGCGCCTGCTCGACGTGGTCGACGCCGGGGCACGGGACCAGGTCAAGGCACTGTGGGAAGCGGTCCGTCGGGGCGTGACCGAGCTGGGCGACATGCCGTTCACCGATGCCGACGGCCAGGAGATGTGGCTGAGCGCGCGCGTCAGCCCGATCACCGAGCTCGATGGCGCGCCGGCCGGTGTCCTCGCCATCATCAAGGACATCACCGAGCGGAAGACCTGGGAGCGCGAGCTCCACCGGCTCGATGCCGCCATGGCGAACACGAGCGACGCGATCCTCATCACCGACGAGCACGACCGGGTCGCCTACGTCAACCCGGCGTTCGAGCGGATGACCGGCGTGACCGCCACGGAGCTCATCGGATCGAGCGCCGCCGACGCGTTGCTCGGCCACGGCTTCGCCAACGCACTGGCACAGGCACGGAACCGACAGGGCAGCTGGCGTGGCGACCTGATCGAGCGTCGTCGGGACGGCACCGACCTCGTTGCGCAGACCACGATCTCGCCGATCGGCGGGGGTACGGACACGTGGTCCGGCTTCGTGACGATCAAGCGCGACGTCACCCACGAGCGGGCAGCCGAGCGAGCCGCCGAACGGCGCGGCCGGGAGCGTGCCCTCATCGCCGAGACGCTCGGGTCGCTTCGGGCGGGCGACTCGCCCGAGGAGACGGCCGCCGCGGTGTGCGCCCAGACCCTCAAGGTCCCGGAGCTGCACCTCACGACCATGATCACGTTCGGCGCGGATGGCATTGCGACCGTGCTTGCGCAGCGGGTGCAGGATCGACAGGGCGCGGTCGGTCGCAGCCTGACACCCGAACGCAGCGCATACCTGCGCTCGCGGGCCGCCGCGGGTCCGTGGGTCGAGCGCTGGGTGAGCGACCCGACGAACCCGTACGACGAGCTCTTCAGGGAGTTCGGCATCGTCGCCCATGCCTACGCGCCGCTCATCGCCGATGACCAGCCGATCGGGATCCTCATCGCCGGCTGCACGCTGCCCGACAGCCTCGAGCGGCTCACGGAACGCCTGCCGGCCATCGCGGAGTTCGCCTCGATCGCGACGACGCTGCTCGCGGATGCCGTGTCGTCCCGCAACGCGTCGGCTGCGGCGCGTCGTCGATTGCGAGAGGTCATCGCGAAGACCAAGTTCCGATCGGTGTTCCAGCCGATCGTCGACCTCGCCACGGGCGTTGTCCGTGGGTACGAGGCACTCACCCGCTTCGATGACGGCACGCCGCCCGACGTGGAGTTCCACCGGGCGGTCGACCTGGGCCTCGGGCTCGAGCTCGACCGTGCGTGCCTGGCATCCGCCTTCGAGGCCGCGGCGAGCCTGCCCGCCGACGCGTGGCTGAACGTCAACGTGTCGCCCGAGACGGTGCTGAGCGGGGTCGTGGAATCCACGCTCCCCGGCGACACCCGGCGCGCCGTCGTGCTCGAGATCACGGAGCACCATGCGATCACGGACTACGAGGCCTTCAGGGCCGCGGTCTCGCCGATTCGCGACCGCGTCCAGGTCGCAGTGGACGATGCGGGAGCCGGGTTCGCGAGCCTCCGGCACATCGTCGAGCTCGCGCCCGCGATGGTGAAGCTCGATCGCTCACTGGTCGCGGGAATCGGGACGGATCCGGCCCGCCAGGCCGTCGTCGCCGGCATGGTCAAGTTCGCGCAGGCGGCGGACCTCCTGCTGATCGCCGAAGGCATCGAGACCGACGATGAGCTCGACGTCCTCCGACGCCTGGGGATCCCGCTCGGCCAGGGCTACCTGCTCGCGGTCCCTTCACCGGCTCCGGCGACCGCACCACCAGGGGCAACCCATCCACCGGCCACCGCGGGCCGGCCGCGCCGTTCGGACCGGGCGCGCCGGCCCTCAAGTCGTGCATCTGGCGTGGCGTGATGGCCGCGGGCATCGTCAGCGGACCGGCCGCACGCAGCCTCACGTCCCTCGAGGGCATCCGCGGGCTGCTCCGTGAAGCGTCGAGCGCACGATTCCGTGCATCGACGCGGTCTCGTCTGCGTGCGTCGGCCAGGGCGTCGATGTCCCTCATCGCCCTCGCGGCGGTGGCCGACTGCGCCTGGGTCGCCCCCAGCGTCCCCGACGGCGTGGGTCGCCTCGTCGTAGCGAACGGGCTGCTGGCGGCCACCGCGCTCGCCTTCTCCTGGGTCCTCGGTCGCGACCGCCACTTCTCGATCGAGATGGCGATCTTCGCCGAGCTCCTGATCGTCGATCTCACCGTCGCCGCGGTGATCGGCCTCGACGCCAGGGTCTCGCTCCTCTGCGCCGGCTACCTGCTCCTGCTACCGCCCATCGTGGCGCTGCTCGTGCCTTGGAGCCTTCGACTGCACCTTGGATGGCTCGCCACGCATGCCGTCGCATCCCTCCTCATGCTTCCGTTGGTGCCAGGCGAGACCGTTGCGCTCGGCGGCCGGCGCGCAGTCCTCACGCTGCTCGCCGTGGCATCGGCCGCGAGCGTCCTCGGGCATCTCCTGAACCTGCGGGCACGCGTCACGAGCTTCGCGCTGATCCAGGAGATCCGGGCGATGCACCGCGCGGCACGGCGCAGCGAGGACGCGCTTCGCGATCTCAATGCGCGCCTGGAGCACGTCGCGTGGACGGACGGCCTGACCGGCTTCGGGAACAGGCACGCACTCCAGGTCCAACTGGCGGCGGTACGTGGCCGCATCGCACGGCGCGGGGACCGTTATGCCCTGCTCATGCTCGACCTCGACCACTTCAAGGCGATCAACGACACCTACGGCCACTTTGCCGGCGACGACGTGCTGCGCCAGGTCGCCGCCGCGATCAGCGACGCCGTCAGGTCCGGCGACGTGGCGTTCCGGTTCGGCGGCGAGGAGTTCGTCGCGGTGATGGGTATTGCGCGCGCGGATGACGCACGCGCCGGCGCGGAACGCATTCGCGCCGCGGTCCAGGGGCTGGCGATCGCGCATCCCGCCAACGCACCGTTCGGTGTCGTGACGGTGTCCATCGGCGTGAGCCTGGTCGACGGGGCCGCGCTCGGCGACCCGGACGATTCCTGGCTCCGGCAGTCCGACCTCGCGCTCTATGAGGCGAAGCGGCAGGGCCGCAATCGCGTGGTGCTCCGCGAAGCTCCGGTCGACGCCGCCTAGGGCAGCATGTTCCGGACGGCGCTCCGGAGCTTCCCGAACATTCCCGCCGCCGGCGCGGACTCGTAGCGCTGCGGCTCCCCGTCGTCGAGCATCGTCGCGCCCCACTGGAGGAGCCCGATCGACGTCGCGTAGGCGGGCGTCAGGATGGAGTCCGTGAGGCCGCCGACGCCCGACGGGCCGACGACGCGGACCGGCATCTGCAGCACCTCCCGCCCGAGCTCCGCGATCCCCGCGAGCTGCGCGCCGCCGCCGGTCAGGATCAGGCCCGCGGGGAGCATGCCCGCGCCACCCGCCTGGATCTCGGCGCCGATGAGCTCGAACGTCTCGCGCATGCGCGATTCGATGATCCGGCAGAGCTCGATCCTGTTGATCGTGCGGCCGGCTTCCTCGCCCAGGACGGAGACCGCGATCTCCTCGTCCTCGGCGATGTTGCGCAGGTCGCACGTCCCGTGCCGGACCTTCAGCTCCTCGGCAGTCGGGAGCGAGGTCTTGATCCCGATCGCGATGTCATTGGTCACGAAGTTGCCACCGACCGGCAGCACGCTGGTCCGGAAGGGCGAGCCCTCGTTGAACATCGCGAGGTCGATCGTGCCGGCGCCGACGTCCGCGACCGCCACGCCGAGCTCGCGCTCGGTCTCGTTGGCGACGGCTTCCGCGGCGGCCAGCGCGTTCACGACGAGCTCGTCGATCTTGACGCCCGCCTGGGCCACGCACTTCATGAGGTTCTGGACCGCCGTCTGCGGCGCGGTGACGATGTGCGCCTCCACCTCGAGGCGGAGCGCGCTCATCCCGAGCGGGTCCTTGACGCCTTCCTGGCCGTCGACGGTGAATCCGCGGCGCTCGACGTGGAGCACCTCGCGGTTCGATGGGATCGGGATCGTCCGGGCCTGCTCGACCGCGCGTCGGATGTCGTCGCGCGAGACCTCGCGGGTGTGCGCCGCGACGGACACCTGGCCCGTCGAGTTGAGGCTCTCCACCTGGGCGCCGCCCACGCCGACGAAGGCCTTGTCGATCTTCCAACCGCTGAGGCGCTCTGCGCGCTCGACCGCGTCCCGGATCGATCGAACCGTCTGCTCGATGTTGACGACGGCGCCGCGCTTCAGGCCCGACGACGGCACCGTGCCGTGGCCGATCACCGTGAGCCGGCCGTCGCGCCCGATCTCCCCGATCAGCGCGCACACCTTGCTCGTCCCGACGTCGAGCGCGACGAGGACTCCTTCGACCACCAGCCCTACCTCAGATGAAGTGCCGCCGGATGAGGGCGACGTTGTTGAAGATTCGAAGACCGAACGTGATCAGCGCCACCAGGTACAGGTCCAGCCCAAGCCGGTCTCCGATGAACGTCAGGATCACCGCCACGACCGCGTTGGTGACGAAGCCCGAGATGAAGATCCTGTTGTTGTAGACGCCATCGAGCTCTGCCCGCACCGCCCCGAGGACCGAGTCGAGCGCGGCGAGGATCGCCACGGCCGAGTACCGGCTGAGCTCGAAGCCGACGTTGACGTTGAGGACGAGCCCGAGCAGGACGCCCACCAGCAGGCCTGCCAGGGGGAGGAGCAACGGAGCCGTCCTCGCTGCGGTGCGTGATCGGCGGAAAGGCTATCACCGTGGGGTGGGCTTCGGAGTTGCACGGGGGATATAGGTGCCGTCGGTCTCGGAGGCGAGGATGATCCTGGCGACGCTCGCCTCGCGCCCGGCGATGAGGCTGCGCAGGAGCCGGACCTGGCCCGGGATCATGTCGGTCGAGCGGGTCGCGGGGCTGTAGAACCCGAACACGGCGGTCCACGCGCCCTGCGCGATGAGGACGAACCCATCGCGATCCGTGATCACCACGCGGAGCCGCGGCGTGTTGCTGCCCACGTCCGCCGGGGTGAGGCTGCCAAGCCGGGTTGCCACGTCCAGGTCGACGGCATCGATGCGGGCGCCGATCGCCAGCGGCGGCTCCGGCAGCGGGCGTGCGTCCTCGATGACCGCGATCCCGGCGGGCAGCTTCCCGTCCGTCGGGAGCGTGGCGAAGACCACGCCCTCGCGGTCGGCGATGTACCGCGTGGTCCCGACCTGCCAAGCGAGCACCGGGACGCGCTCCGTGACATGCACCGCGACGACCGAGTTCGGGAGGTTGACATCGATCGATGCATCCGCGACGGCCGGGAGCGACTTCAGCGCCGCGACGAGCGGTGCGGTGTCCAGCCGGAAGACGTTGCCGCCGCTCGGGAGCGCCAGCGCGTCGGTCATCGCCTGCTGCGACGTCCAGATGAGCTTCGGCAGCTCCGTCCTGCTGAGCCCGAATGCCGCGGGTCCCGTGACGAAGCTCAGTGCGAAGCCGCACGCGAGCATGCCCAGCAGGCCCGCGGCCCGCGCCGGCCGGATCAGGCGCCCGAAGCGGAACCGGGGCCCCGAGGTCCCGCGGGAGCGCGTTCGCGAGCCGCCACGGGACGGCCCGACGAGCCCGCGCATCGCGCGGCCGAGCTCCGCGTCGGCAGCTCGACGCGGGACCGGCGACGACGTCGACTTCATCGGCCGGGCGCCGCTGGCGCGCCTGCCGCCGCCTCCCGCGCCGCGCGCGTTTCCGCGCCCGCTCGAGCTGCCAGCGGCGCCGCGATCGCGCTTGCCGAAGCCCCTCACCGCGGCAGGTCGGCCGTCGTGAGCGTGCGACGGGCGCGGCGAGCATGCCGCTCCAGCGCGAGGTCGAGGATCCGCAGGCACACGTCGGTGAAGGTGAGCCCTGCCTCCGACGGCATCGTCGGGAACAGGCTGATCGGCGTGAACCCCGGGATGGTGTTGATCTCCGAGAGGTAGATCTCGTCCCCGCGGACGAGGAAGTCGACGCGGGCAAATCCCTCGGTGCCGAGGGCGCGATAGGCGTCGCGCGCGAGCTTCTTCATGAGCTCGCGGGTCGCGTCGGACACCTCGGCGCGGGTCGACGTCTCCGACAGGCCCGGGACGTACTTCGCCTGGTAGTCGTAGAACTCGTGTCCGGCGACGATCTCGCCCGGCCCGTACACGCCGAGCGGCACCTCGTTGCCGATGACCGAGACCTCGAGGTCGCGCGCACCGGCGAGATATCGCTCCACGACGGCGAGGTCGTCATACCGGAACGCCTGGTCCAGCGCCCCGGCGCGCTCCCCCGCCGTGTGCGCGAGCGTCATCCCCACCGACGATCCGAGGCGGGCCGGCTTCACCATTAGCCGCGGATCCGCGCCGGACGAGCCGTTCGCGAACGCGTCGAGCTGGCCAAGCACGAGGTCGCGGTTCGACTGCCAGGTCGCGACGCGGATCTCGAGCCAATCGATGACCGGGAGGCCCTGGCCGCGCCAGATCCGCTTCTGGGCGACCTTGTCCATGCCCAGGGCGGAGGCTTCCACGCCGGCGCCGGTGTACGCGAGGCCGGCGGCCTCGAGCAGCGCCTGGACTGTCCCGTCCTCACCGAACGGCCCGTGCAGCGCGATGAGGACCAGCGGCTGGGGATCCTGGGCCGCCAGGCGGTCGATCGCCGCGCCGACACGGAGCGGGCCCTCGGCGCCGACCGCGCGTGGATCGTCGTAGGTCGTTTGCGGGCGGCCGCCGCGTCGATGGTCCGCCGGGAGCCACCACCACGCGCCGCCGAGGTCGATCAGCACCTCGCGAACGTCGAGGCCCGCCTCACGGAGCGCCTCCGCGATGGCCGTTCCGGAGACGATGGAGACGTCGTGCTCGGCCGACGGTCCGCCGAGCAGCACGACGACGGGCGGGTACTCGCTCACTGCCACGGCCAGCCCTCCCAGTCGCCGAGGAACACCACTTCCGGGACGAGGTCCGTGCCGGTTGCCCGGTGCACCTCGTCGTGTACATGGTCGATCACCCGCCGCACGTCCGCGGCCGTCCCCTTCCGGTCGTTGATGACGAAGTTGGCGTGCTTCTCCGAGACGCTCGCGCCGCCGATCCGGAAGCCCTTCAGCCCGGCGCCGTCGATGAGCGCCCCGGCGCTCGGCCCCGCCGCGGGGTTCCGGAACGTGCTGCCCGCCGAGGGCAGGCCCAGCGGCTGGTGCGCCTGGCGCCAGCGCCGGATGTCGTCGAGCCGCCCCTTGATCACGTCCGGCTCCGCCGCATCGAGGCGGAAGCGGGCACCGAGCACGATCTCTGTGGCAGCGTCGGCGGCCGGGTGCTTGAACCGGCTCTCCCGATAGCCGAGGCCGAGCTCGGCCGCCGGGACGCGCGCCTCCGTGCCGTCGGCGAGCAGGACGTCCGCCGACTCGAGGATCGCGGCGACGTCGGATCCGTGTGCCCCCGCGTTCGCCCAGACCGCGCCGCCAACCGCACCGGGGATCGCCAGCCCGAATTCGAGGCCGGTCAGGCCCGCCTTCTGCGTCTCCGTCGCCGCCCGGGCCATCGGCACGCCCGCTTCCGCGATGTACGTCGTGCCCTCCACCCGGCTGCCTTCCGCGCGCATGTGGACCACGAGGCCGCGGATGCCGCGATCGGAGATCACGACGTTGCTGCCCCGGCCGAGCACCGTGAGCGGAAGCTGGCGCGAGCGCGCGAAGCGGATCAGCGCACGGAGCTCGAACGCGTTGTGCGCGGTCACGAGGAGATCCGCCGGCCCACCGAGGCGCATCGTCGTCAGCTTCCCGAGCGGCATCCCGCGCTCCGCCTTCACGCCGATCCGGCGGGCGATGTCCGTCGCCAGCGCCGCGAGGTCCAGGGGCGCCGCGGCCGCGCTCACGCCGCACCCCCGGCTGCGAGCCGCGTCACCGTCGCCTGGTCCGGCAGCGGCCGGCGCTCGGCAAGCGCCACGAGGATCTCCGCGACCGCATCGGCGGCGCCAGGCCGGCCCAGGGAGCGCGCCGCCGCGGACATCGCCAGGTGGCGGGCCGGGTCGTCGAGGATGGACACCGCATCGAGCAGCGCGCTCGCGTCGAAGGCTTCGTCCGCGATGACCTCCGCCGCGCCCGCGTTCACGAGCGCGAGCGCGTTCGCGGACTGGTGCGCGCCGGCGTGCGGGTACGGCACGACGATGATCGGCAGCCCGAACGCCGTGGCCTCCGCGAGAGTGGACGATCCCGCCCGCCCGACCACCAGGTCCGCGGCCGCCATCGCGGCGAGCAGGTCCTCGCCGAGGAACGCCGCGGGTCGGTAGCGGGAGCGCACGTCCTCCGGGAGTGCGGCTCGTGCGGCTGACGCCGTCGGCATCCCGTCCTCCCCGGCCACGTGGATCACGGTGGCCCGCGCGACGAGCGTCGGAAGCGCGGACGCTACGGCGTCGTTCATGCGCCGCACGGCCTGGGAGCCGCCGAAGATCACGACGAGGCGCTCCCCTGCCCCGATGCCGAGCTGCTCGCGGGCCGCCAGCCTGTCGATCGAGGCGATATCGCGGATCGGCGTCCCGGTCACGAAGCAGCCCTCGCCTGCGGCGAGCGCGGCGCAGGTCTCGTCGAAGGACACGGCAATCGCGCGGGCGAGCCGAGCCGTGGCGCGGACGCTGCGACCGGGCACCACGTTGCCTTCCCACAGCAGCGCTGGGATCCCGAGGACGCGCGCAGCGAGGAGGACCGGGATCGCGACATAGCCGCCGGTCGTGAAGACGGCGGCAGGGCGGCGGCGCAGAAGCCACCACGCCGCCTGCAGGATCGAGAGCACGAGCCGGATCGGATCGAGGACGAGGTGGATGTCCCGCTGGACGGTGCGGAGCGAGCGCAGGAGCAGCCGTCGGAACGGGATGCCCGCCACGGGGACGAGGCGATCCTCGAGGCCCCGTCGGCCGCCGACCCAGGCGAGGTCAGCCGCGCCGGGCCGGCGACGGAGTGCGCTCGCGACGGCCAGCGCCGGGTAGATGTGACCCCCGGTGCCCCCCGCCGCGATCAGCAGCCTCATCGGTCCTCCCTGCTTCGGGCGTGGCGTTGCGACGTTGCTGCTCCACCGTCTCACGCGAGATGGACAGCAGGATCCCCGCGGCGGCGAAGCTCACCAGCAGCGACGAGCCGCCGGCGCTGATGAACGGCAGCGTGATGCCCGTCACGGGCAGCAGCGCGACCACGACCGCGATGTTGATGAACGCCTGATAGCACAGCCAGGCGGTGATGCCCGCTGCAAGCAGCGCGCCGAACGTATCGGGCGCGCGGAGCGCAGTCCGGATGCCCGCGTACGCGAGCAGCACGAAGAGCAGGATCACGAGCCCTGCCCCCACGAACCCGAACTCCTCGCCGACGATCGCGAAGATGAAGTCGTTCCAGGCGTTCGGCAGATACATGCCCGCCGCGAGCTTGCTCTCGCCGAGGCCCGCGCCGGTCACGCCGCCGAGCCCGAGGGCCAGCAGGCCCTGGATGGTGTGGAAGCCACTCCCCTGCGGATCCGCCCACGGGTTGAGGAACGTCTGGATGCGCTCCAGCTGGTAGTCCTTGATCAGGCCGATGCCGAGCACGCTCAGCGCGCCGACGCCGGCGATCCCGCCACCGACCAGCGCACCGAGCTGGAGCAGGCTCGCCCCGGCGACGAAGAACACGGTGAACGCCGTCAGCGTGATGACGATCGTGGTGCCGAGGTCCGGCTCCTTGAACACGAGCGCGATCACCGGGCCGGCGATGAGCAGGAACGGGACCATGCCCTGCCGGAACTTTCCGACGAGCGGGCCCTTGTTCGCAAGCCAGTGGGCGAGGTAGACGATCAGCGCCAGCTTCGCGATCTCGGCCGGGTGCACGGCCGGCAGCGGGCCGATGACGAGCCAGCGGGCCGAGCCGCCGACGACGCGCCCCAGCGAGGGCACGAACACCAGCACGAGCAGCACCAGCGCGACGATGTAGCCCGGCACCGACACGAGGCGGAGCCAGCGGTAGTCGAGGCGCATCACGAACAGCATCGTCACGATGCCGAGCGCGCCCCAGAAGATCTGCGGCCCGACGATCGCCAGCGTGTCGTCGCGCGAGGCGTACGCGAACATCGCGGACGACGAGAAGACCATCAGGATGCCGATGGCGGAGAGCGCGACGACGGCGAGCAGGATCGAGTAGTCCGGCTGGTGGCGGTCGCGCTGCAGGACGTCGGTCGCGGCACGCACGGGTTGGCGTGCGGGCGCGGAGACCGCGCGCCGGGTGCCGTCGCGGCGGCGCGTGTCGCGCGCGCCCGCTCGACGCCCGAGGAGGCCGCCAACGGGGAGCGGGAGCCGAATATCCATCAGGCGCGCTCCTCTGCCAGTTGGTGGACCGCGGCCTTGAAGGCGCGGCCCCGGGCTTCGTAGTTGGCGAACATGTCGAAGCTGGCGGCGGCCGGGCTCAGCAGCACCGTGGCCGGCTGGGCGTTCCGCGCTTCCGATGCCGCGCGGGCCAGGCGGTCTGCGGCCAGCACCGCGTCCTCGAGCGTCCCGGCCTGTTCCGTCACCGCCAATCCGTTGTTCCGGAACATTGCCTCCAGGGTCGGCCCGCTCTCGCCGATCAGCACCGCCGCCGCTGCGCGCCGGCCCACGACCGAGGCGAGCTCACGGAGGTCGACGCCCTTGTCGCGGCCGCCCGCGATCAGGACGATCGGACCGTCGAACGCACGGAGCGCGGCGATGACGGCGTCGGGCTGCGTGCCCTGGGAGTCGTTGATGAAGCGCACGCCGTTGATGTCGGCGACACGCTCGAGCCGATGCTCCACGCCGCGGAACGCGGCTGCCGCGCGGCGAATGACCGTCGCCGGCACGCCGGCGAGCAGCGCGATCCCGACCGCGGCCATCGCGTTCGACACGTTGTGCGCACCGGGGATCGCCAGCTCGGCGACCGGCAGGACCCGCCCGCCACCGAATGCGGTCATGCCTTCGCGGACGGCCAGTGCCGGCGGCGTCGCGATGGCGTCGGCAACGATCCAGCCGTGCGCCACGCCGAGCCCGCCGATCGGGAGCTCGCTGCGCCGGTACGGCACCGTCCGCGCGGTCGTCGCGGCGCTGTACCCCGCGACGACGGGATCGTCGAGGTTCAGCACGAGCGCGCCCTCGGGATCGAGCAGCTCGGCGAGGCGCCGCTTGACCCGCTGGTAGGCGGCGAGCGTCCCGTGCCGGTCGAGGTGGTCCGAGGTGACGTTGGTGTACGCCGCGAGTGTGGTCCCGCGTGACAGCGTCGGCAGCTGGAGCTCCGACAGCTCGACGACGACGAGATGTCGCGGGGTCAGACGCGGCAGCCGTTCGATCAGCGGCACGCCCATGTTCCCGCCGAGCACGGCCAGCTCGCCGAGGTGCGCTGCCAGCAGCGCATGCGTCAGCGCGGACGTCGTCGTCTTGCCCTTTGTGCCGGTGATCCCGATGGTCGGCGCGGGGCAGAGTCGGAGGAACAGGTCCACCTCGGAGATGAACGCGGGCGCGGACAGGTCGCCGCCCGCTCGCCGCGCGAGCATCCCCTGCAGAGCAGCGCGCAACCGCGGCTCCGTCGTGGGGTAGTCCGGATTGATCGAGGGCGAGCTCGTCACGAGGGCCGCACCGTCGAGCGCCCTCGCCGGGTCGACGTCCGGCCCGAGCAGCAGCCGAACCGGTCGCCCCTCGAGGGCGTCGATCGCCCGCCCGAGCTCGTCCGCGGGTCGGCCGTCGTACACCGTGACATCGGCGCCGGCGTCGTGCAGGAATCGCGCCAGCGCGATGCCGGATCGCGCAAAGCCGAGCACGGAGACGTGCCGGCCGCGGAACGGCGCGGACGCCAGCGCGCCCGGCACGAGGTCGGCAGGATCGATCGTTCGGTCGGCAGTCATGACGGTCACTGCAGCAGGTCGATCGAGGCGAGGAACAATGTCACGCCGATCAGCCCGGCGATGATCCCGATGATCCAGAACCGGAGCGTGATCTTCTCCTCGTCCCAGCCGATGATCTGGTAGTGGAGATGGAGCGGGCTCATCCGGAAGATGCGCCGGCCGTGGGTGCTCTTGAAGTAGCCCACCTGGATGAGCACGGACAGCGTCTCGACGACGAAGACGAGTCCGATGATCGGCAGGATCAGGATCTGGCCGGTGATCAGCGCCGTGACGGCGAGGGTTGCACCGAAGGCGAGGGATCCGGAGTCACCCATGAACACCTGGGCGGGGTGCACGTTGAACCACAGGAACCCGACCAGCGCCCCGACGATCAGCGCACACAGCACCGCGAGGTTCGGCTGCACCGGCTGGTTCAGGAGCGCGATGAGGAGGAAGGCGACGAAGGCGAAGACGAGCGTCCCGCCGGCGAGGCCGTCGAGGCCATCGGTCAGGTTGACGCCGTTGGCCGCGGCGATGATCGCGAAGGCGGCGAACAGGATGTACAGCCAGCGGTCGATCGGCACGAAGCCGACGAACGGGACCGCGATGCGGCCGATCGCGTAGGTGTCCTGGATCTGGTAGGCAGCGAACACCGCCACGACGACCAGCCAGAGCATCTTCTGCCGGGCGCTGATGCCCTCGCCCGTCTTGGCGTTCAGGTAATCGTCGAATGCCCCGAGGAGGCCGACGAGGACCAGCGTCGCGAGCGGCGCGATGATGCCGCCCGGCGGCAGCACGAACCCGCTCTGGAAGAAGAACAGGGCGACGATGACGCCGATCAGCAGCAGCCCGCCCATCGTCGGGACGCCGGCCTTGACCTGGTGCGTGTCCGGCAGCTCCTCCTGGATTTGCTTGCCCATGCCCAGGTAGTTCAGGAAGCGGATGTAGCCCGGCATCAGGATCACGACGACCGCGAAGGCGAGCAGAACGGCCTGGATGAGGTTGACGTTCACGTTGCCGGTCATCGGGCGCCGCCCGTGCCGAGCTCTGAGCGGAGCGCGTCGACGAGGAGGTCGAGCTCGACGCCGCGGGACGCCTTCACGAGCACGACGTCGCCGTCGCGGAGGCGCCGGCGCAGGAGGTCCAGCGCGGCATCGACGTCGCGCGCCTCGAGGATGCGTGACGCGTCGAGGCCCGCGCCGCGCGCGCCGGCGGCGATGCCGCTGGCCCCCGGTCCGACGACGACGAGCACGTCGCACGTGGCCGCAGCCGCGATCCCGACGTCGCGGTGGCCCGAGGCCGCGCCCTTGCCCAGCTCGAGCATCTCGCCGAGCACCGCGATCCGCCGGCCGGCCATGCCCGCGAGCATGTCCAGCGCCGCGGTCACCGACGCAGGCGACGCGTTGTAGCTGTCATCGATCACGGTGATACGGCCGAGGCGGAATACCTGGCCCCGGTGCGCCGCCGACCAGCCACCCGCGAGCGCGTGCCCGATGACCGCCGGGTCCAGCCCGGCGGCATGCCCGACGGCCGCCCCGGCGAGGGCGTTGTGGACGGACAGCTTCCCGAGCCCCGGGATCCGCACGGGCACTCGCGTCGCCCGACCACCGCGCACGGGCGGCAGCCGAAGCGTGAACCGCATGCCGTCCAGGCCGGCCGATGTCACGTCCTCCGCGCTCACGTCCGCATCCGCGGCGAACCCGTAGCCGAGGACTCGCGCAGCCGTGCGATCGGCCATGCGGCGAACGCGTCGATCGTCCTGGTTGAGCACCGCGACGCCATCGGACGGCAGCGCCTCGACGAGCTCGCCCTTCGCCCGCTCGATGGCGGCGATGGAGCCCATGCGGCTGAGGTGCACGCCGTGCACCGCGGTGACCACGCCGATCCGCGGCTTCGCGAGCCGCGCCAGGTCCGCGATCTCGCCGCCCGCGTACATGCCCATCTCGAGGACGAGCGCGCGGTGATCGCGATCGATCTTCAGGAGGGTGAGCGGCAGCCCGATCTCGTTGTTCTGGTTGCCCTCGGTCTTCAGCGTCCGGAAGGTGGCGCCGAGGACGGCGGCGATCGCCTCCTTGGTGGAGGTCTTGGCGATGCTCCCGGTGACGCCCACGACGAGCGGGTCGAACCGCGCGCGCCAGCCCGCCGCGATCGCCCCGAGCGCGATGAGCCCATCGGGAACCGCGAGGACGGTCACGTCGCCAAGCGCATCGAGCACGGCCGCGGGCACGGGTCTCGAGACGAGCAGCGCCGCCGCGCCATTGACGGTTGCCTCCGCGAGGTAGCTGTGCCCATCCACCCGCTCGCCCGGAAGGGCGACGAAGAGCTGGCCCGGCAGCACGAGCCGCGAATCCACTGCCGCGCCGCGGATGGGCCGGGCGCTCGTGCGCAGCAGGCGGCCGCCGGTGAGGCGACGGAGGTCCTCGGCGGTGAAGGCGGGCTCGTCGGTGGAGGTGGCTCGGCCGCCGGAATGCGACGGCTTGGGGCCCTCGACGGTCACGAACCCAAGTGTGGCACCCGGCCCGATCACTCGCCCGCCCGCCCGGAGGTGCCGGACGTGGTGGTCGAGGAATCGAGCGGTGCAAGGAGGCCCGGGGTCGTGATCGCGTCGGTTGCGACCCGACGGAAGAGCTCGGTCGAGACGATCGGCAGGACGAGCTGGCCCTGGGCGTTCCGGGCGGGCACGGCTTCCTGGATCTTCACCGCCACGATGAGATCCGGGTGGCCCTCGGTCCGGCCGATGAAGCCGACGCAGGAGAAGTTGAAGACGTTGTGCAGCCACCGGTTCTGCGCCGAGTCCCAGACCTGCGCCGTGCCGGTCTTGCCGCCGATCCAGTATCCCGGGACCTGCGACTTGTCGACGTACCAGGGGCTCGCGAGCACGTGCTGCATCAGACCCGACAGCGTCGGGCTCAGCGACGCGTCGATGAGCCCGGGCTTGCCGGTCGTGGCGATCGCCTGCGATCCCACGCCCGCGACGACGTGCGGCTGGACGAGCGTGCCGCCGTTGACCATCGCGGCGTACGCCGCGGCAAGCTGGATCTGGGTGACCGCCACCCCCTGGCCGAACGAGCCGTTGGCGAGGTCGATCTGGCGCCACGTCCGCTGGGCGGGATCGGTCACGAGGCCGCGGACCTCGCCCGCGACGTCGATGCCGGTGGCGGTGCCGAACCCGAACCGCGTCCAGACCTCGTGCAGGATCGTCGCGGCGCCCGTGGTCGTCGGGGCGAGGCCGAGCGCAACCTTGGACGCGACGACGTTGCGCGAGTACGCGATGCCGTCCTGGAGCTGCATGTTGCCCATCGCCTTGCCGTCGGCGTCGGTGACCTTCGTCTTGCCGTTGTCGAGCTTCATGCGCCCGGTGTCCTTGTAGACCGTGTGCAGCGTCGTGGTGCCGGTCTCGAGGCCCGCGATGACCGTGAACATCTTGAACACGGAGCCCGGCTCGTAGACCTGGGACACAACGGGGTCCTGGAACACCGTGTCGTCGTTCGTTGCGACCGCGCCGTAGTCGTTCGCGTCGTACGAGGGGTACGTCGCTTCCGCGTAGATCTCGCCGGTCCAGGGATCCAGCACGACCGCTGAGACGGACTTCGCACTGTTGGCGAGACGGGCGGCCATGACCTCCTGCTCGACCGCCAGCTGGAGGCCGGCGTCGATCGTCAGCCGGATGTCCTCGCCGGGCACGCCCGGGTCGATGGTCCGCTCGGTCTCCATGATCGGCTTGCCCGATGCATCGCGATCCGCTTCGACGACCTTCGGCTGGCCGGCGAGCACGTCCTGGTAGTACTGCTCGACGCCATACTGGCCCGCGCCCTCGTGGTTCACGAAGCCGATCAGCGTCGCGGCAAGGGAGCTGCTCGGGCTGCCTCCCGGCTGGGGGTAGCTCCGGATGGAGTCGGACTCGATGGTGATGCCGCCGATGCCCGCCGTCGCCGCGGCGTCCGAGATGGCCTCGGTCAGCTCCGGCGGGAGATCCCGCGCGATCACGAGATATTGCTTGCGGGTTTCCAGCTTCGCCCGGACCGATGCGATCCCGGCCGGGTCGAGGTCGAGCTGCGTCGTGAGGAAGCTGACCATCCGCTCGCGGCTCTGGTCGTTGAGATTGGCCGCCGAGACGATGAGCCGGTCGCGCACCACGCTCGCGGCGAGCACCACGGTCCCGCTGCGGTCGTAGATCTGGCCACGCTTGCTCGGCACCGGCGCCTGGTAGTAGATCTGGCGACGGGCGCTGTCGACGAGCTGCTGGCGCTGTGCGATCTGCCAGTAGCCGAGACGGGCGACGAGCACGCCGGCGCCGAGCACGAAGACCACGAGCAACAGGAAGAGGCGGCGCGTGGAATCGGTTCGGCCGGCCATGGTCGTCGCTCGCTAGCGGGCGGTGATGATGAGGGGCGCGCCGAGCTGGCCGAGGCCGGCATCGAGCGCCTGCTTGCGGATCGCAGGCTCGCTGCGGAGGCGTTGCACGTCCGACTGGAGGTCCTGGCGGACGGCTTCGAGCCGCTCCCGCTCGGACTGCAGCCGCACGATGTCGTAGCCCGTGGCAGCGACCCGGACGCTCTGGCTGAGCGACAGGAACGCGACGCTGAAGACGATCGCGATGGTCGCGATGGCGAGACCGATCGACGACGGCCGGCTCCGAAAGGCGGCACGGTCCGCGCGGCGCGCGGCCGCAGGTCCGGTCGCCGTCGAGGCGTGCTTGGCCCGCTTCGCGATCCGCTCGGCGGCGCGATCCGCGGCGCGGCCGTCGCGGATGCGTTCGCCGCGCCCGGCTCGATCCGCGAGGGCGTCGAGCCCGAGTGGGAGAGGCGCCCGGCGTCGGGCGCCCTGGTAGACGGCCATCAGTCCGCGAAGCCGTACGGCGCGTCGGCGGATGGCGTGTCGATGAACGACGCGGGCTCGAGGCCGAGGTCCTGCCCGGCGCGCCAGGCGCGGTCGGTTCGGATGCGATCGGTGCGACGGTCCAGTCGCTCGTGCACTTCATGCTGGCGGCGGCCGTAGGCGCGGCGACGGCTGGCGGAATGGCGCTTGCTCATCGGGGGCTCCTCCTTCCTCGATTGCGACCGCGGGCTCCTCTTCCCGGGTCGTGCGATGTGCAGAGGCGGCGGGGGCTGGCGGGCGCGTGGGCGCCGGGGCGCGGTGCAGGTCGACTAGGCGGCGATCCGCTCGGCGGCGCGCAGGCGCGCGCTGCGGGCGCGGGGGTTGGCACTGACCTCGGCGGAGGTCGGGACGAGGCCCTTCGGGGACAGGAGGCGCAGGCGCGGCTGCTTGCCGCACACGCAGACCGGCGCCTCCGGCGGACAGGTGCAGCCACGGCGCTCCGCCTGCAGGAAGCGCTTGACGATGCGGTCCTCGAGGGAGTGGTAGCTCAGGACCACGAGGCGGCCGCCGGGCTTCAGCAGGTCGACTGCCGCCGCGAGCCCCGCCTGCAGCGCGTCGAGCTCCTCGTTGACGGCGATCCGGAGCGCCTGGAACACCCGGGTCGCGGGGTGCACGCGGCGCCGGCCCGGCGCGCGCGACGGGGTGACGCGGGCGACGAGGGCGGCGAGCTCCTCTGCCGTGTCGATCCGAGCGGTGCGCCGCGCTTCGACGATCGCTCGCGCGATCCGGCCGGCGAACGGCTCTTCGCCGTACTGCTTGAAGAGCGCCGTCAGCTCCCTGGCATCGAGCGTGTTCACGAGCTCCGCAGCGGACGCGCCGCGGCCGGTGTCGAAGCGCATGTCGAGCGGCCCGCCGGCGCGGAACCCGAACCCACGCTCCTCGTCGGCCAGCTGGAAGCTGGAGAGCCCGAGATCGAACAGGCAGCCATCGACGGCATCGAAGCCTTCGGCGGGCGCGACGTCGGCGAGCTCGCGGAAGTTGGCCTGGCGCAGGTGCAGCCGGTCGCCGTACCGCGCGCCGAGCTTCGCCTGGACTCTGGCGATGGCCGCCCCATCGGCGTCGAGACCGAGGAGGCGGCCATCAGGGTCGCAGGCGTCAAGGATTCGTTGGGCGTGGCCGCCGCCACCGAGGGTCGCGTCGACATGGCGGCTTCCCGCCTTCGGCGCGAGCTGCTCGATGACCTCGTCGGCCATGACGGGGACGTGCTGGACGGGTGCGTCGGTGGGTTGCATCAGATGCCGAGGCCGCGGATCGCTTCCGCGAACGTCTGTGGGTCGTCCATCGCGCGGCGGTAGGTGGCCCAGCGATCCGGCGCCCAGATCTCGCCGTGATCGCGAACGCCGATCACGAGGGCGTCGCCGGCAATCCCCATCTCCTCGCGGAGGTAGCTCGGAACGAGGACGCGGCCCTGGCGGTCGAGCTCGGCTTCGAGTGCGCCCGCGAAGATCTGCCGCTGGAAGAGTCGGCCTGCGGGGTCGGTGACGGGAACCGCGGCGACCTTCGCGGAGAGCAGGTCCCAGCCCTCGCGGGTGTGGATCGCAAGGCAGCCGTCGATCCAGCGCGACAGGACGGCGCCCGTTGCCAGCTGCGCCCTGAAGCGCGCCGGGATGGCCAGCCTGCCCTTGTCGTCCACCGTGTGCCGGTACTCGCCGGTGAACACCAACCGCACCCCAGGTTCCGAGTCGATCGACGGATCGGAGGAGTTCGACGGGCCCGCGGGAACCGCGGACCCGTCATTGCTGTCGCGGGACTCGGAGTGCCCGTCCGAATGCCGCTGGTGGTCGAGCTGCGGGTCAGGGATCCTGGGTCTCGCGATGGATCCCCACTATTCCCCACTTCTCGCCACTTGATGGGCATTCTAGGGCGCGACTGGTCGTCGTCAATCCCCAATTTCGAAGGAATCCAGGGCGTCGACATCGACGCGCCGAGCAGGCAGATCCGCTGCTCCGCCGCGGCGTCGCGGTGCGGACCGCGAGGCGGCTCCCGCGGGGTCAGCCGCTAGATGACGGCGTGCTGGTACTGCAGCCGGATGACCTGACCCGAGTAGATCGTGTTGGCGTCGGGAATGGCCGGGTTCGCCGCGAGGATTGCATCCACCGTCAGCCCGAACCGCGCGGCGATGGTCGACAGCCCGTCACCCGGCCGCACGACGTACAGGTAGCAGTCGATCGCGTCGCCTCCGCACGCGTCGAGGCGCACCCAGGGATCCCGGCCCAGGTACAGGACGTGGCCGACCACGATCGTGCCGGCTGCATCGAGCTCCGGGTTGAGCGCCCGCAGCGTCAGGACCGGGATGCGATATCGGCTCGCGACAACGGACAGCGTGTCGCCGCGCTGGACCGTGTACTCGTAGCAGCCCGGATGATCGAGGCAGCCCGGCAGCGCCGTCAGCGGGTCAACCGGCTCGGTGGTGGGCGGCAGCGTTGTCCCTGCTGTCGGGGTGGGGCTCGGTGGGGACGACGTGGCTGCGCCGGGTGATGCGGTGGGGACGAGGCTCGGTGGCGGCGCCGTTGCGGGCATCACCGTGGGGGCGAGGCTCGCGCCGGGACTTGCGAGTGCGGCGTGGCTTGCGGCAGGCGCGACCGGCAGCTGGAGGCCCCCGCGACCAGCCACGAACGTGATGGCGACTGCCGCGCAGGCGACCGTGAACAGGGCAGACGCGATCACCGCGGGCGTCATCGTCCGCGGCCGCGGGTCACGCGTCGAAGCGTTCACTCCCCTCCTCGGGCGGTCGCCGGCGCTCCCCGCTGCTCCGTCGGTCGCTAGTACCTTCTGGCCGTGTCGAGGCCGTTGCACACGATGCTAGGCTGCCGCGCATCGGGGTCGGCGCCGGGCCGGCCTGCGAGCACCGATCGAGGCGCCCAATCTCGACCATGGCCCTGCCCCTCAGCGAGCCCGTGATGCTGCCCGATCCGTCGCACCTTGCGCCGCATCGGATCAAGCGGTGCACGTTCCGGCGAATGATCCGCGTCGAACCGCGCGGCGAGCGCCGCTACGACGTCGAGTGCCTCTACCCGGATCGCAAGCTCGCGATCCCGCTTGGCGACCTCGATGCCGCGACGCCCATCTGCAACGCGTGCACCGCGGCGCACATCTTCCGACCCGACGAGGACTAGCCCCGCCCTCTTCGCGAGGCGTCCGCGACTACTCGATCTTCGTGGTCCCCGGCTCCTCGCCGGGCGGGATCACGATGACCTCGTCGGAACACGTATCGCACTTGAAGATGCGCGCGCCCTTGATCCAGCTTCGCTCCGGATCGTGATCGGCGGAGTCGTGGTCGCGCTCCGACATCGGGCTGTACTCGTCGCCACCGTGGTGGTGCATCAGCCGCAGCGCCTGGAAGTTGATCATCCGGTGGCCACTCCCTCGATCGTTCAGGTTCAGTGCGGCACTGTAGCAAGCACCCTCACGTCAGGCGAGGCCGAACGATGGCTCGGCCTCACGAGCTACCCGGCTGAAGGTCGCAGTCCGGCGTGGTGCACAGCTCCAGGCCGAGGTTGCGCAGGCCCTCCGCGAGCGGCGTGAACGCCAGGTACCCCGCGATCAGGCGGGAAACGGTGCCGGCGGGCCTGCCGTTGACCAGCACCGCGCTCCCCGAATCCCCGTAATCGCCCCCGATGTCGGTCACGACCATGCACGGGAAGATCGTGTCCGTCTCGTGCTCGTACCTGCCGATCTCGAGCACCTTCCCTGAACGGAAGATCTCGCGGCCGTCGAGCTCGACGCGGTCACCGACGCGCACGTCCGCACAGGCCATCGGCACGGTGCCCGGGTCGAGCGTCCGATAGCCGCCCGCGCCCAAGTCCACGAGATTCAGGTGGCCCCACGGGATGCGAGCTGCGGGCAGGCGAAGGGCCAGGATGTCGGCCGGCGCGCAGAAGCGGCCTGGCGGACAGTCGGCGAGCTCGGCCAGCGGCCCGTACGTGCCCACGAGGCGACCGTTCGGATCGAGCATCGTGGCGCCGAGATCCGCTGCGGGACAGTGCGCCGCGATCGTGAGCACGATGGTCCGCCCTTCCCGGGCATAGAACCCGCCGGACGCGCACGGCCCGGGCACGTTCTGGCCGGCCCACACGGGTGGGTCGTAGCGCGGCGTGGTTCGCTGGGTCTCGCCGTGGCTGCGCATCCCGGTCGCGACGACCGACGCGGCAACGACCACCAGCGCCGCAACCGCACCGAACGTGGCGAGCCGCAGCACGCGGCCGATGCGGGGCTTGGCCATGGGCATACCCGCATGATCACCCACCGGAAGCTGGAAATGTCAGCGAGGCGGCCTGTAAGCCGAGTTCTGTGTCCGGCCGCCGAAGCGGACGAACGATGGCCATCCATCTGGGGCCGCCGGTTACCCGGCGGCTCATGCGGCCGACCCGAGGGCTGTGCAGCGCACGTCTTCCCGGCAAGCCGGGAGTCGCCCTCCTATTTGGCCTTGCTCCAGGTAGAGCTTGCCGCGTTTCACTCCGGCCGAAGCCGGCATCGTCACTGTGGCGCTGGTCCTCGCCTCGCGGCGGGTGGGCGTTACCCACTACCTTGCGCTGGGGAGCTCGGACTTTCCTCAGCCCGACCGGTTGCCCGGCCGAGCCGCGGCCATCCGGCCGTCTCGCTGACCGCCGAATTCTAGTTGGCGGGTCGAACCCACACGGAATCGGGTCCCCCGGCCATCACGCGATCGATCGCTTCGTTGCACTTGGCGTCCGCGAGGGAGTTCTGCGCGCGCGGCACATGCGATGCGGTCCAGCCGTCCGGCAGCTGCCGCAGGAGCCGGAGAACCTCCGCCCACAGCAGCCGCAGCTTGACGTCCTTGACGCGCCAGCGGCCGTGGAGCTGCTCCACGATCAGCTTCGAATCCAGGAGCAGCTCGAGGCGCCGCGCCCCGAGCTCGATCCCCAGTCCGATCGCCCGAACGACGGCGGTGTACTCGGCAACGTTGTTCGTCTGGATCCCGAGGTAGTCGGAGATCGAGGCATCCGGGGTCGCGCGCGGGTCGCGCGCGTCGGGCCGCGCGAGGTCGATCAGCACGGCGCCCGATGACGCAGGGCCCGGGTTGCCGCGCGCGGCGCCGTCGGTCCGGACAACGAACCCCTTCATCGCGCGGCCAGGTGGCGGCGTTGCGGCCGCGGGTTCGGCTCCTCGGGTGCGTGGCGGCTCGCGCTCGGGATCCTCGTCGTCGTCGAAACCGAGCGTCAGCGGCGGCTCACGCACGTGGAGCGGATCAGCCTTCGGACTTCGTCTCGTCGCCGGCGTCGGAGCGGCGCCTGCCCGCGGGCGGCAGGCTCGCGCGCGCCGGCTCGGCCATGGGCTCGTCCGCCTTCGTTGCGGTCGTCGGGACCGGCCGGTTGCTCGGCGGGGCGGACGGCGTCGCCATCGCAGCCGCCGCGGGTGCGCCCGTCAGCATCGGCAACGGCGCGTACTTCGGCGCGTCCGGCTTGCCGCGGAGCTTCCGCCACGCCCACTGGATCGGGTCGTAGTACTCGTCCGCGACGCGCTCCTTGAGCGGGATGATCGCGTTGTCGGTGATCTTGATGTGCTCCGGGCACACCTCGGTGCAGCATTTCGTGATGTTGCAGTAGCCGACGCCGCCGACCTCCTTGAGGTAGCTGCGGCGGTCACCCTGGTCGATCGGGTGCATCTCGAGGCCCGCCGTCCGGACGAGGAAGCGCGGGCCCATGAAGGGCGTCGAGGTCTCGTGGTTCCGGAGCACGTGGCACACGTCCTGGCACAGGAAGCACTCGATGCACTTCCGGAACTCCTGCACGCGCTCGACATCCTGCTGCTGCCAGCGCCACTCCGACTGCGGCGTCTCCGGCGGCGTGAACGGCTGCAGCGACCTGTTGACCGCGTAGTTCCAGGACACGTCGGTCACGAGGTCGCGGATGAGCGGGAACGTGCGCATCGGCTCGACCGTGATGGGCTCGGACAGGTCGAGGTCGGAGATGCGCGTCTTGCACATGAGCTTCGGCCGGCCGTTGACCTCGCCGGAGCACGAGCCGCACTTGGCGGCCTTGCAGTTCCAGCGGACCGCGAGGTCGGGCGCACCGTGGCCCTGGATCCAGTGGAGAGCGTCGAGGACGACCATCCCCTCCTCCACCGGAACGTCGAACTCGTCGTAGTGGCCCGCGGTGCCGGGCTCGCCGCGAAACACCCTGAGATGGGCCTGCGTCATCGCGTGCTCCCCGTCAGCCATCAGTGCGTGCTCCCGAGCAGCGACTGGAGCTCGTCGGACATCTGCGGCAGCGCCGTCGTGGTGACATCCATCGTGCCGTCCGCCCGGCGGCGCACGACGCCGTTACGTCCGCCCCACTCCTTCTGGTTCGTCTCCGGGAAGTCAAGGCGGCTGTGCGCGCCGCGGCTCTCCGTTCGCTGCAGGGCGAGGCGCGTGATCGCCTCCGAGACGACGAGGAGGTTCCGAAGCTCGAAGCACAGGTTCCAGCCCGGGTTGAACGCGCGGCCGCCCGCGACCGCGAGCGAAGGGACGCGCCCTTTGAGCTTGGCGAGCTCCGTGATGGCTTCCTTGAGGTCCGCCTCGACGCGGAAGATGCCGACGAGCCGCTGCATCAGGTCCTGCAGATCGCGCTGCAGCTGGTACGGGTCCTCGCCCGATCCGCGCTCCAGCGGCGCCGCAAGCTCGCGCGTCCCCTCGGCCACCTGGACCGGATCGATGTAGGACGTGGTCTTCTGTTTCGCCGCGTGCGCGGCGGCGCCGGCACCCGTCCTCGCCCCGAAGACGAGGAGGTCCGACAGCGAGTTGCCGCCGAGCCGGTTGGAGCCGTGCATCCCGCCGGACACCTCGCCGGCCGCATAGAGACCCGGCACGGTGGTCGCACCCGTGTCGGCGTCGACACGGATGCCGCCCATCACGTAGTGGGTCGTCGGACCGACCTCCATCGGACCCTTCGTGATGTCGACGTCCGCCAGCTCCTTGAACTGGTCGTACATCGAGGGCAGCTTCTTCCGGACGTGCTCCGCGGGCAGGTAGCTGATGTCGAGGAACACGCCGCCGTGCTCCGTGCCGCGACCCTCGCGGACCTCCGTATAGATCGCGCGTGCGACGTTGTCGCGGGTCGACAGCTCCGGCGGACGCCGGGCATCGATGGACCGGCCCTGCGACGCCGCGTCCACCCAGCGCTTGGCCTCCTCGTCCGTGGCCGCGTACTCGGCGCGCCGGTCCTCGGGGAGGTAGTCCCACATGAACCGCTTGCCGTCCTTGTTCCGGAGGATCCCGCCCTCGCCGCGAACCGCCTCGGTCACGAGCAGGCCGCGCACGCCCGGGGGCCAGACCATGCCCGTCGGGTGGAACTGGACGAACTCCAGGTCGATCAGCTCGGCGCCGGCCTCGTAGGCGAGGGCCTGGCCATCGCCGCTGTACTCCCACGAGTTCGAGGTGACCGTGTAGGCCTTGCCGATGCCGCCGGTCGCCAGCACGACCGCCTTGGCCGGGAACAGCACCGTCCGCCCGGTCGTGCGCCAGTAGCCGAAGGCACCGACGACGCCGTTCGCGCCCGTGATGAGCTTCGTGATCGTGCATTCCATGAACACGTCGATGCCGCTCGCCACCGTCTTGTCCTGGAGGGTGCGGATCATCTCGAGACCGGTGCGGTCACCGATGTGGGCGAGCCGCTTGTGGGTGTGGCCGCCGAATGCGCGCTGGCTGATCCGGCCGTCGCGCGTGCGGTCGAAGACGGCACCCCAGTATTCGAGCTCGCGGACCCGGTCGGGCGATTCCTTCGCGTGCAGCTCGGCCATCCGCGGGTTGTTCAGGAGCTTGCCGCCGACCATCGTGTCCCGGAAGTGGGTCTTCCAGTTGTCCTCGGGGTCGACATGGCCGAGCGACGCGGCAACGCCGCCCTCGGCCATCACGGTATGGGCCTTCCCGAGCAGGGACTTGCACACGAGCCCGACCTTCGCGCCCTGGTTGTGCGCCTCGATCGCCGCCCGCAGTCCGGCACCGCCGGCGCCGACGACCAGCACGTCGACGGGATGCGTCTCGATCTCGTCCATCACCGGTCTATCCGAAGTGGATCGCGAAGTCCGGCACGATCCCGGCCTGGAACAGGCGGGCGTAGACATCCGCGAGCGTGACCGTGATGAGGCTGCACCAGGCCCACCACATGTGGTTCCGATTCAGGTCCGTGAGGCGCTGCCAGAGCGTGTAGCGAACGCGGCGGGCCGCGGTGCAGGAGAAGCAGTCGATGCGCCCGCCGACCAGGTGCCGGAGCGAGTGGCACGACAACGAGTAGCCGGTCAGCAGGATCACGTTCACGAGGAACAGCACGCCGAGTGCGCTGACCCGGAACCTCGGGTCCGCAACATCCGCGTCCGGCGCGATGTTGAACGCCGGCAGGATGTCGAGCCAGAGGAACGTGAGCGGGATGAACGCGAGATAGAGCATGTAGCGATGCAGGTTCTGGAGGATGAACGGCAGCGCGTTCTCCAGGGCGAACTTGCGGTGGGCGGTCGGCTCCCCCACCGCGCAGCCCGCCGGGTCGGCGAAGTAGAAGCGGTAGTAGGCCTTGCGGTAGTAGTAGCAGGTGGCCCGGAAGCCGATCGGGATCCACAGGATGAGCAGTCCGGGGCTGAGCCACGTCGGCATGTCCTTGAACAGCACGAGCGGCGAGAACAGCGGCGAGAGATAGCCGTCGAACTTGACGTATTGCGGGCCGAAAAGCGGCCCCCAGAGCACGCCGCTGAACGTGAGATACCCGGCGCAGATCGTGAAGACGAGCGCCTGGATGACCGGATAGATCGCCCAGTTGTCCGTGCGGCTGGTCTTGCCAAAGCCCTGCGCGGCGGTGCCGCGGGGCTTGCGCAGCGCCCGAAGGACGGCGCCCTGGACGGTCATGCGCCGAGCGCCTCAATGACCGCGTCGCCGAACTCGCTCGTGCCGGCCGTGCCGCCGAGATCCGACGTCACGGTCTTGCCCTCAGCGATGACGCGGCGCACCGCGCCCTCGACCCGCTCCCCCATCTCGGGGTAGCCCAGGTGCCGGAGCATGAGCGCCCCGGACAGGATCAGCGCGGTCGGGTTCGCCCTGTTCAGGCCGGCGTACTTGGGCGCCGATCCGTGGACGGGCTCGAACACCGCCCCGTCCTCGCCGATGTTCGCCCCCGGCGCCACGCCCAGGCCGCCCACGAGGCCGGCGCACAGGTCGGAGACGATGTCGCCGTACAGGTTCGGGAGGACGAGCACGTCGTACTGGTCCGGCTTCTGGACCAGCTGCATGCACATGTTGTCGACGATGCGGTCCTCGAACTCGACCTTGCCCGCGTACTGCGCCGCGACCGTCTGGCAGGCCTCGAGGAACAGGCCGTCGGACAGCTTCATGATGTTCGCCTTGTGCACGGCGGTGACCTTGCGCCGGCCGTTCGCGACCGCGTAGTCGAACGCGAACCGGGCGATCCGCTCCGAGGCGGCGCGGGTGATGATCTTGATCGACTCCGCGGCGTCGCGGCCGACCATGTGCTCGATGCCCGCGTACAGGTCCTCGGTGTTCTCGCGGACGATCACGACGTCGACGTCGTCGTACCGGCTCTGCACGCCTTGCATGGACCGCGCCGGGCGCAGGTTCGCGTACAGGTTCAGTGCCTGCCGAAGGCCGACGTTGACGCTGCGGAACCCGGAGCCGACCGGGGTCGTGATCGGTCCCTTGAGGGCGATCTTGTTGCGCCGGATGGACTCGAGGACTCGCTCCGGGAGCGGCGTGCCTTCCGAGGCGATCGTCGCCTCGCCGGCGTCCTGGACCTCCCATTCGAACCCGATCCCGGTCGCGTCGAGCACGCGGCGGGTCGCCTCCGCCAGCTCCGGGCCGATCCCGTCGCCGGGGATGAGGGTGATGCGGTGGGGCATGCCCGAATTCTGTCACGCGCCGTCCGGGGCGGCAGGACGGCCGGAGCGCCCGGAATCCGCGGGCCGAACCGCCCGGTCCGATGCCCGGCTGCGGGATAGACTCCGCCCATGAAAGTCGGCGTCACGGTTCCCCTTGCCTACGGTGATCTCCACGACGGCCGCGCACCTACCTTCCGCGAGACCGCCGAGTTTTCCCGGCACGCGGAGCAGGCCGAGCTGGATTCCATCTGGGTGTTCGACCACCTGCTGTTCCGGTTCCCGCCCGAGCCCGATGAAGGCCTGAACGAGGCGTGGACCACCCTCGCAGCGCTCGCGCCGGTCGTGCCGCGTGTCGAGCTCGGCGCGCTCGTGATGTGCACATCGTTCCGGAACGCCGGCCTGCTGGCGAAGATGGCGGCGACCCTCGACGACCTGTCCGACGGCCGGCTGATCCTCGGCATCGGCTGCGGCTGGCACGAGCCCGAGTACGACGCGTTCGGCCTGCCGTTCGACCACCTCGTCGGGCGGTTCGAGGAGGACCTCCAGGTCATCCATCGGCTGCTCCGGGGCGAGAAGGTGACGCTCGTGGGCACGTGGAGCCGCTACAGGGACGCCGAGCTGCTGCCGCCCCCGGCTCGCGTGCCCCCGATCCTCGTCGCATCGAAGGGCGAACGGATGCTCCGGCTGACCGCGCAGTACGCGGAGGCCTGGAACACCGCGTGGTTCGGCGAGGTCGACGACCTGCTGCGGCAGCGGATGGCTGATCTCGACGCAGCGTGCGACGCGGTCGGGCGCGAGCGGACGGCGATCCGGCGAACGGTCGGGATGCGGGTGCACGCGCCCGGCAAGAAGCCCGACGGGGAGCGCGGAACGGACGCCGACGCGGCGGGGCTTGCGGACATCTTCGACGAGATGGCCGCGCTCGGCGTCGCCGACGTCGTGATCTGGTCGCTCGAGAAGTCGCCGGCGGCGCTCGATCGGATCGCGGAAGCGCGGCGCACCCATCTCGCGAGGCGCGCGCAGGGCTGACCCGGCGCACACCCGGGCTTGCGCCCGCCGCGGGATACCATCGCCTCCCGTGAAGATCCAGGAAGCCGACGCAAAGAAGCTGCTGCTCGCCCAAGGCCTGCCCGTGCCGGCCTGGGAGGTTGCGCGCTCCCCCGCCGAGGCCCGCGCCGCCGCATCGCGACTCCTTCACGGCGCTGGCCACGCATCGCAGGTCGTGATCAAGGCACAGGTGCTCGTCGGCGGGCGCGGCAAGGCCGGCGGCGTGAAGCTCGCGGCCACCGATGACGAGGCCGAGCACGTCGCCGACGCGATCCTCGGCATGTCGATCAAGGGCATCCCGGTCCGCAAGGTGCTCGTGGCGCCCGCCGCGGACATCGTCAAGGAGTTCTACCTCGCCGCCGTGCTCGATCGAGCGACGAAGAAGATCCTCGTCATGGGCTCGTCCGAGGGCGGCGTCGAGATCGAGACCGTCGCGGCGACGAACCCCGAGGCGATCGTGCGCGTGCATGCGGATCCTCTGCTCGGGCTGCGCGACTGGCAGGCCCGCCAGCTCGCGTTCAGGCTCGGGCTCGGCGCGCACCTCAAGGCCGCGGTGCTGGTCGCGAAGGGCCTCGTGAAGACCATGCTGGCGAACGACGCGGACCTCGTCGAGATCAACCCGCTTGCGATCGTGCGCGAAGGTGGCCCGGGCGGCGCCGAAGAGAAGCTCGTCTGCCTCGACGCGAAGATCACGCTCGACGACTCGGCCCTGTTCCGGCACCCGGATCACGAGGCGCTGCGCGATCCCGACGAGGAGGCGCCGGCCGACGCTGAGGCACGCCGCCACGACATCAGCTTCATCCACCTGGATGGCACGATCGGGTGCATGGTCAACGGCGCCGGCCTCGCGATGACGACGATGGACCTCGTGAAGCGCGCCGGCGGCGAGCCCGCGAACTTCCTCGACATCGGCGGCGGGGCGAAAGCAGAGCGCGTTGCCGCGGCAATGCGCCTGATCCTTGCCGAGCCCAAGGTCGAAGCGATCCTCGTGAACATCTTCGGTGGCATCACCCGCGGCGACGAGGTCGCCATGGGCCTCATCGAGGCTCGCAAGCAGCAGTCGCGCGACGTGCCGATGGTCGTCCGGATCGTCGGCACGAACGCCGCGGAAGCGGCGACGCTCCTCGAGGCCGCGCACTTCGAGACGGCCGCGTCACTCGACGAGGCGGCCGCGAAGGCGGTTGCGGCCGCGAAGGCGGCACGCGCATGAGCATCCTGATCGGTCGCGACACGCGGCTCGTGGTCCAGGGCATCACCGGCCGCGAGGGCGAGTTCCACGCGCGCGCAATGCAGGCGTACGGCACGAACGTGGTCGCCGGCATGACTCCCGGCAAGGGTGGCCAGCAGGCGCTCGACGGCACCGTCCCCGTGTTCGACACGATGGCCGACGCGGTCCGCGAGACCGGCGCGAATACGTCGTGCATCTTCGTCCCCGCGGGCGGAGCGCCGGACGCCGTGCTCGAGGCCGTCGCGGCCGGGATCCAGACCGTCTTCTGCATCACCGAAGGCATCCCCGCCCTCGACATGGTGCCCGTGGTGGCCGCGGTCCAGGCCGCCGGTGCTCGGCTGATCGGCCCGAACTGCCCCGGCGCGACGTCGCCTGGCAGCGCAAAGGTGGGCATCATCCCCGGCTCGATCCATCGCGAAGGCTCGGTTGGCGTCGTGTCCCGATCCGGGACGCTGACGTACGAAGCGGTCCAGGCGATGACCGATGCGGGCATCGGCCAGTCGACCTGCGTCGGCATCGGTGGCGACCCGATCATCGGCTCCA
Organism: Candidatus Limnocylindrales bacterium; assembly: GCA_035248345.1. Lineage (GTDB taxonomy): Bacteria > Chloroflexota > Limnocylindria > Limnocylindrales > CSP1-4 > UBA5189. The sequence continues at coordinate 61,505 of DATFHO010000101.1, forward strand.
GCTTCCTCGACGTCCTGAAGCTCTTCGCCGCGGATCCGGAGACGAACGGGGTCGTGCTCATCGGCGAGATCGGCGGCGCGGCCGAGGAAGAGGCGGCCGCGTGGGCCGCCGAGCACCTGCGCGACGTCCCGAAGGCCGCCTTCATCGCCGGTCGTACCGCGCCCGAGGGCAAGCGCATGGGCCACGCCGGCGCGATCATCTCCGGCGGCGCCGGCACTGCCGCTTCCAAGGTTGCCGCGCTCGAGGCAGCGGGCTTCCTGGTCGCGGGCTCGCCGACGGAGCTGCCGAAGCTCCTCCGCGACGCCGGCTTCCGCGGCTGATGCCCGCAGCGTGACGCCCAACGACATCCGCTTCCTGTTCGCGTACGACCGGTACGCCACCGAGAAGATCCTCATCCAGCTGGACGACCTCGATGCGCAGGCGTGGGGTACGCAGGGCGTGGTCGGCGATCGCGGGCTCGGCGCAATACTCGTCCACATGCTCGGCGCGCACCAGCGCTGGCGCCTCGGGTTGGAGGACGTCGACGAGACGCCCCGGCCGGAGCGCGAGCCACTCCCCGGGCCCGGCGAGCTCGCGGCTCGCTGGCGCTCGGAGCTCGACGCAACCGATGCGTTCCTGGCGACCATCACGCCGGACTTCCTCGCCCAGGTCGAGGACGGCGTCGGCGTGGACACGATGCTCGTCCACCTCGCCAACCACGGAACCCAGCACCGAAGCGAGGCGGCGCTGCTGCTGACCCATGCCGGTCGATCCCCCGGGGACCTGGACCTGATCGATTACGCGGAGTCGGTTGCCGCGGGCACGCTGCCGGATCCGCGCAGCGATGACGGGGCGGCCTGATGGGCCTCGTGATGGACCTCGTTGCCGGGGATTCGCGCGAGATCCTGCTTGCCGTCACGATGGACGACCTCGCGAGCTTCGACGACCGAGGCCGCTACGCCGCGCACCTCACGTTCGGCGGGGCCATCGATCCGACGTGGCTGGACCTGTTCAGCGCGGCCGTCCGCGCCGTCACCGGTCGCGACGACCCGTCGGATTTCCTCGACGCGCGGACGGAGCTCGACGGACCGGGCGATGGCGGCGAGCGGACGGTCGAGCGCATCGACCCAGGCTGGATCACCGCGATCGCGATGCTCGGCGACCGCGACCTCGACGCCGTGACCGGGCACTGGATCGACCTGCTCGAAGAGGAGCTCGGCGAGCTGCCACGCGAGGAGAAGCCGTCGGTCCGGAAGTTCGCCCGCGAGATCGTGGAGTTCGCCCGCGCCGCGGATCGCGCGCCGGCGGTTATCCTCGCCTGGTCGCTCTAGGCGACCGCTCGGCGCCCTAGACCGGCACCTCGTAGCCCAGGGCCTTCCACGCCGGGCCCCCCGGTGCCTCGATCAGCTCGACCAGGACGCCGTGGCAGCTCCGGGGATGGAGGAACGCGACCGGGCCTTCGGCGCCACGTCGCGGTGCCGAATCGATCAGCTCGACGCCGTCGATGCCGAGCCGCGTCAGCTCCTCGGCGAGGTTCCCCACCTCGAAGCACACGTGGTGGAAGCCCTCGCCCTTGTTCGCAAGGAAGCGCGCGACACCGGTCGTGTCGTCGGTCGGCTGGACGAGCTCGACCTTCGACTCGCCGACGCCGAGGAACGCGATCCGGACTCGATCCTGCGGGATGTCCATGATCGTCTCGAGCGGCAGCCCGAGGAGGTCGCGGTAGAGCCCGAGGGACGTCTCGATGGACGTCACGATCACCGCGACATGGTGGATCCGACCCGGCGGCGTGAACGTGGGTCGTGCTCGCTCGGCGCGCGCTGCCATCGATCGCCTCCTAGACCGTGATGAGCTCGCGGTGGACACCCCATGCGGTCCGCAGCGAGTTCGCGACCTCGCCGACCGTCGCGTACGCCTTCACCGCCTCGATCAGCGGCGGCAGCAGGTTGTCCGTGCCCCGAGCGGCATCCTCCAGCCGGCGCATCGCCGCCTCCCAGGCTGCGGGATCGCGCTCCGCGCGCACCCGGCGCAGCCCGGCGATCTGGCGGCGCTCCCCTTCCGGGTCGATCTTCTGGGTCGGGGGCGCGGCAACCTTCTCGTCGCGGAACGCGTTGACGCCGACGACGACCTGGTCGCCCGAGTCGATCGCCCGCTGCACGCGGTACGCAGATTCCTGGATCGAGCGCTGCTGGAACCCCGCCTCGAGCGCGCGCAGCGTGCCGCCCATGGCGTCGATCTCGTCGAGGTAGCCGTTCGCGGCGGCTTCGAGCTCGTCCGTGAGGGTCTCGACGAAATATGAGCCGCCGAGCGGATCGGGCGTCTCCGAGACGCCGGACTCGTGGGCCAGGATCTGCTGGGTCCGAAGCGCGAGCCGGACGCTGTCCTGCGTCGGCAGCGCGAGTGCCTCGTCGCGGGAGTTCGTGTGCAGGCTCTGGGCGCCGCCCAGGATCGCGGCGAGTGCCTGGACGGTCGTCCGGACGACGTTGTTGTCGACCGACTGCGCCGTCAGCGAGCTGCCGGCCGTCTGGACGTGGAACCGGCAGGCCATCGATCGCGGGTTCGCGCTTCCGAAGCGGTCGCGCACGATCCGGGCCCACATCCGGCGCGCCGCCCGGAACTTCGCCACCTCCTCGAACAGCTCCGACCAGGCCGCGAAGAAGAAGCTCAGGCGCGGGGCGAAGTCGTCGATCGCCATGCCGCGCGCTATCGCGGCGTCGCAGTACGCGATGGCGTCGGCGAGGGTGAACGCCAGCTCCTGCGCCGCCGTCGCTCCCGCCTCGCGCATGTGATAGCCCGAGATGGAGATCGTGTTCCACTTCGGCAGCTCGCGGGCGCCGAACTCGAAGACGTCGGTCACGAGGCGCATCGACGGGCCGGGCGGATAGATCCAGGTCCCGCGCGCGATGTACTCCTTGAGGATGTCGTTCTGGACGGTCCCGGAGATCTGGGCCCGCTCCACGCCCTGCCGCTCGGCCGCCGCGACGTACAGGGCCACGAGGGTCGCGGCGGTCGCGTTGATCGTCATGGACGTGGAGACCCTGCCCAGCGGGATGCCGTCGACGAGCGTCTCCATGTCGGCGAGTGACGAGATCGGGACGCCGACCCGGCCCACCTCCCCTTCCGCCTCGGGGGCGTCGGAGTCGTAGCCCATCTGGGTCGGGAGGTCGAAGGCCACCGAAAGGCCGGTCTGGCCCTGCTCGAGGAGGTAGCGGAACCGCTTGTTGGTCTCGCTCGCGGTCGAGAAGCCGGCGTACTGGCGCATGGTCCAGAGGCGCGATCGGTACATCGTGGCCTGGACGCCCCGCGTGAAGGGCGGCTCACCGGGCCGGCCGAGGTCGCGGTCCTCGTCGATTCCGGCCGTGTCGGCGGGCGTGTAGAGGTCCTTGACGTCGAGGCCTGACGACGTCTCGAAGCGGTCGCGCCGCTCAGCCGCGCCCTCGACGGCCTTCCGGCGGGTCGTCGACCGCCATCGGTCGCGGCCGGGATCGTCGGGCTCGGGACGCTGGTCCGGCATGGACCGGCCTCAGGCGAGCACGAGGAGGAGGTCGCCGACCTCGATCGTCGATCCGGCGCCGACGGCGACCTGTTCGACGGTGCCGTCCCGCGGCGCCCGAAGCTCGTTCTGCATCTTCATGGCCTCCACGACGAGCAGCTGCTGGCCCGCGGTCACCGCATCGCCCGGGGCGACCGACACGGCGACGACGACGCCCGGGATGATGGCATGGACCTTCGTGGGCCCGCTGGCTCCCGCCTCGGCGCTGCCTCGACGGGCTCGCTCCCGCAACGCGGCGCGCGCCTCCAGCTCGACCGTGACCTCGATGCGCCAGCCGTCGATGAGCACCTCGCGCCGCTCGACGCCGGCGGACTGGCCGGCAGCTGGCTCCATCGGCAGAACGAGCGCGCTGCGTGCGGCCGTCTGGGCCTCGGGGTCCGACCCGTCGACGACGAGCGGCGACGGCCCATCGGGCACCTCGACGGCGAGCGCGACGCGAACCGGCTGCCCGGAGGCGGTCATCGCGGCCACCGGTCGATCCCGGCCTCGAGCCCGGCCCGGCGCCACCGGCCATCGGTCGCATCCGACTCCGAGGCTCCCGCGGCCCCCTTGGTTCGGGCGTGCGATGGTGCCGTCGGCCGGTCGCCCGGGACCGTCGTGGTGAGCCTCGCCAGACCGGCGGCAACCTGGGCGCGATGCGCGGCGGCGCGCCATTCGGCGGGACCGTCCCAGTGCTCCCCCACCCACCCGGTCGAGAGGTTGCCAGCCCGGAACGAGGGGTCGGTCGCGACGAAGCGGTGGAACGGGACGGTTGTCTGGATCCCGGTGATGACGACCTCCGCGAGGGCGCGGCGCAGCCGATCGATCGCGGTTGGCCGATCGCCGGCATGGACCATCAGCTTGGCGATCAGGTTGTCGTACTCGGGTGGCACGCGCTCGCCCGGTTCGATCGCCGTGTCGACGCGGACGCCCGGGCCGGCCGGCATCTGCCAGCGGCCTACCCGCCCCGGCGTCGGGGCGAAGTCGCGACCTGGGTCCTCGGCGGAGATCCGCACCTCGATCGCGTGGCCGATCGGTTCCGCTGCGCGAGCGGCCGCGGCGAGCGCATCCTCCGAGAGTGGTCGTCCGGCGGCCAGGAACAGCTGCTCCCGGACGATGTCGAGACCCGACACCAGCTCGGTGACGCCGTGCTCGACCTGGAGTCGCGTGTTCACCTCGAGGAAGTAGAACTGGCCATCGGGCGCCATGAGGAACTCTGCGGTCGCAGCGTTCCGCAGTCCGGCTGCCGTCGCGACGCGGACTGCCATCTCGTGGAGCTCGCGCCGGCGGTCCGTGGACAACCCCGGCGCCGGTGCTTCCTCGACCAGCTTCTGGTGCCTGCGCTGGAGTGAGCAGTCGCGCTCCCCAAGCGCCACCACGCGGCCGGTTGCGTCGCCGAGCAGCTGGACCTCGATGTGCCGGGCCGGGCTGATCTCGCGCTCGAGGTAGACCGAGCCGTCGCCGAAGGCCGAGGCAGCCTCGTGCGAGCCGGCGACGAGCGCAGCGGCGAGGTCCTCGGGGCGTGCGACGCGACGCATCCCCCGGCCTCCGCCTCCGGCCGCGGCTTTGACCAGCACCGGAAACCCGATCTTCTCGACCTCGGCGAGGATGCCCAGGAGCTGGTCGGGGCGATCGACCGGTGCGGGCTCCAGGGTCCCCGGCACCGCCGGCACACCGACCGCGCGAGCCGTCCGCCGGGCATGCAGCTTGTCGCCCAATGCGTCGATGGCGGCCGACGAGGGCCCGACGAAGGCGATCCCGGCATCCTCGGCGGCGCGGGCAAAGGCGGCGCGTTCCGCGAGAAATCCATACCCGGGGTGGATCGCCTCCGAACCGGTGTCGATGGCGGCCTGGATCACCGCGTCGATCCGGAGGTAGCTCTCGGCAGGCGCCGATGGACCGAGACGGACAGCGACATCAGCCATGCGGACATGCGCGGCGGTGGCGTCCGCATCGCTGTAGACGGCCACGGTCTCGATGCCGAGCTCCCGGCACGCCCGGATGATGCGGACGGCGATCTCGCCGCGGTTGGCGACGAGCAGACGCCGGAACGGGGGCGCCGGCGTGTCTTTGTGCAAAGACACGGCCTCGGGACCTGGCGCGGCAACCTCAGGACCTGGCGGGGCAACCTCAGGACCTGGCGCGGCAACCTCAGGACCTGGCGCGGCAGCCTCAGAGCGGGATGTTGCCATGCTTCTTCCTGGGGTTGACGTCTCGCTTGTTCTCGAGGACTTCGAGGGCACGGATGATTCTCGGCCGAGTCTCGGAAGGGCGGATGACCTCATCGACATACCCGCGCGCGGCGGCGATGTACGGATTCGCAAACTCCTCTTCGTAGCTCGCGACGAGGCGCTTTCGCTCCGCCACGGGATCCGAGGATTCCTTGAGCTGATCCTTGTAGATGATGTTGACCGCCCCTTCCGCGCCCATGACCGCGATCTCCGCCGTCGGCCACGCGAAGTTCATGTCGCCGCGGATGTGCTTGCTGCTCATGACGTCGTACGCGCCGCCATATGCCTTTCGGGTGATGACCGTGATCTTCGGGACCGTTGCCTCGCAATAGGCATAGAGCAGCTTCGCCCCGTGCTTGATGATCCCGCCGTGCTCCTGCCCGACGCCGGGCAGGAAACCGGGAACGTCCACCAAGGTGACCAGCGGAACGTTGAAGCAGTCGCAGGTTCGGACGAACCGTGCGGCCTTCATGGATGCGTCGATGTCGAGGGCGCCGGCAAGGACTGCGGGCTGCTGCGCGATGATGCCGACGCTGCGGCCGCCGAACCGAGCGAAGCCGATGATGATGTTCGACGCCCATCCGGGCTGGATCTCCATGAAGCTGTCCCGGTCAGCGATCCCGGCGATCACCTCGTGCATGTCGTAGGGCTTGTGCGGGTCGGCGGGAACGACGTCATCCAGCGCCGCATCCATGCGGTCGGCCGGATCTTCGGTCGGGAGGATCGCGGGCGCCTCGAGGTTGTTCTGCGGAAGTTGCGCGAGCAGTCGTCGCGCCGAATCGAGCGCCTCTGCCTCGTCACGCGCAGCGAGATGTGCGACACCACTGCGCGTCGTGTGCACCGTCGCTCCGCCGAGCTCCTCGGAGTCAACCTGCTCGTGCGTCACGGCCTTCACCACGTTGGGGCCGGTCACGAACATGTAGCTCGTCTTCTCGACCATGATGGTGAAGTCGGTCATGGCCGGCGAATACACCGCTCCCCCGGCGCACGGACCCATGATCACGGAGATCTGCGGCACAACGCCGGACGCGAGGACGTTTCGCAGGAAGATGTCGGCGTAACCACCGAGGGAGACGACGCCCTCCTGGATTCGCGCGCCGCCCGAATCGTTCAACCCGACGAGTGGCGCTCCGACCTTCATCGCCAGATCCATGACCTTGCAGATCTTCTCGGCGTACGCCTCGGACAGTGAGCCGCCGAAGACGGTGAAGTCCTGACTGAAGACAAAGACGAGACGCCCATCCACGGTCCCGTGGCCGGTCACGACGCCATCGCCGAGAATCCGCTCGTCCGCCGCTCCGCCGTCGACGGAGCGGTTCGTGACGAACGCGTCGAGCTCGACGAATGACCCGGGGTCGAGGAGGAGGTCGAGTCGCTCCCTCGCGGTGAGCTTGCCCCAGCTGTGTTGTCGTTCGACGCGGACGGGTCCACCACCGAGGAGCGCCCTGGCCCGCATGTCCTCCAGCCTGGCCAGTCGTTCTTCGTTCGTCGGCACGGGCATCCACCTCGACTGCGGGGCTCGGTGTCTTTGCGCAAGGACAGCGGTCAACAGCAATTCTAAGGGCAGGGAGCGACGCGCCTTCCCTGCCGAATGTCCGGTCCTCGGAGGTCGCAGCGCACGACCGGCGTCGGCGAGTCGCAGCGAGCGAGCCCGGAATCGAGGTCGGTTGCAGCGGGGCTTGGCGCGAATCAGGAGACCTGAACTTTCCACAGTTCGGTGCACAACTCCCCCATCCTGTGGATAACTCGGAGGCCCCGAAACAGCCCTCCTGCGCTAGCATCCAGACCGGTGGTCGGGCCTGCGCAACGGCCTGCGAGACCACGCAGCGCCCCCGTCGACGACCTGCATCGCGACAGAACGAGGTGAAGCCCCGGTGACGAACGTGATCGCGATCGCGAACCAGAAGGGCGGGGTCGGCAAGACCACGACGGCAATCAACCTTGCCGGCGCGCTCACGGAAGACGGCCTGCGAGTCCTCTGCATCGACATGGACCCGCAGGCGAATCTCACCGCCGGCCTCGGCATCAACCTCAACACCGTCGAGACGTCGATGGCCGATGTCCTGGTCGGTCGGGCGACGATCGAGGAGATCATCCGCGCGACCGAGACCGAGGGCATCGACATCGCGCCGGCGCACATCGACCTTGCCGCGACCGAAGGTGAGCTCTTCACGATGCTCGGGCGGGAGTCGCTCCTGCGCGACGCGCTCGATGGGAAGTTGCGCAAGAAGTACGACTACGCGCTCATCGACTGCCCGCCGAACCTTGGCCTGTTGACCGTCAACGGGTTGGTCGCTGCGGACGGCGTGATCATTCCGGTCCAGACGCAGTACTACGCGATGAAGGGCCTCACCAACCTGGTGAAGGTCATCAACACGATCCGGTTGAAGCTCAATCGACGCCTCCGGATCCTGGGCCTCCTGCCGACGTTCTTCGACGGCCGCACCAACCTGGCGAAGGACATGCTCGACGAGCTCCGCGTCGTCGGCGACCACCACGTCTTCAACGCGATCATCCGGAACACCGTGAAGCTCGGCGAGGCTCCGCTCGTCGGGCGCCCCATCACCACGTATGCCGGGACGTCCGAGGCCGCGCGGACCTACCGCGAGCTCGCTCGAGAGGTGGTCGACCTTGGCCAGAACTGATTTCCGCGCCGCGGCGGCGGCTCGGCTATCCGAAGAGCGCGAGCTCTCCCCTGCCATCGTCAGCCTCCTGTCGAACGACCGACAGGGGCGCGTCCGCGGCGGTGTGCGCAACGTCCCCGTCGACAGCATCACGCCGAACCCGGAGCAGCCACGACTCGCCTTCAACCAGGAGAGCCTCGACGAGCTCGCCGCATCCGTGCGCGAGCACGGCGTGCTGCAGCCGATCCTCGTCCGTCCGCTTGACGAGGGCGGGTTCCAGCTGATCGCCGGCGAGCGCCGCTGGCGCGCATCCAAAGCGGCCGGACTCGCAACGATTCCCGCCCTTGTCGAGGACATCGACGACGACACTGCGCTCGAGATCTCGATCATCGAAAACCTGCAACGCGAGGATCTGTCCCCGCTGGACGAAGCGTCGATGTACGACCGCATGGTCCGCGAGCATGGCTATTCGGTCCGCCGCCTCGCGCAGAAGCTGGGGAAGGACAAGGGCTACCTCGAGAACCGGTTGCGCCTCGCCGACGCGCCGGAAGAGGTGCGCGAGCTGGTGTCCTTGCGCAAAGACACCCTGTCGCACGCCTACGAGCTGATGAAGGTCGAGGACCCGAAGAAGCGCAAGCGGCTCGCGGCGCAGGTCGCGCGGGGTGAGCTGACGCTGATCCGGCTTCGCGACAAGATCGAAGGTCGGCCGGCCCGCTCCGCCCCGGGTCCTGACGCTGGTGAGGACATCGACGGCAACGGACCCGCAGTCGACGAAACGACCGAGGAAGCGGAAGCGGCGTGGACCGGGAAGCGTCGCGAGGCGCCTGCCGCCATCCGCGACGACTCCCTCGTCTCCGCCAAGCAGCAGCTGTCCGAGGCCGTCGAGGCGCTGCTCGACGTCCTGCAGGCGCCTGACGTCGTCCGAGGCATCGGCTCGGTCGACCGCGTGAACCTCGCGAAGTACCTCACGATCGCGAAGCTCCGGCTGGAGAACGCCATCGCGGTGGTCCGGAGCGGCGACGGCGGCTGACAACCCCTGCCGTCGCGCGACGACGACCCAAACAGAAGAGCCTCGCCGGGACGACCCGAGCGAGGCTCTTTCGTTTCTCCGGCGGCACCAGCGGAGGTGCCGGGGGCGCTAGTCCTGCTTGTTCTGCCCGTTGCCCTTGCCGTGGGTCTTGGTCGAGGCGCCGTTCCCGTGCTCGCCCTTCGCCCATTGGGACACCCACGCGCCGTGGTTCTTGTACCCGTCGGGCGTTTCCTGGTGGGCAGCCCAGCACACGATCTGGCCGTGCGTCAGTGTCGTGAGGTCGGTCGCGGGATCGGTGGGGTCGGTGAGGCAGTTGTCGCCAGCATCGCCGTTGTCCTCGTCCCCCGCCGTTTCGTCGGTCTCGTCGGTTTCGGTGTTCTCGTCCTCGCCGGCCGTGACCTCGTCACCGGATCCGGCATTCGCAGGCCCGTGGCTGGCGGCCTTGATCGCGCCGAACGACGACTGCGGCGCAGCCGCGCCGAACGCGAGGCTCGCCGACATGGCAAGCGCGACGATCGCGATGAGGAAGCTGCGGATGTGGCGAACAGCGATCTTCATGGGTTCCTTGCTCCAGCGCGGCGGATGGCCGATATCACAGACAGTAACGCCGCCAGTGCCGGTTTGTTAGGGCCCAGGACCATGGTCCGGTGCATGACGGCGCCGACCCAAGCGCAGGTTACGGACCGCCAGCACCTGCCAGCCAACCGATCCCGAGGCCGGCGACGCCCATGGCTTCGAGCTCCCAACCCCGCTCCCTGAGCGCGGGTCGGCCAGCGCGGAGGACGAGCGCTCCCAGCCCGATCAGGGCGACGCCCACGGCCAGTCCGCCAACTCGAACGGCGGCGAGGACGCCGCCAGCCTCACCCGATGCAACTCCCCCACCGGGCGCCAGCACGAGCGCGATCGCCGCGGCAGCCGCGAGGATGGCCGTCTGGAGGACCCACGCGCGCGCGCGACCGAGCGTGACCACGAAGCCATTCCGTCCGGACGCGGCATCCCGATCGGCATCGACGATCGCGTTGGCGAGGGCCAGACCCGCTCCGGCCAGGATGCCGACCGGCACGAGTTCGAGCACCGCCGGCGGCGCGACTCCGGTCGCTCCCAGCCAGGCATGGACCGGCAGGAGCGGGAGGGCGAGGGCTAGCGGCAGCCACGACAGGGCTGTCCGGGAGAGGCGCACGTCGTATGCCCACCCGAGCGCCAGGCACGCCGCGCCGACCAGGAACGTCGCGACGCCCGACACGAGCGAAAGTCCCAGCCCGACGACAGCTCCCCCACCCGCGATCGCGATGCCGGTCCGAGGCGCCACCAGCCCCGCGGGAATGGGCTTCTGCGGCTTGACGACCGCATCGAGCGGCGCGTCGACCACGTCGTTCAAGGCGCCGATCGCCACCTGGATCCAGAGCATCGCGAGGAAGAGCCGGGCAACGGTCCACGCGTCGCCGCCGGCAAGGGCCGCGATGCCCGCGGTTGCGCTCGAGGTCAGGAGCGACGGGAACGGATGGACGAGCCGGAGATGTGCCGCAGCGCGCGAGGCGCGATCAGACGTAGACGAGCTCGTCGAAGTTGTCGACCAGGTAGTCGATGAGCCGGTCGCGTCCATCCTTGACGAGCCCGCGGACCCCGGGCACCAACGCCCACAGGCTGATCGTCGGCACGATCACGTTGCCGTCCCGGTCCCGCCCGAGCGTCCGGGGCGCCCCGCCACCGAAAGCGAACGCGCGTTCGAATTCAGCTTCGCTGAGCTTCGCGGCGGCTCGGAAATCGGCCACGACCTTGACGATCCCCCGCCGCTTCACGACGTCGCGCATCAGCTCGGAGACCCACGTGTCGATCTGGGCGTCCGGCTGGTCGCCAAGGCGCTGGCGGTATTCCTTCGTGTCGGCCGAGAGGCCCGTTCCACTCATCGCGGCCGAGTATGCCAGAGGGTCAGGCCGGCGGCGGGATCGGCACGTCGGCGGCGTCAGGCCCGCGCAGGGCGGCGGCGGCCTCGCGACCCCCCGGCCCCCAGTCGTTCACGAGGTCCGTCAGCCAGCGCTCGAGCCACCACGGCGGCGTGCGGTCGCGATCGTCCTTCACGAGGTCCTTGACAGCGTGCCACGTGCGGGCGGTCAGGTTTGCGATTGCCTGGCGGGTGGGACGCTCCCCGGTCGGGATCGGCTTGCCGACGCGAACCTTCACGGTGCTCCGGAACCGCGCCCAGGACGTGCCGGTGATCCCGATCGGCACGACCGGGACGCCGCCGCGCAGCGCCAGGTAGGCGGCGCCCTCCTGGAAGGGCAGCAGGTCGCCCTCGTGGACGTGGATGGTCCCCTCCCCCGAGATCGCGAGGATGTTCCCTGTGTCGAACACCGCCTGCGCCCACTTCACGGACGTGAGCAGGTCGTCCTTGAGCGGGCTGAACGGCACGATGACGCTGGTCCACCACATGAACTTGTTGCGCGCGCCGTCCTTGAGGTTCGCCTCCTTCGGACCATAGAAGTGGATCCGGGGGCGGTCGGGAAAGGTGGCGAGCAGGAGCATCGGATCGAGCCAGCTCAGGTGGTTGAAGACGTACAGCGCCGGCCCGTCCGGGATGTTCTCGCGGCCCGTGAGCTCGAGCCGGTAGTACGTCTTCATGACGGTCGCGGAGACCGTGCGCGAGAACCAGTGCCGGAACGAGCGCTGGAACTCCGAGACGTCACCACGCGGGAGATTGCGCGCGGCCGCGACGGGGTCGACGACGCGACGCGGTCGCTGGGTGGGGGTGGGCACGGTCGAGCGCTCGGCAGGAAGGCGAACCTCCCCGCCGGTCATGGCCCGATCCAGCGCCGCTTCGCTCATCGGTCGTCCGTTCCTCCGTCCCGTGCGGGAGCCTACCATCAGCCGTCCCCTTCGGCGGTCCGGAAGCGACGCCGGAGACGGGCCATCCGGCACGGTCCAGGGCGGCACGCGGCCCGTATCCTCGCGTTGTCTCGGCGTCCGGCGCATGGAGGAGGATCCAGTGCACGCTGATCGACGGCTCCTCGGCTGGGGCCTGTTCTTCATCCTGCTGGGCGGCATCCCGCTTGCCGTGAAGGCGGGGCTGCTCGACGACCAGATCGTCGGCCAGTGGCCGCTGCTGTGGCCGGTCCTCCTCATCGGCTGGGGCCTGGGGCTGCTGCTCCGCAACACGCCACTCGCACTGATCGGCGGTGCCGTGTCCGCGATCACGTTCGGGATCATGGGTGGCGGCGCGCTGGCGACGGGCTTCCACGGCGTCTCGATCGCGTCGGGCTGCACGGATAACTCCCCGGCCACGGCCTTCACGACCCGGAGCGGCCAGCTCGGGGCGACGGCGCGCGCCGACATCGAGTTCAGCTGCGGGCGGCTCTCGGTGACCTCCGCGGATGGCTCCGGCTGGAGCATCAGCGGAACCGACCGCGACGGCACCGGGCCGACGGTCGACACGAGTGGTGGCGGCGTGTCCCTCCAAACCGCCGAGGTCCGCAACCTCTTCGGCTCGAGCGGCCACGCGGTCTGGAACGTGACGCTGCCAAAGGCGCCGGCGCTGGACCTCGGCATCACGCTCAACGCGGGCGATGGCACCGTCAGCCTGCCGGGCGCGACCCTCGCGAGCACCTCGATCACCCTCAACGCCGGTTCGCTCACGGTCGACCTGGGCGCAGCGGCCTCCGCCGGCGACGTGAATGCCACGGTGAACGCGGGCAGTGGCGCGCTGACCCTCCCCGCCGGGGCGCGGTCCGTGAACCTGTCGCTGAACGCCGGCTCGCTCAGGACGTGCCTGCCGGCCGGCGCGGCCGTTCGGGTGGAATGGAGCGGCGCGCTCGGGTCGAACAACTTCGACGCCGCAGGACTCACGAAGGTCGACGACAACACCTGGACGGGCGGCAACGTGCTCGACCCGACGACGATGCTGCACGTCAGCGCCAATGCGGGCAGCTTCGAGCTCCAGCTCGGAGGAACGTGCAATGCGTGAACGCCTGTACCGGTCGCGGAACGATCGAATGCTCTTCGGCGTTGCCGGCGGCATGGCCGACTGGCTCGACATCGACCCGGCGATCGTCCGCCTGGTCTGGGCGCTCCTGATCCTTGCCGGCGGCGTGGGCCTGCTGCTCTACATCGTCGCCGCGATCGTGATTCCGGAAGCGCCGATCGGCGCCGGAGCCGGAGGGTCTGCGAGCGCCGAGGCGGGACCGACTGGACTCGCATCCACCGGCCCGCGCCCGATGCGGCGCGGCAGTGGCAACGGCGCGATGATCTTCGGGCTGATCCTGGTGGTCCTCGGCGCGTGGTTCCTGCTCCGCCGGTTCATGCCCGCGCTGGACATGAGCTGGGTCATGCCGGGCGCCCTGATCGTGATCGGGCTCGTGCTGATCGTCGGGGCGCTCGGCCGTTCTCGCGGATCCGACAGCTGAGGCAACCTCGGAGACACGGTCCCGTCACGGGTCGGGGGTAGAGTTCGGGCATCGACATCACCAGCTCGAAGGAGCACCGCGTCCCGATGTTCTCGTTCCTGAAGCCCGACAAGATGCCCACCGCGGACAACGCCCTCCCCGGCCGCTCCCAGCCGATCATGGCCCCCGGCACCCACACGATCCTCGGCACGCCGATCGCCGGCCCGTACCCCGAGAGCTTCCAGGTCGCCGAGTTCGCGCTCGGCTGCTTCTGGGGCGAGGAGAAGACGTTCTGGGAGCAGCCGGGCGTGTGGACCACGGCGGTCGGGTACCAGGGCGGCTTCACGCCCAACCCGACCTACAAGGAGGCGTGCACCGGCCAGACGGGCCACGCCGAGGCCGTTCGTGTCGTCTTCGACCCCTCGAAGACGAGCTACGAGCAGCTGCTGAAGGTCTTCTGGGAGAACCACGACCCGACGCAGGCCATGCGCCAGGGCAACGACATCGGCACCCAGTACCGGTCCGCGATCTTCGTCCATGACGACGCGCAGCGATCGGCCGCCGAGGCGTCGATGGCGATGTACCAGGAGCAGCTGACCAAGTCGGGCTACGGCTCGATCAAGACCGAGATCGTGGGACCGCCCGCGCCGCCGTTCTACTTCGCCGAGGACTACCACCAGCAGTACCTGCAGAAGGTGCCCCACGGCTACTGCCCGAATCACGCGACCGGCGTAACGCTGCCGGCCGGGTTCGCAGCCCCGATGCCGCTCCAGTACGTCGAGTAGCCTTCGGTCGATGACCGAGCGGGACCGCGCCCGACCACGCATCTGGCTGGTCCGGCACGGCGAGACCGAGTGGGCCAGGCTGGGCAAGCACACCGGTCGAACGGACATCCCGCTCACCGAGCTCGGACGTGAGCAGGCGGGCGCGGTCGCCCGCCGGCTGACGGCACATGCCTTCGTCGAGGTGATCTCGAGCCCGCTCTCCCGGGCGCTCGACACGGCCCGGCTGGCCGGCTTCGGCAATCGCGTCGTCACGGACGACGATCTCCTCGAGTGGGACTACGGCCAGGACGAGGGCCGCACGACGCCCGAGATTCGCGAGGACCGACCGGGCTGGACGATCTGGACCGGCGGGCCGGAAGGTGGCGAGACGATCGATCAGGTCGCCGCTCGCGTGGACCGCGTGATCGCCCGCGCCCGGGCCATCGATGGCGACACGCTGGCCTTCGCACACGGCCACGTGCTCCGGATCATGGCCGCGCGATGGATCGGCGAGCCGCCGGTCGAAGGCCGGCTGTTCGCCCTGTCGACGGCGACCGTGTCGGTGCTCGGATGGGAGCGCGAACAGCCCGTGATCGAGCGCTGGAACGATGTCGCCGACTGAGCGTGGGCGCTCGAGGCCGACCTAGGGCACGACCGGCTTCGGGAAGCTGAGCATGCTCATCCCGAGCTGACCGGCGATGAGGCGGATCTTCCCGGTCGCGGTGTCGTAGACGGTCACCGATGCACCCTGCGCGGCCGCCGGCGCACCCGACGCATCGACGCCGGGCATGCCTGCGGCATACAGCAGGCTGCCGTCGAAGCTCAGCGCCATGGACATGAGGTCGGCCTGCGGTGGCCAGTGGTCGACGATCTTCAACGTCGCGGCATCGACGACCAGGACCCCGTCCGAACCGGTCGGCTGCCGCTCGTCCACGACCGGCTCGGTCGCGAGCAGGTAGACGCGGCCGCCATCCGGCGAGAGGAGGATCGCCCCGCGCAGGATCGACTTCGCGTCGGTCTCCGGGGCGAGCCACCGACCGAAGAGCGTCATCGCGTTGCTCGAGACCGCGGCACCCCCCAACCGCTGGTTGACGCGCTCGCCGGTCTCCAGGTCGATCCGGGTCAGCGTCGAGGAGCCGGGATCCCATGCGAAGAACCTCCGCCCATCCGGGCTCATGGCCGTGGTGTCGCCATCGACGAGCCCGGTCCGCGCCATCGATTCGCTGCCCAGGCTGGTTCCGTCGGCACCGACGCGGCGCACCGTCAGGCTCCCGAGCTGGCTCAGGCAGCTGACCCAGAGGCCGCCGCCCGGCCGGACGCCCGCCCGAACGAACGATGGACCGCAGCTCGCCGCGTCGGAGAACGGGACGAGGTCCGACAGGGCGCCGCTGGACATCGTCGCCTGATAGGCGTCGTCGCCGACGTGCGCCGGCTCGACGTCGGTGTTGGCGCTCGCCCACTCCGCCCAGGAGCGCGCGAGGTAGATGGTCCCGGCCGCGATCCCGAGCACGCGTGGCGCCCCCACCGTTCGACGGGCATCGCCGTCGCCCGCGGTCATGTCGGGGAAGTCCTGCGAGCCGACGATGGCGCCGGACTGGATGTCGACCACGAGCAGGCCGCCGTGCCAGACCGACGTGTCGCGGGTGCTCCAGCCGACGAACGCATAGCGAACATCGGGACTGAACGAGATCTGTGTCCACACGTGGTCGGCGTGCGTCGCCGGAGTGCGAGGATCGGCCTTGCCGACGAGGACGTCGATGGGGTCGTCACGGATCGGCGTGGTCGTGGGCGTGAACGTCCGCAGCCGGACGTCGAACGTCGTCGGGTAGCCGTCCACCTGCGCCGATGTGGAGATGCAGACGCACACGACAAGCCCGTCGGGCGTCACGGTCATGGCGCTGGGCCACTGCGTCCGGGCGATGGCGCCGCCGATGGTGCCGAACCCGAGATCGACGAGGTTCATGTCGCCCGATTCGTTCGCGACCATGATCCTCGAGGGGTACGGCAGCTCGCCGTCCCGCGTGATCGTGGGCAGTCCCGTGGCGGCAGCCGCGCCGCTCGGACGGTTCGATGGCCCGCCGGTGGATGCGCCGTTGCTCGGCCCCGGGCTGCCGCCAGGCTGCACCGGCGGGCGGGTGATCACGACGGCGACGAGTGCTGCCACGACCGTCAATGCCACCGCGGCGGTCGCCGCGCGGCCAAGGTGCCCGATGCCGAACCGCACGCCGTCGACGAGCCGGGCGCGGCGGTCGCGCACACGATCGCGCCAGCTCGGCGCGTCGAGCCGCAATGGCGGCAGCGACCAGGCGGCCGCCACGTCGCGGACGAGCAGCCCGATCGCGTCATCGTCGAGCGAGGCAGGACCCGGCGGGCGCGGGGCTCGCGGATCGCGGGTCATGGCATCACCTCAGGCGGCTCGGCCGTCGTGCCTCGGGCGCGGCGGGCGGGGTGGGCGCCCGGGGTGGCCGTGGCGGCACGCGGCGCCGGTTCGGCAGCCTCGAGGCGCTCGCGGATGGCCGCGTGCGCGCGCGAGAGGGTCGAGCCCACGTTGCCGCTGCTCATGCCGAGCATCTGGGCGATCTCGGCGTAGTCGTAGCCGTAGTAGTGGCGCAGGACGAGCGTGGCCCGAACGCTGGGTTTCAGGCCGTCGAGCGCGCGGTCCACGAGCTCGCGGCGAGCGACGTCATCCGCGGCGTCACCAACGCTCGTGTCGAGATGCGCGACCGGCGACCGGCCGAGGTTCGGGATCGCGAGCCGGCGCACGCGGCGTCGCCGGAGCTGGTCGAGCGCGACGTGGACCACGATGCCGTGGAGCCAGCCACGCAGCGGCCGCTGCGTGTCGTACTGGTCCCAGCGCTCCCACGCGCGCGCGAACGTGTCGTGCGTCGCGTCGAGCGCCTCATCGGGATCGCGCAGGATCCCGTAGGCGACGCGGTACACGTCGTTCGCGTGGTCGCGGTACGCCTGGTCCGCGGCCCGATCGCGGCGTTCGCGCTCGGTCATGCCCCACCTACGTGCGGGGCCGGTGCTTCCTTGCGCTCGGCCCTACCGGCGCATCATCGCCGATCAGTTCTGGCGGCTCGGCTTCGGGCCGGCCTTGCGCGCCTCGGTCACGCCCCCGAGTGCGCTTCGAAGCGAATCGATCCAGGCCGCCTCGTTGTCGCCGACGAGCCGCACGCACCAGGCGAGGGCCTCGCTGCGGCTGCGTGCAACGCCCGCGTCCACAAGCGTGTCCAGCACGCCCCGCTCGCGCATGCGGAGCCGCGTCATCACGGGCACGGCGGCCGTCGTGAAGAGCTCCGTGTGGTCACCGAGCTTCACGCCCCACGAGACGGTTCGGCGGAAGCGGCGCTGCGCCTCCTCGGCGATGTGCATGCGCGCCGCGCGCGTGTCCTCGCGGAAGCCGTCGATGCGCGATTCCTTCGCGGCAGCCGCCTCGCCCTCCGAGGCGCCCTTCGCTGCCTTGACCTCGGCGAGCTCGCCGACGACGAGGATCTCCTCGCGATCGACGGTGACCTCGAGCGGCCCGGTGAACCAGTCATCCGGGATGCGCCCAGCGAACCAGCCGCGCAGCTCGTCGATCGTCATGTCTGCCATTCGTCCACCCTCGTGTTGCTGTGATTACTAGATTACACAGTAGCACGACGGTTGCCAGCGATGCCAGGGTCGATCCCCTATCGTCGGGCGCATGCCCGAGACCATCCGCACGATCCGCGAAGACGAGCTCGCAACCTGGTTCGAGACGTTCTCGTTCGCCTTCCACTTCTGGACGAACGATCCCCAGCAGATGGCGGACACCCGTGGCCGGTACATCGACCGGGAGCGAGCGTTCGGCGCGTTCGACGGCGACGTGATGGTCGGGACGTATCGATCGTTCGCGAGCAACCTGACGCTGCCCGGGCTGGCCCGCGTGCCGGTCGGGGCCGTCTCTGCGGTCAGCGTTCGCCCGACCCACCGCCGCCGCGGGCTCCTGACCCGGATGATCACCCGCGACCTTCGCGAATCCGCCGCACGCGGCGAAGCGGCGAGCATCCTCATCGCCGCGGAGTGGCCGATCTACGGCCGCTACGGGTACGGACCGGCCACCTGGCACGCGAAATGGACGCTCCGTGTCCGCGCGGCCGGCTTCCGGCAGCCACCGGTCGGGTCGATCGAGGTGATCAACGCGCGGGCGGCGCGGCCGCTGCTGCCGGAGCTATATGCGCGCGTTGCCGCCGCGCAGCCGGGCGAGATCGATCGGAACGAGCAGCGCTGGGACAGCGAACTCGGGCTCGTCGACATCCCGGGCCGGCCAACGTGGCGCGGCGCCGTGGCGATCCACCGCGATGCCGCGGGCGAGCCCGACGGCTTCGCGCGCTACCACGGCGAGGAGCACTGGGAGGACGGGATCCCGGACAACGTCCTCCACGTGGACGACCTCCGCGGCGTGACCCTCGAAGCCGAGATGGACCTCTGGCGCCACCTCGCGCAGATGGACCTGACCGCGACGATCAAGGCGGAGACCCGGCGGGAACGCGAACCCATGCAGTGGTACCTGGCCGACGGCCGCGCGGCCCGGGTCACCGGCCTCTCCGACATGCTGTGGCTCCGCATCCTCGACGTGCCCGCAATGCTGGGCAGGCGCGCCTACGAGCGCGACGGCGACCTCGTCATCGAGGTCGAGGATGCCCTCGCCGACGGTCCGGGCCCTGCAGCCGGCCGCTATCGGTTGTCGGCTCGGGATGGCGTGGCCACCTGCGAGCGAACCGACGCGGCCGCGGACCTCACGGTCGGCGTCAGCCCGTTGAGTGCCGCGGTCCTCGGCGGCACGCGGCTCGCGGATGCAACGCGCGCCGGCGGCGCGACGGAACATCGCGCCGGCGCGCTCCGGGAGCTGGACCTGCTGCTCACCACGGCGGACCCGCCGTGGTGCACGACCTGGTTCTAGGCCTCGGCGGAAGGGGCGGCGTCGACCGCCGGCTCGCTCGCGCGCGGCTCGAAGTCGAGCGACGCGGAGTTCATGCAGTAGCGCATGCCGGTGGGCCGGGGTCCATCGGGAAACAGGTGGCCGAGATGCGCGCCACACGTGGCGCACGTCGCCTCGACCCTGCGCATCCCGAGGGTTCGATCCTCGTGGAGGGCAACGCGACCGGGCTCGAGCTCCGCGAAGAAGCTCGGCCAACCGGAGCCGGACTCGAACTTCGTCGTCGAGTCGAACAGCGGCGTGGAGCACACGACGCAGCGGTACGTGCCCTCGTCGTGGTTGTCCCAGTAGATGCCGGTGAAGGCGCGCTCGGTCTGGCCCTGCTGGGTGACCGCGTACTGGAGGGGCGAGAGCTTGGCGAGGCGGGCCTCGACGTTCGTGTTCGTCATGCGCGGATCATGCGCCGAACGTGTGTCGGCAGCGTGACGGCCCGTGTCGCGGAGCGTCCGGCCGCTGGCGTCAGCGCCTGACGATTCGGGCCAGCCAGGCGCTCGGCTCGGCACCGGACCAGCCGCTCGCCACCGAGAACGACTCGGCGATGACGCGCTGCACGCGCCAGTCGCCCGAGAAGGTCGCCCGGAGCTCGCCCTCGGTGACGCGCCGCGGTCCGTCCGTGCCGGGCGTGAGCTCGGAGAAGCACAGCAGGTGCAGCACACTACCCGGCTCCATCACGGACGCGAGGCTCCGCGCATACAGCGGCCGATCGGCATTCGCGAAGGTGTGGAAGCAACCAACATCGATCACCGTGTCGAACGGCGGATCGAGCCGCGGCACGCCCGACAGGTCCAGCACGTCGCCGACGAGGAACTCGGCGATGAGGCCGCGCTGGCGCGCCTTGCCCCGCGCTCGCTCGATTGCCACCTGCGACACGTCCACGCCGGTCACCTGGAGGCCCATCGTGGATGCGAGCAGGGCGTGCTCGCCGGAGCCGCAGCCGACATCGAGGACGTGGCCCGTGAGCTCACCGGCACCCGCGACGCGCACGATCGCGGGCTGCGGGCGCCCGATATCCCAGGGCACGCGCCCGCCACGATATGCATCATCCCACGACCCCCCGGCCATTGGCAGAGCATAGGGGCGGTGGGAAGCCCCGGCCACCCGAACGGATGGGCCCCTACCGGCCGCCGGCCTCCAGGTCCGCGAGCCGCGACGCGACGAGGTCGTCGAGCACGGCGTCGGGAAGCGGCTGCTCCGGGCTGAAATGGAGGCTGCCCTTGGTCGTCGCGTACCCGCGCAGCAGGTCCGCGTGGCGCGCCATGACGTCGTCGCGCATCGGGTACACGCTCGAGTGGCGCTTCCAGCCGGCGTACGAGATCAGGAACGTCGTTCCGAGCTTGAACGCCGGCATGCCGTAGCTGATCGTCTCGGTCGCCTGCGGCGCGAGGCTCGCGACCCGGCGGCGGAGCGCTTCGAGCTGGTCTCGCTGCGCTGCCGGCAACGTCGCCAGGTACGCGTCCACGCGGGGGTCCGTCAAGGGAAAGTGGCTCCGGCGGTAGGACTCGAACCTACGACCAAGTGATTAACAGTCACCCGCTCTACCAACTGAGCTACGCCGGAACGTGCAGCGCCGACCGCGCCGGACGGGGAGGATATCAGAGGGTCGCCGCTCGGCCGTGTTCGCCGCAGGTCAGCGGGCGCGGAACGCGAGGCCTCCGCCGCCACCCTGCAGCAGGAGGCGGTCGCCGTTGATCGCCGCCGCGATCGACGGCGCGCGGAGCAGCTGCACGACCGCTGCTTCGACCTGGCCGGCCGCGTCCGCGCAGGCCTTCTTGGTGAGGACGAGGTCGCTGATCTCGATGCCCGCGCCGACCGCCTTCCAGCTGCCGCCGCCGGTATTGCAGCCGTCGTCGACGTCGAGCGTCCCGTCGGCATGGAAGACCAGCGTTGCCACGACGCCGCCCGGAATGCTCGAGACGACGTCGCCCGTGGTGATCGAGTCGAGGACCCATGTCGTGCCGGCGATCGGCCGGTCCGGGTTGACGACCTTCTCGTCGCGCAGGTGCACGACCACGTCGTCCGTGCGCACCTCCAGCTCATCGGCGGTGAGCGTCAGGTGCGGCTTCGCGGTCAGCACCCGCTGCAGCCACTCGTCCTGCGCCATCCGCGGCTGATCGCAGCCCATGTCCGTCGTGGCCAATGCGTTCGTTTCCAGCCGGTCGCCAGCCATCTGGTAGTTGCCGCTCACGGTGTTGCACCCGACCGACGCCTTGATCGTGTCGAGCACGGAGAAATCGAGGCGAAGCGTGGTGCCCGGCACGAGCTGCTTCGGGACGCCGTTCTCGGTGATCGAGACGGACAGGAAGACCCGTCCCCCGACCGCCGGCGCCGTAGCCTGGCAAGCGCCGAGCGTCGCCGCGGCAAGCACCCCGATGACGAGCACGGAACGAAACAGGTTGGTCACGGCGGGCTGACGGTAGCGAGCGCCACCCGGTTCC
Organism: Candidatus Limnocylindrales bacterium; assembly: GCA_035248345.1. Lineage (GTDB taxonomy): Bacteria > Chloroflexota > Limnocylindria > Limnocylindrales > CSP1-4 > UBA5189. The sequence continues at coordinate 83,439 of DATFHO010000101.1, forward strand.
GGTAGCCTCCCCCGATGGACCCCGACAGCTCACCGCTCATCAGCGTCGACCGCCTCGCCGAGTGGCTCGAAGCGTCGGTGCCGCCCATCGTCATCGACCTCCGCTGGTACCTCGGGCGACCCGGCGACGGGCGCAGGGCGTTCCTCGACGGCCACCTGCCGGGCGCGATCTTCCTCGACCTCGATGACGATCTCGCGGATCTGAACGGGTACGGGGCCCCGGGACGCCATCCCCTCCCCTCTCCCGCCGCGTTCGCGGCCCGCATGGCCGAGGCCGGCATTGGCGACGGCCGGCGCGTCGTCGGCTACGACGACGTGGGCGGCTGGGTCGCCGCCCGCCTGTGGTGGATGCTCGACAATCTCGGCTACGGCCGGCGCGGGATCGCCGGCGAGTGGGTCGGCGTGCTCAACGGCGGCATCGGCGCGTGGACCGCTTCGGGCCGCGCGCTCGAGACCGGCGAGCATGCGCTCCCCTCTGCGTCGGGCGGCATGCACCTCGGCGACGCCTGGCGTGGCGTCATCGATCGCGAGACGCTCAAGTCGCGACTGGGGGACGTGACGCTGCTCGATGCCCGTGGCGCACCGCGCTACCGCGGCGAGATCGAGCCGGTCGATCCGGTCGCCGGCCACATCCCCACGGCGCTCAGCGCGCCGATCGACGGCAACCTCGATCCCTCGGGGACGCTCAAGTCGCTCGATGCGATCCGAGCACGCTACGGCGAGCTCGGGATCGTCGAGGGCGCGCCGGGCGAGGTCGTCATCTCGTGCGGCTCGGGCACGTCGGCGACGCATCACTCGCTCGCGATGCGCGCAGCGGGCCTGCCCGATCCGACGCTGTACGTCGGGTCGTATTCCGACTGGAGCCGCTCCGGCGAGCCGGTCGCTACCGGGCCCGAGCCCGGAGATCCCCCGCGCTGATCGGAGGCCCGCGATGCCCGCTACCCAGGCGATGACGCCCTCCACCGAGATCCGCGACACGGTGCTCGAGATGTACCGGCGGATGCTGGCCGGGGAGGGCGACGCGGCGAACGACCTGATCTCACGGGACCCCGCGCTGATCTTCATCGGCTCCGCGGGCGAATGGGTCGACGACCAGGCGACGCTTCGCAGCGGGACGCAGGAGCCCGGCGAAGGTCTGGTCGCAGGCCCGAATCCCGTCGGTTACGCGAACGGCGACGTCGGCTGGTTCGCGGATCAGCCGTCCTGGCTGTTCACGGACGGCACGCGCGCCGAGATGCGGCTGACTGCCGTGCTCCAGCGTGAGGCCGAGGGCTGGCGGATCGTCAACATGCACATGTCCGTCGCCGTGCCGGACGACCAGTGCGTGATGCTCCAGCGCCGCTGGAAGTACGGCATCCCGGCCACCGAACCGGGCTCCTGAGCTCGCGCCGCCTGCACTGTCGATTCCGGCCTGACTCGTTCGTCGATCCATCGAAGCGGCCGATCGGTCGCGTGATGGAGGTTCGGCCGTGAGCAACAAGATCGTGCACGCGGAAGTGGTCGGCAAGGATGGCCCGGCGATCCAGAAGTTCTGGGGCGACCTGTTCGGGTGGAACCAGAACCACGACTTTCCGGGCGGCTACGCGATGACCGACGCCGCCGATTCGGGCATCGTCCTCGGGACCGGCCCGGCGCCCGACGGCGGCAATGGCTGGGTGACGTTCTACGTGACGGTCGATGACCTCGACGCGTCGCTCGAGCGTGCGACGGCACTCGGCGGCAGGGTCGTGGCGCCCAAGTTCAGCCCCGCCCCGGACACATACCTCGCGATGGTTGCCGACGCCGAGGGCCACGTCGTCGGCCTCAGCCAGGGCTCGATGTAGCGGCAGACGGGCCGCGAACCAGTGAACGGCCCCGTCATCGGCGGGGCCGTTTGCCGGGGGCATCGACTTCGAACGCGGCCGCCTCGCCTGGTGCGACTGGGTCCTCGACCTGGGCGCGGAGCGCGCGCCTCAGCCCTCGGCGAGGCGAACCGCCACGCCGTAGACCTCGCCGTCCTCGGGATCGCGCCGGGGCGCGACCGTGATCCGGCGGCGACGGCCGCCGATCTCGACCCAGCCCGCAAGCGGGCGTCCCCCCTCGAGGACGCGCCCGACGATGTCGAACGCCCGTTTCGGCCACTCGGGCAGGGCCTCGGTCGCGGGCAGCCCCACGCAGCCCGCGCCGAACTCGGCGATGAACGCCGGGTTCGCATGGACGATCCGGGAGCCGCGTCCGTAGAGGAGCGCGACTGGCTGTTGCGGACCGGCTGCGCGCGGCGTCTCCGCCGCGCCGCCGGACCCGCGTCCGGGACTACTCGAGGTAGTCCTTCAGCTTCCGGCTCCGCGACGGATGGCGGAGCTTCCGGAGGGCCTTCGCCTCGATCTGGCGGATGCGCTCGCGGGTCACGTTGAACTCCTTGCCCACCTCCTCGAGGGTCCGGGCACGCCCGTCCTCGAGGCCGAAGCGGAGCTGGAGCACACGCCGTTCGCGGCCCGTCAGCGAGTCGAGCACGCTCTCCACCTGCTCCTTGAGCAGCTGGTGCGACGCGGCCTCGGCCGGCGCGAGGGCGCCCCGGTCCTCGATGAAGTCACCGAGGTGGGAGTCCTCCTCCTCACCGATCGGCGTCTCGAGCGAGACCGGCTCCTGCGAGACCTTGATGATCTCGCGGACCTTCTCCGGCGTGACCTGGACCTCCTGGCCCTTCGACATCGCCTCGGCGATCTCCTCGACCGTCGGCTCACGACCGAGCTCCTGGAGGAGCTGGCGGGAAACGCGGATCAGGCGGTTGATCGTCTCGACCATGTGGACCGGGATGCGGATCGTCCGCGCCTGGTCCGCGATGGCGCGCGTGATCGCCTGCCGGATCCACCACGTTGCGTACGTGGAGAACTTGAAGCCCTTCTCGAAGTCGAACTTCTCGACCGCGCGAATGAGGCCGATGTTGCCCTCCTGGATCAGGTCCAGGAACGACATGCCGCGGCCGATGTACTTCTTCGCGATCGACACGACGAGCCGGAGGTTCGCCGATGTCAGCTGCTCGCGGGCATCGCGCCCGATCTTCACCAGCTCGCCCTTGCGGTGCGCGAGCTTCGTGTTCTTCGGGACCTCGGGATCATGGCCCATGAGCTTGAGGAGGTCGGCTTCCTTGCCGGCCGTCACGAAACGCTCGAGCGCCGGGAACGCCACGCCGTCACGCGTCCAGTCGTAGATCGCGCGCAGGCCGACGTTGTCCCGGGAATCGAGGTCGCCGTTGTGCACGGCGAGGTACGCCCAATCCAGCAGCGTGATGAACGCCGCCGGGGCGGCCTTCTCGGGGCTCTTGCCGTTTGCGGCATCCGCCTCGATCGCCGCGATGTACGCCTGCAGGAGGTGCTTGGCCTCCTTGAGGAGCTCCTTCGTCCCATCCGACTGCGCGTCTTTCGCGGCGCGCGTCAGGTGGAAGTCCGGCGGCGTGGTGAGCAGGTCCGCGGCCTCAGGCGCGGACATGGCCTCGCGGACGAGCCGATGCGCTTCGTCTCCGAGCGGCAGGCGGTGCTGCGGCTTGGCGGTTCGGGTCTTCTTCTCGGTGTCGTGGAGCGTCCACTCGTGGAGCGAGACGACGCCCTTCCACGGCTCGTCGACGAGCTGCTCGCCGAGCTCGATCGCCTTGGCGAGGACGACCTCCTCCTCGGCGGTGAGTAGCGCGACCTTGCCGATCTCCTTCAGGTACATCCGAACCGGGTCGTCGATCCCGATCATGTCCGCGGAGAGCGCCTCGAGCTCGGCCGGGGTGGGCTCCTCGAGCTCCTCGGCGTCGAGCTTGGTCGGGCCCTCGACGGGCAGCTGCGACTTCCGGGCCGCGGCGTCCTCGCCGACGACCTCGATCGTCGAGTCGTCGTCGTCGTCGTCGCCGGCGGCAGCGAAATCGGGCTCGTCCTCGTCGCCATCCTCGTCCTCGTCCTCGTCGAGCGAGGCTCGGGACGGGCGAAGACCCGCGAGCTTGGCCTCCTCGAGGTCCGCCTTTGCGCGCCGAGGGCGGCTCAGGACGGCTTCGACGAGCTGCTGGTCAAGGGGATCAATCGGCATGGCGGGCCTACCTCCGTACGGTGGTCAACAGATGGGTCTGGTCGCGGCGTCGGTGCAGCGACTTTCGTTGCTCGTTCATGGCCTGGCTTTCGCGCAGGTACTGGTCGATCGCGGCCCGGTCGGCGGACTGCTCCGCCTCCGCGAGCGCAGCGGCGATGTAGTCGGCGCGCTCGTCGAGCGAGCGCTCCTCGAGATCGATCGTCAGCCGCTCGATCTCGTAGGCGAGGTCCGCAGCGGACAACGCGCGCGGATTGGGCTCGCGCCGGGCGATCACCGCCTGGGCGAGCGAGGCGGTCTCGGGATCGAGCCCGGCGATGAGCGCGGTGAGGCTGAACGGCGGGTGCACGCCCTTGTCGTCCGGCTCGCGGGCGATGACGACGGCCCGGAAGAGCTCGCGCGCGACCGTGCTCGGCAGCTGGTCCGGCCCGATCGCGTCGACGACCTTCAGCTGCATCTCCGGGACGAGCAGCAGGATCCGCAGGAACTCGGCCTCCTGCGGCAGGACGCCGCGCAGGATCTCCGCGATCGGCAGGGAGTCCTGGGCAGACACGATGGACTCTGCGTTGATGCGCCCGGTGTCAACACCGGTCCCGCCCGCGGTGGCCGGCCGGACCGCGCCGACCGGCGCCATGCCCGCGTTCGCGAGACCGGACGCGCCACCGAGGCGGGTGCCCCGGAGGACCTCGAGGAGCACGCGCTCCTCCACCCCGGACACGCGATGCACCAGCTGGAGGTACGCGTCGCGCATGACCGGGTTCGGGACGGCGCGGATCGTGGGCATCACGGCATCGACGAAGCGGGCCTTGCCGCCGGGCGTCTTGAGGTCGTACGTCTTCGCGTAGCTGTCGACGAGGTACTCGACGATCGGCTGGGCCGTGCGGACCTCCTCGCGCCAGCGATCCGGGCTTTCACGGAGGACCTCATCCGGGTCCTTGCCCTCGGGGAGCCGGACGACGCGGACCTCGTCCAGCTCGATGCCGCTCTCGGTCGCGGCCAGCTGGCCGATCAGGGCCTGCAGCGCCTGCACGCCGAACGTGCCGGCCTTCTGCCCGGCGGCATCGACGTCGTACGCGAGCGCGATCCGCTTCGCATAGCGGGTCAGCAGCGCGACCTGGCCCGGGGTCAGCGCCGTCCCCAGGGACGCGACGACGTTGTCGAAGCCGGCTTGGTGGGCCATCAACGCGTCCGTATAGCCCTCGACGATCACGGCCTGGCCCGTCTTGCGCATCGACGTCTTGGCCTTGTCGATGAGATACAGGGAACGGCTCTTGTCGAAGAGCGGGGTGCCCGGGGTGTTGAGGTACTTCGGGCCGGTGTCGCGACCGCCCTCCCCTTCCTTGCCCAGGATGCGGCCGCCCATGCCCGTGGCCGCCCCGTTCTGATCGCGGATCGGCCACAGCACGCGGCCGCGGAACTTGTCGATGACGCCGACGCCGCGCTGCGGCGATCGAGCCGGCGAGGCGAGACCGGCCTCGACCAGCTCATCGGGACGAATGCCTTTCTTCTCGACCAGCGCGCGGCTCATGACATCCCACGCGTCCGGCGCCCAGCCGAGCTGTGCCGCGGCGATCGACTCGTCGGTGAAGCCGCGGTCGTGGAGGTAGTCCAGTGCGGGCTTGCCGTGCGAGGTCGCCGTCAGCACCTGGTGGTAGAACGCGATGGCCGTCTCCATGACCTCGCGGAGGCGGGCCTTGTGCATGTCCTCGCGCTTGGTCCGCTCGTCGATCTCGACGCCGGCCTTCGCGGCGAGGACCTTCAGGGCCTCCGGGAACGTGAGGTGATCGCGCTCCATCACGAAGCTGAAGACGTCACCGCCGAGGCCGCAGCCGAAGCACTTCCAGGATTCGCGGTTCGGGGTGACCGTGAACGAGGGCGTCTTCTCGCCGTGGAAGGGGCACAGGCCCTTGAAGGTCGTGCCTGCCTTCTTCAGCTGCACCGTCTCGCCGATCACCTCGACGATGTTCAGCTTGCTCTTGACTTCTGCTGCCGCGCCGCCTGCCGTCTCGCTCGCCTCCAGGTCCTGCCAGTCATTCCTACGCCCGGAACCACGCTTTGGTTGCGAATACGCCGGACATGGCTGTCGGCCTGTCAAGTCTTGACAAGCCGTCAGGGGGCATCGTACCCCTCCCATACCCCTCTTGACAAGAGGGTTTGTCAATACCCCTTGGGAGTATTCCGTCCGGCGCCGCCGGCGCCAACGGCTCTCACCGGTGGCCCAGACCAATTCCCGCAGGTATCGGTCATACGACCGATGACGCTCGCGCCTGCCCGGCGGAGCCTTCACGGAGAAGCGGCAGTGTCGCCGCCACGGTGGAGGCGCAATTTCCATGGCCCGACTTACGGTCCGTCCCAGGCCCGGCGCGCTGGCGTTGCTCGGCGCGCTCGCGCTGCTCGTCCCGGCAATGCCTGCGAGCGCCGTCTCGACCGACACTCGGCTCGAATTCGGCGGCAATAAGCACGTCTTCGGCCAGATGTTCGAGGACGAGCCGTCGGTCGCCCTCGACCCGGCGCACCCGAACATCCTCGCCGCCGGCGTCAACGACAACCCGGACGGTGAGGCCTGCAACGCCGGCGATCCCACGGACTGCGCCTACACCGATGGCGCCGGAGGCGCCGGCATCTCGTTCTCGACCGATGGCGGCTCGACGTGGACCGCGCCGACGTACACGGGCTGGTCGGCGCGGGGCTGCCTCGGCCCGGAGGAGTGCGTTCCCGATCCGAACGGGCCCATCAGCACGCTGCCCTGGTACGACGACATCGACATGTACACCATCGGTGACCCGGCCCTGGCGTTCGGTCCGCGACCGGACGCACAGGGTCGCTTCTCGTGGGCGAACGGCTCGCGGCTGTACTACGCCGCGATCGCGCTGCCCTTCCTGACGAACACCTCCTTCAAGGGCCAGGATGGGATCTACGTGTCGCGGACCGATGACGTCGCCGGTGCGATGGCCGGCGCGAAGTCGGCGTGGATGGCGCCGGTCCTCGTGGGCAAGCAGAACGCAGCGGTGACCCAGGACAAGAACCAGCTGTGGGTCGACAACGCCGCGTCGAGCCCCTTCTTCGGCAACGTCTACGAGTGCAACGTCGCCTACCGGGGCGCCGGCAAGTCCTACTACGGCAACGGCGAACCGATCCCGGACCCGGTGGTGTTCAGCCGTTCGACCGACGGCGGCACCACCTGGTCGACCAGCCAGATCTCGTCCGCGACGAACAACAAGCAGTCCGGCGGCCGGCAGGCCTGCAGCATCCGGACGACCAGTGACGGCGTCGTCGTCGTCATCTGGATCGGACAGAGCGACACGGTGCTCAACGCGGCCAGCGTCCTCTACGAGACCCGCTCCTACGACGGCGGCATCCGCTTCGAGAAGCCCCGACCGATCGGCACGACGACCTCGATCGGTCAGCTCGATCCCATGCAGGGCACCACATCCATCGACGGCGTCGCCGGGGCGCGTACGTGGAACGCGCCGACGATCGACATCGCCAACGGCGCCCCGAGCGGTGCCGGCGCCACGAACCGGATCGTCGTGGCGTGGTCGGACGATCGCAACGGCACGAACCAGGAGCAGGGCTGGCTCATCGCGTCGGCCGACAACGGCGGGACGTTCGGTTCGCCCGTCGCGTTCGGCCGCGCCGGTGATCGAGTCAACCAGCCGGCCGTCGCGATCTCCCCCGACGGCGCGAATGTCTACGTGGTCTACAACGCGTTCCTCGATCCATGGCGGAGCACGACGGCCGACCCGCGGCGAATGCTCGGGGTCGTCCGACAGGCTTCGTGGGGCAGCCTCGGAACCTGGTCGACCCTCCACACGGGCACGATCGCCGACGCACGGGGCGCGTCAGCCAACCCGCTCGAGAACGAGTTCCTGGGCGACTACAACAGCGCCGTCGCGACGAACAGCGGTGTCTTCGGGGCGTGGAACGACGCTCGCGACGCGGCCTTGTGCCCCGCGATCGACGCGTATCGCCAGTCGATCCTCGACGGGAGCCCGACGGCGGCCCCGGCGCCGCAGCAGGACTGTCCGGATACGTTCGGCGCCGCGAGCATCTACGGCGGCTGGTACACCCCGTAACGCGACGCTCGCTTCGCGATCATGGATCGGCCCCGGGCTTCCGGGGCCGATCCCGTTTCCTCGCCGGCGAGGTGCACTACGATGCACCGCCATGGACCTCGGGCTCGCGACACTGCGCGCACTCGTCACCGGCGGCTCGGACGGCCTCGGTGCCGCCGTCGCTCGGGTGCTCGCAGGGGAGGGAGCCAGGGTCGCCGCCGCGGCACGTGCGTCCGATCGGCTGACGGGCATCGCGTCGGAGACCGGTGCCCACGCGATCGCCGCCGATCTCTCGACGGCGGACGGCCCGAGGCAAGCGGTCGACTCCGCGATCGATGCCCTCGGCGGGCTCGACCTGGTCGTCGTCAACAGCGGCGGTCCTCCGCCCGGGCGCTTCGAGGACCTGTCCGAGGAGCAGTGGCAGCAGGCGATCGACGGCACGCTCTGGAGCTCCATCCGCCTCGTCCGGGCGGCGCTCCCGCACCTGCGCGACAGCACGGCGCCGGCGATCCTCGTGATCCTCTCCTCATCGGTGCGCGAGCCGATCCAGGCGCTCATGACCTCGAACGTCCTGCGCCCCGGGCTCGCGGGCATGATCAAGGCGCTCGTACCCGAGATCGCGCCGGTCCGGATCAACGGCATCGCGCCGGGGCGCGTGTCCACGAACCGGATCGCACGACTGGATGCCAAGCGGGCGGCGGATGGCGGCGTCCCGGTCGAGGAGATCGAGCGGCAGACGATCGCGCGTATTCCGTTGGGCCGGTACGGCGATCCTTCGGAGGTCGGCCGGCTGGGCGCCTTCCTCTTGTCGCCCGCCGCCTCGTACGTCAACGGGGCGATCGTGCCCGTTGATGGCGGCATGGTGAAAGCGCTTCCGTGAGCTCGCCGCGGGTCGCGGCGGTCACGATCGGCCAGACACCCCGACCGGACCTGCTCGAGCCGCTCGTCGCGCGGGCCGGAACGGATGTGGAAATCATCGAGCTCGGCGCGCTGGACGGACTGACGGCGGACGAGCTGCCGCGACGAGCGCAAGCTGCCTACCCGTTGACGACCCGACTTCGCGACGGGTCGCGTGTCACGCTCGATGAAGCGGACCTCGCGCCCCTCGTCCAGCGGGCGATCGATGGGGCCGATGCTGTCGGAGCCGGCGTCACGCTCCTCCTGTGCGCAGGCGGGTTTGCCGACGCGACGGCGCGCGGAACGCTCGTCAGGCCGTTCGAGGCGGCGGTCGCGAAGGTGATGCAGCTCGGCGCACGGCGCGTCACCGTCCTCGTCCCGTTCGAGGCACAAGCCGACCCGACGCGGCGCAAGTGGGCCGCCGCAGGTGTCGATGCCGCGCCGTTGATCGGTGATCCGGCAACCGTCGACGTCCGCTGGATCGCCGACTGCCACGCGATCGTGCTCGACTACGTCGGGCATCCGGGCCGGGCTGTCAACGCACTCCGGACCCGCACCCGGATACCGGTGATCGATCTCGGCGAGTGCGGCGCGGACGCCGCCGTCGCTGCGCTCGGGATGGGCATGGTGGCCCGGTGAGCGCGATCGACCAGCTCCGGGGTGTCTGGAACATCGTCCCGACGCCGTTCGCGCACGACGGGAGCCTCGATGAAGCGAGCATCGGCACGCTCGTCGACTTCGTGATCGGCACGGGCGTCGACGGCATGACCGTCCTCGGGGTCATGGGCGAGGTCGGACGGTTGTCGGACGACGAGCGGCGGCGCGTCCTCGAGCTGGCCATCAGCGCCGCCGCCGGCCGCATCCCGGTGTGCGCGGGTGTCAGCCATGCGGCAACCGATCGCGCCGTCGCGTTCGCACGCGAAGCCCAGGAGCTCGGCGCGCACTCGGTGATGCTTGCGCCGCCCGCGCTCGCGAAGCCGAACGACGAGGCCGTCCGCGCGCACTACGCGGCGGTCGCGGGCGCCATCGCGATCCCGGTCGTCGTCCAGGACCACCCGGCCAGCTCGAGCGTCTGGATGAGCACATCGGTGATCGGCTCGATCGCCTGCGCGTCACCGCTGTGCCGCGTCGTCAAGCTCGAAGAGGAGCCGTCGCCGCCCAAGATCCGGCGGCTGCTCCGCGAGTCGCCTGACCTCGTCGTGCTCGGCGGGCTCGGCGCGATGCTGCTGATCGAGGAGCTGCGTGCGGGCGCGAGCGGCACGATGACCGGCTTCGGCTATCCCGACATCCTCGTGGACATCGTGCGCCGGTGGTTCGCGGGCGACGTCGACGGCGCGCGCGCCGCCTTCTACCGCGCTGCGCCGCTCATCCGGTTCGAGAACCAGGCGGGCTTGAACCTCACGATCCGCAAGGAAATCTACCGCAGGCGTGGGGCGATTGCGTCGGCTCGCGTCCGAGCGCCGGGGAGCCAGCTCGACGCCGGCACGATCGCCGACCTCGAAGACCTGCTCGCCCACCTGGAGCTGCCGGCCTGATGGCGGTCGATCTCCTGGTCACGGGCGGGACCGTCGTGCTGCCCGACGGGACCCGGCGGGCGAGTATCGCGGTCGAGCGCGGCCGAATCGTCGCCATCGCGAGCGAGACGGACGAGCTGCCGGAGGCGCGCGAGCGCATCGACGCGACCGGGCTGCACGTCCTGCCGGGCGTGATCGACACGCACACGCACGCACGCGACCCAAGCGTCGACGCGCGCGAGGATTTCGGCTCTGCGACGGCGGCCGCGGCTGCCGGCGGGATCACGACGATCCTCGAGATGCCCATTTCCACGCCGTCCGTGCACTCGACGGCGACCTTCGAGCGGCGGGTCGAGATCGTGCAGCCGAAGGCGCACGTCGACTTCGGGCTGTACGGCGCGGCTGCCGCGGACAACCTCGCGGAGATCGAGGGCCTCGCCGCGGCCGGGGTCGTCGGGTACAAGACGTTCCGGACACCGAAGCCCGTCGGGCGCGAGCGCGAGTTCATCGGGCTGTGCGCGCCCGATGCGGCCGACTACTCCGCGGCCCTTGTCGAAGTGGCGAGGACCGGGCTCATCGGTGCCGTGCACGCGGAAGATGCGCAGCTGCTCGCCGCGAACCAGCAGGCGCTGCAGGCCGCGGGCGATCGGGCACCGATGAGCCACGCCCGATGGCGCCCCGAGGTCGTGGAGCTCGCGTCGGTGGCGCAGTCGATCGAGCTCGCCCTTGCCGCGGGTGCGCGGCTGCAGCTGGCGCACTGCTCGAACCCGACGGCGGTCGCGCTCGCGGCTGCGGCTCGCGTGCGGGGCAGCGTCACGGTCGAGACGTGTCCGCACTACCTGTTCCTCACCGAGGCGGACATCGAGCGCCATGGGCCGTTCGCCAAGATCAATCCTGCGCTTCGCTCGACGGCGTCCGTCGAGGGCATGTGGGCGGCGATCGCCGCGGGCCAGGTGGATGTCATCGGCTCCGACCATTCGCCATTCCTCGTCGAGGAGAAGGCGCCGTTCGCCGACGACATGTGGGGCGCGCTGCCCGGCGCACCCGGTCTCGAGTCGCTCGTGCCGCTGATGCTCACGGCCGTGGCAGACGGTCGCATCTCGATCGAGCAGGCCGCGGGGCTGACGAGCGGCAACGCCGCCCGGATTTATGGCCTCCGCGACAAGGGGCGCATCGCCATCGGTGCCGACGGGGACTTGACGATCGTCGACCTGGCGCACGAGGGGAGGATCGACACCTCAGCGTGGCTGACGCGGTCACGCGGGACGGCCGGTGTGTGGAACGGTCGGCGAGTGCGTGCGCAGGTGCGAGCCACCGTCGTTCGAGGCCGGACGGTGTACCGCGACGGGAACCTCGTGGGCGCACCCGGCTGGGGCCGGCTGGTGCGACCCGCCGCCTGATTCCAGGGCCGGCGGCGGCCCTATGATCCCGCCCATGGCCCTGATCGACGCTGACGTCATCCCCGCCCATATCGAGCATCGCATCACCCTCCGCGACGGCCGAACGCTCGCGGCGGCGGAATGGGGAGACCCGAACGGGCTGCCGTTGATCTCGATGCACGGCACGCCCGGCGGCCGGATCGGCTGGTGGAAGGATCCGACCATCTACGAGCGGCACGGCCTGCGACGGATCACCTTCGACCGCGCCGGCTATGGCGAATCGACACGACAGAAGGGCCGCAGCGTCGTCGACAACGTATCGGACGTCGAGCAGCTGGCGGACGCGCTCGGCATCGATCAGTTCGTCGCCGCCGGCGGCTCCGGTGGCGGCCCGCATGTCCTCGCGGCTGCCGCCCTCCTCCCGGATCGCGTCATCCGCTGCCAGGCTGCCGTTTCCGTGGCGCCCTACGAGGCGTTCGGGGACACGTGGGTTGTCGGCATGACCGAGGGCAACGTCATCGAGTTCAACGCCGCGCGGCAGGGCGAAGGCGCGGTCACGGAGCTCTGCACCGACCTGCGGGTCATGAACGTGAACCGGCTCATGGAAGGCCGCGTCGACTGGATGGGCGACGACTACGACCTCTCCGACGCGGATCGCGAGCAGATGCAGAAGCACTTCATCCGGACGCGCGCGCACATCGCCAATGGGCTCGCATCGAGCCCCGATGGCTGGATCGACGACAACCTGGCGATGGTCAAGCCGTGGGGCTTCGACGTCGAATCGATCCGGGTGCCGGTGCTGCTCACCTACGGCCGGACCGACGTCCTCGTGCCGGCGGCGCACGGCGACTGGCTCGCCGCGCACATCCCGAACGTCACCGTCTGGGTGGACGAGGAGAGCGGCCACCTCGGCGACGACGACCAGATCGAGCGCGAGCACGCCTGGCTGAGCGGCCGAACGCCGTAGGCGGGACAGCGCGGGGCGGCGCCGGCGTCAGCCCTCTGCGCGCTCGTCCGCCGTCTCGAGCCCGCGAACGCGGATCTCGCTGATCACCTCGTCGATGCCGGGGACGGACTCGGCAACCGCCACGAGCTCGTCTTCGGATTCGATGTCGTCGACGCTTCCCCGCAGGATCGCCGTTCGACCCTCGACGCCGATCGACAGGTCGTCCAGCAGGGCGCTCGTCGCGGCATTCGTCATGAGTGCCTCCATCACCCGGGTCTGGACCTCGTCGCCCGCCGTCACCGGCTCGGCGTGATGGTCGGCGTCGAAAGGCTCGTCATCGGCGCTGGTCGCGAATCCCGCCGCGATCACCGCGTCGCCCCGCGCATCCGCGACGACGGGCGGATCGGTGGGCGGGATCCACGTGAAGCCTTCCTCGGCGGCCTCGTTCGGGTCGTCGGTTTCGCCGGCGCGGAACTCGCCGGCGGCGAGGTCCTCGATGCTTCCGGCCGGGCCGTCGTCCGGCTGGTCCGAATCGGGCGCGCGGGCCTCGAGGGCGCCCTCGTAGATGCCCGTGTCCGTGATCTCGCCGAGCTCGTCGACCTCGGCGGCGTCGGGTACCGAGTCCGCACCGACCGGGCGAAGGCCCAGCAGCGACGCCACGTCGGGATCGACGTCGGCGCGGCTGTCAGGCCCGGCGCCCGTCAGGGCGTCTCGAGCCGGATCAGATCGGTCGGTCACCGGTCGCTCGAGTCGCCGCCCTTGAGCGCCTGGTCGGCCTTGCCGAGGACCTCGGCCATCGCGCCGCCGGCTTCACCGGCTGCCTTCGCGGCACTCACCTTGGCGCCGGCATCCTGCAGCTTGTCCTCGCCCCACGTCTCGCGGATGAGGGGCCAGAACTGGTCCTCCTCGACGGCCATGTGCTGCTCGAGCGCCTGGCGGAGCTGCTGCACCGTCGCGAGCCACTCGCTGTCGTTCACGTCCAGCTCGCCGATCCGATCCATGAGCTGGTTGGCGTCGTGCGCCTCCTGCTCGTGCTGCGCGTGGAATGCATCAAGGCGGGTGTCGGTGTCGCCGATCTCCTCCACGACGGGGTCGTAGACGAACTTCTCCTCGATCTGCTCGTGGAGCTTCAGCGCCGCGTGGAGCTTCGCCCAGGCGCCGGCACGGTCCGTTGCGCCGCTGGTTCCGAGCTTCGCGAATTCGGTCCGAGCCTCCTCGTGCATCTGCTCGAGCTCGTCGAGTGCGTCCATTGGAATGCCTCCTGCAGGGTGATGCAGCGCCAGTGGCGGCGCGGGGGAATCCGCATGCTCGGCGGCGGCGTGATTCGGGCGACCAACGGCGCGGTCGCGCGGCTTGCAGGCGCACGACAGCGCTGATCGCGTACGGTTGTCCGGATGAGTCGCGAGGTCGAGGACTTCAACCGCCGCCTCCTGCGCGCGCGCGACGCGATGGACCGCGCGTACGCGGAGCCGCTCGACGTGAAGGCCGTCGCCGCCGTCGCACATGTGTCCGCCGCGCACTTCAGCCGCAGCTTCCGGGCCGTCTTCGGGGAGACGCCGCACCGATACCTGCAGCGCCGGCGAGTCGAGCGCTCGATGTTCCTGCTGCGCGAGACCGACCGCAGCATCACCGACATCTGCCTTGACGTCGGGTTCTCCAGCCTGGGAACGTTCAGCCGGACGTTCACCGGGATCGTCGGCGAGACGCCGTCGCAGTACCGGGCGGGCAACGGGCCGATCGTCGCGCCGCATTGCGTGCAGCTGATGGGCATGCGGCCGCGCATCGGCGCGTTCGAGGTGGAGCCCGCCGCGGGCGACGCCGACCTGGCCGCGGGCGACGCAACGCAGATGAGCAGTTTTGGAGAAGCGCTCGAGCCGATGGCGGCCGTAGGGTGATCCTCGACAACACCGACGCCGGCATCCACCTCGAGAGGAGCACCAGATGATCACTCGCCTGAACGTCGCCTCGATCTACGTCCTGGACAAGGACGAGGCGCTCGACTTCTACGTCAACAAGCTGGGCCTCGAGAAGGGCAACGACGTCCGCCAGGGCGACTACCGCTGGCTCACGATCCGGGTTCCGGGCCAGGCCGGCGCAACCGAGGTCTCGCTCGAACAGCCCGGGCCGCCGCTTCATGACGAGGCGACCGCGGCGCAGATCCGCGAGCTCATCACCAAGGGCGCGCTCGGGGGCCTGGTCTGGATCACCGATGACGCGCGGGCGCTGTTCGATCAGCTGCGCGAGCGCGGCGTGACCGACTTCACGATGGAGCCCACGGACCACTTCTACGGCACCGACATGGGTCTCCGCGACCCGTTCGGCAACCACATCCGGATCCTCCAGCAGGGCGAGGCGACCATCCGGCGCGAATCCCGCAAGGACGCCGCGAAGGCCTCGGCCTGACGCGGCCTCAGACGAACGAAAGGAGCACCACCGTGCCGAGCAAGGCAAAGGACAACGTCTTCTCGAAGGAAGAGCGCGCCGCGGTCGCCGCGACTGCGCGCGAGCGGAAGGCCGCCTCGGGCGATCCCGAGCAGGAGCGCGCCGAAGGGCTCGCCATGCTCCAGGAGAGCCTGGCCAAGATGCCCCCGGATGACCGCGCGATGGGCGAACGGATCCACGAGCTCGTCTCGAAGGCCGTGCCCGAGCTCGTCCCCGGGACGTATTACGGCATGCCCGCATACAAGACCCCCGGCAAGAACGGCAGGACGATCGGCTTCTACAAGGCGAAGTCCAAGTTCAAGGTCCGCTACTCGACCTTCGGATTCCAGCCGGACGCGAAGCTCGACGACGGCGAGATGTGGCCGACCGAGTTCGCCGTGATCAAGCTCACGCCGGCAGTCGAGGCGAAGCTCGTCGAGCTGGTCAAGAAGGGCGCCGGTTGAGCGCAGGCACCGCAGTCGCTCGGTCCGGCGCCCGGCGCCGTGCCGATGCGGTCGCCCGATTCGAGGCCCGCGACGGTGACCTGTGGGTCGCGACGGGGGCCGGCGATGGCTCCGTCCATCTCGTGCCGCTGTCGTATGCATGGGACGGCGAGCACATCCTGATCGCCGTCGCGGTGGATTCGCCGACCGCGCGGAACCTCCAGGCTTCGCGGCGGGCACGGCTCGGGTTCGGACCGACACGCGACGTGGTCCTTGTCGAGGCGGAGGTCACGCGCAGCTCGCCCGTCCGGCATCCGGATGCCGTCGCGGTCGGTGCGCGATACGCCGCGCAGGCCGACTGGGACCCGCGCGAGGCGTCCGCTTCCTACCTCTTCGTGCTGCTGCGGCCGGTGCGCATCCAGGCGTGGCGGGAGGCGAACGAGCTCGCCGGGCGGCTGCTGATGCGGGATGGCACATGGCTGACGTGACGGACTTCGGCGCGATCAAGGTTCGCGGGGCGCGGGAGAACAACCTCCGCAGCGTCGACCTCGACATCCCGAAGCGGGAGCTGACGGTCTTCACCGGCGTCTCCGGCTCCGGGAAGAGCTCACTGGTGTTCGGGACGATCGCCGCCGAATCGCAGCGGCTCATCAACGAGACATACAGCGCGTTCGTACAGGGCTTCATGCCGACGCTCGCACGGCCGGACGTTGACTCGCTGGAGGGCCTGACGACCGCGATCATCCTCGACCAGGAGCGGATGGGCGCCAACGTCCGATCCACGGTCGGCACGGTGACCGACGCCAACGCGATCCTGCGCGTCGTCTTCAGCCGCATCGCCCAGCCGCAGATCGGCGGCCCGCAGGCGTACTCGTTCAACATCCCGTCCGTCAGTGGGGCCGGCGCGGTCAAGTTCCAGAAGGGCGGCCAGACCGTCACGGAGCGGAAGACCTTCTCCATCGCCGGCGGCATGTGCCCCCGCTGCGAGGGGATGGGTACGGCGAAGGACATCGACACCACCCAGCTCTATGACGCATCGAAGACGCTCTCGACCGGTGCGATCACCATCCCCGGCTTCGCGGCCGAGGGCTGGCTGGTCCAGATCCTCGAGAAGACCGGCTTCTTCGACATGACGAAGCCGATCCGTGACTTCAACAAGGCGGAGCTGGACCACCTGCTGTACCAGCAGCCGATGAAGGTCAAGGTGAACGGCGTCAACCTGACCTACCAGGGCCTGGTGCCGCGGATCCAGCAGTCGATGCTGTCGAAGGACGTCGAGGCGCTCCAGCCCCACATCCGGGCGTTCGTGGAGCGGATCGCGACGTTCACGCCGTGTCCGGAATGCGGCGGGACGCGGCTGTCCGAAGCGGCGCGCACATCCCGCATCGAGGGCGTCAGCATCGCGGACGCGTGTGCGATGCAGATCAGCGACCTCGCCGAGTGGGTCCGCGGGCTCCAGCAACCGTCCGTTGCACCGCTGCGCGCCGCGCTCGGCGAGACCCTGGATGCGTTCGTCGAGATGGGCCTCGGCTACCTGAGCCTGGACCGGGCCTCCGGCACGCTCTCCGGCGGCGAGGCACAGCGCACGCGGATGGTCCGACACGTTGGATCGCCGCTCACGGACGTCACCTACGTCTTCGACGAGCCGACGATCGGGCTCCACGCCCACGACGTCGAGAAGATGAACGCGCTCCTCCGGCGCCTTCGTGACAAGGGCAACACGGTCCTCGTCGTCGAGCACGATCCGGAGGTGATCCGCATCGCGGACCACGTCGTGGACATGGGGCCGGGTGCGGGTCCGCATGGCGGAACCGTGGTGTTCGAGGGAAGCGTGGACGGCCTCGCAGGCGCCGACACCGCCACCGGCCGGCACCTCGACCAGCAGGTCTCCCTCAAGCCGACCGTGCGCACGTCCTCGGCCTCGATCGCGATCCGGCACGCGGCGCTGCACAATCTCCAGGATGTCTCCGTGGACGTCCCGCTCGGGGTCATGGTGGCGATCACCGGCGTCGCCGGGTCCGGCAAGAGCTCGCTCATCCACGGCTGCCTGCCGCGCGAAACCCCGTCGGTGACCGTCATCGACCAATCGGCGATCAAGGGCTCGCGGCGGTCCAGCCCCGCCACCTACACCGGGATCCTCGATCCCATCCGCACCGCGTTCGCCAAGGCCAACGGCGTGAAGCCGGCGCTGTTCAGCGCGAACTCCGAGGGCGCGTGCCCGGCCTGCAACGGGCTCGGCAAGATCTACACGAGCCTCGGGTTCATGGCGGAGGTGGCCAGCGTGTGCGAGGTGTGCGAGGGCCGCCGCTTCACCGATGAAGTGCTCGAGTACCGGCTGCGCGGGAAGAACATCGTCGAGGTCCTCGCGATGCCGGTGGAGGAGGCGGCGGCGTTCTTCACCGAGACGCCGGTGAAGACGATGCTCGACCGGTTGGCCGATGTCGGGCTCGGGTACGTCTCGCTCGGGCAGGAGCTCGACACGCTCTCCGGTGGCGAGCGCCAGCGGCTCAAGCTCGCGATCGAGATGTCGTCCGACACCGAGGTCTATGTCCTCGACGAGCCGACGACCGGCCTGCACATGCGGGACGTGGACAACCTCGTGGGCCTGCTGGATCGCCTCGTCGAGAGCCGCCGCACCGTCATCGTCATCGAGCACAACCTCGACGTCGTGGCGCACGCGGACTGGGTCATCGACATGGGCCCCGGTGCCGGCCACGATGGCGGCCGGGTGGTGTTCGAAGGGCCGCCATCGGCCCTGGTCGATGCGCCGGGCTCGCTGACCGGTGAGCACCTCCGGCGGCGCCTCGAGCCCGTTCGCGCTGCGTCTGGAGCCGCCGCGCACGCCTGACCGCGCATACGATGCCGGCGATGGACCTCCTCGCCGCTGCCCGCGCGATCCTGCCGGAGATCGTCGATACCCGGCGCCGCATCCATCGGCACCCGGAGCTCGGCCTGGAGCTGCCCGTGACGCAGCGGCTCGTCGCCGCACGGCTGGAGGAGCTGGGGCTCGAGCCGCAACTCGGGCGGGGCCTGTCGTCGGTGACGGCGCGGATCGGGGCCGATCGACCGGGCCGCACGGTGCTCCTGCGGGCCGACATGGACGCCCTGCCGATGCCCGAGGAGACCGGGCTGGAGTTCGCGTCCGAGGTTGACGGCGCGATGCACGCGTGCGGTCACGACACGCACGTCGCGATGCTGCTCGGCGCTGCTCGGCTGCTCGTGGATGCCGCCGCCGCCGACCCGTCAGCCCTGCCGGGACCCGTCGTCCTCATGTTCCAGCCCGGGGAGGAAGGGTTCGCCGGCTCGCGGCACATGATCGAGGAGGGCCTCCTCGAGGGGCTCGACCCCGCGACGACCCGCGCATTGGCGGTGCACATCTCCGCGAGGTACC
Source organism: Candidatus Limnocylindrales bacterium (assembly GCA_035248345.1). GTDB lineage: Bacteria > Chloroflexota > Limnocylindria > Limnocylindrales > CSP1-4 > UBA5189. Next base: position 102,528 of record DATFHO010000101.1, read on the forward strand.
CGTCCGGCGAGCTCCACTCCCGTCCCGGCCCGATGCAGGCGTCCGCGGACAACTTCTTCATCACGATCCACGGGCGGGGCGGCCATGCCTCCACGCCGCACCTCGCCGCCGATCCGATACCCGTGGCCGCCGAGATCGTCCTCGCGCTGCAGACGGCCGTCACGCGGTCCGTGGACGTGTTCGACCCGGCCGTGCTGACGGTGGCGCATCTCGATGCGGGCACCACGCACAACGTGATCCCCGAGCGGGCATTCCTCGAGGGCACGTACCGCTGCGTCTCCGACGTTCGGCGGGCCGCGATGCCGGAGCTCATCCGCCGCGTCGCCGAGGGCGTGGCCGCGGCGCACGGGCTCGGCGTCCACGTCCGCTTCCAGGAGATCTACCCGGTCACGATGAACGACCCGGAGGTCTTCGAAGCGGTCCGCGCGATCGCCGTCGACCTCGTCGGCGAGACCGACGTCCACACGATGGCGGCGCCGATCATGCCCGCCGAGGACTGGTCCTTCGTGCTCCAGCGAATCCCGGGCGTGATGGTGGACCTCGGGGCGCGGCCAAGGGATCGGGCGCTCGAGGGCTATCCGCAGAACCACTCGAGCACGGTGGTGTTCGATGAGGCCGCCATGGCCGTGGGCGCCGCCCTGTACGCGAAGGCGGCGCTCGAGCTCTAGGTCGGCCGCTGCGGAGCGCGCCGGGCGGCTAGGGCGCGCCGGCCTGCCGGCGCTTCGTGAACCAGTACACGCTGCCCCCGACCACGCCGCCGAGGACCAGGATCCGCGCGATCAGGATCGGCAGCGGCATGCTGCCCGTCGCGGCTGCGTCTCCGGACCCGTTGTCGAGGCCCACGATCGTGGGTGCGGGCGTTGCACCGGGCGCGAGCACCGCCGCCTGCGTCGGTGCCGGCGTGATGACGGTGCCGTCCGACGCGATGACGTCCGTCGGTGGGGCGCTCGTCGGCGCGACACCGGTTGGCGCCGGACCTGCGCTGCCCTTGCTCGTGGGCGCCGGGGTGAGCGGCGGCGGGGTGAGCTGCGCCGTCGGAGTCGGGTTGGGTGGCCCGGAGATCGGCGGCCCGATCGAATCGAAGACCGCCGTCGTATCGACCGGCAGCGCGGGCACGTCGAACGAGCAGACGGGGTTCGTCGACCCGTCGCACTCGCCGCCCTCCCAGCGGTTGAAGGTGCCGCCGTTCTGGGGCTCCGCGGTGAGCGTGACCGGCTCGAGCCACTCGAACCACCACGTGCAGGTGGCGCCGCAGTCGATGCCTGCGGGATCGCTCGTGACCGTGCCCTGGCCGAGGCCGCCCAGGGTGACGTTCACGTCGACCGGCCGGTTGATGTACGACACCGTCAGCTTGAAGTCCGTGAGTCCGAAGCTCTGGACGGCGGCGTCCGTCGTGGATGCGTTCCGCGACAGTCGGATGCCGAAGTAGTCGCCGCCGTTGCTGACCTGGTCCTGCACCTGGCCGATCACGTTGAATTGCTTCGTCGTGGTGCCTGGGCTGAACGTGGCCGCGACCGAACCGGCAAGCACGTCACCAAGGTCGTCGTTGCCGTTGCCGGCATAGATCGCGAGGTCGACGGAGCAGTCGTTGGCCGGGCATCCGGCGGTCTTCTTGAGCGCCACGACGGCCGACATGATCTTCGCGCTGCTCGGGATGTTCGACATGTCGAACTCGGCGGCGCATCGGTACTCCTGCCCGCTGGCGAGCCCGACGTCGCAGCCGTCGGTGAAGCCCCACGCGCCGCCGGGGAAGGTGTGGCCCGCCCCGACGGTCTTGAACGCGGAGTACGTGCTCTGGCTCACCGCCAGCACGTGGCCCGGCCGGGCGAGGGTGAGCGCGGACGCGACGATGGCCAGCACGGCGACCATGAGGGCGAGCCGGTACGTCCGCATTGGTGGTCCTCCTGCCGGAGCCCCGGGTGAGCGAGGATAGCCTCGGCGAGGGTGGACGATCAGCCGCTCGTGCGCTGTTCCCAGCGGAGCGCGAGCCGCCCGGCCATCGTCTCGCCGGGCGCGAGGAACGTCACGCCGGCGGCTCGTGCCGCGGCCTCGGGCAGTGCCAGGGCATTCGGCGGCGCGGTCTGCGGCTCCACGCAGACAGCGTTCCACGGCGTGTACACGACGACCGGCGCCGGCGACGGCTCGAATGCCACGGAGAGCCGCAGGTCCGGCCACTCCAGGATCGCCGGGCTGGGCGCGCTCGCAAATGCCGTGTCCAGGCGCCGCTCGCCGAGCACGGGGCCGCTCCGCAGATCCCGGTTGCCGGTCACGGGCCGCCGGGCTCCGGTCGGGATCATCCGGCGCGTTTCGAGGACCTCGTGCGCTTCGAGCCGCAGCGTCACCGGATCCCCCGCTCGGTCGAACCACGGGTGCCATCCGACGGCGGCCGGCATCGCGGCTCCGGCGGTGACCGACGCATCCATCGCCAGGCCGTGCTCGGTGAGCGTGAGCTCGTGGCGCACTACGCCCCCCATCGGCCACTCGTCAGGCAGGGCGCAGGTGAGCGTGGCCGACCTGCCGGAGGACCGCTCGATCGTCCACGGCCGGTTCCACACGAGGCCGTGGATCGCGTGGCGGCCGTGCGTCCGGGGCAGCTGGATCGTCCGGCCCTGCCATGTGAACCGGCCGTTCTCGAGCCGTCCCGGCCATGGCGCCATCAGGTAGCACCCCCAGCGCATCGGCTGCGCCTCGTTCCCCTGCCGGCCGACGAGCAGCTCGCGGCTCCCGACGCGGATCGATGCCAGCCGGCCACCCGCCTCCGGGTCGATGGCCACGCGCACGTTCGACGCCTGCAGCTCGAGCATGTCGCACGGAGGGTATGTGATAACTTCGAACAAATCCCCTCACCCTCGCGTCGGGAGGCCCAGCGCCGTGAGCAAGCCCTTCTTCACCGACGTCCCCGACCGCGTCCGCTTCGGCGGTCCCGACAATGACGATCCCCTCGCCTATTCCGTGTACGAGCCGGACCGGCTCGTGCTGGGCAAGCGCATGGAAGAGCACCTGCGCGTCGGCGTGTGCCTGTGGCACTCGTTCGCGTGGGGCGGCACGGACATGTTCGGGGCCGGGACGTTCGACCGGCCGTGGAACGCGCCCGGACTCGATCCACTTGTCGCGGCCGAGATGAAGCTCGATGCCGCGTTCGAGTTCCTGACCAAGCTCGGCGTCCCCTACTTCTGCGTGCACGATCGGGACATCGCCCCCGAGGGCGCTGACGGCCGCGAGACGCGCCGGATCTTCGATGCGGTGATGGACATGGTCGAGGCCCGGATCGCCTCGAGCGGGATGCAGCTCCTGTGGGGCACCGCGAACCTGTTCACCCACCCCCGGTACATGTCCGGCGCAGCGACGAACCCCAATCCCGAGGTCTTCGCCTTCGCCGCTGCCCAGGTCAAGCTGATGCTCGAGACGACGCAGCGCTTCGGTGGTCGCAACTACGTGCTCTGGGGCGGCCGCGAGGGCTACGACACGCTCCTCAACACGGACCTCAAGCGCGAGGACGACCAGCTCGCCCGGTTCCTGCACCTCGTGGCGGAGCACAAGCACAGGATCGGGTTCGACGGGCTCCTGCTCATCGAGCCGAAGCCGCACGAGCCGACGAAGCACCAGTACGACCACGACGCCGCGACCGTCCACGGCTTCCTGACGCGGCACGGCCTCGACGGCGAGTACAAGCTGAACCTGGAGGCCAACCACGCGACGCTCTCGGGCAACAGCTTCCACCACGAGGTCGCGTACGCGGTGGCGCACGGGATGCTCGGCTCGATCGATGCCAATCGGGGCGACTACCAGAACGGCTGGGACACGGACCAGTTCCCGAACTCGGTCGACGAGCTCTCGCTCGCCGTGTACGAGATCCTCAAGGGCGGCGGCCTGACCACCGGCGGCTTCAACTTCGACGCGAAGCTCCGGCGGCAGAGCATCAGCCGCACGGACCTGTTCTCGGCCCACATCGGCGCGATCGACACGCTCGCGCGGTCCCTGCTCGTCGCGGCCGACATGGTCGAGCGCGAGACGCTGTCCGCGCCGCTCGCCGAGCGCTATGCCGGCTGGGACGGCGACCTGGGACGGTCGATCATGGACGGGTCGGCGTCCCTGGGGTCGCTTACCGAGATGGTCGAGGCCGACGATCTGGACCCGGCACCGACCTCGGGTGGCCAGGAACGGCTCGAGGGCGCGGTCAACCGCCGCATCTGGGGCGCGCACTGACCCAGCGCGCTCGGCGCGCAGGCGCGACGATGGCGCCGTGAGCCACGTCCTCGGCATCGACGTCTCGACGACGGCGACCAAGGCCGTCCTCGTCGACGAATCCGGGACGGTCGTCGGGATCGGGATGTCCGAGTACGGCTTCGACCAGCCGCAGCCCCTCTGGACCGAGCAGGAGCCGGCGCTGTGGTGGGACGGCGCGATCGCCGCAATCCGCCAGGTGCTCGCGACGACGCGCGTGGATGCCGGGTCGATCGCGGCGATCGGGCTGACCGGGCAGATGCACGGCCTCGTCCTGCTCGATGCGTCGGATCGCGTGCTGCGGCCGGCGATCCTCTGGAACGATCAGCGCACGGCGCACGCCTGCGACGAGATTCGCTCCGCGGTGGGCGCACGGCGGCTCATCGAGATCACGGGCAACGACGCCGTCACGGGTCTCACGGCGCCGAAGCTCGTCTGGGTCCGCGATCACGAGCCGGCCACCTGGGAGCGCGCGGCCCACGTGCTGCTGCCGAAGGACTTCGTGCGGCTCCAGCTCACCGGCGAGCACGCGCTCGACAAGGCCGACGGTGCCGGCACGCTGCTCTTCGACCTGGCGGCTCGCGACTGGTCGACCGAGGTGGTCGACGCGCTCGGAATCCCGCGCACATGGCTGCCACGGACGCACGAGGGCCCGGAGGTCACCGGCACGGTCAGCGCGAGCGCCGCCGCGGCCACGGGCCTGCGAGCCGGCACGCCCGTCGTCGCGGGCGGCGGCGATCAGGCAGCGAATGCCGTGGGCGTCGGCGTGGTCGCGCCGGGCTCAGCCGCGCTGTCCCTGGGGACATCGGGGGTGATCTTCGCGGCGACGAGCGCGCCGCTGTACGACGAGCGCGGACGCGTGCATGCCTTCTGCCACGCCGTGCCGGATCGCTGGCATCTCATGTCGGTGATGCTGTCCGCGGCCGGCAGCCTGCGCTGGTTCCGCGACACCGTCGCGCCGGAGATCGGGTTCGGCGACCTGGTCTCGACCGCCGCGGAGGTGCAGGCAGGCAGCAGCGGTCTCCTCTTCCTCCCCTACCTCTCCGGCGAGCGCAGCCCGCACCCGGATCCGCTCGCCCGCGGCGCATTCGTTGGGCTCACGCTGGCCCACGATCGACGCCATCTCGTGCGCGCCGTCCTCGAGGGCGTGGCGTTCGGGCTCCGTGACGGACTGGACCTGATGCGCGCTGCCGGCATGCCGGGCCCGGTCACGATCCGGGCCTCTGGTGGCGGGATCGCGAGCCCGCTGTGGCGGCAGATCCTGGCGGACGTGCTGGAGGCGGAGCTCGTGACCGTCAACACCACCGAGGGCGCGGCATTCGGCGCGGCGATCCTCGCGACCGTTGCCGCAGGCTGGCACGCGTCCGTCGACGACGCGGTGGTGGCAACGGTGACCACGATCCCCTCGGCATCACCCGGCCCGGACGCCGCCCGGTATCGCGAGCTGCACGCCGCATACCGCGAGCTCTACCCCGCGCTGGCGCCGCACTTCCACCGCGCCTGACCGAGGCGCGGCTCACCGGGGCGCGCCCGCGCGCCGGCACCCTGCGCGCCGGCACCCCGCGCGCAGGCGCAGTGCCGTCAGGCGTGGAGCTGGGCCTTCTCCTCGTCGGTGAGCTTCGTGGGCGGCTTGCCGAGGATGATCATCCCGAGCACTTCGTCCGTGGTGACGTCGTCCTTGTTCACCGTGCCGACGAGCCGGCCGTGGTACATGACCGAGATCCGCTCGGACAGGTCGAACACGTCGTGGATGTCGTGGCTGACGAGGAAGATCCCGAGCCCTTCCTTCTTGAGCTGGCGGATGAGATCCCGGACCTGCGCCGTCTCGGCCGGCCCGAGGGCAGCCGTGGGCTCGTCCATGATCAGGACCCTCGCGTTGAACTGGATCGCCCGCCCGATCGCGACAGCCTGGCGCTGGCCGCCGGACAGGCGCATGACCGGGCTGGTGAAGTTCTTGAAGTTCGGGTTGAGCCGCCCGATGACCTTGCGCGTCGCGTCCTCCATCGCGTCGTCATCGAGCTGGCCGCGGCTCATCACCTCGCGCCCCAGGAACACGTTCGCCGGGGCATCGAGGTTGTCCGCGAGGGCGAGGGTCTGGTAGATCGTCTCGATGCCGTACGCCTTCGCGTCGCGTGGGTTGGCGATGCTCGCGGGCTTGCCGTCGACCCAGATCTCGCCTCGGTCGGGGGGCCGCGCGCCGGACAGCGCGCGCATGAGCGTGGACTTGCCGGCGCCGTTCCCGCCGACGAGGCCGATCACCTCGCCGGGGTGGACGTCGACGCTGACGCCCTGGACGGCCTTGACGCCACCGAAGCTCACCTCGATGTTGCGCATCTCGATCAGGGGCGTCCGTGCGGCGGCCGGTGCGGCGGCCGGCGCCGTGGCGGCATTCGTCGTGGGTTGGGACAGTGCCATCGGATCAGCCCGCCCTTCTGCGGATGAGCGTGTCGAGGAAGACCGCACCGACGAGCACGATGCCCACGACGATGTCCTGGGTCGGCGAGTCGACGAGCAGCAGCGACATGCCGGAACGGAGCGACTGCATCACGACCGCGCCGAGGATCGCGCCCGGGATCGTCCCGATGCCACCCGCGAACGACGTGCCGCCGATGACGGCAGCCGAGATGACGTCGAGCTCGTTCTGGATGCCGAGGTTGGTGACGGCGCTGTTGAGCCGCGCCGTCGCCACGGAAGCGCTGATGCCGCAGAGGATCCCCATCAGCGCGAACGTCTTGAGGATCGTCCAGCGCACGTTGATGCCGCCGAGGGCCGCGGCGTCGGGGTTGCCGCCGATCGCGTAGACGTACCGGCCGAACTGCCGTCGGGTCGCGAGGAAGGTGACGGCGATGCCGACGACGATCAGCACCAGGACCGGGATCGCGACCCCTGTGGCGAATCCACCCGGCGGGACCGGGATGCCCTTCTCGGCCGCGACGGCCTGCGCGACGTTCGTCGGCAGGAGGTAGCTGTTGGCAACGAAGACGGCGCCGAGTGCGACGATGCTCGACACGGCGGCGACCGCCACCTCGGCCCAGAGCGGCCGCGTCGGGAAGCCGTAGCGACGCTTCCTGCGGCGCGCGAAGACGAGCGACGCGATGATCGCGAGGCAGGCGAGGCCGCCGAGCACCCAGCTCCCCACGTCGCCGAGTGCGCCAACCCGCGTGCCGACCGTGCCGCCGCCGAGCATCTGGAACGTCTGGTCCAGCGGAGCGATCGTCTGGCCCTGGGCGTACCGGAAGATGAGGCCGCGCCAGATGAGCAGCCCGCCGAGCGTGACGATGAACGAGGGCACGCCGCCGTAGGCGACGAAGAAGCCCTGGACGCCGCCGATGACGGCACCGAGCAGCATCCCCACGAGCACCGTGACGATCCAGATCCACGGCTGCGGCTCGGCGCCGAAGACCTGCGGGATCCATTGCGATTGGAGCATCGCCATCGTGTAGCCGATGAAGGCGAGCATCGAGCCGACGGACAGGTCGATGTTGCGGGACACGATGATCAGGACCATGCCCGTGGCCATGATCGCGATCGAGGCGCTCTGGACGGACAGGTTCCAGAGGTTGCGCGCGGTGAGGAACGTGCCATTCCCATTCAGCACGCCGTCGGAGAGGTCGCTGGCGAAGTTGAAGCCGAACCAGATGACCAGCAGCGCCACGACCATCCCGAGGAGGCGGGTATCGACCTCGAGGATCGCGAGGCGGGTTCGGACGGGAGCGAGCACGCCGCGCAGCGCGTCCACCGCACGCCGGATCGGCGATGCGGGGCGGCCCTCGGTCGTTACCTGTGCCGGGGTCTCGGAGAGCGCCATGAGCGTTCGCTCCTGCTGCGCGCAGCGACGACGGGAAGCCGGATAGCAAAGGCGCCCTGCCCCGCGTTCGCGGAGGCAGGGCGCTTCAGGTCAACGGATGACCAAGGTCGCTAGCAGCCGGTAACGGAACCGGCGGTCACGCCCTTGCAGAGTGCGTCCTTCGTGATCCAGCCCGCATCGAGGACAACGTTGAGGTTGTCCTTGGTGATGGCCTCTGGCTTCAGGAAGATCGAGCTCACGGAGTTGCCGCCCGGCGTCGTGAACGCAGCTGCGCCACTGACCTTGCTGGCATCGGGGTTGGCGCACAGCGCAACCGCTGCCTCGCCCGCTGCCTTGCCAAGCGCCCGCGCGTCCTTCCAGACGTCGACGGTCTGCGTGCCAAGGGCGACGCGGTTGAGGGCAGCGAGATCGCCATCCTGGCCGGACACCGGCACGGTGCCGGCGAGGCCCTGGGCGGTCAGCGCCGCGATGGCGCCACCGGCCATGCCGTCGTTCTCGACGAAGGCAATGTCGATCTTGTTGCTGTTCGCGGTGAGGAACTGCTCCATCTCCGCCTGGGCCTTTGCAGGATCCCAGTTGTCGGTGTAGGTCTCACCAACGTTCTTGAGCGTGGCGCTGCTCTGGCCGGCCTCGGGGAGGCCCGCCTCGACCATGCCCGCGCGGAGGAAGTCCGCGTTGGCGTCGGCCTTGTTGCCCTTGATCACGACGAAGTTGCCCGCGTTCTTGACCTTGAGCAGGGCCTCGGCCTGGAGCTTGCCGACGAGCTTGTTGTCGAAGGTGATGTACAGCACCTTCGGGTCTTCGATGAGGCGGTCGTAGGCGATGACCGGCACGTTGGCCTGGGTCGCCGACGAGACGGCCGTCTTGATGGCCGTGCCGTCCTGCGCGAGGATGATCACGACCTTCGCGCCCTGCGAGATCAGGTTCGCGACGTTGGAGTTCTGGGTGTCGGCGGACGACTTCGCGTCGTTCGAGATGTACTTCCCGCCACCGGCCTCGATTGCGGCCTTGATCGCGGGCTCATCCCACTTCGCCCATCGCTCTTCCTGGTAGTTGTTCCACGACACGCCGATCGTGCAGCCCGTTGCCGTGCCGCCCGTGCCGGGGGCCGAAGACGCGCCACCGGGACCCGTCGTTGCGGTCCCACCGCCACTACAGGCCGCGAAGGCCACGACGGCGACGGCCGCGAACGCCAAGAACCGTTTGTGCATTTCACTCCTCCACATCGGTGCCAAGACTGGGACACCCGGTGCGCTGTGCAGGCTATCACTCTCCTCTCGGGATTCATGCACGCGTGACGGCGGGCCGGAGCCGCGTCCCGACGCAATGAGCGGCTTCATGCGCCGGCCGCGGTGGCGAGCTGTGCCCGGGGTCCGAGCCAGCCTGCTGGGTCGGCGACGAACGGCTCAAGTGCGAGCTCGGCCGCGCCGACGAGCGGAGCGTCGATCCCGAGTGCGGCCGGAGCGACGCGGACCAGCCCACGCGGTCCCTTGAGCGCCATCCGGCCCAGCTCTCGATCGAGCGCCCGATCGATGAACGGATACGCCCGGGCGAACAGGCCGCCCAGGACGATCACGCGAGGATTGAGGAGGTTGACCAGTCCGGCGAGGCCGATGCCGAGCCAGCGACCGATCTCGTCGAAGGCGGTGCGGGCCTGCGGGTCACCGGCCGCGGCGGCGGCGAGGACGCGGTCGACCTCGTCGGGGCCGCCGTCGCCGGCGCGGCCCACGAGCCGCAGCAGCGCCTGCTCGCCGACCTCGGTCTCCCAGCAGCCGATGGAGCCGCAGTGGCAGGCCCGGCCGTTGGGGTTCACCGGCATGTGCCCGACCTCGCCCGCGAATCCGGCAACGCCGGTGAGGGGCTGGCCGTCGATGATGATCCCGCCGCCGACGCCGACCTCGCCCGAGATGAACAGGAGGTCGTCTGCGCCCCGTGCGGCACCGCGGCGGAGCTCCGCCATCGCGCCGAGATCTGCTTCGTTCGCGACGAACACCGGCCGCTGCGTCCCGATCGCGACCGCGATTCGCTCGGCCAGCGGAACGTCGCGCCAGCCCAGGTTCGGGGCCATCAGCACGATCCCGTCCTGGCGACGCACCAGCCCGGCGACCGCGACCCCCACGGCGATGGGCGCCTCGCGCTCCGCGGGAGGAAGGAGCCGGTCCGTCAGGCCCGCCAGGTCCGCAACGATCGTGTCCACCGAGAGGTGCTCACGTGGCCGCGCGATGCTCGCCTGGGCGATGATCTCGCCGCCCAGCCCGACGAGGGCCGCCGCCAGCGAATCGACGCGGATCTCGAGCGCCAGCACGAAGACGTCGCGCGACCTCGGCCGGACGCGGGGCGAGGGTCGGCCCGGAGCGCCATCGGGCGCCCCGCGCTCCTCGACGAGGATGCCGCCCGCGACGAGCTCCCCGATCAGCGCCCGGATCGCGGTACGGGTGAGGCCTGTGCGCGCCACGAGCTCTGAGCGGGATTGGGGTCCGCGCAGGTGCAGCTCGCGCACGATCGCGGCGAGGTTGGCGCGACGCACGGTCCCGCTCCGCTGGCCGATCGATTCCGGGAACAACAACGGCGTCACCTGCTGCTGGGGTGGAACGCGAGGTCGGGGGTCGGGGTCGGGCGGCGTGAACCCGGGGTTTGTGCACCTGTCTTCCAAACCGTGCGTGCTAGCCTCATACATCCCCCGGCCGGTGTCAAGATGCGATGGAGGAACGCGACGATGGGAACCCTCGACGGGCGCGTCGCGCTCATAACCGGCGCGAGCCGCGGGATCGGCAGCGCGATCGCGCGCACGCTCGTGGACGACGGCGCGCACGTGGGGCTCGCGTCACGGAGCGGGAGCGACCTCGGCATTCCCGGAGCGTTCGCCCGGGCCTGCGACGTGCGGGACGCCGACGCCCTCGCGCAGATGGCGGATGCAACCGCGAACCGCTTCGGGGGCATCGACATCCTCGTCGTGAACGCCGGGGTCGGCGCGTACGGCCCCTTCCTCGAGCTGGATCCGGCGCACCTCGAGGAGATGATCGACGTCAACGTGAAGGGCGCGATCTACGCGGCCCGAGCCGTGCTCCCCTACCTCCTTGAGAGCGACGCGGCGGACTTCGTGATGATTGCCAGCGAGGCGGGCCGCCGGGGCCTGCCCTTCGAGGCCGTGTACTGCGCATCGAAGTTCGCCCAGGTCGGGCTGACCGCCGCGCTCGATCATGAGCTGCGCGAGCACGGCGTGCGCTGCACGAACATCTGCCCCGGTGGCGTCGCGACGGACTTCGCGATGGGTCACGGCCGCACCCCGGACATGCCTGCGCTGGCGGGGATGATGGCGCCGCAGGACGTCGCCGATGCCGTGCAGTTCGTCGTGACCCGGCCGCGGACGCACCGGATCCTCGAGGTCGCGTTCCGCCCGGTCACCGAGGCCTCGTGGGGCTGACGGCCCGCACGGGCTGCGAGGCCAGGTAGACATGAGCGCGCGGAAGCTCCGCTGGGGCGTGCTCTCGACGGCCGACATCGGTAGGAAGAAGTGGATCCCGGGCGTCCGCCGGGCGCCCGAGCAGCGCGGCGCGGTCGTGGCGATCGCGTCGCGCGATGCGGCCGTCGCGCGCCAGGTCGCCGATGCGCTCGAGATCCCGCGCGCGCACGGGTCGTACGAGGCGTTACTTGCCGACCCGGAGGTCGACGCGGTCTACATCCCGCTGCCCAATCACCTCCACCTGGAATGGACGATCGCTGCCGCGCGCGCCGGTAAGCACGTCCTGTGCGAGAAGCCGCTCGCCCTGTCGTCCGCGGACGCCGAGCGCATGGTCGCCGCCGCGGATGCCGCGGGCGTCAAGCTCATGGAGGCGTTCATGTACCGCCTCCACCCCTCGTGGCAGGCCGTTCGCCGGCTCGTGACGTCCGGCCGGATCGGGCGGCTCCAGAGCGTCCAGAGCTGGTTCTCGTACTGGAACGACGACCCGGCCAACATCCGCAACCGTGCCGACGCCGGCGGCGGCGCGCTCATGGACATCGGCTGCTACTCGATCAACCTCTCGCGGCTGCTCTTCGACGCAGAGCCGGTGCGCGTGGAGGCATCGATCGTGCGCGATCCCGAGATGGGCATCGACGTCGTGACGTCGGCCTTCCTCGTGTTTCCCGGAGGCGGCACGGCCACCTTCACGTGCTCGACGCGCGCCGAGACCGACCAGCGCGTCCACATCTACGGCACCGACGGGCGGATCTCGGTGGGGATCCCGTTCAACATCCCGCCGGACCTCGAGACCCACGTGTTCGTGACGCAGGGCGGTGACCCGCCGGTCGCGCCGCACACGGAGACGCTGACGTTCCCGGTTGCCGATCCGTACGGGGTCGAGGCCGACGCCTTCGCCGCCGCCATCCTGGACGGGACGCCGCTCCCGACGCCGGCGTGGGATGGGGTCGCGAACATGCGCGTGATCGAGCAGGTGTTCGAAGCCGCGGCGCGCGGGGCATCGACGGGCCGGCCGTGAGCCGGCACGCGAGCGCGATCGCGCGCCTCGCCGAGATCGACCTCCCGGACTTCGGCGTCGCGGCGGAGCGGCCCGAGCTCCCCCCGGCGATCCACGAGGCCCGCCTCGAGCGGCTCCGCGAGCGCGCTGCGGCTGCGGGGTTCGACCTCCTCGTCCTGTACGCCGACCGCGAGCACAGCGCGAACGTCAGCTGGCTCACCGGGTTCGATCCGCGATTCGAGGAGGCCATCGTCATCGTCCGCCCGACGGGCCGGCCGACGATCCTCGTCGGCAACGAGTGCTGGGGCATCGCGGGCGATGCACCCCTGCCGATGGACCGGGTGCTCCACCAGGACCTCAGCCTGCCGAGCCAGCCGCGAGGCCGTTCGCGGTCGCTCCGCGACGAGCTGCGCGACGCCGGGGTTGCGCCCGGCACGAAGGTCGGCGTCGTCGGCTGGAAGTCGTTCGGTGATCCCGCGTGGCTGGACGTCCCCGCCTACCTCGCGGACACGATTCGTGGCCTGGCGGGCGCGACCGGCACGGTTGCCAACGCGGCCGGCCTCCTCATCGATGCCGGAACGGGCCTCCGCGTCGTGAACGAGCTCGAGCAGCTCGCGGCCTTCGAGGCCGCCTCGACCAGAACCTCCAGCGGCGTCCTGCACCTGCTGCGCAACCTCCGGCCCGGCCTCCGGGAGCGCGACGCGGTTGCCCTTCTCGGCTGGGACGGCTCCCCGCTGTCGTGCCACCTGATGCTGACTGCAGGCCCCCGTGCCCGGTTCGGGTTGTACAGCCCGAGCGACCGGGCGATGGAGGCAGGCGACCCGTTCACGACGGCCTTCGGCGTGTGGGGCGCGCTCACCTGCCGGGCCGGATGGCTCGTCGACGACGCGGCGGCACTGCCCGACGGCATCCGCGATTACGTCGACCGACTCGTCGCGCCGTACTTCGCCGCGATCGCCGCCTGGTACCGCGCACTGCAGGTCGGGCAGACGGGCGGCGTCCTCGACGACGTCATCGCGGCGCGCCTCGGTGATCCCTTCTTCGGGATCTTCCTGAACGCCGGCCACCAGATCTCGCTCGACGAGTGGGTCAACTCCCCGATCGGCCCCGGGTCCACGACCGAGCTGCGGTCCGGCATGTACCTCCAGGCCGACGTGATCCCGGCGACCGGGACGCCCTACTTCACGACGAACATCGAGGACGGCGTCGCGCTGGCCGACGAATCGCTCCGTGCTGCGTTCCGGGCGCGCTATCCCGAGGCGTGGGCACGGATCGAACGCCGGCGCGCGTTCATGGCAACGCACCTTGGCATCGAGCTGCACTCGGACGTGCTGCCCTTCTCCAACATCCCCGCCTGGCTGCCGCCGTTCCTGCTGGATACCGGGCGCGCGATGTCGCTCGCCTGAGCGGCCTGTGAAGGAGATGGCGCGGGGCAGGAACGGCCGCCCGCTGCTGCTCGGCGCATCGGCGCTGATCCTCGTCGGCGTCATCGCTGCCGTGGCCACCGTCGCGGGCATCGCGCCGTGGCTGCCGGGCGCATCCGCGGAGGCCGTCCCGGTCCCGCACTTCGTGGACGAGACGAGCTCCTCCGGCCTCGCGTTCACCTCGGGCGGCGAGTTCACCTATGCGGTCGGTGGCGGCGTCGCGGTGTTCGACTGCAACGACGACGGCCGCCCGGACATCTACTTCGCCGGGGGCCAGGATCCGGCCGCGCTGTTCCGCAACGACAGCCCGATCGGTGGCGAGCTCCGGTTCACGCGACTCGCCGGCACGACGACCGACCTTGCGGCGGTCAACGGCGCCTATCCGATCGACATCGACGGCGACGGCCGCGTCGATCTTGCAGTCCTGCGCAACGGCGAGAACGTCGTCCTGCGGGGGCTGGGCGACTGTCGGTTCGAGCGCGCGAACGAGCGGTGGGGTCTCGATGGGGGCGGCGAGCTGACCGAGGCATTCAGCGCGACGTGGGAGCGCGGCGCCACGTGGCCGACGCTGGCGTTCGGGAACTACGTCGACCCCGCGCCGGTCGATCCGTCGAAGTGGTGCCAGCCGAACGTGCTGGTCCGCCCGGCGGCCCGCGGCGCGAGGTTCGCCACGCCGCTCGAGCTCAACCCGAGCTATTGCGCGCTGTCGATGCTCTTCAGCGACTGGGACGGCTCCGGCCGGACGGACCTGCGCGTCAGCAACGACCAGCACTACTACCCGCCGACGCTCGGCGAGGAGCAGCTCTGGCGGGTCGAGCCCGGGGTTGCGCCCCGGCTGTACACGAGCAGCGACGGCTGGCAGGCGGTCCGGATCCAGGGCATGGGCATCGCAAGCCAGGACCTGACCGGTGACGGCCTGCCCGAGATCTACCTCACCAGCCAGGCAGCGAGCCGGCTGCAGACGCTCGCCAACGGCCCGGCGCAACCCGACTACGCCGACATCGGCGGCGCGCGGAAGGCGAACGTTGCGCAGCCGTTCGCGGGCGGCGAGCACCTGCCGTCGACGGCGTGGCACCCGCAGTTCGAGGACGTCAACAACGACGGTCGCTTCGACCTCTTCGTCTCGAAGGGCAACGTCACGACCCAGCCCGACTACGCCCAGAAGGATCCAAGCAACCTCCTGCTCGGCCTGTCCGACGGCACGTTCCGGGAGGTCGCGGATGTCGCGGGCATCCTCTCGTTCGATCGCGGGCGCGGCGCTGCCCTCGCCGACTTCAACCTCGACGGCTGGCTCGACCTCGTCGAGGTCAACTACGGCGCACCGGTCCGGATCTGGCGCAGCGCGGGCGCGGTTGCCGCCGGCGGGAGCGCGGAGGCAGGGCATTGGGTCGGGGTTCGCGTCCGGCAGGCGGCGCCCAATGTCGACGCGATCGGGGCCGTGCTCGAGGTGCGCGTCGGCGGCCCGGATGGTTCGGTCGTTCGGCGCGAGCTGACCATCGGGGGCGGGCACGCCGGCGGGCAGCTCGGCTGGGTCCATGTCGGCCTCGGTGACGCGACGAGCGCGGAGCTCCGCGTCCAGTGGCCCGATGGCACCGAAGGCCCGTGGCAATCGGTCCCGCTCGACACCTTCGCCATCATCGATCGAGATGCGGCCGCCGTGCAGCCCTGGACGCCGGGGACGCCCCTGCCCTGACCGTCAGGCGGGCGTCAGGCGGGCGGCAGCACCGCGACGAGCAGCCAGCGATCGCCCGTGGCACGCCGAACCGCGAACACCTTGTCCAGCGGCGACTCCTGCGTGGCGATGACGGCGCCCGTGGCGTCGCGCGTCTGCACGACCTGCGTGCCCGTCATGTGGAAGCCGAGGCTGAACCCGTCCTGCTTGCCGAACGGGATGAGCAGCGAGACGGCGCCCTTGTCGAAGCGGTAGGTCGTCAGCACGGTCCGACCCGCTGCCTGTGCTGCGACCAGCCGCTCGTTCATCTCGGCGAGGCGGTCGCCGTGGTCGGACGCCGCGAGGAGCGAGCCGTCCGCGTGGAGCATCGCTTCGTTCTCGATGGCGAGGTTCTGCGCCAGCGTGATGAGCACGTCGTTGATGCCCGGGCCGGCGAGCGACGGGTCGAAGTCCGCGACGTCCTGCCCGACCGTGATCGGCGGCAGCGTTCCGGGGTCGACCTGGGTCGGGAGGCGATTCAGGACCTCGGCCGAGACCGGCAGCGTCGCGTTCCGCGCGGGCGTCCCGGCGAGGACCACGCCGCCGCCAACGAGAACGACCGCGACCACCGCGGCGATGGCGGCACTCGCCCGACGTGCCGCACCCGCCGCGGCATTGCCGCCGGTGGCGATCCGCTCGACGAAGGCGCGAAGGCGGTCCGCCGCGGACTTCGGCTCGGGCAGGATCCGCTCGAGGAGCGGTCGGGCCGCGCAGACCACGACGAGGCCGGACAGGAGCCCGACCTTCGCCCCGAACTCGGTCGTCTGCGGCGCGATCAGCAGCGTGCTCACGACGCCGACGAGGAGCCCGAACACCACGCGCCCGACGCGCCCGCCGGGCACCGTCTTCGGGTCGGTGATCATGAAGAACAGGAAGATGAGGATCTCCGGCGACGTCACGATGGAGCGCCAGAAGTCGACACCGCAGACGGGCGCGAACGACCAGCGGGTGACCATGCAGTGCCCGGACGCGGCCAGGAGGCCGAGCCCGGCCGCAAGCGTGAGCCAGAACGTGGCCCCGAGGATCAGCAGGTGCAGGCGCCGCGTGATCAGCGTGCCACCGACCAGGATCACCGCGTACGCCAGGATCATCGCCGGGTTCGTCAGGGGCGCCCACCAGAAGTCCAGCGGCTCCACGCGCGCCGAGCCGAGGATCACGAACGCCAGGACCAGCCCGAGGTTGGCCGGGTTGAACACGTGGGAGCCGCGGTACCGGATCACGTACTTCGAGAGCAGCGACAGCGCCGCGACCCCGGCGAACAGCCACCACGCATAGCTCGTCCAGTGGTCACCCGGCGCCGTGCCGACCACCCGCATGATCAGCGCCACGGCGCTGCCGGTGAGCATCGCGCTCGCGGGCCAGACGAGCTGCTTCGTCTGCCAGAACGTGATCCCGACCTCCAGGACGAAGCACGTGCCGATCGCGGCAACGATCTGCGGCACGCTCACCCAGAACCCGAGCCCGACCTGGCCGAGCACATGGACGGTCAGGACGACCACCGCGACGTGCAGCCGCGGGTCGCGGACGTTCGGGAGGACGAGCGGGTACGTCCCGCGGCCGATCGTGAGCGTCCTCGCGGTCATGGTCGGGCATCATAGGTGCATGGCACGAGACGAAGAACGAGTCGCGCGGGCGCAGCAGGACCCTATCGTCGGCGGGTTGCCCGATGTCCAGGGCATCGGCGTGGCAATGCGCCTGACGCCCGGTCTCGGCGTGCACCTCCGCGGCCTCGCGGACGAGGTGCTCGTCCACGACTTCCCGGGCGCCACGCTCCGCCGTGACCAGCGCGAGATCCTGGCGACGGCGGTCTCTGCCGCGAACGACTGCTTCTTCTGCATGGACTCGCACGGCGCGTTCGTGGCCGCGCTCCTGGACAAGCACGGCGCGCACGAGCTCATGCCGCTGATCGACGTCGCGAAGGCGGGGTCATCGGACGGGTTCGATCCGAAGATGCAGGCGCTCCTGCACATCGCGCGGACGGTTCGGCGCGATGCGCTCGCGCTCACGGAGGGTGACGTCACGGCGGCGCACGAGGCGGGCGCCACCGAGGCGGACGTGCAGCTCGCCGTGCTCATCGCGTCCGCGTTCTCCATGTACAACCGGCTCGTCGACGGGTTCCGCGCCCGCACCTCGCCGTCGACGGAGGCGTACCGGGAGCGCGCCGCCGAGATCGCCGACAACGGCTACAGCGCACCGTCCGGCCTCACGGCCGCACCGACGCGAGGCTGAGGCCCGGCCGATCGGCGCGCGCTCGGAGGCGCCAATTCGTCGCCGGCCTCTCAGCCGATTCGAAGAAACGGCGGCGAGCATGGCTGCCAATGAACCCATCGACTCGCCCGACCACCACGCGGGAGCGCGACCGCGCGCTGCAGCGCCTCCGTTCGATCACCGCCGGGATCGCCGTCCTCGGAACGGCCGCCACCGCCGGCTTCGGAGCGCTTGCGGCGGTCACGTGGTCCGGCTCCGCCGGTACCGCGGGCGATGACACCGCGGCTGCTGCCGATCCCACCGCGAACGCCTGGTTCACCAATGCCGATGAGGACTCGGATCTCCTGACGGGCGCCGAGCAGTCGACCCCGGCACCCAGCGAAGCGGCCGCGCCGATCCAGCCGAATCCCACCCCGCTCGCAACGACGCGGAAGAAGCCCAGGGTCACCAGCGGCGGTTCCGGGTGATCCGCTGGCGGGCGCTCGGGACGCACGTCGACCTGCTCGTCCATCGGGGCGATCACCGCGCCGCTCGCGCCGCTGTCGAGGCGGTGCTGGAGCGCGTCGATCGCACCTACAGCCGCTTTCGACCCGACAGCGAGCTCGTGGTGCTCAATGCCCGCGCCGGCACGACCGTCTCACTGAGCCCGCTGCTCGCCGACGCCCTCGGGGCGGCGATCCAGGCAGCGGGCCAGACGGATGGGCTGTGCGACCCGACGATCGGGCGCGCCCTGCTGCGGATCGGCTACGACGCGGACTTCGCGACGGTCGCGACGGGCACCGCCGCCATCGAGCTGCGCATGGAGCGCGTCGCCGGCTGGCAGTCGCTTCGCTTCGACCCGGTCGCGCGCACGATCCGCGTCCCCGCCGGCGTGGAGCTGGACCTCGGCTCGACCGGCAAGGCGCTGGCCGCTGACCTCGCCGCGACTGCCGCCGCGGAGGCAATGGGTCGCGGTGGCGTGCTGGTGAGCCTCGGCGGTGACCTCGCGATCGCCGGTGACGTGCCCGAGGACGGCTGGCCGGTTCTCGCGGCGGACGACAGCAGCATCGAGCCGCGGCGCGGTGGCGAGGTGATCGCCGTTCGCGGCGGCGCGATCGCGACATCGAGCACCACCGTGCGCACCTGGCGACGCGCGTCCGTTGTCGTGCATCACCTCATCGACCCGCGAACCGGGCTTCCTGCGCGAAGCCCATGGCGAACCGTGTCCGTGGCCGCGGCCACCTGTGTCGATGCCAACGCCGCCGCGACCGCCGGGCTGATCCGCGGCGCGGACGCGCCTGCGTGGCTCGACGGCCTCGGGCTCGCTGCGCGGCTCGTCTCCACCGACGGCGACGTCATCCGCGTCGGTGGCTGGCCCGTGCCGGAGCCGGCGCGGGAGCGGGACCGATCTCGCGAGCACGACCCGGCCCGCGCAGGAGCGGCGGCATGAGCACGCAGGTGCTGTGGTTCGCGACCCGGGGCTCGGGCATCGTCTCGATGCTCCTCTTCAGCCTCGTCGTCGTCCTCGGCATCCTCACGACGATGCGCTGGCAGTCCGCCGGTTGGCCGCGCTTCCTGACCGTCGAGCTCCACCGGACGACCTCGCTCCTGTCGGTGGCGTTCATCGTCGCCCACATCCTCACGTCGATCCTCGATCCGTTCGCGAAGCTCGGTATCGACGCGGCGCTGATCCCCTTTGCCTCGTCGTATCGACCGCTGTGGGTCGGCCTCGGCGTCCTGTCGATGGACATCGGGATCGCGGTCCTCGTCACGAGCCTGCTCAAGGCCCGGATCGGGCAGCGGGCCTGGCGCCTCGTCCACTGGCTCGCCTACGCGTCATGGCCGCTCGCGATCCTCCACACGATCGGGTCCGGGTCGGACAACGGCGCGCCGTGGATGTTCGCGCTCGACGTCGTGTGCATCGGCTCCGTCTGCCTCGCGCTCATCTGGCGGATCCTCGCGGCCCGCGGGCCGAACACCGACGCCCTCGAGGCCGTCGCAGGAGGCGTCCAGCGCGTCCAGCGCGTCCACCGCTCGACGCCGCGATGAACGGCGCGCGGGTTCTCGCCGGGCCACCGCTCGCATCCGGAGCCGAACCGTTCGAGGACCACCGGGCACGCCTGGGGCCATTGCCCCGTGGCGGGCGGTCCGCCGTCATCCACGAGCTGGAGCAGAGCGGGCTCCTCGGCCGCGGTGGCGCCGGGTTCCCGGTCGGCCGCAAGTGGCGGTCCGTCGCCGAACGCTCGGATGGCCGCGGGGCGGTCGTGCTGGTCAACGGCGCCGAGGGCGAGCCGCTCTCGCACAAGGACCGCACCCTCCTCGCCCTCCGGCCCCACCTCGTCCTCGACGGCGCCCAGCTGGCGGCGGACGCCGTCGGCGCGGACGAGGTCATCCTGTACGTGGGTGAGGCACACGACGGCGCCGTGGAGGCGCTCCAGCGTGCCGGCGCGGAGCGCATCGCGGCGCGCGCCGGGTTCCCCGTGCCGGTTCGGATCTCGCGCGCGCCGGATCGGTACGTCGCCGGCGAAGAATCGGCGGCCGTCCACTTCGTGAATGCCGGTGATGCGCGCCCCATCACCACGCCGCCGCGACCGTACGAGCGGGGTGTCGCGGGCCTGCCCACGCTGGTCCAGAACGTGGAGAGCCTCGCGCACGCGGCCCTCATCGCGCGCAGGGGCGCCGCCTGGTACCGCGAGGCCGGCCGGGGCGAGACGCGCGGCACGGCGGTCATCACGGTGACGGCCCCGGGCGGACGGCCTCGCGTTCGCGAGATCGAGCTTGGACAGACGATCGGTGAGGTCGCGGCCACGGACGTCGCCGGCGAGGCGGCGCCGAGGCTGGAAACGACGCAGGCGGTCCTCCTGGGCGGCTATTTCGGGCGATGGGTCGGCGCCGAGCGCGCATGGGACCTGCAGCTCGATCCCGCGCAGCTGCGCGCCGACGGCCTCGCGCTCGGGGCCGGCATCGTCGCCTTTCTGTCGAACGCCACGTGTCCCATCATCGCCACAGCCCGCATCGCGGAGTACATGGCGGCGCAGAGCGCGGCCCAATGCGGGCCGTGCGTCTTCGGGCTGCGCTCGATCGCCGACGCGATGGGCCGGCTGGCGCGGCTCGAAGCGCATCGAGACGACTGGGACAACGTCGAACGGTGGGCGGCGCAGGTCAGGAATCGGGGCGCCTGCCGCCATCCCGACGGCGCCGTGGGCATGCTCGAGAGCGCCCTCATGACGTTCGACGGCGAGCTCGAGCGGCACTGGCGCACGAAGCGCTGCGCATTCGCGGCGATCGCGGGATCCGGCAAGGCGGCGTGATGGCGACGGAGATCGCCCCTGCCCACGGCAGGCCACTGGCGAAGGCGGAGACGCGCCTCGAGGTCGATCGCATCCTGTGCGACGGATATGGCATGTGCGCCGAGCTCCTCCCGGAGCTCATCGAGCTCGATGATTGGGGCTATCCGATCGTCCACTCCCTGGTGCCGCGACGGCTCGAGGGGGTTGCCCGGAAGGCCGTCGAGGTCTGTCCGGTCCTTGCCCTGCGACTCCGCACGGGACGCTGAGCGAGGCGCGAATCGCGCGTCCTTGGCACGATTCCCGCCATGACGACAACGACGAGCGCGCTCCAGGACCAGCTCCAGCGCCTGCGGGCCGAGATCAGCGGCCGGGTCATCGAACCTGCCGACCCGGACTACGACACGCTCCGCTCCGTGATGTACGGCGGGGTCGATCGGCATCCCGCCGCTGTCGTTCGCGTGGCGAACGTCGACGATGTTCGCGCCGTGATCGCCTTCGCCCGGGAAACCGGCGCGCAGCTCGCGATCCGCAGCGGCGGGCACAGCGCCAAGGGCGACAGCACGACCGAGGGCGGCATCGTCCTCGACCTGAGGGAACTCCGTGCGATCGACATCGACGTCGACGCGCGGACGGGCTGGTTCGAGACCGGCCTCACGGCCGCCGACGTGTCCCAGGCGGCTGCAGCGCATGGCCTCGCGATCGGCTTCGGCGACACCGGCTCGGTCGGCATCGGCGGGATCACGACAGGCGGCGGCATCGGCTATCTCGTGCGCAAGCACGGCATGACGATCGACAACGTCCTGGCCGCGGACGTCGTGACGGCCGACGGCCAGCTCCTGCGAGCCGACGCGTCCACGAACCCGGACCTGTTCTGGGCGATCCGTGGTGGCGGTGGCAACTTCGGCGTCGTCGTGCGCGTGCAGTACCGCCTCGTGGAGCTGCCCGGGATCGTGGGCGGCATGCTCTTCCTGCCGGCAACCGCGGAGACGGTCGAGCGGTTCATCGCGCTGGCAGGCGAGGCACCGGAGGAGCTCTCGACGATCGCCAACGTGATGCCCTGCCCGCCGATGCCGATGGTGGACGCGGCGTGGCACGGCAAGCTCGTGATCTTCGGGCTCATGTGCTACGCCGGGCCGGCCGAGGAGGGCGCCAATGCGCTCCAGCCGTTCCGCGACCTTGCGAAGCTCGCTGGGCTCGACGCGCCGATCGCGGACCTGGTGAAGCCGATGACCTACCCGGAGATGTTCCCGCCCGAGGACCCCGACTACCACCCGCTCGCGGTGAGCCTGAACCTCATGCTCGATCGCGTCGATCGCGGGACCGCGGAGACGATCATGTCGTTCCTCGAGTCATCGGACGCCTCGCTTCGCGCTGCCCAGATCCGGGTGCTCGGCGGCGCGATGGCGCGCGTGCCGGTCGACGCCACCGCGTATGCCCATCGGGCCAGCCCGATCATGGTCAACATCGCCGTCTTCTACACGGACGAGGAGGACCGCAAGCGCCGGCTCGCCTGGGCGACGGACTTCTTCAACGCGATCCGCCAGGGCGACGAGGGCGCGTACGTCGGCTTCGTCGGTGACGAGGGCGAGGCGCGCATCCACGCCGCGTACCCGGGCGCCACCTACCAGCACCTCGCCGAGGTCAAGCGCCGCTATGACCCGACGAACCTGTTCCGCCTGAACCAGAACATCCCGCCCGCCTGACGGGGCGGCTCGGCGCGCGGCACAATCGGGCGCATGCCCGACGGGATTCTCGGCTGGATCATCATCGGCCTGCTCGCAGGCTCGATCTCGGGCTGGTTCGTGCGCGGCACCCGCAGCGTCCAGGGTTGCCTGCCGACGATCGTCGTCGGCGTGCTGGGCGGCGTGATCGGCGGCTGGCTCGCCCAGCAGATGAACGGCCAGCCGGTGACCGGGTTCATCGGGGCGCTCGTCTTCGCGATCATCGGGTCGATGCTGGTGCGGATCGTGCTGAAATCCCTGGAGGGCGACCGCAAGCGCTGAGCCCCGATGTCCGGCGCGTTGTCGGGCGCGCTGCCGAGCTCGTTCTCCAGTCCGGTCAGCGCCAGTCGATCGTGACCACCTCGACCGGCTCGGAGAACCCCTTCAGCAGCTCGCTGCGGGGTGCCGACGTCGGGTAGGCATCGCCCGCCGTCGCGACGCTCGCGACGATCTCGTTGCCGCCGGCGATCGAGGCGATCCGCGATGCCTCGTGGACGCCACGGCCGCGGAAGTTCTCGCCGACCTGGTTCGCGTCCGCGGCGTGGATCCCGATCCTGATGGGCGGCGCGAAGCCTGCCTTCTGGCGGTGCTCGGCGAGCCGGCGCTGGATCGCCACGGCTGCCGCCACCGCCTGCTCCGGCGAGTCGAAGCCGACGAAGAAGCCGTCGCCGGTCGTCGAGATCTCCTTGCCCTGATGCGCGGTGAAGACCTCCCGGAGCGTGGCGTCGTGCCAGCGCAGCAGCGTGTCCCACGCTTCGTCGCCCATCACCTCGACCAGGTTGGTGGAACCGACGACGTCCGTGAACATGAAGGTCTTGAGGACGCGGCGCTTGGGCTCGGCCTTGCCACGGAGCTGCCACGGCAGGAGCTCGGCGACATCCTCGATCCAGATCGCCGCGGTCGGGCACGCGAAGGCAGCCTCGCGAACGAGCTCGTCCTCCACGCTGTCCGGATCGACGACGTCGGCCTTCGCGAAGTCACCTCGGAGCCAGTCGAACGCCGTGGGCGCGATCGTGATGCAGTTGCCGGCACCGATGCATTTGTGCCGGTCGACGCCGACGCGCAGCGGCATCAGCCGGCCCCCGCGGGTTGGGCGCCGCCTGAAGCCGCCACCAGGCCGGCGGTCCCGCCGAGGCCACGGAACGCGAGCGTCGTGGCCTCCGCCCGGCTCGACGCGCCGAGGCCGGCGTAGACGCGGGTCAGCCGCTGGGCGAGATCGGCCTCGGACATCCCGAGCGCCGCCGCCATCTCGCTGTTCGTCTGGCCTTCGGTCAGGAGCTTGGCGATGCGTCGATCCGTGTCGTCGAGCCCGCCCGCGCCGCTCGGCGCGGCGGGTTGCGTGGCTGCGGCGGCGCCGCCGGCAACCGCGGGCTCGAAGGCGCCCGCGAGGCCTACCAGCTCGCGACCGAGCGGGCTTCGGAGCCAGCGCACGCGGACGTGGTCATCAACCGTTGCCTGCGCGATCCGCGACAGCGTGAGGCGCAGCCAGTCGCGGACCTGCTCCTGCATGTCCGGCGGTGCGCCGGAGAGCACGCCGCGACTCGCGGACAGGACCGCCTCGAGGTGCACGTCCTCCGTGATCGCATCCTGGAGGGCCTGCATCACGGCAGCGCCTGCGGCTGCCGCAGCTTCCAGATCGCCGTGGGCCAGCGCAATCTCCGCCTTGGCGGCGTCCGCATATGCCGGCCATGGGCTGTGGCCGGGCAGCGTCGCCGCGATCGCGGTCGCCTGGTCCGCGGATTCCCGGGCCATCGCAAGGAGCGGCTCCGCGTCGATGTGTGTCCGGGCGGCAAGCCGTGCGCTGGTGAGCGCGACCCACGCCGCGGTCTCGCACCGAGCCGCTGCGCCTGCTCGCGATGCGAGGAGCTGCGCCTGCTCGAAGTGACGGCGCATCCCGGCCACGTCGTCGGCGATCGCGCGGACCCTGCCGCGCATGAGCTCCAGCTGCCGGGTGCGCAGCGGAGTGAGCGCGGTGGCGGCCAGCGGCGCCGCGATATCGAGCCAGCGATCCGCGTCGGCGACCTCGCCGAGGTCGAGGTGCGTCAGCGCCACGCCGGCAGCGGCGCTGAACTCCGTCGACTGGTCGCCATCGATGCGCGCGGCGCGGTATGCCTCCTCGCCGCGGCTCAGCGCGAGATCCGGGACGACCTTGGCGCGCGCATACACGTGGACGCCCATGAGCAGGTGCAGCTCCTGGCGCGCGCGCTCGCTCTCGGTGACGAGGTCCTGCTGGCGCGCGATGACGCGCCGAATCTCCTCGAGGTGGCGCGCGGACGACGTCAGGTGGATCGTCGGGGCGTAGTTGAGATACGCCATCAGGATCACCGTTGACATCACGCCGGTGCGATCCCCGAGTCGCTCGTAGATCTCGAGCGCCCGCTCGCAGTGGTCGCGCGTCTCCATGACGATGGGCGCGATCGGTGTCTCGCGGAGGAGATCCTCGACGTCCTCGCCCGCGAGCACGCGCGTCGCGACGCCGAAGATCGCGCCGGCCCGCACCTGCTCGACGAACCACGCACGCACCTTGGAGACGGACATCGCACCGGCCTCGCGCTCGGCGGCGGCAAGGGCTCGCTCGTCCCCGAGCTCGCGGGCAAGCTCGATCGCCCGCTCGAACGCCGCCTCCGCCGCGTCGATGTCGACCTCGACACCGGACACGCCGAACCCTTCGCCGATCGGCGTCTTCGTCAGCGCCTGGCCCAGCTCGAGCGTTGCCCGGAGCTCCGTGGCGCGATCGCCGAGCGCGGCTGCGCGGCCGATCACGCGTCGTGCCAGCTCGGCCGCCGCTTCCTCGTCGTGGGCCGCCCGGAATGCGGCGGCGCGCCGGACCTGCACGTCCAGCTCCAGCGTCGGGTCGCGCAATGCCTCCGCGAGCGCGCCGAGCTCGGCGAGCCCGTCGATGCGATCCGACGTCCGTCGCAACGCGGCGTACGCGTCGTCGCGCGTCGACAGCAGGACGCGCCGCTCCGCGGGCGAGGACACCACCGGCAGCGCCGCGTCGACCAGCCGCAACGCCTCTTCCGGTGCGTTCGACCGGAGCGCCGCTGCCGCGGCCTCGATCGAGAACCGGGCAGCACGGGTGTTGTCGCCGGCCGAGAGCGCGTGCTGGGCGAGCATGGGCAGGCCCTCGGCGGGCGGCTCGCCGGCCTCGAGTAGCAGATCGACCACCCGACCGTGCACCTCGCGCCGGCGGGCATTGGACAGCCGCGACACGGCGAAGTCGCGGACCTGCTCGTGCGTGAACGTGTAGTCGGCCGCGTCACCCTGCGGGTGCGGCAGGAGGAGGCCGGCCTCGACGGCCGGTGCCAGCGCGGCCGCGATCCCGTCGCCGGTCCGTGCCGCGCCCGAGCCCGAGCCCGAGGCGACGCCGGAGCCCGCGGTCGACCCGGAGCCGATCGCGACGAGGTCGCGCACGCTGAAGCTCCGGCCAAGGACGCCCGCATCCCCGAGCAGCGCCAGGGCGTCGCCCGGCAGCCGGGCGGCACGTCGCGAGATGAGCGTGCGCACGGCCGACGGCACCAGCCGCGCGGCGTTCCGCCCGAGCCGCCATTCGCCGCCGGACTGCTGCAGCGTCCCGGCATCCCGATGCGCCTGCGCGAGCTCCTCGACGATGAACGGCACGCCCTCGGACTGGGCATGCATTGCTGCGATCGACTGGCCCTCGACCGGCGCGCCGAGCACCTGCTGGAGGAGCAGGCCCGTCTCCGTCGCGCCGAACCGCGCCACCCGCAACCGCCGGACGAGTCCCATCCGCTCCATGTCGGCCAGGAAGTTCGTCGCCTCGACATTCTTCGCGAGCTCCACCTGGCGGAACGTCAGGAAGAGGAACACCGGCCGATCGGCGACGCTGCGAACGACGTACCGGAGCATCCGGAGGGTGTCGTCGTCGGCCCACTGCACGTCATCGAGCAGCAGCGCGATCGGCTTGACGCCCGCGAGCTCCTGGATCGCGATCCCGGCGAGGTCGAACGTCCGCAGGAGCTTCGCGTCAGCCGAGAGCTGCTCGAAGCCCGGCTCGTCGCGTCCGGCAAGCGCTCCGGCGACTCGGCGAACCGCGGATTCCGCGCGGGTGCCGACGGCGAGCTCGCGAAGCGCGCCGTTTCCGAACACCGAGCGCGCGACCAGGAACGGCCCGCGGATCTCCTCGTCGGCAGTGATCGCGACGGTGGTGAAGCCCGCCGCCTCGGCCATCTCGGCGGCTGCGACCAGCAGCCGGGTCTTGCCGATGCCGGGCTCGCCTTCGAGGGTGACCGCGGCGAGCCGAGACTTCGCTTCGCGGATCCCGTGCTCGATCGCCTGGAGCTCAGTGCTGCGACCGACGATCGATCCGGTCGCGCGCCGCAGCTGCACCGACAGGGAGCACTGGGGCTGGACCAGCGGGTCCAGCGCCTCGCCATCGAGGAGGCGCACGGGTCCAGCTTCTGCAACCATCGGGCCGATTATGCGCGAGCACGAGGCGAACGCGGTCGACATCCATCTCGACGCCGACGGCGAAAGCCGGCTGCATCGCGCGCTGCGCGGGTGCTGGCAGCCCGTCTGCCGCGTTGCGGACCTCGGCGACAAGCCCATTCCGGTGATGCTGCTCGAGGAGCAGCTCGTCGTCGTCCGCCTCGGGAACGAGATCGCGTGCTTCCCGGACCTGTGCGTCCACCGCGGCACGGCGCTGTCGCTTGGCTGGATCGACGACGGGTCCCAGCCGGCCCCTGACGGCTCGGCCACGCTCGGCGAGCCGTGCCTCGTGTGCCCGTACCACGGCTGGAGCTACGACCGGCGCGGCGTGGTCCGGCGCATACCAGCGGTCCACGGCCGGGCCATCCCGAATCGCGCTCGCGTGACCCGCTACGCGACCGCAGAGGCGCTCGGCCTCGTGTGGGTGCTGCTCGACCCCGGCCCGGGCGGGTGGGAGCAGCCGAGCGCCGCGTATCCCCTGCCCCGGGCAGACGGGTGGTGGGACCGCGAGGGCTTCCGGACGATCCCCATCGAGACGTACGACTGGGCGTGCTCGGCGGCGCGGCGCGTGGAGAACTTCGTGGACTTCAGCCACTTTCCGTGGGTCCATCCGGACGTCCTCGGCGATCGATCGAAGCCGCTGTCGCCCGACCACGAGGTCATCGACGATGGCACGACGATCTCGTTCGACATCGCGCTCGAGGAGCCCCAGGCGTCGGTCAAGGGCGATGTTGCGCCGGGCGTGAAGGTGCAGCGCGATCCGACGACGTACACGCTCCACCTCCCGCTCTCGGTGACGCTCGACCAGCGCCTGCCGCCATCATCGGAACGGCCCGACGGCAACCGGTTCATCCTCTTCCTGGCCGTCTCACCGCTCACGGCGCGGCGCTGTCGCTCGTTCACGTGGAACGCGCGGACGTACAACCTCGATCCGTCGGCGGACACGGAGCTCGCCTCGTTCCAGGCGCTCATCCTCGACCAGGACCGCCCGATCGCGGAATCGCAGCGCCCGGAAGCGCTGCCCGTCGACCTCTCGCAGGAGCTCCACATCGCCGGCCCGGACAAGGCATCGATCCAGTACCGGCGCCGCCTGGCCGAGCTCGCCGCAGGCGGCTGACGTGGGCCCCGGGTTTCAGCTCGTGACGTACCGCGCGACGAAGCCGGCCTCGACGAGCGCCCGATCGACGTCGAGCTCGTGGCTGTCATCGGCGGGCACGACGAGCGAGGCGTGCGAGCCCGGCCACGGAGCATTCGCCTTCGAGGCGAACCGGACCGGCACCTCGGAGCCGTCTGGCCGGGCGAGGACGTAGGGTCCCTGCGCCGAGCCATCCTGGACGAACCGTTCGAAGGCCTCCGGCACGAGTGGGCGCTCTGCGGCTCGCGTGATGTCCTCCACCCGCATCGTGAGGAGGCGCGCCAAAGGTCGGCCGCTGAGCTGTGCGGCGGCAGGCGTCGCGTGGACGTAGCGGCGCCGGTCGTCGGTCAGGAACAGCGCCGGCGCGTCAGGCCTCGGATCGACCGCGGTGAGCGCATCGAAATGCTCGATCGACGGATCGGCCGCCCAGAACTGTGCGAGCTCCGCCCCGCCCATCGGACGGTCGAGGTCGGCGCCGGCAACGTCGCGGAGGGCCGCCTCGTCCTGCCAGAGCATCGCCGCGACGATGTCATCCTGCCGACCGACGATCCTGCGCCCGAGGGTGAAGGCAATGAGACCCGAGTCGTCCATCAGCCGGTCCGCCCACTTGCGAACTGCCGCGTAGTACGCCGATTCGGCATTCGGCTTGATCGGGATCCGGATGAGCCGCAGCTTCGCCTGGCGCAGTGGCATGGCCCGGGCCTCGCCGAGGACCAGCTCGTAGTGCTCGGCTCGCGGGCTGTCGAGCATCGAGCCGGCGCCCGGAAGCGAGAGGGGCTGGTCGAGATCCGTGCCGGCAGCCGTCATCTCCTCGAACCCCGCCCACGTCGAGACGATGACGAGCTCCGACCCGGCCTCGGTCTCGCGAACGGCGGGCTGCAGCGACAGCAGGCCGGGCACCGCGAGGGCGTTGGCAACGGCTTCGTCGCGGATGAATCGGAGCAGGCGCGGCGACTCGCCAGCGACGACGCGCGCCCGAAGTACTCGAAGGATCATTGGGGTCCCTGGCTCAACTGATCCCGTGGACCGCCACAGTACGGCATCGTCGCGCGGTTGTCGCGTGTTTGCGATGTTGCAAATCATTGGTTGATGGGTTCGCGATTCCGCAACGCTCCCGTTGGCTGCCTGCAACCCCCGGCCTTCGGTCGGCCGGCTTCCGGCAACCCCTTCGCGGTCAGCATTCCGGGGTGTCCATCCCCCACGAGTCAGACGACCCGTGCGAACGCGCCGGTTGCGTCCGCGTCGTCGCGCGCTCCTTCCGCTCCTCGTCGCCGGCGCACTGAGCCTCGGCGCAACCGCCGCTGCCGGCCTCCAGCCGTCGTCACCGGGTCCGATCGCCGATTCCGCGTTCGTGCCCGTGACCCTCGACGCCATCGATGCGTCGGGGCTCCCGCCTGCGCGGGGCGGCGGGCCCGCGCGTGCGCCGGAGACGGCGCCGATCGCGGACCCCTGGTTCCTCGTCACGCCGCCGGCTGATCGCGCACGACCGAAGCTCCCGGCTTCGGGCCCGATCGTCATCCAGCGGCCGTCGTCAACCGCCGGTTCCTCGACTGGCTCGACGTCTGTCGCCTCGACCAGGCACTCGATCTCCGGTCGAGCGTCGTGGTACTGCGACGCCGGTATCTCGGCATGCACGACGAACCATCCGGATACCTCCGGCTTCGACGCTTACGCGGCGGCCGGACCGAAGCTTCGTGCCGCGATCGGGTCGAATTGGCGCGGCATGGTGGTCACCGTCGACGGCATCCGGGTGAAGCTCATCGACTGGTGCCAGTGCTACAAGGGCGAGTCGAACGAGAAGCTCCTCGACCTGTACCACGACGTCTACCTGCGGACCGGATCGCCCGTCACGATCCGCTGGTAGCGCGGCGCCGGAACGGCCACCGTCAGGCTCGGTTCGCGCCGCCGCTGGGGGCCCGGCTCCGGAGCGCGTAGCTCGCGCTTGCGTGGAGCGACTTGCGGGTCATCTCCGGCATCGGGGCACTCCAGCGGGCATCCTCGGCCTTCAGCTCCGCGACCAGCCCCTGGAGCACCGGGTCGTTGCCGGCGTAGGCCGCGATCCGTTCCGCGACGGCACGGACTCCGCCGGCGGCGCGCTTGAGATCACCGTGCCGGTTGAGCTGCACCGCATCCTGGCGAGCCCGCGCTGCGAACAGCTTCGCGACGGCCCGATCGACGACCCGGTCGCGAGCCTGCCCGTCGTTCGTCCGGTCGTCCGCGAACTCCCAACCGACTGCCGCCGGCTGCGGCATCGACGCCGCGAGCGCACCGTCGCGGTCAACGGCCGCGACGAGCAGCCCGACATCCTGGCCCACCGGCCCGTAGCCGAACTTCACCCGCAGCACGACCTCCAGGCGCTGCTCGGCAACGAGGTCTCCGACGAGCACCTGGAGCCGGTTGCCGCGCCGCTCGAGCGGGTACGGTGACAGCGTCGAGATGGCGACGCTCTCCGGCGCCGTGATCTCGAGGACAGCCTCGCGCGCGACCACCTGGAGCAGCTCCCCCACCTCGGTCGCGATGTGGTCCGGGATCTGGGCGGCGTTCTCGATGAAGTAGAAGTGGCCGCCACCGGCGTCCGCCATCGACTGCAGCAGCGCTTCGTCGAAGTCCGCGCCGACTCCGAACGTCGTCGTCGTCACGCCGCGTGCCCGCAGCTCACGGGCGTGCCGCGCGAGTTCCTGCGGGTCGACGAT
Source organism: Candidatus Limnocylindrales bacterium (assembly GCA_035248345.1). Classification (GTDB taxonomy): domain Bacteria; phylum Chloroflexota; class Limnocylindria; order Limnocylindrales; family CSP1-4; genus UBA5189. Next base: position 133,627 of record DATFHO010000101.1, read on the forward strand.
GCCCACGTTCGCAAGCCCGTCGGTCAGGACGAGCGTGCGGTTCACGCCGGTGGGCGCCATCGACAGGGCAACCTGTTCGGCGCCGCGCAGCCAGCCACCGGCAAGGTCGGTCGAGCCGCGCGCGTCGATCGCGCGAAGGCGGTCGATGGCGTTCGTCTTCGCCTCGCGGGAGGCAGGCGTTGCCTCCACGACGACGTCGATCCGGTCGTCGTAGCAGACGATGGCGAACCGGTCCTGCGGCAGCAGCCGGTCAACCGCGGTCTCGATCGCCTGCTTGGCGAGGGCCAGCTTGTCGCCGGACATCGAGCCCGATCGATCGAGCACGAAGGCGAGGTTCACGGGGTCGCGCTGCGTCTGTCGTGGCGCCGGGGGGGCCTCGAGCTCGACGAGCACGAACCGCTCGCTGCGGTGGGCCGAACGGACATAGCGGCGATCCGATCGCGCGCGAAGGTTGGTCATGGCTGTTCCTCCTTGAGGACCTGGCGGGCGATCGTGATGAGGCGCTCGACCCGTTTCTGCTCGAGCCGGCCGAGCGGCCGGCGGACGTGGAGCTCGAGATTGGGCCCGAGCGAGAGGCGCTCCCACTGGGAGCGTTCGATGGATGGGGACGTGGCCGCCTGGGGGGCGGCCTGGGCGGCGGCCAGAGCGGCTGCCGCCACCGGTGGCGCCGCGGGCAGATCCGGGTCCGCCGCGGCTGTACTAAGTCGCGTCGTGAACGGCAGGTCGATCCGGCGAAGGGACCGCCCGACGACCGGCGCGTCGCGCATGGCCGGCATTGCGGGCGGCGGCATTGCCTGCGCCGGAGCGGCCACCGGCGGGACCGGCGACGGCTGCGGTGGCACCGGCGTCCGGTTCGAGCCGGCAATGACCGATCGCACGTAGTCGAGCGCCGACGTCGCGGGCTCGGTGACCACGTCCGATGCCGCCGCGAGCGACGTGGCCTCGTCATCTCGCAGCGACGCGAGGCGCGCCCGAATCTCGGCGAGCGGCAGGTGCTGTTGCTGCAGGCGACGCACGAGGCGCAGCCTGGCGAGGTGGCCCTCCCCGTAGTGCGCGCCGGGCCCGGATTCTCCGGATGCCGGGATCAGCCCCTGGGCGAGGTAATAGCGGATCGTGCGGACACTGAGGCCGGTAAGCCCCGCGAGGTCGCTGATCGTGTAAGATGCGTCATTTGCCACCGCATAAATATACAGTCGACAGTCCGACTGTCAAGACCGTCAGCAGGGCGGCGCCGTCAGGAGCGCCCGTCCACCATCGGGACCACCTCGCCGATCCAGCGCTCGATCGTCTCCTCGTCGTACGGTGCCGCGAGCTCCGCGAGGAAGGTGTGGAAGCCCAACGAGGTGACCTCGTCCATCTTCTCGGCAATGAGCTCCGGGGTCCCGACCCAGAACGTGTCGTCATCGAGGACGTCGGACATCGGCGTGCGGTTGTTCGCCATCTGCGCCTCCCAGACGCGCCGCGCCTCCTCGACGGTGTTGCGGATGATCGGCTTGCAGCCGCCGGTGAACTCGATGTCGGCGATGCGCCGGCCGACCTCGTCGCAGTGCCGCTGGAGGATCTCGATCTTGCGCTGCAGGAACTCCCGAGTGCCCATCGCGTTCCACATGTCCGCGTGGCGCGCCACGGACCGGAGCGTCTTCTTCTCCCCGGAGCCGCCGATCATGATCGGGAGCCGCGGCTGGACGGGCGCCGGAAGGAGGGCGAAGTCGTCGAGCTGGTAGTGCGCGCCGGGCGGCGACGTGTACCGCTTCCCTGCGAACAGCGTCTCGAGCGCGTCGGCCGTCTCCTCCATCCAGTCGAGGCGTTCGCCGAAGCCCGACCCGAAGTCGATGCCCGCGGCCTGGTGCTCGAGCTCCATCCACGCGCCGCCGATGCCCGCGATCGCGCGCCCGCCGCTCGCGTGGTCGATCGTCGTGAGCATCTTCGCGACGACGGCGGGATTGCGGAAGGTGTTCGCGCCGACGAGCAGCCCGAGTCGAACCCGCTTCGTCATGCCCGCCCACGCGGCAAGGCTCGTGTAGCCCTCGAAGATCGGCTGGTACGGGTCGCCGAAGATCGCGTACAGGTGGTCCCAGGCGAGGAGGTAGTCGTAGCCGAGCTCGTCGATGCGGCGCGCCGCCTTCTCGTAGGCGGCCCAGTCGCTGGCCTGGTTCCAGAGCAGGATGCCGAGCTTGGTGGTCACGTGGTCGTCTCCGAAGCTGGTATAGGTGCTCGACTGTACCGGGCGGGACCGCTCGATCTCACCGCGAAGGCGACGATGAGCATTGCACCCACGCCGAGGCCGGCAGCAAGGGCGAACAGCCCCTGGAGTCCCGCGAGCGCGGCGATCGCGCCGCCGCCGGCGGCGGCCGTAACCTGGGCGAGGCTGCTCCCCACGCCCTGGAAGATCCCCTGGGCGGTGGCGGCGAGCTCGGGTGGCACGTGGGTGGACACGTAGACGACGCCCGCAACGAGGAACAGCGCGTACCCGAAGCCCGCGAACACCGAGGCCGCGAGGAGCAGCTCCGGGCTCGTCGCGAGCGCCGCCACGATCGAGCGCGCCATCAGGAAGAACGCGCCGGCGATGAGCAGGCGATTCGCACCCACCCGTGTCGCGAGGAGCGGGAACAACAGCATGAGCGGCACCTCGATCCCCGCCGCGATCGCGCCGCCCAGGCCGATGATCGTCGCCCCGGCGTGGAGCTCATCGAACCGGAGTGGCGTGAAGCTGAGCACGAGCTGCATGCCGAGCCAGGCAAGGAACGACCCGAGCACGAACACGCCGAGCCCTCGCGGCCCGAAGAGCCGTCCGGCATCGCGGAGCGGGCTGCCGTAGCGGCGGGCGCTCGCGGCCGGCGGGCGGAGCGTCAGGCCGATCGCGGCGGTGGCCACGAAGAAGATGGCCTGCACGATCAGCAGGGAGCGCGGGCTCGTGGCCTGGACGAGCGCGCCCGTCGCCAGCGCCGAGATGACATAGCCCACGGAGCCCCAGGCGCGCAGCGGGCCGTAGCCGTTCCGAGCGGCGCCCGCGGTCTCGAGCGCGCGGGCATCGATGATCGGCAGCGTGCCCGCGATGCCGCAGCCCAGCAGCCCGGCTCCGATCGGCACCGCGAAGCCCGTGGAGCCCAGCAGGCCGGGCCCGAACGCGAGCAACGCCGTTCCGGCGAGCGATGTCCCAACCGCCGCAACGAGCACGTACGGCGAGCCTCGCCGCCGATCCGACAGCGAGCCCCATACGGGCGCGGACACCAGGCCCACGAACGACGCGATGGCGAGCAGGCCGCCGATCTCGCCCAGCTGGAAGCCCAGCTCGCGGTAGTACAGGGTGAGGTACGGGACCCACGCACCGGCGGCCGCGAAGAATGCGGCATACGCCAGGGCAGCGCGGACCTTCGGCGGAATCACGAGGTCCGAATCATCGCAGCAGGCGCCGTGATGCCCTGCGCCGGATCCGACGGGCGATGGTTCAGCCCGGATCCCGCGGGAAGAACCTGGGCAGATGGCCGCGATTGGCCTCGAGCAGAGCGGGCAGCAGCGGCTCTGCGATGGACCACCGGGCGACGAGCGGGTTCGCGAGCAGTGCCTGCATCGCGATGCCCCGATCCCCGGAGCGGGCGGCCGCCACCGCAAGCTCCTCGTACGCCTTCATCGACTGGACGAGGCCGCGCATGCCCGGCTGGAGCGCTTCCTGGGGCATGATCTCGGCGCCGTCGCGCGTGATGCGCGCGGGCACTTCGACGACCGCGTGGTCGGGCAGCTCCGGGAGGGCGCGGGCGCCCGTCCCGTCACCGTTGCGGATGTCGACGACCTGGACATCGCCCCGCCCATCGTGGAGCGACGCGATCAGCTGCGCGGCCGCCTCGGAGTAGAAGGCGCCGCCGCGGCGCTCGAGGAGCTTCGGCTTCTCGTCGAGATTGGGGTTCCGGTACATGTCGAGGAGCTCGCCTTCGATGTCCATGACCTGCGATGCGCGCGTCTCGGCGCCCTCGAGCTGGTCGTGGAGCACCTTGTCGAAGGCGTAGTAGTACTTGAGGTAGTAGCTCGGGATCGAGCGCGTGAGCCGGATCAGGTCCGCGGACGTGCCGACGTCCTGCGCCAGCGCATCGGCATGCAGCTCGAGGATGTTCGGCAGGCGGTCCTCACCGTCGACCTTGACCGAGCGGATCCACGACAGGTGGTTGAGCCCGACGTGGCCCAGCTCCACCCGCTCGGGCTCGACGTGGTTTCGCTCCGCGAACCGCCGCTGGAACCCGATCGCCACGTTGCACAGCCCGATCGCGCGGTGGCCGTCGTCGAGCAGGGCCTGGGTGACGATGCCGACCGGGTTCGTGAAATCCACGATCCAGGCGCCGGGCGCCGCGCGGCGGGCCGTCCGCTCCGCGATGTCGAGCACGACCGGCACCGTGCGGAGCGCCTTGGCGAACCCGCCTGCGCCCGTTGTCTCCTGGCCGATCGTGCCGAACTTCGGCGGCAGCGTCTCGTCGACGAGGCGTGCGGCCTGCCCGCCAACGCGGAGCTGGATGAGCACGAAGCTCGCGCCGTCGATGGCGGCGTCGGTGTCACTGGTCAGCGTCAGCCGGCCGGGCCAGCCGAGGCGCCGGAGCATCCGGCTCGCGAGTCCACCGACGATCTCGAGCCGCTCGGGGTCGATATCGAGGAGGACGAGCTCGTCGACCGGAAGTCGATCCGAGCGCCGTGCGATCCCTTCGATCAGCTCAGGCGTGTACGTGCTGCCGCCGCCGACCACCGCGAGCTTCACGCCCAATCGCCGCCTCGCTTTCCCGTCTTGACATCGGGTCGATTGCTTATAACGTTATCAACTCTCGCGCGGGAAACAAGGGGCTACTGGAGGAGACCGGCGACCCGTGGCGCGCTACCGGCTGGAGCTGGGTCCTGTTCCGCTGCACCACCAGGTCTACCTCGACCTGCGCGCGGCGATGGACTCGGGTGAGCACCCGGTCGGCGACCGGCTGCCTCCCGAGCGCGAGCTCGCGCGCCGCTACGGCTGCAGCCTGATCACGGTCCGCCGCGCGCTCGACGAGCTGTCACGCGAGGGCCGGCTCCAGCGCCACCAGGGCCGCGGCACGTTCGTGCTCCCGCCCCGGCTGGATCGCGACATCGGCGCGGCGCTCTCCTTCACCGACGAGATGCAGCGGCGTGGCCTCGATCCGGAGACGCGGCTCGTCGCGGCGCGTCCCGAAGCCGCGGTGGAGTCCGTAGCCGCCGCGCTGGCGCTGGAGATCGGCTCCCCCACGCTGTACCTCGAACGGCTCCGCCTCGCCGGCGGCGAGCCTCTGCTGCTCGAGATGGTCCACCTGCCTGCGGAGCGGTTCCCGGGCCTGCTGGCCAGCGACCTCGAGCACGACTCGCTCTACGACGTCCTCACCGAGCGGTACGGAACGCCGGTGGTTCGCGCCCGGGAGGCGCTCGAGCCGGTGCTCCTCCCGGCCCGCGAAGCACGCCTCCTCGGGCTCGAACCGCGGAGTCTCGCGCTGCTCGTGGAGGGCGTCGCATTCACCCGGGATGACACACCCGTCGAGTTCGGGCGGACGTTCGTCCGTGGGGATCGGACTCGGTATTACGTCGAACGGGTCCACGTCCGGTCCGGCATGAGCCGGGTCCGGGAAGCAGGGCCGGCGCTCGCCGGCTGATCGAGAGGAGGCGCTCGTGCACTCGAGATCCCGCATCACGGGGCTGCTGGCGACGATGGCGATCGTCGCCTCGGCTTGCAGTGGCAACACTGCGTCACCCGCTGCGACGGGCAGCGGCGCGACCCAGCCCGCGGCGACGACCGCCGCGACCCAGGCGGCGGAAGCCACGCTCACGCCGTTCTCGTTCCCGCCTGCGGACCTGCGCTGGTACTGCTGCCTCGGCACGGGTCAGGACGCGACGCAGGTGCCGGTCGAGAACCAGGTCGCCGCCGACTTCTCCAAGAAGGCGCCGGGCAGCACCCTCAAGTTCGAGGCGGTGACGTACGACCAGGCGCGCGACACGCTGTCGACGCAGCTCGGCGGCGGGAACGCACCGGACATCGTCGGCCCGAACGGCTTCGGCGGGTTCAACGCCTTCGAAGGCCAGTGGCTCGACCTCGCGCCGTACATCGCGAAGTCGAACTACGACCTGACCCAGTTCGACCAGTCGACCGTGGACTTCTACAAGTCGGCGGATGGCCAGATCGGCATCCCGTTCGACGTCTACCCCTCGGTCCTTTGGTACAAGAAGGACATGTTCACGGAGGCCGGCCTCGCCGAGCCCCCGCACAAGTACGGCGACAAGTACACGATGCCGGACGGCTCCCAGGTCGAGTGGAACTACGACACGCTCAAGCAGATCGCGCTCATCCTGACCGTCGACAAGAACGGCAAGGACGCGACCCAGGCAGGGTTCGACCCCAAGAACGTCGTCCAGTACGGCTTCGAGCCGCAGCGCGATGACCTTCGCGGGCTGGCGGCCTACTGGGCGCCGGGCAGCCTCGTCGGCTCCGACGGCAAGACGGTCACGATCCCCGACGCCTGGAAGGTGGCGTGGAAGTACTTCTACGACGGCATGTGGACCGACCACTTCATCATGACCGACGCGGTCTTCCAGTCCGACAAGTTCGGAGGCGGTGAGTACGCGTTCTTCTCGGGCAACGTGGCCATGAGCGAGAACTTCCTCTGGACCACGTACGGCGTCGCAAATGCAGGCACCGATTGGGACCTCGCTGCGATCCCGGCCTACAACGGCGTCGCGACCGCCCCGCTCAATGCGGATTCGTTCGCGATCCCGAAGCACTCGAAGAACCCGGACACGGCGTTCGCGGCGCTCACGTACCTGCTGGGCGATGCGTCGGACACGCTGCTCAACATCTATGGCGGCATGCCCGCCCGACCCGACAAGCAGGACGCCTTCCTGGCGCAGCTCGGCAAGTCCGAGGGCTTCCCGGCCAAGGTGGACTGGCAGGTCGCGAAGGACAGCCTGTCGCACGCGGACATCCCGAACTTCGAGTCCCCGATGCCGCAGTACAACAAGACCCTCGACATCCTGATCAAGTACCGGACCAAGTGGACGACCACGCCGGGCCTGAACATGGACGCCGAGTTCGATGCCATGGCGGCGGAGATCCAGGCAGCCTGGAACAGCTGACCTGACCTCGCTCCTCCTCGCAGCGGGCGGCCCGCGATGACCTCGGGGCCGCCCGCTCGCTTCCTTCCTCGCTTTCCTTTTCGCCCGCTCCCCGCCCACCGCACCGACTGAACACAGGAGCCGACGGTTGGACCACGTCCCGGCGATGCTCGGTCCCAGCGCCACCACTGCCGTCCGGCCGGCCCGCACTCGGCGATTCGGCCGGCCGCATTGGCCGAAGCTGTCGCCGCTCGCACGTCGCGAGGCGCGGCTCGGCTACCTCTACATCTCGCCCTGGATCATCGGGTTCGTCGCCTTCACGGCGCTGCCGATGCTGGCGACGTTCGGCTTCACCTTCCTCAACCTCACGCTGGCGCAGAAGGAGCCGCTGCAGTTCGTCGGGCTCGACAACTACGCCCGCCTGGCGAAGGACGGCCAGGTCTGGGAATCGCTGTCGGTCACGTTGCGGTTCGCGCTCCTGTGGCTGCCCATCTCGATCATCGTCCCGTTCCTGGTCGCGCTCGGCCTCAACAGCAAGCTGCTGAAGGGCGCCGCGATCATGCGGAGCCTGTTCTTCCTGCCGTACGTCGTGCCCTTCGTGGCCGGCGTGCTGGTCTGGGAGCAGATGCTGTCAGATAGCGGCTGGCTGAACGGCGTCCTCCGGCTCGTCGGCATCTCCGACCCCCCGTCCTGGCTGTTCAGCCAGACGTTCATCTACCCGGCCCTGGTCGCGATCGGGATCTGGGGCATCGGCGCCGGGATCGTGATCAATCTCGCCGGCCTGCGCGGCATCCCGACGGAGCTCTACGAGGCCGCCCGGATCGATGGCGCGGGCGCGTGGGCCCAGCTGCGGAACGTGACGATCCCGATGATGTCGCCGATTCTCTTCTACACGCTGATCCTCGGCGTCGTCGATGTCCTCCAGTACTTCCTCGTGCCGCTGGTCCTCAAGAACGGGACCGGCGAGCCGGGTGGGCAGACGCTCTTCTACAACCTCTACCTCTACAAGACGTTCTTCACGTACCAGGAGCTGTCGTACGGGGCGACGCTCGCCTGGCTCCTGTTCGCGATCACGCTCGTGATCACGCTGCTGCTCTTCGCGCTCAGCCGGCGCTGGGTCTACTACGCGGGCGAGCGATGAGCGCCGGGAGCGTCATGCGCGAAAGCGCCGGCTCGACCCCACCGCGGCGGAACCGCGTGCGCCGGTCGGCTGCGGAATGGACGCGGATGGGCGTCCTCACGTCCCTGTTCGTGGCCATCCTCATCGCGTTCCTCTCCCCGCTCGCCTACAGCTTCATCGTCTCCCTCAAGACGCCGGACCAGATCACCGCGCCGAACGCGCCGATCCTCCCGTCCGACCCTGCGACGTACGACTACAACGGCAAGACGGTCAATGTCTACAACGTCCCGATGCCCGACGGCTCGATCCGCCAGCTGGCGATCATCAAGCCCGGCCGGACGCAAAGCGACTTCATCGATCCCGCGAACCCCAGCGCGCCGCCGATCACATGGCAGGGCTCGTGGCGCACGCTGACGCAGCCGTGGCAGGTGGCGCCCCACCCGGAGAACTACTCGACGGTCTGGGACCTCATCAACTTCCCCCTGCTGCTGCGGAACACGATCCTGCTGTCGGCGATCGGGACGTTCGGGACGGTGCTGTCGTGCACGCTCGTCGCGTACGGCTTCGCCCGCTTCCGCTTTCCGGGCCGGGGCCTGCTGTTCACCATCCTCCTCGCGACGATCTTCCTGCCGGGGGCGGTCACCCTCATCCCGACATACGCGATCTTCAACAAGATCGGCTGGGTCGGCACGTGGCTGCCGTTGCTCGTGCCCACGTTCTTCGCGAACGCCTACGACGTCTTCCTGTTGCGCCAGTACCTCATGACGATCCCGCGCGACCTCGACGAGGCCGCGGCGATCGACGGCGCGGGCTCGTTCCGGATCCTCCGGTCGGTCATCCTGCCGCAGGCGTGGCCGGTGCTGGTCGCGGTGTTCATCTTCAGCTTCGTGTACTCGTGGAACGATTTCTTCGGGCCGCTCATCTACCTCGCCGGGCATGCGGATCTCGTGCCGCTGCAGGTTGGACTGGCGTCGTTCCATGGCATCTACTACACGAACCCGGCCTACATCCAGGCCGGCAACCTCATGACGCTGCTCATCCCGGTGCTCCTGTTCGTGATCTTCCAGCGCGTCTTCATCCGCGGCGTCGTGATCACCGGCGTCGAGAAATAGGCGTAGGGTCGACGCCGTGACAGCCGCCGACTCCCCCTTCCGCGTCGCCCTGACCTTCGATGCCGAGCATCCGGACCGGCCGGCGCGGCTCGGCAACGACGCGCGGCTGCTCAACGCGCTGCAGCATGCCGACGTGCGGGCCACGGTCTTCATCCAGGGCCGCTGGGCCGAGGCGCACCCCGAGGTCGCGCGGCGCGTCGCGACGGACGGCCACCTCGTGGGCCACCACTCGCACTACCACGTCCGGATGATCGGCCTGAGCGCGCACGGGCTGCAGAGCGACATCGCCCGCGGCGAGGAAGCCATCCTCGAGGCGACCGGGGTCGATCCGCATCCGTGGTTCCGCTGCCCGTTCGGCTCCGGAGACAACGATCCCCGGGTGCAGCGCGCCATCCGCTGGGCCGGCTACCGGCACGTGGGCTGGAACGTCGCCGGCATCGACTGGGAGTCCGATCGAACGGCCCGCGATGTGGAGAACACGGTCGTCGACGCGTCGGTCGCGCACGGGGACGGCGCGGTCGTCCTGCTCCACAGCTGGCCGGACCAGTCCGTCGGCGCGGTGGCGGGGATCGTGCGGCGGCTTCGCGCACGCGGCGCCACCTTCGTGACCGTCGACGAGCTCCCGGTTCGATCCGTCCCCCGGCGGGACGTCTCGGTCGGCATCGAGGCGTGACGACCGCCGCGGTCCTCGCCGTCGACGGCGGCAACTCCAAGGCCGACGTTGCCCTCGTTGCCGCCGACGGAACGCTCCTCGCCGCGATCCACGGCCCCTCGATCTCCCATCAGGCTGTCGGGCTCGAGGCCGGGATGGCGAACCTGCTCGGGATCGCGAGGCAGGCAGCCGTGGCCGCCGGGTTTCCGGCGGACCAGCCGCCCTTCGCCGAGGCGGGCATGTACTGCCTCGCCGGCGCGGACTATCCCGAGGACGTCCACCTCCTGGCGCGATCCATCGGGGCGCTCGGACTGACCGCGCAGCTCGACGTCCGGAACGACACGCTCGGTGCGCTGCGTGCCGGCACGCACCGGCCGTGGGGCGTGGCGCTGATCTGCGGCCGCGGCGTGAACGGCGCCGGTGTGGCGCCGGGCGGTCGCACGATCCGGTTCGACGGCGTCGGGACGTACAGCGGCGACTGGGGCGGTGGCGGCGGCATCGGGCTGGCAGCCATCGCCGCCGCGGTTCGGAGCCGGGACGGGCGCGGCCCGTGGACCCGCCTCGAGGCCAGCGTGCCCGCCTTCTTCGGCGTCGCCTCGCCGCCGGAGCTGACGAAGGGCCTGTACCTCCAGCAGCTCTCGGAGCATCGGATCACGGAGCTCGCGCCACTCGTGTTCCAGGCGGCTGCGGACGGTGACGAGGTCGCGCGCGGGATCCTCGACCGCCTCGCGGACGAGCTCATCGCCATGGCGGGCGCGCTCGTTCGCCGGCTCGGGCTGGAGCTGCTGGAGCCAGAGGTCGTGCTCGCCGGCGGCGTCTTCAAGAACGACGACCGGCAGTTCCACGATCGGCTCGAGCAGGGCATCCATGCCGTGGCGCCCCGCGCAGAGATCCGCCGGCTCGACGCACCGCCGGTCCTCGGCGCAGCGCTCCTCCGGCTCGACGAGCTGTCGCCCACGCGCGCCACGCCGCCGGAGCACGAGGCGACGCTCCGGCGCGCGCTCCAGGCGTGGGCCGCCGGAGCCTGATTCGAAACGGATTCGTGCGGCATCAATACCGTGTGCAGGCAGTGATGGACCGCGACGCGCTCTCCTCGATGGTGGCCCGTGCCGCCGACGGCGACGAGATCGCGTTCGCGCGCATCGTGGCTGCGCACCACGACGACATGGCGCGCGTTGCGTACGTCATGTGCAGCGATGTCGACGTCGCGCAGGAAGCCGTCCAATCCGCCTGGGCGAAGGCCTGGACGCGGCTCGACACGATCCGCGAGACGGACCGGCTCAAGCCATGGCTCGTGTCGATCGCCGCCAACGAGGCCAAGCAGCTCGTGCGCAGCCGGTCCCGCCGGCGCGTACGCGAGATCCCGATGCCCGAGAGCCCGGCGGACGGGCCGGAGCCAGTCGCCGCGAGCCGAACCGGATCCAACCCGGCCGACCGCGTCGCCGACCTCGACCTCGCGGCCGCCCTCGGAACCCTTGACGACACGGATCGAACGCTCGTCGCGCTGCGCTACGCCGGCGGGCTGACATCCGATGAGATCGGGCGGGTCATCGGCATGACCGGTGGCGGCGTCCGCGCTCGACTCGCCCGCCTCCTCCACCGATTACGAACGGAGCTCGACGATGACGAACCTGCCCGGTGACCCGATCGATGACGGCGAGGCCCTGTTCGCTCGCCGCGTCCGCGACTACACCGAACCCGCCGTGGTCCCGGTCGACCACGCTCGCATCGCCGCGGCCGTGGCCGTGACCGGCGGTCCCCGGCGCTCCGGCGCCGGCCGATGGGGCTGGCTGGTTGCGGGCGCTGCCCTTGCCGCCGGCATCGCAGCGGTCGCGATCCTGTTCAACCCTTCGCAGCGCCCGGACGTCGGCGGCGTGGCGACGCCCACGGCGCCGGCGGCGGCGATCGATGGCTGCACCGCGGGCAGCCTGCAGGCCACCGTGGGCAGCTGGGAGGGCGCGGCGGGACATCGGATCGGCACGCTGACGGTCACGAACAGCGGCGGCGTCGCGTGCGTCCTGTCCGGGGCGCCGGTGCCCTCGCTCATCGATCGCAACGGCCACGAGCTCATCGTCGGCAGGATCGCGGACATGCAGGCCGTGCAGCTGGCTGCCGGAGCGTCGATCCAGACCCTCGTGCAGACCGGGAACTACTGCGGGCCGACCGCCCAGGAGCCGGCTGCGGTGGCGCTGGACTTCGGCGCCCTGGGGCGCGTCGTCGCGACCCCGTTGGCCGGCGATGACTCGAGCGGCGTCCCGCCGTGCCTCGGCGAGGCGGGCCCGAAGGACGACATCACGCTCCAGCCGTGGGGTTCGGCCGCCCAGGGCTGACGGCCCCGGTTCCCCGGAGGGCTACCGGAAGTTCGTCGTGTCGACGACCTCGAAGTCGGATCCCTTGATGCCGCCGAGGCCGTGGACATCGTCGTCGTCCCAGTTCGCGTTCGGGGCGCCGCTCACGTACCACGCCGACCCGTTGTCGGCGAGGAGCATGCCGTAGCGCTTGAGCGCAGTGAGCACGACCTGGGCCTGCGGCCCGTAGCCGGAGATGTCCACGGATGCCTTCAGCCGGAGCCGGAGCCCCATCGGCGGGTACGTGGTGCAGCTGTAGCTGCCCGCGTCGTGGCGAGCGGGGTAGATGTGGTTCGCGCAGGTCTTCGGGGCGGTGAACCGCAGGGCGTGCAGGATCGCGCCGGCGTTGACCTCGGGATACCGCACGAGGCCCGGCAGGATCGGGAGGCCGGCGGCGTCGGCGCTCGTCCAGCCGTTCGGACGCAAGGCGTTGGAGCGAAGGTCCCATACGGCGCCTGAGCCACCGAACCACGCGCCGCCCGACTTCGAGGCGTCGAAGATCTCGTAGAGCATGCAGCTGTCCGTGTCCCACGAGAGCAGGTGCGCGTCGCTGCCGCCCTCGATCTTGGGGCTCGACGGGATCGGGTACGGGCCGGGATCCGACTCGTCCGGGTAGTAGAAGTCCACCGAGTACGTCGGGGTGGACGCGCCGACGACGTTGTATGGGATGCCGTAGCCGAGACCGCCGTTCCAGGCCAGCGAGCTGAAGTCCGGATGCAGCGAGCCCGCCGCGCCCATCGAGCTGATCATCGTCGCGGAGTTCGCAGCCACGGGAAGGCTGTCCACGCGCCTGTTCCACACGTTCGTCGACGGGAACAGCGTGCACGGGGCCGGGTTGTTCGTCGGAGCAGCGGTGGGGGTTGCCGTGGGGTTCGCGGTCGGCGCCACGGTCGGAGCGACCGTCGGGTTCGCCGTGGGGTTCGCGGTGGGCGCCACCGTCGGGTTCAAGGTCGGCACCGTCGTCGGGCCGACCGTGGGGTTGGTCGTCGGCAGGATGGTGGGCAGGACGGTCGGAAGGGCCGTCGGTCCAGTCGAGGGCTTCGCGGTGGGAGCGCCCGTCGGCGCGCTGGTCGGATTCGTGGATGAGCGCGGTGTCGCGGTTGGCCGCGGCGCCTTGGTCGGTTTCACGTTGCCGCGCGCGGCGGCGAGGTCGGCGCTCGAAAGGGATGCGGACCCGCCGGCGCCGGTGGCCGGACCGAACAGGCCGACGCTCGTTGCGACGGCGACGACGAGGACGGCGAGCGCGAAGGGCGACCGGTGCTGCATCGGCGAAGCGTCGGCGCCAGGCCTGATCCTGTCGATGGGTAACTCGTCCCTGGGACCGTGCTCGGCCGCACCGGACCGTCAGGGTGCGGGCGGAGTCTCGAGCGGCGGAGGTGTCGCGCCCGGCTCGCTCGCCGGCGGAAGTGGCGGAGGCGGTGGGCCATCCACGACCGTCGTCGGGGGCGGCGGTGCCTCGACGATCGTGGGTGGCGGCGGGGCGAGCGCCGCGTCGAGCTCCGCGAGGCTCGGCGTCCCGGCGGTGGTCGCCAGCGCGAGCGCAGCGCCGCGTCGCCGTCGTCGGCGGAAGACAAGGAACACGATCAGCAGCAGGAGAAGCAGCAAGGGGATCCCGATCGCGAGCATGAGCCGGAGCTGGCCCTGCTTCGGGGCATCGGCCAGCGCTGCCTGGATCGCGTCGGCACCGGCTCGTGCCGACATCGCGTCGTCGTCAACGACCGCCTTGATCGCCGCATCGAGCGTCGGCTGGAGGTCCGTGCCAATCAGCCCGACCTGCGCGACGAGGTCGCGCGGCGCACCCAGGGCCGTCCGGGCATCGGCAACCGCGTGCGCGGCCGCGAGCCGTGCATCGGCCGCCTGGAGGGCGAGGTCCAGGACCCGCTGGGAGGTGGCGCTTTCCAGCTGCGTGCGCGCCTCGCCGTGCATCCCGCTCGCGCCCGGCAGCACCGTCTCCACCTCGGCGGACTCGTTGTAGACCTCCGTTGCGGTCTTCATGGCCGATGTCGCCAGGTCGAAATGCCAGCCCGCCATGTTCTGCAGGATCGTCGGCGGCATCTGCCACTCGCCGAGGAGCGCCTGGAGCGTGTGGTACGCGCCGCGCGCGTCGGCGCGTGTCTTGAGCGTCGTGCGGCTGCTAGCCGTGATCCCGTACGGCGCCAGCAGGTCGGCGATCGTTGCGGCATCGCCGGCAGCATTCTGCTTCGCCAGCCCGATCTCATCGACCGCGTCGAGCCACGTCTGCCAGCTCGCGGCGGCGAAGGAGCTCGTGAGCACCTCAACGCCGTCGCTGTACGCCAGATGGTGGTTCAGGAGCGCGTCAAGCACCGCGCGCATCCCGCCGTCGCCGATCCGGGTCGCGACCTGGCTGATGAGCGCGCAGGAGGCGGCGTACTGATAGTCGATCACGTCGAGCTCTTCGTCCGTGGCCCGCGGGCCCGCGAACTGCCAGTTCTCCAGGTTCGGCGACCCTTTGCCGGGGTATGAAGCCGGTGCCGGGCAGTGGTCGGTGTCGATCGAGATGCGGGCCCACTCGGCATAGCCCTCGGACAGCCAGTGCGCCTGGAACAGGTCGCCGTTGAACCAGGCATGGGACAGCTCGTGGGTGATGAGGCCCTTCGCCTCGAGGTCCTCGCCGATTCGGGCGACGCCGGTCTCGGGATCGAAGAACCCGGCGTACTGCCCGAGGCTGCCGACGCCGACCTCGCGGATGGAGATCGGGCCCTTGCCCGGGAGGCCCGCGCCGACGAGTGCTTCGAGGTCCGTCAGCACCGGGTCCAGCTGCGTGCCGATCTCGGTCGCCCAGGTCGGATCGTCCGGCCACGCCTGGATGTCGATCTCGCGGCCGCTCGGTGACGTGGCCTTGGTCGAGACGTACTTGTCGTCCTGCTCGCCGCTCAGGCAGCCCCAGAACTTCGTGGCGTCGGGGAGGTTGCCCGTCGTATACGTCCGGGTGACGCCGTCATTGCGCTCACCGAACTTGCCGCCCTCTTCGGTGTCGACAGACATGCGGTAGGCGATCGGGACCTTCACGGTGGTCGAGCCGCCATCGAGGCCGGTCGAGATCACGCAGAAGTCCAGGTAGGCGGGCGAGATCCGGAACCAGGAGTTGGAGCGCGGCGCGCCGCTCGGGATCTGGTACGTGATGTGGAGGCTCTTCGTCTTGCCGTAGAAGACCACGGGCTCCCAGTGGAAGCGGTACTCCGAGTACTGCCCGGAGGTCTTCTCCTTCGTGATGCGCATCGACGAGAAGTTGCCGGTCGCCTTGAGATTGGTGGCGTCCTTCTCCAGCCAGATGTACTCGCTGTTGTAGTAGTACAGGATCGTCGCGCTCGGCTTCTTGGTGTTCTTGAACGTCAGGTCGATCGTGACGTCGATCCGCTGCTTCTCCGGGTTGACGACGTACGTCGTCGTCGCCTTCTCGTTGAACCCGTTCGAGCCGAGGACGACCGCGGGCATCGCCAGCGAGAGCGTGCCGACGAGTGCGAGGGTCGCGATGCTGCCGAGAGCGATGCGTTGGGCCCGCATCGCCGCAGCGTACGCCCGGGCGAGTCGCTCCTGTGCGCCGCGAGCGCGGCTACTCCTCGCCGATGTCCTCGTTCCAGAGCTCGGGATTCGCGGCGATGAAGCCCTGCATGAGGTCGTGGCACTCGGCCGAATCGAGGTTCACGACCTCGACGCCGCGCTGCCGCAGGTAGTCCTCCCCGCCGTAGAACGTGCGGTTCTCCCCGACGATCAGGCGCGGGATCCCGTACAGCAGGATCGCGCCGGTGCACATGTCGCAGGGCGAGAGCGTCGTTGCCATCGTCGCCCGGCGGTACACGGCGGCGGGCAGCCGGCCCGCGACCTCGAGGGCGTTCGTCTCGCCGTGGTGGATCGCGCTCCCCTGCTGGACGCGGCGGTTGTGCCCGGCGCCGACGATCCGGCCATCGACGAGGATCGCCGCCCCGATCGGGATGCCGCCCTCGGCGAGGCCGAGCCGGGCCTGCTCGATCGCGACGGCCAGGAGCTCTTCGTCGGTCATCGGAGGCCAGCCTAGCAATCGGCGCGCCCGCGGCCCTACGCTCTCGGCATGTCCGGGCGGGCTCGCGTCATCGTGCCGGGGCTGCTCGTGGTCTTCGTCGTCGTCGCCGGGACGCTGCTCGGCGGCGGCCTGCAGCTCGGTGGCGATCCCGCGGCGACCCATGGTCCCGGAGGAACGGACTCGGGCGCCCCGCGCAGCAGCGATCTCCCACCCACCCCTGACCCCACGCCGACGGAACGCCCGCCTCTCGGCGGGACCGAGCTGTACGGCTACGTCCCGTACTGGCAGATGACCGACTCGATCGCGACGTACCTCGAGCAGTCACCGGTCTCGACGCTGCTGCTCTTCTCCGTGACGGCGCGACGGTCCGGCGCGCTCAACGACACCGCCACCGGCTACCGCCGCATCACCGGCCCCATCGGGGAGCGGCTCATCGCGGACGCGCACCGCCGGGACGCCCGGGTCGAGCTCGTCTTCTCGAGCTTCGGGGCGGACAAGAACGCGCGCTTCTTCGGCCGGACCGTCGTCGCGCCCACGACCAGTCCCGGCGCCTCGGCTCCACCGGCCGCGACGCTGCAGGCCTCGGCGACGCTCGAGCCGCCGGCAACTCCCGGGCCTTCGGCGACGCCCGGGCCGGCGCCCTGGCATCGAACGGTCGACGAGCTCGTCGCGCTCGCCCGCGACCTCCACGTCGACGGCATCAACGTCGACGTCGAATCGCTCGATCCGCTCGATCGACCGGCGTACGGCGAGTTCCTGGCCGAGCTCCGCTCGGCGCTTCGCGCGGCCATCCCGGAAGCGCGTCTCACGGTCGCCACCGAAGCGGGGCTGCGCGGGACCGGCAATGCGGCAGTGGCGGCGACGGCCGGCGTGGATCGCGTCTTCCTCATGGGCTACGACTACCACTGGTCCGGCTCGCAGCCGGGCGCGAGCTCGCCGGTCGACCGTCTTGACGGGCTGTACACGCTGCGCTGGTCGATCGATTCATATGTCGAGGCAGGTGTCCCGCGCGAGCGCATCGTGCTCGGCTTGCCGCTGTACGGCATGCAATGGCGTACCGAGGGTCTCGATCGGGCAAGCCCGGTGATCGGGGCCGGGGTGATCTGGGTGCCGTCGAAGCACGCGGACGTGCTGCTGGCGCCGCACTTCGAGCCGTTCCGCGACGAGCTGGAGCACGTGGAGTACATCGTGGAGCCGGACCTCGTCGGCTACCTGCTCACCTACTACGACTCGCCGGCCACCCTGCGCCCGAAGCTCGCGCTCGCCCTCGACAATGGGCTGGCCGGTGCCGGCTTCTGGGCGCTCGGCTACGAGCGCGGCCTGCCGGGCTATGTCGACCTGATGCGCGACTTCCGCGACGGCAAGCTCAGCCGCGAGGAGTCGCCGCCCCGCCCCTGAAGCGGACCGACGGACGGCACGGCTGCGCGGCTGCGCGGCTGCGCGGCTGCCCGAACGGGCAGCGCCGGGAAGCGATCGGGCACCCGAAGTTCCTCGGCGACTGACCGTCCGCCTCCCGCCCGCGCGCGACCCGGCGGCGACCATGGCCGTGCAGGCTGGGGCGTCGCGCGGCGCCCCTGCGCCTGCCTGCGCTCGCGAGTTGCATTGGCCGAGACGGCAACGCCAACGAAGGTCGAGTCCGCAACACCGGTCGCCACGACGCCGGCTGCGCCGGACGTCGCTGCCCCGGACCTCGCTCCGGATGCCGCGGTGCAGGCCGTCGTGGAATCGTTCCAGCACGCGGGTACGTCCGGTGTCGCCGGCGGCTCCGCGTCAGGTGGAGCGGCAGGTGGATCGTCCGGCACCGGTGACACGCCGCGGTGGACGCCTCGCCCTGCGGTCGGGGCCCGTGACCTCGTCGCGCTGCAGCGGATGGCCGGCAACCGCGCCGTCAGCGCGCTCGTCGGGCGCCGCTCGGCGCCCGTGCTGCAACGCAAGCCGGCCGCCCTCCCCGTCCAACGCGACGACACGCCCCCGGCGCAGGCGCCGGATTCCGGCACGGGTTCGGGCGCCGGGAAGGCGGAAGAGGCCCGCGCGATGGTCGTCCGGTCGTCCTCGTCGGCGCAGGCGGCGAAGGACCTCGCGAAGTGGGCCAGCTCGCTCAAGAACAACAAGACGGGCCTGCCGCTGAAGCTCGTGATCGTGACCCTCGACCAGAAGTCGATGGACGTCTACGACCGTGACGGCGGCCACCTGAAAGGCCCGTTCGAGCTCAACCTCCCGAAAGGCACCAGCTTCGACCAGGGCGTCTTCGTGACGATGCCCGGCGGCGGGTCATCGATGCGCATCCGGCTGGATCCGAAGACGCAGCGGTTCCGGCCCTACGAGGACGCGGCGATCCTGCAGGAGATCGACCCGGCCAAGTCGAAGGGTGCGAAGACCGAGACCGGTGACGGCGCGAAGAAGGACCCCGCGGCGGACAACCAGGATCCGCCTCCCGGTTCCGCCGTCCTGCCCGCGCCGAAGTCACCCAAGCCGTTCGACCTCCGCAAGTACGTCAAGAACCCGGCCGGTCTCGATGAGCTGGCCGCCCAGTACTCCGACGCCGCGGAGTTCCTCGTGGTCCGGACGCCACCCGAGAGCGAGGGCGGCGCCGGCAAGGGCAAGGGCGGCCCGCGCAGCACCGGCTTCGGTGGCGAGCTCGAGGGCCACGGTACCCCGCCGAACCGACCGGCGTGGCCAGTGACCATGGATGGCCCGAAGACGCTGCCGATCGGCGGCCAGGGCACCTTCGCCGCGACGATCAACTGGGCCGCCGAAGGCTCGAACACGATCAACATGGTCACGGCCCAGATGGGCAACGAGATCCTGTATCGCTGGGAGCTCTTCGACATCACGGCCCAGGCGAAGGCGCAGGCGGACAAGGAAGCGGCGCGCGCCCAGCAGGCCAAGGACGCCATCGCCGCGCTCATGGGCACCCAGGCGGGCGCTGACGGCGGGCCGACCGAGGCAGTCGCGGTTCGCGGCCCGCTCCTCGCCGGCCTGACCGGCAAGCCGGGTGGCGGTGGAGGCGGCGCGGGCGGAGGGGCGAGCGCCGGAACCGGCGGCAAGGCGCCCGCGAAGGGCGCGGCCGCGATCCCGCCACCGAAGCCAAAGGCCGTCGGGTCGCCGGAGGACAAGAGCCTGGCGGACGAGATCCTCGAACGGCAGACCTCGCGCGCGGGCACCGGCGCCGACCAGAACGGGATCACCGCGGGCGCCGACTTCGAGCGCGACTACGCGAACCTCTGGGGCGACACGAAGCGGACCTGGGCCGCCGTCGGGAACAGCAAGAAGGAGCACTGGTACGAGCGGCGCTCGGACGACATCGCCAACGTGACGGCGGTCGCCCTGCTGCCGATCTCGGGCGTGATCACCACCCTCGGCGCCACGTTCCGGTACGCGAACGAGAAATGGTCCGGCGACCGGCAGCAGCAGGACATCCCGATGGCGAAGCCCGGAACGTACCTCGTCCGGGTCATCGCGACGCCACGCGTGCAGGTGACACCGGACGGCACCCAGATCATCCGGCCGTCCTCGGTCGCCGTGCAGACCGTCCAGGTCGTCGAGATGGAGAAGATGGTCGGCGACGCGCTCCGGGACCCGGGCACGAAGCTGAAGGAAGCGCAGAACGCGCTCGATGCCGCGACGAAGGGCGGCAACGCCGACGCGATCAAGGCAGCGCAGGCGCAGTTCGACAGCACGAAGCTGGAGGTCGAGGGCGACCCGCTGGAGCTGCTCGACAAGAAGATCGAGGCGAAGGATCGCGAGCTCACGGCCACGAAGGCCAAATGGGAGAAGCTCAACATCCACGGCCCGATCATCGATGTCGAGAACCAGCTCGACACCCTGAAGAAGCGTCGCGACCTGTACAGGCTCCAGGAAGAGCGGCGGGTCTCCCAGCTCAAGACCGAGGGCCGGTCCGTCTCGCCGCCGATCCGCGTCAACGCCACGCTTGCGAGCGAGCTGACCGGCCAGGGCTATCCCCTCCTGATCTCCGTCGGGAACATGGGCATGGCGGGCACCAAGCACCGCTGGAAGGTGCTCGACGCGACGAGCAAGAAGGCCGAGGGCTTCGAGGGCGTCGGCGACACGGCGAGCGAGGCGATCGAGAACGCGTTCGAGGACTTCGCCAAGGACGCCCAGTACGGCAAGGGCATCATCGGCGTCCAGTTCCCGAAAGCGCTGATGGACCAGCTCGAGCCCGGCTCGAAGGCCGATCGCCGCTTCACGAGCGCGCCGGCCGGCTGGGCGGTCGCTCGCGGGCGCATCGACGACCTGGTCATGACGCTCGCCGCGATCGGGCTGTTCGTGGCGAGCGCCGGCACCGGCGCGGCAATCCTCGGCGGCGTGGTCGCCGCGGCGAAGCTCATCCACCGCCTCCACGCCGGCACCCTCGAGCTCGACGTCGAGGCGATCAGCGACGTGCTCGCGATCTTCGGCGCGGTCGCGGCGACCGCACAGAGCTTCGCCAAGGGTGCCCAGGCCGCCGCGGGTGCCGCGAAGGTCGAGGCCGAGGGCGCGAAGGCGGTCCACATCGCAGGCCTCCGGGCACAGCCGCTCGGCAACATGTTCGTGCTCGCTCCGGAGACTGCGGCGGTCGAGTCGAACCTGGCCAGGGCCAGCGCCGCCCTTGCGCGCGCCGGGGCGCTCGCGCAGCGGGTGGAATGGGCGAACGAGGCACTTGGATACGCGGGCCTCGTGTGGGGCAACGCGACCTTCCTCATGACCATGGCGGACATCGCCTCGCAGGAGGCGAAGGGCGACATCAGCCACTCCGAGGCGCGCCGGCAGCGCGCCAATGCGATCGGCGGCGCGATCCAGAACAACGGCATGTTCATCGCCGGCAACGCGATGAAGGCGAAGCAGGCCGCAAAGGCGGCCAAGGCGACGTCGGCGGCGACGAGCGCGAAGACGGAGCCGAGCGCCACGACCACAGGCACGGCGGAGCATCCGACGGCGACGGCCGACGCCCAGCCAGGCGGGATGCCGGCGACCGGAGCCGATCCCGCCGCGACGGGCGGATCGGGCGCAACGAAGGAAGCACCGTCGGGCGGGACCGACCACCCGAAGCCGAGCGAGGCGACCGGCGCGCCGGAGCACGCCGGGCCGAAGGAGAACGCGCCTGGCGAGAAGCCGGCCGGCGCCGACGAGCACCCGACCAAGGGCGGCGCGCCCGACGAGGCGACCGGCGCGAAGAAGCCGCCGGAGCCGACCGGCGCCGAAGCCCAGCCGAAGCCGGGCGAGGCCAAGGCGGCGGCAACCGAAGGTCCCGCCGCCGGCGCGAAGCCTGAGCCGAAGGGTCCCCAGCCCGGCAGCAAGAAGGCGAAGGCCGCGGCCCGGAAGATTCTCGAGGGCGTCATCACCGGCGAGACGCCGACGTCGAAGGTCGAAGACGCGATCAAGCTCGCGAGCGGCTGGAAGGACGTGCTCAAGGCCGCCGTCGGGAAGCTGAAGGGCGAGGCGAAGCAGAAGGCTCTCGAGGCGCTCGTCACGCAGCGCGACAACATGGTCAACGAGACGTGGGAGGCCGTGAAGAAGGCCGCGGGCGGCAAGTACGACGGGCTCCGCCTGGAGAACGCCGGCACGAAGTCGTTCTCCAGCGACATCGACGGCACCGTCCGGCCGGTCGAGGGCCACGAGGCCCTCGGCACCGGCCAGCAGATGGCCGAGCAGGTGATGCTCGCGGCGGAGGCGGCGCAGAAGCTGTCCGAGGCGCTTCGCGAACGCATCGGCGGCGGCGAGACCGACCAGGTCATCGACACGAACATCTACTCGTTCATCGGCGAGGGCCGGATCAAGCCCACCGACGCGAAGGCCAAGGGCACCCAGCAGCACGTCGACCTCATGGTCGGCCTGGCGGAGCAGCTTCGCGGCCAGAACGAGGCGCAGTTCAAGGCGTTCGAGGCGCGCCTGAAGAACCTCGCCGGTGACCCCCGCGTCCAGGCGGAGGTGAAGGCGCTGCTCGCCGAGGCACGTCAGTTCCACGACGCGCGCGTCGCCGAGTGGGGCAAGGCCGTCGCCGATGCGAAGGCCGCCAAGCCGAAGGTCGGCGAGGCCGCGCAGAACCGGACCGCCCGCGAGCAGATCCTCGGCCAGAAGAAGCAGGAGCTGGCCGGGCTCATGGGCGCCGATCCGCCCAACCACGAGGCGATCGCGAAGAAGCAGGCCGAGATCAACTGGTTCGCGCCCGACGCGTACGCCACGCCCTCTGCGTTCAAGCAGGCGGTTGCGCACGGCCAGCGACTCAAGGGCGCCCCGGCGGCAGCCGAGAAGATGCCCGGCGATGTCGTTGGCAAGAAGCTGCGCGAGGCGGCTGCGCGCCTCCCCGAGGACAGCCCGAAGGCCGCAAAGCTCAAGGCCGACGCGGAGCTGGTCGAGAACCAGCAGAAGCTGCTCGATGCGACGACGCGCGAGCTCAAGCAGCTCCAGGGCGAGACGCCGATGGACTCGCAGCGGGTGGACGACCTCAACCGACGCGCCGAGCGGGTTCGCGAGTCGATCCGGGCGCGAGCGGAGAAGGTGATCGTCGCCGAGCTCCTCGGCGAGACGACCCCGGGCGACAGGCCCGGCGCGGAGCAGCTCTCCGAGTCCGCGGCGGCTTCCGGCGCGAACATGGGGATGCTCGAGGACCACGTCCACCACGCCAAGGACCTCGACGGCAAGGTGAAGGCCGCGGCCAAGTACGCGGCGCGCATCGCGATGGCCGAGTGGCTGAGCGGCCTTCGGCCGTCCGGGGACGCGATCGCGAAGCTGCTCAACGAATTCGTGAAGAGCCGCTGGGACATCAACTCGGACATCGCGCCCGAGATGCTCCGGGACATGTTCCTGCGCTACGCGGAGCTCACCGGCCGAGGCAACGGCGTCGTGCACGACAAGACCGGCGCGGCAGTGGGCGTGACCGACGCCGTCAAGCAGGCCTTCGTCGACGACGCGACGTCGTGGGCCCGCCAGACCAACGACGGCATCCAGGCCGCGGCCATCGGCGCGAAGACGTTCGACAACCCCTCGGCTGCGCCGACGGCGGGCAGCACGGCCCCAGCGGCATCGGGCGGCCCCGAGGGCGCCAGCGGTGGAGGCTCGGGGAAGGCGCCGCCGCCGCCCGCTGCCGACGCCGCGGCACCCGCCTCGGGCCCCGGCCCGGGCAAGGGGCCCTCGGGCGGCGATCCCGCGCCGACCCCCCAGGACCGGCCGACCCAGCCGCCGCCCGCGCCGACCGAGGACAACGGCCCGGCGACGAGCCGGAACGGCGCCGGCAACGCGCCTGGCGCCAAGGGCGGCACAACCGCCGAGCCGGCCCCGAAGGGCGGCACCACCGCCGACGGCTCCGGCAAGCCCGCGACCGGCGAGACCGCGAAGAAGGTCGAGGACATTCCCGGCGGGATCGTCGTGAAGAAGGACGACTTCGCGGTCACCGTGAGCGCGAAGAACGACCCGAACGCCCTGGTCCGCCTCGAGCCCGACGGGAATGTCATCCGCCTCACGGACATCTACCGCCGCAACATGCCCCCCGGGACGGGCACCGTCCTGCTCGCCGAGGCGCTCAAGGAGGCACAGGTCACGCGCGGCAACGAGCTCCTCATCCACAACATCCAGAATCCCGAGACGCTAACGACCTACGACGCGCAGCTCAGCCCCGCCGAATCCAAGCTCGGGAAGACGGCGGCGCGCGCACTCGAATCGGCCGGGTTCACCGTCGGCCCGATGCGCTGGGAGCACGTGCGCGGCAAGCTCTGCATCACGATCGAGATCAAGTGACGCTGCCCCCGGCGGACCGAGCCGCGATCGAGGCGATCCCGTTCGATCCGGACGCGACGATCGCGTTCCATGAGCTGCTCGGCTGCCTGGTCTGGTCCGACGAGGTCCCCGACTCCCTGACCAACGACGGCCACGCGTTCCTGCGCGAGCTGCTCGGGATCCGTGGTGCGGTCCATCGCGGCGAGGACGCGGATCTCGCGTCGTGGAACCTGGCGCGGATGACCGGGCTCCGCTGGAACGGCTTCGAGCGCCTGGTCCCGACGGATCAGCAACGCGCGCTGCTCGCGCACTACCTGGCGGACGATTCGGAGCTCTGACCTAGCGCGATTAACGTGCTACTTGACAGTAGCCTGATCCTGTGCCATAACGTGCTACGTCGAAGTAGCAACTAGTGGACAGGAGGTCCCACAATGCGCACGCTGCGTCCCGGATCCCACGCCGCGATCCTCGTCCGACTGGCCATCCTGGCGCTCACGGTCGCCACGGGCCTGATCCATCTCAGCCTCGGGAGCCTGCTCTTCACCTTCAACGGCGCCGGCTACCTCGTCGCCGCGGTGGCGATGGTCCTGCCGATCGCGCTCGCGATGCGGTTCCGATGGCTCATCCGTCTCGGCCTCGTCGGCTACGCCTTGACCGCGATCGTGGGCTGGTACCTCATGGGTCCGCGGTATGACGTCGCCTACCTGGCCAAGGTCATCGAGGTCGGGCTCATCGCGCTGCTCCTGCTCGAGATCCGTTCGTTCGACGGCAATCCCGTCAGCCGCGTTCGCCGGACCGTGGCCGCGCTCGTGCGGGCATGAGGTGAGACCGATGCGATCCGTGTTGGCTGCGGCGATGCTCGCCGCAGCGCTCGTTGGCTGCGGCGGCAGTGCCGGGAGCTCGGCACTGGGCTACGCGCAGGCACCCGCGTCGCTCGACCCGAACAGCCCGACCCTTGCCGCGAAGGACATCGCGTTCACGAAGTCGGAGCTCGACGTGCCCGCGGGCGCGCCGTTCATCCTCGTGTTCGAGAACCAGGACACCGTGAGCCACAACGTCTCGATCTACCCGGACGCCACGAGCACGACGAAGCTGTTCGACGGCGTGCTGTTCGCCGGCCCATCGACGCGCTGGTATCCCATGCCCGCCCTTGCGGCGGGGACGTACGCGTTCAAGTGCGACCTGCACCCGAACATGACGGGGACGCTGCGCGCCTCCTAGGCGCGGGTGCGCGTCACGCGCCGAGGCGGCGCTCGATGCGCGGATCGGGAACGATCCAGATCGCCGCCACGAGGATGTACAGCGCCACCGACGCGGCCGGCGCGAACGGCGACAGCGCGATGGCGATGGCGTAGAAGAGCGGCGAGGCCTTGCCCTTGCGATCGTTGTCCATCACCTCGCGGATCGTGCTCGCCTGCCCAGGCGCATGGATGAGCGTGCGGACGAGGAAGTAGTACGAGAACGCGGCCATGATCAGGACGACGCCGTAGAGCGCGACGGGCTGCGACGCGAAGTCGTTCTCGCCCATCCAGCTCGTGGCGAACGGGACGAGCGAGAGCCAGAACAGCAGCAGCATGTTCGACCAGAGCACGCGGCCGCTCACGGTCTTGGCCGCCTGGAGCAGGTGGTGGTGGTTGTTCCAGTAGATCGCCAGGTACGCGAAGCTCATCACGTACGACAGGAACTTCGGCCACAGTGGGACGAGGTCCGTGAACGAGGTCCCGTGCGGCGGCACGAGCTCCAGGACCATGATCGTGATGATGATGGCGATCACGCCATCGCTGAACGCCTCGAGCCGGCCGCGCGTCATGCCGGGCAGTATGCCGTGGCGTAGGATCGCCCCGTGGCCGACCGCGAACCCGTCCTGATCCAGCACTGGCAAGCCGGTCGTCTCGGCTCCTCGACCGACATCGCGGACCTGCCGAAGCTCATCAAGGCGGAGGGCGGCCGGACCTGGGTCGACCTCACCGATCCCACGCCGGAGCTCGTGGAAGCCGCCGCGAGCGCGCTCGGGCTCCACCCGCTCG
Source organism: Candidatus Limnocylindrales bacterium (assembly GCA_035248345.1). Taxonomy (GTDB): domain Bacteria; phylum Chloroflexota; class Limnocylindria; order Limnocylindrales; family CSP1-4; genus UBA5189. The sequence goes on from DATFHO010000101.1 coordinate 159,706, forward strand.
TCGCCGAGGACATCGTCGAGCGCAACGAGCGCGCGAAGGTGCAGCTCGTCGGCGACGTCATCCACGTCGTGGCTTTCGTGCTCGAGCGCGACGGTGCCGACGAGGTCGAGACGCACGAGATCGATTTCGTGCTCGGGCACGGGTTCCTGCTCTCCGCGCACCGTGCAGTCTGGGATGCCACGAAGGCGCACCAGCTCAAGATGGGTGTCGGGCCGCTCCTGGAGAAGGGCGCCGATCACGTGCTCTGGGCGCTGGTGGACGCGATCGTCGACGGCTACTTCCCGGTCTTCGACCGGCTCGGCGACGAGATCGACCAGATCCAGGACGACGCGGTCGCGCACCCGGTCCCGACGACGCTCGAGCAGCTCTTCCGGCTCAAGCGGGAGCTCATCCGGATCCGGCACGTGCTCGCGCCGTCCCGCGAGGTCTTCGCCCAGCTCACGAGCCGGGAGTTCGAGCAGATCGGCGAGCAGAACGTCTTCTACTTCCGGGACGTGTACGACCACCTCATCCGGCTGAACGACGAGCTCGACTCGTTCCGGGAGCTCACGGCGGGGTCGCTCGAGATCTACCTGTCGACGATCAACAACAACCTGTCGACGATCATGAAGCGGCTCACCGGGGTCACCGTGATCCTCGCCGGCATCGGGGCGATCGCGGGGCTGTTCGGGATGAGCGAGGCCGCGTCCGCGATCCAGGGCATCGAGGGCGGCGGGTTCTACGTCGTCCTCGGGCTCACCGTGATCGGCTCGCTCGCCGCCGTGTGGGTGCTGCGCCGCATCGACTGGCTCTGACGCCGGAAATAGCGGTCGAGCTCGGCCGCCGGCATCGGGTGCGCGAACAGATAGCCCTGTGCGAGGCTGCAGCCGAGGTCGCGGAACCACGCCGCCTGCTCCTCGGTCTCGATGCCTTCGGCGACCATCTCGAGGGCGAGCATCCGGCCGAGCTCGACGATCGCCTGGCTGAGGACCTTTGCGTCGCCGACGCCGCTCGAGCCGGGCACGAACGAGCGGTCGATCTTCAGCTCGTCGATGTGGAAGGCGCGCAGGTAGCCGAGCGATGAGTAGCCCGTCCCGAAGTCGTCGATCGCGAGCCTGAGGCCGAGCGAGCGCAGCTCGCCGATGCGCTCCACGGTCTCGAAGCCCGGCGTGAGGAGCGTGCCCTCGGTGATCTCGAGGGTGAGGTCGCACGGGGGCAGCCCGGTCTCGGCCAAAGCGGTGGTGATCATCGGCACCAGGCCCGGATCCCGGAACTGCCGCGCCGACAGGTTCACGTACAGGCGCAGGCCGGGCAGGTCGTGGCGCTCCTGGAGCGCGCGGACGCGGCGGCAGCCCTCGGCGATGACCCAGCGCCCGATCGGCAGGATGTCGCCGGTCTCCTCCGCGAGCCCGATGAACTCCGAGGGCAGGTGGAGCATGTCGCCCTGCGGCTGCCAGCGGACGAGCGCCTCCACGCCGATCGGCACGGCGTCGTCGAGGCGGACCACGGGCTGGAAGTGGACCTGGAGCTCGCGCCGGGACTCGGCGCCACGGAGCATCGAGGCGAGCTCGGCGCGGGCAGAGGCCGTATCGAGGAGGTCGCGCCGGAACGCGACGACCTGGCCGCGGCCGCCGGCCTTCGCGGCGTACATCGCGATGTCGGCGTTGCGGAGCAGCTCCTCGCTCGTGGAGCAGTCCGGGCCGCTCAGGGCATAGCCGATGCTCGCGCCGACGATGGGCGCGGCCTCTCCGAGCTCGACCGGCTCCGACATTGCCGCGAGCAGTCGCTCGCAGACGTCACCCACGACGGCCGCCGACTCGACGTCCTCCAGGAGCACCGCGAACTCGTCGCCACCGAGCCTGCCCGCGGTGTCGCCGGGCCGAATCGTGGCCTTGATCCGCTCGGCCAGCGCCTGGAGCACATTGTCGCCCTTGCCGTGGCCGAACCGGTCGTTGACGTTCTTGAAGTTGTCGAGGTCGATGAACAGGAGCGCGGCGTGGTTCGGGCTGCGGCCGCGGAGGCGCTCGAGGGCGTGCTCGACGCGATCCTGGAGCCGCGCCCGGTTCGCGAGGCCGGTCAGCGAATCGCGGTATGCGAGGAGCCGGAGCTCCTCATACAGCCGGGCGTTGTCGAACGTGACCGCTGCCTCGCGCGCGAGCATCTGCGCGAGCTCGATCTCGCGATCCGAGAAGGCGTGTGCGCGCGACGAGAACATCTCGACGATGCCGATCGATTCGCCGCGCGCGACGAGCGGGACCATGACCAGCGTCTGGAGCCCGATCTCCTGGAGGTATGCGATCTCCGCCGCATCGGCATCGGGGTTGTCGGCGTCGACCACATACGGGCGCATCTCGGCGAGCACGGCGCGCGTCGCGGGGTAGCTCTTGAGGTCGTACCAGGGCTCGAGCGGGCCCTGCTGGTCGATCGGGAAGAGGCCGAACGTGACCACCCGATCCGCCTCGCGATCCCACGTGCTCAGGACGCAGTCGTCGGCGTGGGCGACGCTCGCGATGTGCCGCGCGAGGGCGTTGCCCACGTCGTGCGGGTCCATCGTCTCGGCGAGGTCGTGGGACATGTCGAGGACGTGGCGGAGCTCCGAGGACGTGTCGGTGAGGCGCTTCGAGGCGTTCCAGAGGAACAGCTGGAACAGCACATACACGACGAGCTTGGCCGACGTGACGATGAACTCGAGGAGCGTCGGCGTGACCGGCGGCGCCCAGGGCAGGATCGCCGGCGCCGCGGTCGCGAACGCGCCGGTCACGGCGCTCACGAGCATGAGCCGCGTGAGCTGCCGCATGGAGACGTAGGGCATTGCGATGAGGATCGGCACGAGCGCACCGATCGCGATGGCCGTGCTCACCGAAGGCTCGGCGATGACGGCGCCGAGGCCGGCGAGCTGGGTCGCGATCGCGACACGCGTCGCGAGCTCGCTCTCGGAGCGGACGATCCGGCGCCGGCCCTCCGCGACGAGCCACAGGGAGAAGCCGCACGCGACGGAGCCGAGAATCGCGAGCTGCGTCTGCCCGAGCGCGAGCGCGATGGCAGCCCAGAACAGCCCAACCGGCAAAATGGTCAGGCCGAACAGGCGCAGCGAACGCTGCAGGCCTCCCGCATTCCCCCGATCGGCCACGAAACTCCTCGTCCGGATCCCGGCGCCGTGCCCTCCACGGCCCCTGATGACGACAGGTTCACCCGTTGGTGGGACTTTCGGTATGACCCATTTGGACCATACCAATGGGCCGGCGTCGCGGTCGCCGGACGACGCCTGCCGGTGTTGCCCGGAAGTACTGGTACCTGTTGCCCGGGCCGGGGGAAGGGATCGGCTGCTAGAGGCGGCCGGCCCGTGCAGCGGACAGCAGCTCGGCCTTCCGTTCGGCCATCACGTTGCCGAGCTCATCGAGCTCCTTGTCGTCGAAGACCTGCTGGGCCTTCTTGAACATGTCGCCCTCTTCTTCCTCGATGTGGTGCTCGATGTTCTCGATCATGACGCTCGCCTTCGCGCCCCAGGTCTCGTCGTCCACCGGGAGTGCCTCGAGCTCGCTCATCAGGGTGTCGACGACGTTGTGCTCCTCGTAGCCCTCGAGGACGATCTCGCGGGCGCGCGGGTGCTGCTTGAGGGTCGGATAGAAGATCTCCTCCTCGATCGCCTCGTGGACGGTGAGCTCCTGCTTGATCCGATCGAACAGCTCCGTGCGCGTCTTGACGGCGCGCTCCGTCGTCGGCTCCAGCTCCCTGAGCAGCGCCTTGAGGCTGTCGTGATCGCGCTTCAACAACGAGATGGCGGACATGGTTGCTCCCTTGCGATTCAGGTGTCTGGGTTGTCGGCCGATCCTGCGCGGGGCGGGATTGCCGTCGGCACGGTGCGGTGACGGTGGTGCGTGTCGGCGACATGTCGGCGGCGTTGCGCGGGCTGCCGCGGATTCGCAATACCGGCGCGTATGACCGCATCCGTCGGTGCGACGGAGCGCTTGACATCGTCGGTTCACGGCACTTCGCGGGAAGTGCCCAGGTTGCACCCACAGCAGAGGGGGTTCCGTAATGACGTACGACAATCGCGACGAACGGCGTCCGGATGACGTCTTCGAGGACGATGATCAGAAGGCCGAGGGCGGCGAAGCGATCGGTGCCGGTGGCGGCGCGATCGGTGGCGCCTTGATCGGCGGGGCGGTGGCGGGGCCTCCGGGCGCCGTCGTCGGTGGTGCGCTCGGCGCGCTCGGCGGCGCAGCCGCCGGTGAGGCCGCCGAGGGCGGCGATGACGAGGCCGGGGCGGCCGGTGGCGGCGCTGCGGGCGCTGTTGCCGGCGCGGTCGTCGGCGGCGCGATCGCGGGCCCTCCCGGCGCGTTCGTCGGCGGTGCAGTCGGCGCGGGCGCTGGCGCAGGTGCCGGCGACCATGCCGAGGACGAGATGCAGGACGACGACAAGGTCGTCAGCGACACCACGTACGACACGACGACCCGGTAGCCACCGGTCGTCCCGCTTGCTCCAGGCCCGGCGACCGGCAACGGTCGCCGGGCCTTTTGCCGCCCCGTGCGCCGTTGCTAGACTCCGGCCGTGCCGCGTCCCGACGAGCCGTTCGTTGCCTGGCTCGGTGCGGGCGCGCTGCCTGACGTCTCGGTCGTCGGCGGCAAGGGCGCCTCGCTGGCGCGCCTCGCGCAGCTTGGCTTCCGCGTCCCGCCCGGGTTCGCCCTGACGACTACCGCGTTTCGCGCCCAGTTGGCGCGCGTGGGCGTCGACGGCATCGAGAGGTCGCCTCTTGATCCCGAGGTGGGCTCAAGGCTGGCAGCGGCGGTTGACCGGCTCGTCGGTGAGCTTGTCGCGTCGGGATTCGATCCGCGGTTCGCCGTTCGTTCGTCGGCCATCGCCGAAGATGGTGCCGCGACCTCGTACGCAGGCCTGCACGAGACGGAGCTCGACGTCCGCCCCGACGGCATCGATGCCGCGGTTCGCCGCTGCTGGGCATCGCTGTGGAGCCCGGTGGCGATCGCGTATCGGCAGCGGAACGGCGTGGATGGCGCGGATGCCGCGATGGCGGTCGTCGTCCAGGCGCTCGTGCCCGCGGATGCGTCTGCCGTCGTCTTCACGCGGCATCCGGTCACCGGGCGGGACGACCAGCTCGTGATCACGTCGACGCGCGGCCTAGGCGACGCGATGGTCTCCGGCACGATCACGCCGGACACGACCGTCGTCGACAAGCGCACTCGGGCCGTGGTCGAGTTCGATGCCGGCGACGGGTCCGACGGACCCTCGGGTCCGGCACTCGCACCAAACGTGCTGGCGGACCTCGTCGCGCGCAGCCTCGACGTGGAAGCCCGGTTCGGCGTCGCGGTCGATATCGAAGCGGCGCACGCCGGCGGCGTCTGGTACCTGCTCCAGGCCCGGCCGATCACCACCGGCGCGCGAGTCGGCGCCGCATGAGCGAGCCGGCACCGACGTCGGCCGAGGACTTTCCCGTCGTCTTCGACGACCCCGCGGACGCGCTGGAGACGTGGGAGCGCGACGACATGCACATGCCCTTCGCGCTCACGCCGCTGGCCGCGGACTTCATCCGGTACTGCGTCGGGGGCGGCTTCAATCCGCAGTACGAAGCGTTCGGCGTCAAGCAGCGCCTCCACACCGGCATCTGGCACGGCTGGGCCTATTTCTCGTGGCGCGCCAACGTGCCGGAGTCCGAGGCCGAAGCCGCGTCGGCCCAGTGGGTGGAGGCGTGTCGCGCACGAATCCCGACCGCGGAGGCGTACTGGCGGGACGAGGCGCTGCCGGAGCTCCGCCGGATCTACGACGGCATCGCGGCGATTCCCGTCGATGACCTCTCGCGCGAGGAGCTGGCGAGGGCGTGGGAGGACGCCTGGGCGGATGTCACGCAGTCCTGGGTGATCCACTTCATGTCGATTCGCGGCCCATACCAGGTCCTCGAGGACCTGTCGGATGCCTACGCCGCGGCGATGGGCCCGGGCCGGGATGCCGAGGCGCTCATGCTCGCGCACGGTGGGCACCACGAGCTCGAGGAAGTCGAGGCGGGCGTCGAGCGCCTGACCGCACTCGTGGCCACGGATGCGTTGGCCACCGCGGTCGTCGACGCCGCGAAGGGCGACGTGCTCGCGCCCCTCGACATGACGGCGCTTCGGGCCCTGGCCGGTGGTCATGCGTTCATCGACGCGCTCGTTGCGTTCCTCGCCGAGCACGGGCACCTCGGCCAGAACCACGACGACCTGCGTCTGGCGTCGTGGACCGAGGCGCCGCGCTTGCTCCTCGGCAGGATCGCCACACGCCTGGGCAACCCGGCGCCGCCGTCCGCCGAGCGCGAGGCTGGGCTTCGAGCGCGAGCCGCGGAGCTCGAGGCGACGGTGCGTGAGACATTGCGCGACAAGCCGGAGGAGCTCGCCGCGTTCGACCGGACGCTCGGCTATGCCCGGGCGATCGGCTGGCTCACCGAAGGCCACAACTACTGGATCGACCGCCTGTCGCACGCGCGGCTGCGCGCCCTGTCGCGTCGCGTCGGTGCCCGCCTTGCGCGCGAGGGGATCATCGAAGCCGCCGACGACGTGTTCTTCCTGACCCGTGACGAGGTCGCTGCGGCGCTTCGCGAAGGGACGTCGCGACAGGCGCTCGTCGCGGAGCGACGCGCCGAGCACGCCGTGAACGAACGCAGGACGGCGCCACAGTTTGTCGGCAAGGTGCCGGACGAGCCGCCGACGGGAGGCGACCGCTTCGACGTCCCGCGTGTCGTGAGCGCGCCGGGCGACACGCTCTCGGGCAAGGGCGCGTCAGCCGGCATCGTCCGCGGCCCGGCGCGCGTGACCCTGTCGCAGGACGACTTCGGGCGGATCCAGCCGGGCGACATCATCGTGTGCCCCGCATCCAACCCTTCGTGGGTTCCCATCTTCACGATCGCCGGCGGCCTCGTCACGAACACCGGCGGCGTGCTGTCCCACGCAGCCGTCGTCGCCCGCGAGTTCGGGCTGCCCGCCGTCGTCGGGACGGGCGATGCAACCACGCGCATCGCCGACGGCCGCATGGTCGAGATCGACGGCACCGCGGGGACCGTTCGGCTCCTGTGACGGCATCCTCCCCAAGCGGGCCGCGGGCGTCCCAACCGCGCGCGCCGCGGCTGCTGTCGGCAGCGCTCCTCGGCGCCGCGGGCGGCGCAATCCTCGTGCCGCTGAACTCGACGATGCTTGCCGTCGCCCTGCCCGGGGTGCAGGGCGATTTCGGACTCGGCCCGAACCAGGTGTCGTCGCTCGTCACCCTGTACCTCGGCGCCGTCGCCGTTGCCCTGCCGGTCGGTGGCTCGATCGGCGATCGCTACGGCCATCGGCCGACGTTCCTCGCCGGCGTGCTGCTCTTCGCCGCGGCGTCGCTCGTCGCGGCGATCGCGACCACGTTCGAGCTGCTCGAGCTGTCGCGGGTCGGACAGGCCGCCAGCGGTGCGCTCATCTCGACGAGCTCGGCGGCGCTCGTGCGCGAGACAGCCCCGTCGGAACGGCAGGGCGAGGCCTTCGGCCTGTTCGACCTCCTCGTCTCGACGAGCGCAGCGGTCGGCCCGTTCGTCGGCGGCGTCGTCGTCGGGTGGCTGGGCTGGCGATCGATGTTCTTCCTTGCCATCCCGATCGCCGTGATTGCGGCCGCGTTCGTCGGCCTCCGCGTGCGGCGCGAGCTCCCGGCCCACCTCGCTGCGTCACGCCGTGATGCCGCCCCCATCGACTGGCCGGGCCTCGCGCTCCTTGCCGTCACGATCTCGGCGTTCGTCCTGGCGCTCCGGACCGACAGCGGCGCCGCGGGGACCGTCGCGGCGGTTGCGACCCTGCCGCTGGCGGCCGTCTTCGTCGCGGTGGAGCTTCGGCGTGACCGGCCCGCCGTCGATCCGCGGTTGTTCGTGAACCGCCCGTTCGCGGCCGCACTTGCCGGCGTCTTCGGCTCGACCGTGATCCTGCACGGCAGCTTCATCCTCGTCCCCCAGGCCGTGGAGGAGCTGCTGCACGAAACGGCGACCACGAGCGGGATCGCGCTGCTCGGCATCGCGGGCGTGGCAGCGGTGGTTGCGCCGTTCGGCGGGCGGCTGTCGGATCGGCGCGGACGCCGGCTGCTCGTCGTGACCGGCGCCGCGATCAGCGCGGCGGGCCTCACCGCGCTGGCGATTCCGGGGATGACGGGGTCGGTTGCAGCCATCGCCCTGCTGCTGGGCGTCGTCGGGTTCGGCAACGGGCTCACCTCCCCGCGGCAGGCGGCCGCCTTCGAATCCGTGGACCGGGCGCGGATCGGCATGGCCGCGGGCACCTACTACACGGGTCGCTATCTCGGCGGCGTGGTCGGCGCGAGCCTCGCCGGCGCGATGCTCGGCGCGCAGGCGACGGCGACCGGCGTCTCGAACGGGTTCACCGTGCTGGCCCTGGTGGGCATCGGCGTCGCCGTCGTCTCGCTCGGCCTCCGCGGCCGCACGGAGCCCGCCCTGCTACCGTTCCGCTGATGTCGCGGCTGCTCGACCTGCTCCAGGGCAACCGCGCCCGCCTCGTCCTCACCAGCAGCACGCTGCTCTTCGTCGAGCTGCTGCTGATCCGCTGGGTCCCGGCCGAGGTCAAGTACATCGGCTTCTTCTCGAACTTCCTCCTGATGGCGAGCTTCCTCGGCATCGGGATCGGGATCCTGCTCGGCCGCCGGCGGTCGCTGAATACCGTCGCGATCTTCCCGCTCTTCCTCGTCGTGATCGTCTGGATGATGACGACGCTCGAGCTGAACGTGCAGGTCAAGAACTCGATCGACGAGATCTTCTTCGGCCTCGCCGAGAGCGGCGCCGCGGACGTCAACTTCCTCGTCCTGCCGATCGTATTCTTCCTCGTCACCGGGCTGATGGCGTCGCTTGCGATCCCCCTCGGTCCCCTCCTCCGGTCGATGCCGCCGCTGCAGGCCTATGCATGGGACATCACCGGTTCGATGCTCGGCATCGCCGGGTTCGCGATCCTCTCCGCGCTCGACACGAACCCGGTCGTGTGGTTCGCCGTCGTCGCGATCCTCGTGACGCTCCTGATCATCGGCAGCAACGACGGAACGCTGCTGCGTGTTCCCGCGGCTGCGGCGCTCGCCGCCGTGCTGTTCCTCGCGTACAGCGACCTGAGCCCTGGCGAGCAGTGGTCGTCCTACTACCGGATCAACACGTACCGGGTCTCCAACGGCGAGCTGTACGTGAACGTGAACGGCATCCCGCACCAGGCGCTGCACCCGCTCAACGCGCCGAAGGAACAGTTCTACGACCAGCTCTACAAGTGGTTCCCGGATCGGAAGTTCCCGCAGGCGCTGATCGTCGGCGCGGGCTCCGGCACGGACGTTGCGATCACGCTCGCGCACGGCGCCGATCACGTCGATGCGGTCGAGATCGACCGGCAGATCCAGAAGCTCGGCATCGACTTCCACCCGGATCACCCGTACCAGGATCCGCGCGTCTCGCGCTACGAGAACGACGGCCGCGCCTTCCTGCGCTCGACCGACAAGAAGTACGACCTGATCATCTTCGCCCTGCCGGACTCGCTGACGCTCGTCAGCTCCACGGCGAACATCCGGCTCGAGTCGTTCCTGTTCACCGAGCAGGCGTTCCAGTCGGTCAAGGACCACCTGTCACCCAACGGGGTGTTCGTGCTCTACAACTACTACCGCGACGAGTGGCTGATCTCGAAGATCGACTCGATGCTCGCTTCGACCTTCGACTCGCCGCCGATCATGCGCGCCTGGGAGGCGCACAAGGCGATCTTCGCGGCCGGCCCGCTGATCGACTCGCTCAACGGCGCGCCTCCGCCCGGCGACGCGGTCGACAAGGTTCCGCAGGTCGGCGATCCGACGCCGAAGCCGGCGACGGACGACTGGCCGTTCCTCTACCTGCGCACGCCATTTATCGCCGGCCACTACCTCGCCGCGATCGGGTTCGCGATCATCATCGCCCTGTTCGGGATCCTCGGCGCCGCGCGCGTTGGCGGGACGCAGATCCGCCGGTTCTCGCCGCACTTCTTCGTGCTCGGTTCGGCGTTCCTGCTGCTCGAGACGCGGTCGCTGGTTTCCTTCTCGCTGCTCTTCGGCTCGACGTGGCTCGTCAACGCGCTGGCGTTCTTCGCGATCCTCGCCTCCGTGCTGGCGGCCATCTTCGTGAACGCCAAGCTCCAGATTCGTCGCGCCGGCGTGCTGTACGGGCTGCTGTTCGTGGCGTTGGCGATCGCGTTCGTGCTGCCGCCGGAATCCCTGCTGATCGACCCGCCGTGGCTGCGCTACCTGCTCGCCGGGCTCGTGGCATTCGCGCCGGTGTTCCTTGCGAACCTCGTGTTCACCTACTCGTTCCGTGACACGCGGACGGCGGATATGGCCTTCGCCTCCAACCTGCTCGGCGCGATGGCCGGCGGGGCGCTGGAGTATGTCGCGCTCCTCACCGGCTACCGCGCGCTGCTGGTCATCGTCGCGGCGCTGTACCTGCTCGCGTGGCTGTTCGCCACCCGCTGGCGCCGCCTCGCGGACGTGGATCTCGCCGCCGGCGAGGCCGGGGGCAACGGCTCCGAGTGGGCCGGCGAGGAAGAGGCGGCCACGGTCTAGCGCGCCGTCACATGGCGCGGTCGCCGATCTCGGCAGGACCATCGGGCAGGTGCGCGGACGCACCGACCCGCCACTACAATCCGCACCGACAGAGCGAGATCCTGCCCACTCGCCCCGATCGATCAGGTCGCCGACCGACGGCACGAGCAGCGAGGGATCCGCGATTCACCGCCCGCTTCACTCCAACCGGCACGTCGCCGCGCTGCTCTCCTCGCTGTGGCCGGGCCTCGGCCAGCTCGTGCTCGGCGCACGCCGCGCCGGCTGGCTGCTCGCGGCACCGCCGCTGATCCTGCTCGGCATCGTCGTCGTCGCCCTCGCGACCCGCGACAAGATCGCGCTGCTCGCGCTCTTCCTCGATCCGAATGTGATCGGGCTGCTGCTGTCGGTCCAGGTCCTCATCCTCGTCTGGCGACTCCTCGCCGTCGGCGATGCGTTTCGGCGCGGCCAGGGAGCGGCCGCTGGCGCCGGCTCCGCCCTCACGGCGATCGCACTCGTCTTTGTGCTCGTGCCCAGCGTGTTCGCCGGCTACCTCACCGAGGTCGCACGAGAGGCCGCGCAGACCGTCTTTGCTCCCAGCGATGGCGCGTGGAACCCGGCGGGCATGAGCAGCGATGACCACGACATCGATTTCGGCACGCTGCCGCCAGCCACCGCCGGGCCGATCGTCACGGCGCCGCCGGCACTCGGCCGGTTCACCGTCCTGCTGATCGGCGCTGACTCGGGCCCGGACCGCAGCCACGCGCTGACGGACACGATGATCGTCGCGTCGCTCGACCCGGTGCTGCACACGGTGTCGATGGTGTCCGTGCCCCGCGACCTCGTCGATGCCCCGCTCCCGGACGGTCGCACGTTCCACCCGAAGATCAACGAGCTCATGGCGTACGTGAACCGGTTCCCACAGAAGTTCCCGGGTGCCGCTTCGGGCGAGGCCGTCCTTGCGTCATCCCTGGGGCTGTTGCTGAACGTCCACATCGACGGCTGGGCGCAGGTGAACCTGCCCGGGTTCGTGAAGGTCATCGATGCGATCGGCGGCGTCGACGTCACCGTTCGTGACGCGCTGTGCGACTACCGGTATCGTGAGTACGGCTATCCCAACGGGTTCGCGATCACGCCCGGCAACTACCACATGAACGGCATCACGGCGCTGGCGTATGCGCGAATCCGCCACTCCGCCGGCGAGAGCGACTTCACGCGCGCCGCCCGCCAGGGCGAGATCGTGGTCGCGGCGCGCGATCGGCTCGTGAAGGGCGGGTTCCTGAACGACCCCGCGGCACTCATCGAGTCCATGGGCGAGCTGCTCGAGACGAGCCTTGATCCTTCGACGATCGGGACGTACCTGCCGGATGCCGTGGGGATCACCCGCGACCACATCTACCGTGCGGTGATCCAGTACCCGCTCGTCCATGGCGCGCAGAACGACCCGCGCGGCTCCGTGCTGATCCCGCGGATGAACCTCATCTCGGACTTGGCGGCTCGGGCATTCCCGCCGGCGGGCACGCTCCCGACCGGGCTCGAGACGATCCCGGATCCGTCGAACGACCCGACGAAGACGAAGCTGCCGCGGCTCTTCTGCTCCGCCCCACCGAAGGCGACCGACACGCCGACGGCAGCTCCGACGGTCACGCCGACGTCCG
>DATFHO010000102.1:0-3727 GCA_035248345.1 Candidatus Limnocylindrales bacterium
GTCGGCGTGTTGAAGCCGATGCATGTCGAGCTCGGGTTGTCGGTGGGGTTCAGCACGGACGCGGCCGGAACCGGTGTCTCCTCGGCGGTTGGCAGGGTCGTCGCGGGCACGGGTGTATCGCTCGCCTGCGCCACGGGACCCTGGGTCGGCGTCGGGTTGGAGCCGCCGGACAGGGCGAGCGCGCCAAGGGCAGCGCCACAGAGGATGACGGCAACGAGCCCGTACCGCATCGACCGACCAGGCCCCGTGCCGCCACCGCCCGCCCAGCCGAGGCGCCCGATGACCTTGTTCCGCTGCGGTGCGCCGCCCAGGGCCTGCATGACGCGGCCGAGCTGGCCGTCCGCCGGCTTCGTGTCGGCGGTCGCGAGCAGGTGCTCGCGGAGCTGGGCGTCAAATCGATCGGTCATCACACGAGCACCTCTTGATTCCGGGCGGAATCCCGGTTGTCGGCGTCGAGCGCCGCACGGAGCGCGCTGGTCGCGCGGTTGAGTCGAGACTTCGTCGTGCCGAGCGGGATGCCCAGCGCTTCCGCGGCATCCGCGAGCGGCAGGTCGAGGTAGTAGACGAGGACCACGACGGCCCGCTGCTCCTGGGGGAGCCGCGCGAGGCCGCGGTCGAGCTGGTCACGGAGGGCGAGCCTTGCCTCCCCGCCCGGGATTGCCGGCTCAGCCGCGGGCGTGAGCTGGATCTCCGCTGCGCGCACGCGTCGCGCGCGCTCGCGCCCGCGGGAGCAGGCCCTGACGAGCAATCGCCGCGTCCACGCGTCGAAGCGATCCGGATCACGAAGGCTCGGCAGCGACCGCCACGCTTCGACCAGGGTCTCCTGGACTGCATCCTGGGCGCCGTACTCGTCGCGCAGGATCAGGCGGGCGATCGCCGTCAGCCGCCCGATCGATTGCGCCGCGAGCTGGGAGAAGGCATCCCTGTCGCCCTCCCTCGCCCGAACCACGAGCTCCCGCACTCGGTCCCCTCTCGCATCGACGCGCGACGACCTGCCGCGCTGCCAATCATGTGGGACCGGGGTTGGCCAAAGGTTCCGAATTGGTCCGTGTCGTCCAGGGCTACCCTCGCGGCATGGCGCGTGACCCCAACATCCCGGACGCGTTCGATGTCTACGTCATGTGCCTGCTGCGCCGGCCGCCGAACGCGCCCCAGCTTCCCGAAGACGAGCTGGACAGGCTGCAATCGGCCCACCTCGAGCATCGGGCGGCGCTGAAGCGCCAGGGCAAGCTCGTCGTGAACGGACCGCTCGACCGACAGACCGACATCTCCCTGCGCGGCATGTCCATCTTCACGACGTCCATCGAAGAGGCCGCCAGCCTCAACGACGCCGACCCGCTGGTCCAGGCCGGCCGCCTCAGCTACGACCTCTTCGAGTGGTGGGTCGCGGCCGGCACGCTTGCCTTCCCCGGCGTCGAGGGCCGCGTCGGCGACGTCCGCTCGATGGACGACTGACCGGGGATTGGAATCGAAGAGCCCCCGGCGTAACCGAGGGCTCGGGTGCCGATACTCGCGCGCTACGGATGGCAGCGCACGATGAGGTCGGGCGGCGGGGCAAGGCACGCCTCGGTTTGGAGCGCGCCCTCGACGGCTGGGACGACGATCGCGTAGAAGATCTCGAGTTGGTTCTGGATCAGTACGCAGCTCAGTGAATCGCCGAGCACGACGTCGTCTGCGGTGCGTCCGCTGAAGTCCCGGAACTCCGCGTACGGAATGGATGCGCCCGTCCTCTCATCGGTGCGGAAGGACATGTCGAAGTTCAGGGTGAGAATCGGGTCACCGTCGGCACGCGTGTCAATTCCCACGTCGCAGACGACCCCTTGATCGTCGATTGTGAACGGCTCCGATGTCGTCACGACGACGTCCGCGGTGATCCGCCAGCCATTCCCGTCGTATCGGACTTTCACATCCGCAGGCGCAAGCTGGATGGCCGTGCCCACCTGCGGCACGCCGTCCGGACACGCAACGACGATTGAGCCATCGCAGTGTGCGACGTCGAAGTCTCGAGGTTCGCCGAAGAAGAGCTCGGCGAAGGCGTCGCCGTAGCTTCCCTCGCAACCATTCGATATGCGGCCGTCAATGTCGAACCAGTAGGCCGGACTCGTCGTGCAGGTCAGCGTGAGGCTGCGGGTGACACCGTCGCATTCGACGTCCCCGTTCGCGACAGTCTCGGGGATGTTGGCCAAGCACCACGAGTCGGGCGTGTAACAGGTGAACGAGATCGACCCGTCGCCCGCGACCGTGATGCCGATCGCGCCGGCGTCACCGCCCGGGAAGTCGCAGTCGGCGCCATCGAGCGATGCGAAGGACGCCGTTCCGTCGCGACCCGCTGGTCCGGCCGGACCCTGCGGTCCGCTGGGACCTTGCGGGCCGGCCGGTCCCTGCGCACCCGGGGCGCCGGACGCGCCTGGCGCACCGGATGGACCGGCTGGACCCTGGGCGCCGGTCGCACCCGTTGCACCAGCTGCGCCAGCGGGTCCGGCAGGTCCCTGCTGGCCCGATTGGCTCCAGCTGATCGGCCCCGTGTAGCCCTTCGGGCACACCCGCGTGACCGCGGGGTCGATGAGCTTCACGTTGCCACCGGTGTCGTAGCAGATGCTGATCGTGCCGGTGGCGCTCGGGATGGCGGCGGAGACGATCCCCACCGATGCCCCCAGGAGCACTCCCGCGGCGAACAATGTTGCCGAACGACTGCGCATGTCAGGCCTTCCTTCTTCTCTCTCTCGTCAGGCGACCAATGCGGGCGGTGCACCCGCGTCGCGCAGTCGCTCGGGGCGCCAGGCGCCGCCGCGCGCGAGGTGGTTGGCCTCGGCGATGGCCGACTTCTGGCCGGCCTTCTTCATGTCCGGCGAGACGTCCATGCCGCCTGCACGAAGGAACGTGATGTCCGTGATCCCGACGAAGCCGAAGATCGCCCGGAGATACGGCTCGACGAAGTCGAACGGGCGCATGTAGTCCGGCGCGTAGTCGCCGCCCGACGACATGACCACGATCATCTTCTTGCCGTGGACCAGCGGCTCGACCTGCCCGGTCTCGTCGTATCGGAACAGGTAGCCCGGCTGGACGATCGCGTCGATGTAGTACTTGAGCACGTACGGGATGCCGAGGTTCCACATCGGCACCGTGAGCAGGTAGACGTCGGCGGCAAGGAACTGGTCGATCGTCTGCTCGATCTCGTGCCAGGACTCGCGCGCATCCTCGTCGGGCTCCTGCCCGGTCATCAGCCGGTACTTCGTCTCGATGTTGCGGCCCGCAACGGACGGGAGATCAGCGCGGAAGAGGTCGAGCGTTCGAACGTCGAGCTCGTCGTCCTCCTGGCGCATCGCCTCGAGCAGGCAGCTGCTGACGCGGCCCGTGTTCGAGGCGAGCCCGCGCGGTGTGCAGATGACGTGGAGGAGACGGGTTCCCGTGCTCCGGTCGGTGTCCATTTCGCGCTCCTTGCGGTGGCCTGCACCGATTGCCGGCAGCCGACCGAGGTCGACTGCCGGCCGTGGGATCGGATCAGCAGGAGAAGGCGGCCGTTGCCGATGCGGTCGATGTCGTCTTCACGGGCGCCGCGCCGACGGCGATCGTCTGGCCGGCGATCCGGACGTTGCCCCAGTACGGGTAGTTCGGGGCGTCCGGCCCGTCGAGCACGTCCTTGAAGCTGACCTCGCCGGTGATGCCGGCGAAGTCGCCCGTGCCGGTGCCCGCGGTGATCGGGTGGTGGCACCGGCCGTGGATCTCG
>DATFHO010000103.1:0-5113 GCA_035248345.1 Candidatus Limnocylindrales bacterium
GTCGCCATCGTGCTCGCCATCGCCGCCTTCGTCGGAGCCCTCGTGGTCCCCGCCGTTGTCGTCGTCGTTGGCGTCTTCGTTGTCGTTGCCGTCGCCGTCGTTCTCGTCCGTCTCGTCCGAGTCGTTGTCGTCGTTGGCGTCTTCGTTCTCGCCCTGGTCGTCATTGTTCTCGTCGACCTGATCGTTGCCGCCCTGGTCACCCTGGCCGGCCGAGTCGCCCTGGTCGCCCAGGTCCTCGTCGGTGCCGGTGTCGCCGGCGGTGTCCTCGTCGCCCGCCTCGTCGCCCGCCTCGTCGCCCTCGTCCTCGTCGGCGTCATTCGCCTCGACGAGCGCGAGCTTCGAGCTCCAGTCGTGGGCCGCCCAACCGAGATGCTTGCCCGCGTTGGAGATATTCGTGTGGGCCATCGCGGTGCCGAGCGACAGCATCATCAGGCCGCCGACGGCCACGAGGACCGCGAGCATCCGTCGCGTCCGTCGCATCAGCTTCGTCCGCTCGAATGACATCCGTTCCAACCTCGTTCGCTCGTCTCGCACCGTTGGCTCCCTTCCTGCCGCCTTCCCTCGATTTCGTGCCGAGTATCCGCGTACGTACAGTGTCGGAAAAGTGGGCAATCCGTCTAGCGCGGCGCGGGCAGTCGGGTCAGTGCACCGCGGCAACGAACCGGGACTTCGGGTGCGGGGCCGCTAGCGCGTCGCTGCGGCGAGCATCTCCTGGCGCCAGGACTCCGTCGCCGGCACGTTGTTGAACGTGTAGACGTGCAGGCCCACGACCTGCGCGTTCGGATCCGCGATGACCGGCGCGAGGCCCTTCATGAGCGCGTTCGGCTTGTAGACGCCGCCGGATTTCAGGAGCTCGCCGACGAACCGGATGTTCTTCGTCACGAACTTGCTCGCGTCCTTCACGCCGATCCGCGCGCTGATCGACATCAGCTTCGGGATCTCGGCGACGCCGGGGATGCCGAGCTTCACGCCGAGCGTGTTGCCCTCGCCGCGGCGTTCGCTGATGAAGCGCGCGATCGCCTTCGGGTCGAAGCAGAGCTGGGTCGTCATGTACTGGACGAACACGGACTTGTCGCGGAGCGCCTGCTCGAGCGAGGGCGTCGGGATGTCGGGATGGCCCTGCGGGTAGCACGGGCAGCCGAGCTCACTGGGCAGCTTGCCGAGATCCGCCATTGCTCGAAGGAGGCTGAGCCCGTCGGGGAACTCGCCCGGCTCCTCCGCGTCGCCGCCGACGACGAACGCGCGATCGATGCCCGCGTCGCGCATCCGTGCGAGGAGCTCCGAGAGGTGCGCCCTGTTGCGGATCATCCGCGCGGACAGGTGCGGGATAGCGCTAAGGCCGGCTGCCTCCAGCTCGATTGCCAGCTCGACGGTCGCCTCGATGCCCTTCGCCGGCGACGCCGTCACCGATACCGTCGCGCCGCGGGGCAGCGCGGCCGCCTGCTCGCGGACGTTCTTGAGCGGGATCAGCTCGAACGTCGGATCCGCGAGGACGCGTTCCAAGTCGGTGGCCGGCGCGTGTGGCGTGGCAGTCCTCACTTCCGTGCCGATTCGTCAGTTCGTGGCGTGCCGCGCAACGAATCGTGCGAAAAGGCGGTCGCGAGGCCCCAAATCGGTTCGATGTGTGGCGCGAGCCGCAATGAATCGACCCAACGGCACGGAATCGAGGACTGGGACGCAACAGCGGCGGGCATTGGACCGGGCCGCCTAGACGTCGGAGTCGGGGAAGGCGGCCTTGCGGCGCGCGATGTAGTCAACGAGCGCTTCGTCGATCCCGGGGTCGATCGGCGGCGCCTCGTACTCCGCGAGCATCCGCTTCCAGATCGCGTTGGCGCGCACTGCGGCGTCCTTGCCACCGTCCTCGAGCCACTGCTCGAAGGAGTTGTTGTCGGCGGTCTCGGAGCGGTAGAACGCGGTCTCGAAGTTGGCGAGGGTGTGCGAGTTGCCGAGGAAGTGCATCCCGGGCCCGTTCTCGCGGATCGCATCGAGCGCCTGGCCGTTCTCGGACAGGTCCACGCCCTTCACGAACACGCCGGCCATGCCGCACTGATCGAGATCGAGGATGAACTTCTCGTACCCGATCGAGAGGCCGCCCTCCAGCCAGCCGGCGGCATGGAGCACGAAGTTCGTGCCGGCGAGGATGGTCGGGATGAAGGTCTGCGCCGACTCGTACGCCGCCTGCGCGTCCGCGACCTTCGAGGCGCACAGGTTGCCGCCGCTCCGGAACGGCACGCCGAGGCGCCGCGCCAGCGCGGCCATGACGTAGAGGACCAGTGCCGGCTCCGGCGTCCCGAAGGTGGGCGCGCCGGACTGCATGGAAATGGACGAGGCGAACGATCCCAGGATGACGGGCGCACCCGGCCGCACGAGCTGGACGAATGCCATGCCCGCGAGCGCCTCGGCGAGCGTCTGCGCAGCGGTGCCCGCGACCGTGACCGGCGACATCGCGCCGGCGAGGATGAACGGCGTGATCAGTGTCGCCTGGTTGGCCTGCGCGTAGACCCGCGCCACGCCGAGCATCGTCGCGTCCCACACGAGCGGCGAGTTCGCGTTGATGAGGCTGAGGCAGACCGTGTGGTCGTCGAGGTACTTCGCGCCACGGTCCGAGAACGCGATCCGGGCGAGCGCGACGGTGTCCTCCGCCCGCGAGGGATGCGTGACCGAGCCCATGAACGGCTTGTCCGAGTACTTGATGTGCGAATAGACCATGTCGAGGTGGCGCTTGTTGACCGGCACGTCGACCGGCTCGCACACGGTCCCGCCCGAGTGGTGCAGGTGCGGGGTCATGTACGTGAGCTTCACGAAGTTCCGGAAGTCCTCGAGGGTCCCGTAGCGGCGGCCGTTGTCGAGGTCGCGGACGAACGGGCTCCCGTAGTTGGGCGCGAGCACCGTGTAGGGATCGCCGAGCTGGACGGTGCGGGCATCGTTGCGGGCGTGCTGCGTGAACGTGCGCGGTGCGGATGCCTGCACGATCTGGCGGCACATGCCCCGTGGGAACTTGACGAGCTCACCCTGGACGTCCGCGCCGGCGTTGCGAAGCGTTTCGAGCGACTCCGGATCGCCGCGGAACACGATGCCGACCTCTTCGAGGATCGTGTCGGCGTTGTGCTCGATGAGCGAGAGACCCTCCTCGTTGAGGACCTCGAAGGGCTCCAGGTTGCGCGTCAGGAACGGCGCACCGGCCGCGTGGGCAGCGGCGATCCGGGCCGCGTGACGAGCGGCCCTTCCG
Source organism: Candidatus Limnocylindrales bacterium (assembly GCA_035248345.1). Taxonomy (GTDB): domain Bacteria; phylum Chloroflexota; class Limnocylindria; order Limnocylindrales; family CSP1-4; genus UBA5189. Next base: position 3,230 of record DATFHO010000103.1, read on the forward strand.
CCTCCGGGGCGCCCTCGACCGCCGTCATCGGCCCCGCCGCGGCTGCGTGGTTCCGTGGCGCCGTCGGTCATTGAAAGCCTCCGATTTCTGCCAGATACAAGCCTGCAGGTTGGTATGTCACGCGAGGCCTTGGCAGAAGCCCGAACATGGTGCATCGGCCGCCAAGCGCCCGATCCGTGAACGTACGCCTTGCGCGGCCAGAATCGATTCCGGGCGGCTTCGCGACATAGCAACCTGCCCATGTGTAGGTGACGGAAATCCGGCCGGCGAAACGAGCACGGACGTCACGCGGCGCTCCGGCGGCGATTTGCCGGTCGGGACGACGAGCGGCGAGGCTCGGCATCGCCGGCTACGGGACGCGCCGGGAGCTCGACCACCGTCGCAAGGTGCGTCGACGGTGCCGTCGCGTGCGGAAAGGCCATCGCGTCGACGAAGTGGGCCTGGAAACGCGGTTCGACCGCCGTCTCGATCTTCTCGACGGTCCGAACCACGCGCTCGATCTCGTGGCGCGCCTCCGCCGACAGCAGCGCGATGAGCGCGCCGGTCCCCGCGGCATTCCCCGCAGCCGTCACTCGATCGAGCGGCGCATCCGGCACCAGGCCGAGGATCAGCGCATGCAGCGGATCGATCTGCGACCCGAACGCTCCCGCAAGCTCCACGCGGTCCACGGTCTCCACGCCGAGGTGGTCCATCAGCAGCCGCGCGCCGGCGTAGAGCGCGGCCTTCGCGAGCTGGATCGCGCGAACGTCGTTCTGCGTGATGACGATCCGCGGCGACGCCGGCCCAACCTCGCCCGGCTCGCCCTCCGATGCCGCGAGTGGCGCACCGGGCCCGCCCTCGCTCAGGACGTACGAGAAGGTTCGACCGTCCGGCACGATACGCGGCGACCGAGCAGCAAGCGAGCCGTCGATCGTGCCGTCGGCGGTGATCACGCCGGCGAGGAAGAGCTCAGCGAGCACCTCGACGATGCCCGAGCCGCAGATGCCCGTGACGCCGGTCCGGCGCGTGGACGCCTCGAACCCGACCTCGTTCGACCATCGCGCCGATCCGATCACCCGGAACCGAGGCTCCAGCGTGTCGCGATCGATCCGCACCCGTTCGATGGCGCCCGGCGCAGCCCGCTGACCACTGGAGATCTGCGCGCCTTCGAAGGCAGGCCCCGTCGGTGACGACGCGGCGAGGAGCCGGTCGCGCGAGCCCAGCACGATCTCCGCGTTCGTCCCGACATCGACGATGAGCGTGACCTCGTCGGCGAGGTACGGCGTCTCGGAGAGGATGACGCCGGCCGCGTCCGCACCGACATGGCCCGCGATGCACGGCAGCAGGTAGAGCCGCGCGCCCGGGTGCCCCGGCACGTCCACGTCGGCGGCCCGCACCCGGACGGCCCCGTCGGTGGCAAGGGCGAAGGGCGCCGAGCCGAGCGGCGTCGGATCGATGCCGAGGAACAGGTGATGCATGATCGGGTTGCCGACGATCGTGATCTCGAGGATGTCCTCGAGCGGCACCTCGGCGCGCGACGCCAGCCCGGTGACCAGCGACGCGACCGCCTCGCGCACCGCCTGCGTCATCGAAGCGGCGCCGCCTTCGTGGAGCATCGCGTATGACACGCGGCTCATGAGATCCTCCCCGAACCGGATCTGCGGGTTCATCACGCCGTCGGAGGCAAGCACCTCGCCGGTCGACAGGTCAGCGAGGTGGCCGGCGATCGTCGTCGAGCCAATATCGAGCGCGACGCCGAGCGATCGATCGTGCAGCCCGGGCCAGACGGCGGTGATCGTGGTGCCGTCATGGACGGCGACGGTGACGCGGTACCCGCCCGCTTCGAGGGCCGGCTGCAGCGCGCGGACGACCTCAAGGTCCGCCAGAAGACCCGTGCGCCCCCAC
>DATFHO010000104.1:0-44182 GCA_035248345.1 Candidatus Limnocylindrales bacterium
ACGGGCACCGACGAGCACTCCGTGAACATCGCGATGTCCGCCGAGACGCAGGGCAAGACCCCGCGCTAGTTCGTCGATGAGAAGGTCGAGCTGTTCAAAGCGGCCGAGGACGCCCTCCTCATCAGCCCCGACCGGTTCATCAGCACGACCGACCCCGACCACTACCGGGCGGCCCAGGAGGTCGTTCGGCGCGCGCACGCGAACGGCGACATCTACCTCGGCACCTACGAGGGCTGGTACTGCCCGAACGAGGGCTTCAAGGCGCCCTCGGACGTGCACGAGACGCCCGACGGGATGCGCTGCCCGAACCACCCCACCATCACGCTCCAGTGGCTCACGGAGAAGAACTGGTTCTTCCGGCTCTCGGCGTACGGGGACCGGCTGCTCGCGCACTTCGAGGCGCACCCGGATTGGGTCCAGCCGGAGTACCGCAAGAACGAGATGCTCGCGTTCATCCGCGCCGGACTCGAGGACATCTCGATCAGCCGCGAGACATTCCACTGGGGAATCCCGTTCCCGATCGCGGAGAACGGCGAGACCTCGCAGCGCGAAGACGGCTCCTGGGATCCCGAGGCGGGCGTGATCTACGTCTGGTTCGACGCGCTCATCAACTACATCACCGGCGCGGGCTTCCCGGACGACCCGGCGTCCTTCGCGCGCTATTGGCCCGCGGACCTGCACGTGATCGGCAAGGACATCAACCGGTTCCACACCGTGATCTGGCCGGCGATGCTCATGAGCGCCGGCATCGAGCTGCCGCGGAAGGTCTGGGTTCATGGCTGGCTCCTCGCCGCCGGCGGGGACCGGATGAGCAAGAGTCGCGGGAACATGCTCGATCCGTCGGACGTGGTGGCCGCATTCGGGGCCGATGGCGCGCGCTACGTCACCCTCCGCGAGGTCGCCTTCGACAAGGATTCCGAGGTGTCCTGGGACTCGTTCGTGCGGCGCTACAACGCGGACCTCGCGAACGATTTCGGGAATCTCGTGAACCGCACTGTGACGATGGCGTCGCGCTACCTCGGCGGGCCTCGGCCCGCACCTCGCGCGGCCGCCGTGTCCTCGCTTGCCGCCGCCTGGGCCGAGACGCTTCCCGCCTACGTCGCCCCGCTCGAGGGGCTGCTGCTCCACGAGGCGCTCGCGAAGCTGTGGGACTTCGTGGGCGCGGCGAACAAGTTCGTCGAGGCGGAGCAGCCGTGGGCGATCGCAAAGGCGGTCAAGAACGGCGAAGCGGGTGCGGAGGCGCGCCTGGCGGGCGTGCTCGGCGACCTCGTCGAGGCGGCCCGGCTCGTTGCCCTCGCGGCAGCGCCGTACCTGCCCTCGATCGCACCGCGGGCCCTCGAGCAGCTCGGCCATGCCTACGAGTACGAAGACGACGGGAATGGCGGGCCTGCGATTCTCGATGCGCTCACGTGGGGCGGGGGAGCCGGGCTGCCGAACCTCGGCACGCCGGCGCCGCTGTTCCCGCGGCTGGAATCCGAGGTTGTCGATTCGGCCCCAGGCTGATCGTCGATAGGGCAGGCGGGGGATCGCCCGCCCGAAGAAGGAGTTTGGCATGTCGAAGCACGGCGAGTTCAGCCACATCGAGTTCCCGGCCGACGACCTCGAACGCGCCAAGGCCTTCTACTCGAAGGTGTTCGGCTGGACGTTCGAGGCCATGCCGGGCATGGACGACTACTTCCTGTACGACGCAGGCCCGGGCGACCTCGGTGGTGGCATCGGCATCCGCGGCACGAACGCACCCGGTGGCGTGCGCAACTACATCGCGGTCGACTCGGTCGACAATGCGGTCGCAACGGCGCTCGCGAACGGCGGGACGCTCGTGACGCCCAAGACCGACATCGGCGTCGGCTGGTATGCCGCGATCAAGGACACCGAGGGCAACGAGCTCGGCCTCTACCGGTCCCGCGCCGAGGGCTGAGCCCCTGCGGTAGGGCCCCGGCGGTCCGGGCCGCCGCGTGCGACGATGCCGCGGTGACCCAGGTCGAGATCGGGATGCTGCTGCTCGCCCTCGTGGCGGGCGCCGTCGCGGCGGTCGCGGGATTCGGGATCGGCAGCCTGCTCACGCCCGCGCTGGGCGGCGTCATCGGCGTCCGTGCGGCCGTGGCGGTCGTATCGGTGCCGCATGCGCTGGCAACCGCAACGCGGCTGTGGAAGCTCCGCGACGCGATCGACGTCCGCGTCCTGCGAGGCTTCGGGCTGGCGAGCGCCGTCGGCGGACTGCTTGGCGCGGCGCTGCACGGGTTCCTCGCCAGCCCCGCGCTCTCCGTCGTGCTCGGCGCGCTGCTCGTGGTCGCTGGCGCCCTGGAGCTGACCGGCCTGAACAGGAAGCTCGTGCTCGAAGGCGCGGCGTCGACCATCGCCGGTCTTGCCGCCGGCGTGTTCGGCGGGCTCGTCGGCAACCAGGGTGGGATCCGGTCCGCGGCCCTGCTGCGCGCCGGGCTGTCGCCGCGCGCGCTGGTCGCGACCGCGACAGCCACCGCGATGCTCGTCGACGGTGCTCGCGTGCCGATCTACCTCGCAACGGACGGCCAGGACATCGGCGCGAACTTCCGCTGGATCGTCATCCTCAGCGCCGGCGCGATGCTTGGAACCCTGTTCGGTGCGCCGGTCCTGCGACGACTCCCGGATCCGGTGTTCCGCCGCGTCCTCGCGGTGGTCCTGATCGGCCTCGGCGTCCTCCTGATCGCGGGGTACGGCGCGTGAGGCTGATCGACAGCCACTGCCACCTCAATGCGGAGCGCTTCACCGGTGACGAGCCGGCCGTGCTGGAGCGCGCGCGCGAGGCCGGCCTCGAGCGGGTCCTGGTTCCAGGCTGGAACCCGACGTCGTGCGAGCGCGCAATGGAGCTCGTCGCGGAGCACCCCTCGCTCGATGGCGCGGTCGGCGTCCACCCGCACGACGCGGCGAAGGTCGACGCCGCGCAGTGGGCGCGGATCGCGCACCTCGCCCTCGACGACCGCGTCCTCGCGATCGGCGAGACGGGCCTCGACTACGATCGCGTCTTCTCGCCGATCCCGGACCAGCTCGACAACCTTCGGCGCAACCTCGCGCTGGCGCTCGAGACGGGCAAGCCCGCGATCCTCCACGTCCGATCCGCGAACGGGCGATCGGACGCCCAGGACGCCATCGTCGACGAGCTGGAGCGGGCCGGATTTGGGGCGCAGGCGGCTGCCTCGGCCTTTGGACCAACGCGGCCACCGGCGCTGATCCATTCGTTCTCGGGCTCGGTCGACTATGCGCGGCGCGTGCTGGACCTCGGCCTCGCGATCTCGATCTCGGGGCTGGCGTTCCGGAAGGGCGAGGAGTCGACCGCGGCTGTTGTCCCGATCGTGCCCGCGGATCGGCTGCTCGTCGAGACGGATTCCCCGTTCCTCTCGCCGCCCGGCGCCCCGAACGGCCGCAACGAACCGGGCTTCGTCGGCATCACATGTGCGTGGGTAGCGGAACAGCGCGCGGCCGCGGGGAGCCCTTGGGCGGACGGGGATCTCGTCGCTGCCTACGACGCGACCTTCCGATCACGTCCGAAGCCATGACCACCGGCGACCTCCTCTCGCGCCGAATGTTCCTGCGCGGGATCGCCGGCCTGGCCGGCGGGCTCGTCCTGAGCGCGTGCGCACCGAACGCGATGCCGTCGCCGAGCGTCGGTGCCAGCCCGAGCGTCGCCCCGCCGACACCATCGCTCGGCCCGAGCTTCGGCGCGACCACGGATCCAGTCTCCACGGCTCCCACCGCGACCTCGGCACCGACGCCGGCAGCGACGCCACTGCCGCTCCGGCAGCGGATCGCCCGCCTGCTGATCGTCGGATTCCGTGGCCTGACGGTCGACGACGCGCCGTGGATCAAGGCGGCGATCGCCGATCACGGGCTCGGCGGCGTGATCCTGTTCGATCGCGACCAGACGACCGGGGGCGCTCGGAACGTCAAGAGCCCGGCGCAGGTGCGCACGCTGGCGAAGGAGCTGAAGTCGCTCGCGCAAGACCGCGAGCTCATCGTGGCCATCGACCAGGAGGGCGGCGTCGTGACTCGCCTCTCCCCGAAATGGGGCTACCCGGCCGTCGCGTCCGAGGAGGCGATCGGGGACCAGGGCGACGCTGCGGTCACGACGTGGGCGGATGGCGTCGCCGGGACCCTCGAGGACGCGGGGATCAACATGAACTTCGCGCCGGTCGTGGACCTGAACGTCAACCCGACGAACCCGGCGGTCGGCGCGCTGCATCGCGCCTTCTCGGCGGATCCAGCCGTGGTCGCGCGCGACGCGAAGATCGAGGTCCTGGCGCACAGGAACCATCATGTCGCCACCGCCCTCAAGCACTTCCCCGGCCTCGGCAGCGCGTCAACGAATACGGACTTCGGCGTCGCGGACGTCACGAAGACCTGGACCGACAAGGAGCTCGATCCGTATCGAGCGCTCATCGGTCCGGGCAACGTCGACCTCGTGATGGCCGCCCACGTCGTGAACGGCCAGATCGACCCGAACGCGCCGGCGTCGCTGTCGAAGGCCACGGTCACCGACCTGCTCCGGGGCCAGCTCGGCTTCGACGGCCCCGTCGTCACCGACGACATGGGCGCGGCTGCGATCACGGACGCGTTCGGCTTCGATGACGCCATCGGTCTCGCGCTCGAGGCGGGCAACGACCTGCTCCTGTTCGCCAATCAGCAGACGTACGACCCGAAGCTGCCGGGCAAGGTCATCGATCGGATCGAGCAGCTCGTGACCGAGGGCCGCATCAGGGAAGCCCAGATCGACGCGTCGATCGCCCGCATCGACGCGATGTTCACGCGCGGTTGACGCGCCGCGGTTGACACTCCGGGAGCGCCGCTCCTAGTATTGCTAGCACTCTCACCCCGAGAGTGCTAAACGACCCGGATCCCGGTGGTCCGCTGCCCGGCAGGCGATGTCGGAGGTGCGGTCCGGAACCCGGCAGCAGGCGCACTCACCACGCAGGTTCGGCGGCCACGGCCGCCCCAGGAGGAACACCTTGGCCAGCACTTCCAAGCTCCAGCCGCTCGGCGATCGCGTCGTCGTGAAGCCGATGCCGCGCGAGGAGATGACCAAGAGCGGCATCGTCCTTCCCGACACCGCCAAGGAGAAGCCCCAGGAGGGCATGATCCTCGCGGTCGGCCCCGGCGCCTTCGACAGCGAGGGCAAGCGCGTCGCGATGGACGTCAAGGTCGGGCAGAAGGTGCTCTACGGCAAGTACGCCGGCACCGAGTTCAAGCTCGACGACGATGAGCTCCTCATCGTCAGCCAGAAGGACATCCTGGCGGTGGTCGGCGAGTAGCCGGCACCTCCACCCAGATCACCCAACCCCGAACCACCTTCCGGAGGCACCACCTTGGCCAAGCAGCTGTATTTCGATGAGACGGCGCGCCGTTCCCTGAAGAAGGGCATCGACCGCCTCGCCGACGCGGTCAAAGTCACGATCGGCCCGAAGGGCCGCAACGTCGTGCTGGACAAGAAGTTCGGCGCACCGACGATCACCAACGACGGCGTCACGATCGCCCGCGACATCGAGCTCGAGGATCCGTTCGAGAACATGGGCGCGCAGCTCCTCAAGGAGGTCGCGACCAAGACGGACGACGTCGCCGGTGACGGCACCACCACCGCGGTCGTGCTCGGCCAGGCGCTCGTCGCCGAGGGCCTGCGCGTCGTGACCGCCGGGGCCAACCCGATGGTCATCAAGAGCGGCATCGAGAAGGCCGTCGAGGCGGTCGTCACGCAGATCAAGTCCGTCGCCCGCCCGGTCGACAACCGCGAGCAGATCGCGGCCGTCGCGGCCATCTCGGCGGCGGATCCGGAGGTCGGCGAGATCATCGCCGAAGTGATGGACAAGGTCGGCAAGGACGGCGTCATCACCGTCGAGGAAGGGCAGAGCCTCGGCCTCGAGAAGGAATACACCGAGGGCATGCAGTTCGACCGAGGCTACATCTCCGCGTACTTCGTGACCAACCCGGACCGCATGGAGGCCGTTCTCGAGAACGCCCTCATCCTGATCACGGACAAGAAGATCTCGAGCATCCAGGACATGCTCCCGGCGCTCGAAAAGGGCGTCCAGCAGGGCCGCCCGGTGCTCATCATCGCCGAGGACGTCGACGGTGAGGCGCTCGCGACGCTCGTCGTGAACAAGCTCAAGGGCACGATCTCCGTGCTCGCCGTCAAGGCCCCGGGCTTCGGCGATCGCCGCAAGGAGATGCTCCGCGACATCGCCACGCTCACGGGCGGCACGGTGATCTCGGAGGAGATCGGGCGCAAGATCGACTCCGTCACCGCCGAGGACTTCGGCAAGGCTCGCCGCGTCGTCGCCACCAAGGACGACACGACGATCGTCGATGGCGAGGGCTCCGCGGATGCCATCAAGGCCCGCATGACCCAGATCAAGGCGCAGATCGAGGACACGACCTCCGACTACGACCGCGAGAAGCTCCAGGAGCGCCTCGCGAAGCTCGCCGGTGGCGTGGCCGTCATCAAGGTCGGCGCCGCGACCGAGGTCGAGCTCAAGGAGAAGAAGCACCGCATCGAGGATGCGCTCTCGACCACCCGTGCGGCGGTTGAGGAGGGCATCGTCGCCGGCGGCGGCACCACGCTCCTGCAGGCCATCCCGGCGCTCGACAAGCTCAAGCTCGATGGTGACGCCCAGGTCGGCGTCGACATCGTGCGCAAGGCGCTCGAGGCCCCGGCCCGCCAGATCGCCGACAACGCCGGCCAGCCCGGTGAGGTCGTCGTCTCGAAGGTCCGCACGCTCAAGGTCGGCGAGGGCTACGACGCCCTGGCCGGCGAGTACGGGGACATGTTCGCCAAGGGCATCGTCGACGCCGCCAAGGTGACGCGATCCGCCCTCCAGAACGCCGCCTCGATCGCCGCGATGGTCCTGACGACGGAGACGCTCGTCACGGACATCCCGGAGAAGGCAGCCGCGGCGGCCGGCGGTGGCCACGGCCACGGCGGCCCCGGGGACATGGACTTCTAGTCCACTCCTTCACCCCGCAACTCGAGAGCCCGGGCCGGCAACGGCCCGGGCTCGTTGATTCCTGCGCGACGAGCGCTGGCGCCGGGGCGCGCTCAGCGCGACCACGTGAGCGTGAGTGCCTCTGATGCCGAGAAGGACCCGCTCGAGGCGACGGCAACCACCGCGATCTTGCGGTAGCCGGACGCGCTGGTCACCGTGGTCATCGAGAAGACGGCCCACTTGCCAGGGTTCGCCAGGCTGAACACGCGGACGTAACCGGACGGCGTTCCGCCGGCGTCGTCGAGGAAATCGACCAGGCTCGTGACGTCCGACCCACGCGTATCGAGGGTGTCCACGTAGAGCTGCGTCACGGAGCCGGGCGTGGCGTTGTTCATGCGCAGCGTGCCGTTCCCGGGATCCGCATCGCCGGTGGAGGTCGAGAACGCGTACGGGATCGCGACCGCGCCGCCGGAGGGGCCCGTGACGCCACGTGGGATCAAGGCGAACAGGTTCACCTCGGTCACCGTGAGGCTGTTGGTGTCCGAGGCGTTCTGAACGAACAACGTCAGGGTGTCGTTCGTGGCGAGCGACGCCATCACGTGGATCGCGGTCGAGGTGATATCGCCCGTCGCGCCGAGCTTCGTCTGGACGGTGCCGGACGTCAGCAGGGTTCCGCCGGTGTATTCCCCGTTCGCATTGAACGTGGCGTTCTTGACGATGATTGCCTTCACGATGGAGTTCGTGCCCGAGCTCTTGATCGAGATGGTGCAGCCCATGTGCGCGTCGCCGCTCGAGGCGCCGGTGTACCGAAGGGTGACGCTGGTCGTGCTGCCGCTCTGGTCGAAGCCGGTCATCATGCCCATGCTCGATGTCGCAACGCGGGCCCGCGTCCAGGTCGCCATGGTGTTGATGGTGGTCGCGGTGGTGTTGGCCACCGCCGACACCTCGCCCATCGGCGAGTCATTCGTGGCGATCGGGCCCGTGGGACCCGCCGGCCCGGCCGGTCCGGTGTCGCCCGTTGCACCAGCCGGCCCCGTCGCGCCGGTCGCGCCGGTCGCCCCGACGTCGCCCGCGACGCCGATCGTCCAGGAGGCATAGGTTCCCGCCCCGACGACGCGGTCAACCCCGACGACCAGCGTCGTGCCGCTGTACGAGCTGACGATGCCCTCGAGGTAGTTCGCCGTGTCGTACGCGATCCGCACCCGGATGTTGGGGCCGTAGGCGAGCCCGGACTGGGTGGTAAACGACCTCCCGCCGATTCCGAGGGACACGGACGTGGTGCTCGTGGCGGCGTACCCGGATCCGGCGGGACCAGCAGGACCTGCCGCGCCACTGGGACCTGCCGCGCCGGGCGCGCCGGGCGCGCCCGGCGCGCCGGTCGCTCCGGTGGCGCCCTTCGCGGCGAGGAGGTTCCAGACTGCTCCCTGAACGGGCGTCACGTTGGTCGACGGTTGGATCGCGATCCACGAGCTCCCTGCGTACTCGACCAGGTTGCTCGTCGTGTACGCGGTGCTCGAGCTCCACGGGCCCATCCACGTCATGAAGCTCCCGGTGCTGAACGTATTGCCGCCGATCGAGCGCGGGTCGCCGCTGAAGGCGGCACGCGAGGCGAGCACCGAGAGGCCGGAAACGCCGAGCAGGATCGAAAGCATGAGGGCCGGCGCGACGCGTCCCCGCGGCCGAGCACGGCGAGAGTACCCCGTCCAGCGAGCGTCGCGTCGGGATGCGCCGAGGGTTCGTCCCGCGATGAGCAACAGTGCGATCAGCGCAAGCACGCCGAGCAAGCCCGCCGGCTGGCGCACGACCCAGAACCCGTAGCCAACGACCGGCACCGCGACGGCAACCCGCCCGATGATCGACGTGACAGGGAATCCGAGCGGATCGCCGGCCGTGCTGGCGTCACCTTTCAGCAGCACGCGCCGCGTGTCCCCGGCGCCGGTGATCGCGACGAGGCGATGGGTCAGCAGATCGCCGGAATCGAGCCGGACGGTGACGACGTCGCCAGGCGACAGCGAGGAGCGGTCGATCGGGACGACGACGACCAGCGACCCGGCAGGGATCTCGGGCGCCATCGATCCCGACAGGACCACCATCGGATATGCGCTCGTGGCGGGTGCCAGCAGATCGGCGCCGCACGCGCCGACGGTGAGGATCGCGAGAGCGGCGCCAGTCCACCGCAGGATCCGGGCAACCGTGGTTCGGGCATTCATGATGGATTGCCTCCGGGAGCCGAGCGCGGTCGCGCACGCCCGTCCGGGGGCGGCGTCGGTCGCGTGGGAACGATGTCCACCCAGAACCGGTGGACGACGACGAGCGCCAGCAGGATCGCCATGAGCGCGATCCGGATCTCGATTCGCTGGTAGAGCAGGGCGAGTCGGCCGAGCGCTGGAGCCCACCATCGGACGACCCCCTGGATCGATTGCGGCTCGACGGTCCATGCGTCGTTGGCTGCATTCGCGTCGCCCCGGGTGACGATGGTTCGCGTGTCACCGGTGCCCGTGATGGCGACGACGCGGTGCGTCACGATCGCGCCGCTTGTGAGCGAGAAGGTGACGATCTGCCCCGGCTTCGGCTCATCCGCGGACGGCGGCGTCACCAGGACGAGCGAGCCCGGCGGGACCGACGGGGCCATCGATCCGGTCCTGATCGCGACGAGTCGGCTGCCCGTGAGCGGGAGGACCGTCCACGCCACTGTCACGACCAGCAGGCAGCCGATGGTCAGCGCGAGGAGGATTCCGAGGAGCTTCCGAGCGGCGTGCATGGGTAATCCAAGGTTTGCCGACGACCATCCAGTCGATCGCCCCGGCCGGCCGGCGTCCGCTGTGCCCAGGTTGGGGTCACTGCGGCCGCCGACCTTCCGGAACGGCCTGACGGATGCGTCTAGTTGTTCTCGACCTGCTCGGACGTCCAGGTGAACACGACGTTGTCGAGCTGCTGGTCCTGGTACAGGTTGCCTGAGCTGAGAGGCAGCTCGACGCGGAAGCACAGGTACTCGCTGTCGGTGGCCGACAGCACCCGCTCGCCGTTGTCGGCGCCCGGATCCGGCGCGGCGCCGAAGAGATACCCGTCAACGTCGACGAATGTGCCGTCGTAGAGGTCCGTTTCGCCATTGAAGTCTGCAGCGGTGCAGGTACCGCTGCCCTCGTCGGTGTTGACCCACAGGTTCAGCTGCGTGTCGAGCAGCGACGCACCGTCATCGTGTGGCGCGAACGAAAGCGCGTAGCGCAGGTCGTTCGTGCCGCTGTTGGTGACGCGGACGCCCGCGTACTCGATGTCGCCCGGCATCATGTCGACGACGTCGTAGTGCAGGTTGACCTGCTGATCGAGCGAGAGGGCGATCGAGCCGGTGTCGAACGTGTTGTCCGCGACGACGTCCGAGTCGCTGAACAGCGCGAATGACCCCACGGCGAGGCCGCCGATTGCGAGCGTGCCGACGACGAGGAGCACCAGCCCCTGGCGGCGCCGTTCGCGCCGAGTCCGTTCCATTCCCGAGACCTCCATGTCTCGACTCGGGACCAGGTCAGAATTGGCCGACCTGTCGATCCCGATGCCGCTTCAGCCGTCCATCGCGGACGGCGTTGTCTCGAAGCCGGGGACGCTCGAGGCGAGAGTGGCCTCTGGATCCCGCTGAGACGAGCGGGGTGATCGGACAGGTGGCATGTTCCTCCGCGCCCCGTACCAGGGAAGTAGTACGAACGTACGAGGGTCCGGGGGTGGACGGCACGCTTCTGCTGCGAAGTGCACCGAACCAACCACGCGATGGGCGGCCGGCATCTCGCGTGTCGACCGGCGGCGAAGTCACGCCGACTAGAATTCGGGGGTGAATCCCAAACCTCGACGAGGCGGCCGCGGGCTGTTCGACGACGCCGCCGACGAACCCGAGGGCACGCGGTTCGACGAGCTCCAGCCGGTCATTCCCGGTGAGGCCGCTGCCGCACTCCCGGAAGAGCCTTCCTGGCTCTCCGACGCCCCGACCGCGGACGATCGTGATCCCGAGGCGCGGCCGGACCCGGCAGCGAAGGCCCGCCAGGACGAATACCAGCGCCAGGTTGCCGACTCGCGCCGCCAGGAGATCCTGGGCCGGCTGAACCCGGAGCAGGCTCGCGCCGTCACCACGACGGACGGGCCGGTCCTGATCCTTGCGGGCGCCGGCTCCGGCAAGACGCGCGTGCTCGCGCACCGCATCGCGTACCTCGTCGGCGTCGCGAACGCGAAGCCGTGGCAGATCCTCGCGGTGACGTTCACGAACCGCGCCGCCGCTGAGCTGCGCGAACGGATCATCCGGCTGGTCGGCGAGCCCGGCAAGGAAGTGCAGGCCGGCACGTTCCACTCGATCTGCGCGCGGGTGCTGCGGAAGGACGGGGAGCAGATCGGGCTCGGCCGCAACTTCGTGATCTACGACACCGAGGACCAGCAGTCGCTGATGAAGCAGATCCTCCGCGAGGAGGGCCTCGACGCGAAGGGCGAGACACGACCCGCAGCCATCCTCGGCTCGATCTCGCGGGCCAAGAACGACATGGTCGACCCCGGCGAGATCCCGCCACTTCGCCTCGCGACCGGCGTCACCGTGCAGATCGCCCGGCTCGCCCGGCTGTACACCGCCGCGCTCCGGAAGGCGAACGCGCTCGACTTCGACGACCTCCTGCTCGAGGCCGTCCGCCTGTTCGACGAGTCGCCCCAGACGCTCGCCCGCTACCAGGATCGGTGGCGCTACCTGCACGTCGACGAGTACCAGGACACGAACCGGCCGCAATACCTCTGGATCCGGGCGCTGGCAACCAAGCACCGGAACCTCGCGGTCGTCGGTGACGACGACCAGTCGATCTACGGCTGGCGCGGCGCGGACATCCGCAACATCCTCGACTTCGAGCGCGACTGGCCCGATGCCACTGTGATCAAGCTCGAGCAGAACTACCGCTCGACGCAGCTGATCCTCGATGCCGCCCATTCCGTCGTGTCAAAGAACGTGGCACGAACGGACAAGAAGCTGTGGACGAAGAACGACCGCGGCCGGCTCATCGACCGGTTCGAGGCGTACAACGAGGAAGAGGAAGCCGAGTGGATCGCGCGGAGGGTCGAGGAGCTCACGGGCACGCGCGGCTCGGCACTGACGCGCCGGGCGGACGACGGCGGGACGGTGAAGCTGCGAGATATCGCCGTGCTGTACCGGACGAACGCTCAGTCCAGGGCGATCGAGGAGGCATGCCTCCGCTACGGCATCCGCTACCAGGTCGTCGGCGGGACGCGGTTCTACAGCCGGCGCGAGGTGAAGGACGCGCTCGCGTACCTGCGGATCCTGCGATCGGACGCGGACTCGGTCAGCTTCGAGCGCGTCATCAACGTGCCGGCCCGATCGATCGGCGACAAGACGATCGAGGTCGTGCGCGCGTACGTGGCGCGCGAGGCAATCCCGTACTGGATCGGGCTCGAGCGAGCGGCGGAGGGCGAGATCGCCGAGCTCGCGGGGCGGGCACGGACCGCGATCGGCGACTTCGTGGCGCTGGTCCGGCGCCTGCGGTCGCGTGTCGGGGTGCTGGCCCTGCCGGAGCTGCTGGACGACGTGCTCGAGCGGTCCGGCTACCGGGCGATGCTCGCCGATGGCACCGAGGAGGGCGAGGAGCGCTGGGCGAACCTGCTCGAGCTGCGCGAGGTCACCACGCGCTACGACGACCTGTCCGCTGACGACGCGCTCGATCGACTGCTCGAGGAGACCGCGCTCGTCGCCGATCAGGACAGCTACCAGTCGGACGCGGACATGCTGTCGCTGATCACGCTGCACGCGGCGAAGGGGCTGGAGTTCCAGGTCGTGTTCATCGCAGGCCTGGAGGAATCGCTGTTCCCGACGGGCCGCGCGGTTGAGGCGGAGGGCGGCTTCAACCCGGACCCGAAGCCGATGGAAGAGGAGCGGCGGCTCGCCTACGTGGGCATGACGCGCGCCCGCGAGCGGCTGTACCTGTCCCATGCATGGCAGCGCGCCACCCGCCGCGGACCGGGCACGTCATGGATGGCCGAACCGTCGCGGTTCCTCATGGAGATCCCCGCCGAACTCATGAACGGCCCGCGCCTCCAGCCGCGGACGGATGTCGAGAGCCTCGATCGCGAGGCGCCGGACGACCTCGATCTCGTATTCGGTCGGGGAGCGACGCGCTTCGGGCGCCCGATCCGGCCTGGCCCGACCGGTGCCGCGTACCGCGAGGGAAGCGGTCGTCCCGGCGCGCCGCGCCCCGGCGAGCCGTTCCAGCCGACCCGCGATCTGCAGGCGCGCCGCGACGCGTTCGCGGGTGGAGCGCGCTCGGGAACGTTCGGGCGCCGGCCGGTGGAGGCGTGGGACACCGACGCGGTCGAGCAGAACGGGCTCCGCCGCACGCCGGCCGGCGGCGCCGGTGGCAACGGGGCCCGCGAGGCGAAACCGATCGACCGCCCGATCATCCCCGGCGAGCGCCGCTACCGTGACGGCGATCGTGTCCGGCACGCGCGCTGGGGAGACGGCATCGTGGTCAGCTCGAAGCTCACGCGCAGCGACGAAGAGGTGACGATCGCATTCCGCGACCCGCAGGTCGGGCGCAAGACGCTGCTGGCGTCGCTCGCGGGGCTGGAGGTGATGGGGTGACCGTGGAGGACGCCGCCGTCGATCTGTCGAATGTCGTCAACCTGTCCGATTTCGAGCCGCTGGCGGTCGAGCGCATGTCGGCCGCGGGCTACGGCTACGTTGCCGGCGGCGCGTGGGACGAGATCACCCTCCGCGAAAGCGTCGAAGCGTGGAAGCGGTTCCGGTTCGTGCCCCGCGTGCTGAAGGACGTCTCGAAGGTCGACGTCGCCGGACGCTTCCTCGGCCGCACGTCGACCTTGCCGGTCGCGGTCGCGCCGACGGCCGCGCAGGGCCTCGGGCATCCCCACGCGGAGGCGGAGATGGTCGCCGGCGCAGCCGCGGCTGGGATCCCGCACACGCTGTCGACGACCTCGACCATGGCCCTCGAGGACGTCGCCGCCGCCGCTCCCGACGCCGAACGTTGGTTCCAGCTGTACATCGTCGGCGGCATGCGCTACAGCCGGTCGCTCGTGGAGCGCGCGGAGGCCGCGGGGTACCGCGCGATCGTGCTCACGGTTGATCTGCCCGTCCTGGGACGACGGGAGCGGGACGTCCGCCTCGGCTTCGAGATGCCGCCCCTCGCGCACATCGACGCGGTCGAGGACGAGCACGACAGCCGGTACGGCGCCCTCGCGGACCCGCTCAAGGCGCGGCTGACGTGGGCGTCGCTCGCCGAGATCCGGTCGTGGAGCTCCCTGCCGCTCGTCGTCAAGGGACTCCTCGCGCCGCACGACGCGCGGCGGGCGGTCGACGAAGGCGTGGACGGGATCGTCGTCTCGACCCACGGCGGGCGCCAGCTCGACCGGGTGATCGCGACGGCGGACGCGCTGCGGCCCATCGTCCAGGCGGTCGACGGCCGGTGCGAGGTCTGGGTCGACGGCGGGATCCGTCGCGGACTTGATGTCGTCGCGGCACTGTGCCTCGGCGCGGATGGCGTGCTGCTCGGCCGGCCGTTCTACTGGGCACTCGCCGCGGCCGGTCGCGCGGGCGTCGAGCATGCTGCGGCGATCCTGCGTGCGGAGCTGGAGATCGCGCTGCCGCTCCTGGGTTGCTCGTCCATCGACGAGCTGGGCCCGGAGCTGCTCGCTCAGCCCTGACGGGCGCGCTCCCAGTCATCGCGGCGGAGCCGGTAGAGCACGTGGTGCCGCAGCGAGCTTCCCTCGGGCACGCGCGGATGCTCGAAGTCGTCTGCCGGGTCATGGCGCATGCCGAGTCGCTCCATGACCCGCCACGACCGCACGTTCGCCGGCGAGGTGAACGAGACGATTTCGTCGAGTCCGACGGCGTCGAACCCGAACACGAGCGCCGCGCGGGCGGACTCCGTCCCGTACCCGTGGCCCCACGCTTCCCGGGCAAGCCGCCAGCCGACCTCGACCGCCGGCATGAACGGCGCATCGAACCGTGGTCGTGTCAACCCCGTGAACCCGAGGAACCGCCCGTCCTCCAGGCGCTCCAGCGCCCAAAGCCCGAACCCGTGCGCCAGCCAGCCGTCGACGATGCGCCCGACGAATGCGTCGCATTCCTCGCGCGTGAGCAGGCCGGGGAAATGCTCCATCACGACGGGATCGGCATTCAGGGCCGCGAACGGCGCCAGGTCGGCCTCCCGCCAGCCGCGCAGCAGCAGCCGCTGGGTCCGGATCTCGGGGATGGACGCCTCGGGCAACGCCATGACGGCAGGGTAGGCGGCGCGCTTCCGTAAACTTCTGTGGTGACCGAGATGCTCGAATCCGCGACCGGCCTGCCCGTCGACCCGGCGCTCGTGGCCGAGGTTGCGGCCCTTCCGGAAGCCGAGGCGCAGCAACAGCACGCCGACCTGGCCGCACAGATCGCCGAGGCCAACGCCGCGTACTACGCCGACGCGCCGACAATGACCGACGCCGAGTGGGACCAGCTGTTCCGCCGCCTGGTTGCGCTCGAGACGGCGTGGCCGGCGCTCGTGACCCCGGACTCGCCGACCCAGCAGGTCGGGGCGAAGCTGGGTGACACGTTCGACGAGGTCCG
Source organism: Candidatus Limnocylindrales bacterium (assembly GCA_035248345.1). Taxonomy (GTDB): domain Bacteria; phylum Chloroflexota; class Limnocylindria; order Limnocylindrales; family CSP1-4; genus UBA5189. Next base: position 15,538 of record DATFHO010000104.1, read on the forward strand.
CCACCGGCGCCCGATGCTCTCGCTGTCGAATGCGTTCAGCGCGGACGAGCTGCGGGCGTTCGACGCCCGGGTTCGTCGCGGCCTGGACCTGCCGCCCGCTCCGGAGCCGGCGCCGGACCTGCGGTACGTTGCCGAGCTCAAGATCGACGGCCTCGCGATCACGCTGCGCTATGAGCGGGGCCGCTTCGTGCAGGGTGCGACGCGCGGCGACGGCACGACCGGCGAGGACGTCACGGCGAACCTGCGCACGATCAAGACAGTGCCGCAACGACTTTCCGAGCCGGCCTCGCTCGATGCGCGCGGCGAGGTCTACATGCCCAAGTCGGAGTTCGCCCGGATCAACGGCGAGCGCGAGGAGGCGGGGCTGCCGCTGTACGCCAACCCTCGGAACTCCGGCGCGGGCTCCCTGCGCCAGAAGGACCCGGCGGTCACGGCGGCGCGCCAGCTGAGCACATGGTCGTACCAGCTGATCGAGGACGACCCGACGACGGGCGCGGCGGCTCGCGTGGACAGCCAGTCGGGCGCGCTGGCCCGCCTGGAAGCCCTGGGCTTCACGGTCAATCCCAACCGTGACGCGGGCCTCGACATCGAGGGCGTCATCGCCTTCACCGAGGCGTGGCACGAGAAGCGCCACGACCTCTCGTACGAGACCGACGGCGTCGTCGTGAAGGTTGACTCCTTCGCACAGCAGGAACAGCTCGGGATGGTCTCACGCGCGCCCAGGTGGGCGATCGCGTACAAGTACCCGCCCGAGCAGGTCGAATCGGTGGTCGAGGACATCGTCCCGTACGTCGGTCGGACCGGGACGCTGACGCCTGTGGCGCATCTCACCCCGACGAAGGTCGCCGGCTCGACGGTCGCCCGCGCCACGCTCCACAACCTCGACGAGCTGCGGCGCAAGGACATCCGCATCGGCGACCACGTGATCCTGCAGAAGGCGGGCGACGTGATCCCGGAGGTCGTCGGGCCGATCGTGGCGAAGCGCACTGGCGAGGAGCGCGAGTGGGACATGCCCGCTGCGTGCCCGGTCTGCGGCCAGCCCGTCGTGCGCGACGAGGGCGCGGTCCGGCACTACTGCGCGAATGTCGCCTGCCCGGCGCGGGTGGGCCAGGAGTTCGGCTATTTCGCCGGCGGGATGGACATGGAGGGCGCGGGCTGGGCCGTCCTGAGCCAGCTGCTCGAGCGCGGCCTCGTGAAGAAGCGCGGCGACTTCTACCGGCTGACGGTGGAGGACCTGGAGTCGCTGGACCGGTTTGCGCGCAAGAGCGCCGAGAACCTGTACGCCTCGATCCAGAAGACGAAGCGGCGCGAGCTGGCGCGGATCATCGCGTCGCTCGGCATCCCGCAGGTCGGATGGACGACCGCGATCGAGCTCGCCCGGTGGCTGGCCGCCGAGGTGCCCGCGGGCGATGACTGGCTCACGCGAGCCGCTGCGCACCTCCGCCGCGTGGCCCAAGAGGAGCCTGACACATTCAAGGAGCTCGAAGGCGTGGGTCCGGTGCTCGCCGCGGCGCTGGCCACGTACTTCGGACCGGGCGGAGCGGGGGAGGGCGTGCTCGAGGACCTGGCCGATGCGGGCGTTGAGGCGGAGCTTCCGGCGCCGCGCGTCGCGGGCGCCGTCGACGGCCCCCTCGCAGGGAAGTCCGTCGTGGTCACCGGCACCATCGAAGGCTTCTCCCGCGAAGAAGCGGAGGAAGCGGTCCGGGCTGCCGGCGGCAAGCCCGCCGGGTCGGTCTCGAAGAAGACGGATTACGTCGTCGCCGGTCCGGGCGCGGGCTCGAAGCTCGCGAAGGCCCAGGAGCTTGGCGTCGCGGTCCTGGATGCGGAAGGGTTCAAGGCACTGCTGGAGGGCCGCTCGTGACGATGACCTCGCCGTCTCCCGATCCCGTGGCCCAGGCGAAGGCATACCAGCAGTCGCTGCTCGCGGCGCTCGGTGACGACGACCCGGCCGAGGCCCAGGCCCAGGCGCCCGCGAACATCCGGGTGATGATCGCCGACGCCGGCGATCTTCTCTGGACGCGCCCGGCGCCGGGCGAGTGGTCGGCGGTCCTGTGCCTGGCGCACATCGCCGACGGCGAGCTCGTGATGTCCGGCCGGTATCGATGGGTGCTCGCGCACGACGCGCCGGAGCTCATCGGCTACGACCAGGATCTCTGGGTCAACGCGCTCCATCCGGACGATACGGACCCGGAAGAGCTGCTCGGGATGTTCGAGCCGTTGCGCGCCGCGAACATCGCGCTCTGGCGCTCGACGACCGACGAGCAGCGCCGGCGCGTCGCGATCCACCGGGAGCGCGGCCCCGAGAGCTACGACCTGATGTTCCGGATGCTCGGCGGCCACGACCGCGTCCATCTCGCGCAGGCGTATCGCGCCCTCGAGGCCGCCCGCCGACGCTGACCCTGGGCGGGCCTCAGCCCATCGCGTGGTTGAACTGGCCCCAGATCCGCTCGGGGTGCCATTCGGGCATCTGGCCGCGGATCATGCGCGGCGCGCTCCAGCTCGGCGCCCAGCCCGCTGCGATGAGGCGAGCGTGACCCTCGTCGTTCTCCCGGAGGATGCCGACGCGCACCTTGCCGCCCTGCCCGGCCGCGCGCCGTCGAGCGTCCGCGATCGCGAGTGCGTCGTCGATTGTTCGCGCGATGGTCGCGCCGCCGCCCCAGGGCGCGCGACAGACGTAGCCGCGGACCTCGCCGTCGGGCGTTGCCAGCACCTTCGTTGACGTCGGGTTGGCGAACGCATCGAGCGCGTGGCGGCGATCCTCGCCGGACGCGTCCCGATCGAGCGTGGCGATCGCCCGGAGGTCGGCGGGCTGGAAGGGTCGAACCCCTGCCGTCGCCCCACCGCCCGACGATGCAGGCAGCCCCGGCGCCTCGAGAATCCGGTATCGCGTCTGGACCTCGAACCCCATCCCCTCGTAGATGCGCTGCGCGACCTTCGAGCCCGAGACGAGGAGGAGCGTGGTGCAACCCGCATCCTCGAGCGCGTCGATGACGGCCTGCGTGATCGCCCGGCCCAGGCCGTGCCGACGCGCCTCGGGCTCCACGAAGATCGAGCCGATCCAGCCCACCGGGCCGTTGGCCGTGCCAACGCCCGTCGCGACGATGCGTCCGCCCGCGTCGACCGCGACCATCGCCGAGCACGCCTCCGCGGCCGCCGCGTAGGCGAGCCAGTCGCGTCGGACGCCCCAGTCGTTCGAGAGGATCATCTCGGTCGCGGGGTCGACGTCGGCTGGGAGCAGCGGGCGGAGGTCGGCCATCCCGTTCAGTATCATCCGCCGGTGGCCGGACTCACTCGCTCCGACGTCGAGCACGTCGCCTTCCTCGCGCGCCTTCGCCTGACCGGCGAGGAGCTCGATCGCCTGGAGGGCCAGCTCAACCACATCCTCGACCAGTACGCGAAGCTGTCGGAGATCGACACGTCCGCGATCCCGCCGACGGCGCAGACCATCGAGCTCGAGAACATCCTGCGCGACGACGTCGCTGCACCTTCCCTGGCCGTCGAGGATGTCCTCCGGAACGCGAAGCTGACCCAGGGTGACTTCATCGTCGTACCGCCGATCCTCGCTGGGGATGCCTCGTGAGCGCGACGAAGACCACGGATCTCACGCGACTCCTCGGTCACGAGCAGGCGGGCCTCCTCCGAGCCGGCGAGGTTTCGGCACGCGAGCTCGCTGCCGCGCACCTCGACAACGCCGAGCGCCAGAACCACGCGCTGAACGCGTGGCTGTCGTTCGATCGCGAAGGCGCCTACGAGCAGGCCGATGCGGCCGACGCGCGACTTGCCGCCGCTCGCGCCGAAGGCCCGGCCGCCGTCGAAGCGCTCCACCCGCTGCTCGGGCTTCCGGTCGCGCTGAAGGACCTCGTCTCCGTCCGGGGCGGGCAATGCACATCCGGCTCGAAGATCCTCGAGGGCTACGTCGCGCCATACGACGCGCACGTCACCGAGCGCCTCCGCGATGCCGGCGCCGTGCTGATCGGCAAGACGAACATGGACGAGTTCGCGATGGGCTCGTCGAACGAGTGGTCCGCCTTCGGGCAGGTCAGCAACCCGTGGGACCTGGACCGCGTGCCCGGGGGCAGCAGCGGCGGGTCCGCGGTGGCGGTGGCCGCCTATCACGCCCCGTTCGCGCTCGGGACGGACACGGGTGGCTCGATCCGCCAGCCCGCGGCGCTCTCGGGGATCGTCGGGCTCAAGCCGACATACGGCCGCGTGAGCCGGTACGGGATCGTGGCATTCGCCTCCTCGCTCGACCAGATCGGCCCGCTCGCGCGCGACACCCGCGATGCTGCAGCGCTGATCCACGCGGTGGCCGGCCGCGATGACCGCGACTCCACATCCGCGCCCGTTCCGGTACCGGACGGCCTGCGCGCACTGCCGGCGTCGGACGACGAGGCCGCGTCCTGGCTCAAGGGCAAGCGCCTCGGCCTGCCGGCCGAGTACTTCGTGAAGGGCATGGAGCCCGGCGTCGAAGCGCGAATCCGCGAGTCTGTCGATGCCCTCGAGGCCGCGGGCGCGACGGTCGAGGAGGTCTCGCTGCCGCACACGGACTACGGGCTGGCGACGTACTACATCGTCGTCCCCGCGGAGGCGTCCGCGAACCTGGCCCGGTACGACGGGGTCCGCTACGGGCTCTCGGAGCGCCTGCCGGGCGGCGACTTCATCGCCGACTATCTCGCGACGCGCGGCGAGGGGTTCGGGCCCGAGGTCAAACGCCGGATCATGCTCGGCACGTACGCGCTCTCGGCCGGCTACTACGACGCCTTCTACCTCAAGGCGCAGAAGGTCCGGACCCTGATCAAGCGCGACTTCGACGACGTCTTCGCGCGCGGCATCGACGCGCTCGTCGCGCCCACATCGCCGACCGTCGCGTTCCGGCTCGGTGCCAAGACCGCGGATCCGGTTGCGATGTACCTCAACGACGCGTGCACGCTCCCGGCGAACATGGCCGGAATCACCGGCGTGTCCGTCCCGTGCGGCCTCTCCGACGGCCTGCCCGTCGGGCTGCAGTTCATCGGGCCGCCGTGGTCCGAGCTCGAGGTCCTGCGGTTCGGGCGCGCGTTCGAGGCCCTCACTGCCGATGCCGAGTGGCGTCGGCTGGAGCCGGCGCAGCTCGCACGCGCGGACGACGCGACCGGCCCGACCCCGATGGAGCGCGCCGCGCGACTCGCCGCGGCATGACGGTCGTCCGGTCTGTCGGCCTCGCGGCGGTCGACCCGGAGCTCGCGCGGCTCGTCGAGGCCGAACAGGAACGCCGCGCCGACACCATCGACCTGATCGCGTCCGAGAGCGAGCCGGCCGCGCCGGTCCTGGAAGCACTCGGCTCCATGTTCGCCGCGAAGACCGCCGAGGGGTATCCCGGACGCCGCTACCACCGCGGCGCCGCGAACATCGACGTCGTCGAGCAGCTCGCGATCGATCGTGCCAAGGCGCTGTTCGGCGCGGAGCACGCGAACGTCCAGCCGAGCTCGGGCGTCAACGCGAACCTCGCCGTCTACCGCGCACTCCTGAAGCCGGGCGACGCCGTGCTCGCCCTGCAGCTCGCGCATGGCGGCCACCTCTCGCACGGGGACCGCGCGTCGATCACGGGGGCGGTCTATCGCTTCGAGCACTACGGCGTGCGCGCCGACACGGACACCACGGACATGGATGCGGTGCGCGACCTCGCGCGGCGCCACCAGCCGCGCCTCATCGTCGCGGGCGGGAGCTCCTATCCCCGGGCGATCGACTACGGCGCGTTCGGCGAGATCGCCCGCGAGGTTGGCGCGCGGCTCCTCGTGGACATGGCCCATGTCGCCGGCCTCGTCGCAGCCGGCGACCTCCCCAGCCCGGTGCCGCATGCGGATGCAGTCACGTTCACGACGTACAAGACGATGCTCGGGCCGCACGGCGGCGTGATCCTGGCGAGGGCCGAGCACGCAAAGGCCATCGACCGGGCGATCTTTCCCGGCACCCAGGGCGCGCCGGATTTCGGGCGGATCGCGGCGAAGGCGGCGTGCTTCGGCCTCGCGGCGACGGATGGCTTCCGCGCGACGCAGCGCGCCATCCGCGCCAATGCCGCGGCCCTCGCCGACGAGCTCACGGCTCGCGGCGACCGCCTCGTCAGCGGCGGCACGGACAACCACATGGTCCTCGTGGACCTTCGGTCGCGCGGCCTCACCGGCGACGTGGCCGAGGTCGCGCTCGAGGCGGCGGGCATCCTTGCGAACCGCAACGTGATCCCGTTCGACCCGGGCACGCCGGACCGGCCGAGCGGCCTGCGGCTCGGCACGACGAGCTGCGCCCAGCGGGGGATGGGGGAACCGGAGATGCGCGAGATCGCCGGGATGATCGACGAGGTGCTCCGCGATCCCGGGTCGGCTGCGGCCGTCGCGCACGGGTCGCGGGAGCTCGCCCGCCGCTTCCCGATGTCCTAGGCTTCCGCGCGATGGCAGCAACGGCACCACGTCAGAGCCTCTCCGAACGCGGCCTGGCGGATCGCGTCCACGCGGTCCCGCCGTCGGGCATCCGCAAGTTCTTCGACATCGCCGCCACGATGACCGACGTGATCAGCCTCGGCATCGGGGAGCCGGACTTCGACACGCCCCGCCACATCATCGAAGCGGGCGTCGAGTCGCTGCGCGAGGGCCGCACCCATTACACGGCGAACCTCGGCACGATTGAGCTGCGCAAGGCGCTGTCCGCCCACCTCGAGCGCCTGTACGGTGTCCACTACGACCCGAAGAACGAGCTGCTCATCACCGTCGGTGCCTCGGAGGGCGTCGACCTCGCGCTGCGGGCCACGATCAACCCCGGCGACGAGGTGATCCTCCACGAGCCGTGCTACGTCGCGTACGTGCCGGCGATCGTCTTCGCCAGCGGCACCGTCGTCCACGTCGCGACGCGCTTCGAGGACGACTTCGCCCTCGACCCCGCCGCGCTCGAGGCGGCGATCACGCCGCGCACGAAGGCGATCTTCCTCGGCTACCCGTGCAACCCGACCGGCGCCGTGCTCCCGGACTCGGTGCAGGAGGAGATCGCCCGCATCGCCGAGCGCCACGACCTGCTCGTCTACAGCGACGAGATCTACGACCGGCTCGCCTACGGGTCATACAGGCACCGTGCGTTCTCGTCGCTGCCCGGGATGCACGAGCGGACGATCCTGATGGGCGGCTTCTCCAAGGCGTACGCGATGACCGGCTGGCGGATCGGCTGGCTGGCCGCGCCCGCCTGGATGATCGAGGGCATGCTCAAGATCCACCAGTACGGGATCATGTCGGCGCCCACGGTCGCGCAGGACGCCGCGCTCGCCGCGATCGTGGAGGGCGAGCCGGACGTCGAGCAGATGCGGGCCGAGTACGACCGGCGCCGGCGCCTCGTCGTCGATGGCCTCAACGCGATGGGGCTCGAGACCTTCGAGCCGCGCGGCGCCTTCTATGCGTTCCCGAGGATCACCTCGACCCGCCTGTCGGCCGACGAGTTCGCGCAGCGGCTGCTCGAGGAGGAGCACGTCGCCGTGATCCCGGGCAGCGCGTTCGGTCCGAGCGGGGCGCAGCACGTTCGCGCCTGCTACGCGACCTCCTACGAGCGGCTCGAAGAGGCCCTCGTCCGGATCGGCCGGTTCGTCGAACGGTGCAAGTCCGCGTAGGACGCTTGGCCGATTGACCGTCGGCCGTTCGACCGGGACGATGCCCGGCATGCCGACTCCTCCGACACCTCCGAAATCACTCGACGACATGCCGCTGGCCGCGTACGGCGGCTCCGGCATGGAGGAAGACGAGCCTTCCCCGACGCCCGACGTCCCCGCGGAGCCGACAGCCGCGGCTGCGACCGCAGCGGCTCCCGAGTCGCCCGTCGCGGACCTGCCGGTCCCGGAGGACGAGCCCGCGCCCCGCGGACCGAGCCCGGTCAAGGCCATGGTCGAACGGATCGTCCGCCTGTTCCGAACCTCGCGCGTCGCCGCGGGCGCCGGCTTCGCCGTGGTGATCGTCGTCGGGCTCGTGCTCCTGTCGAGCGGCGGCGCATCACCTGCCGCGACCGCGGCCACGCCCACCAACGGTCCGACGGCCGCGCCCACGGTCGTGCCGCCTTCGGGGAACGTCTCGATGACGACGACCGGCGCCGCAGCCGGCACGTTCAGCCTCGCAGGGCTCGCTGGCGGCCAGCAGATCGGTGGCGGCGCGGTCGCGCTCACGTGGGGCGACGCGCAGCAGACCACGCTGTCGATCACCGGTCCGCTTGATCGCGGGACCCGGGCAACCGATGAGCACCTCGTGCTCACGGTCGGCGTGCTCGTCAACGGGGCCGCGGTGACGTTCACCTCGGCCAAGGGCGAATGCACGATCGGCATGGCCGAGGTCGGCACGGACGTCCAGGGGTCGTTCACGTGCCACAAGCTCAAAGGCCCCGACGGCAAGCTGACGATCGAGGCGAGCGGCATCTACCACTCCTGAGCCACGCCCCGAGGGGCCGTCCAACCGACGCCTCGTCGGGCACACTGCGCGCATGCAGCCATTCGAACGGCGTGACCAGCCGGGGAAACGGGTCATCGTCATCGGTGCCGGCATGGCCGGCCTCGTCGCCGCGTACGAGCTCGCGCGAGCCGGCCACGAGCCGATCGTGCTCGAGGCGCAGAACCGCGTCGGCGGCCGCGTCTACACCCTTCGCACGTTCGCGCCGGGCCTGTATGCCGAGGCCGGCGCGATGCGCATCCCGCGCGTGCATGACCTGACCCTCGGCTACATCGACCATTTCGGTCTCGCGACGCGCCCGTTCGTGATGGGCAACCCCAAGGGGCTCGTGCACGTCGGCGGACGGCGCATGACGGCCGAGGAGGCCGGCCTCGCGCCCGATGAGCTCGGGTTCGACGTCGCCGAGCACGAGCGCGGTCGATCGAGCGGCGCCCTCTGGGAAGCGGCAACCGAGGAGCTCCGGGCCTGGATCGCAGCGGACGGAACATCCGGCTGGGAGCGCATCCGCCGCGAGTACGACGGCTACACGATCCGCGAGTTCCTCGAGAGCCGTGGCTTCTCCGAAGGCGCCATCGAGATGTACGGGGTCATGAACTTTGTCGAGTCGGGGCTGAACAACGCCGTGATGGAGGAGTTCCGCGAGGACTTCGGCAAGGCGTACGAGGACATGCAGGAGATCGTCGGCGGCATGGACCATCTGCCGAACGCGTTCTACAAGGCGATGCCCGACATCGTCCGGTTCGGGACGCAGGTCCACGCGATCGACCAGGACGCGGATTCCGTCACCGTGCACGTGAAGACCGAGGCGGGCCGGTACTCGGTGACCGGCGACTACGCCATCGTGACCCTCCCGTTCTCGGTGCTCCGCACGATCGAGGTGATGACGCCCTTCTCACGCGAGAAGCAGCGGGCGATCCGCCAGCTCGGCTACGCCGCCTCGACCAAGATCCTGTTCCAGGTCCGCGAACGGATCTGGGAGCAGGAGGATGGGATCTTCGGCGGGGCCACCGTGACGGACCTGCCGATCCGGCGCATGAACTACCCGACGCCCGACCCGGCGAACCCGCGCGGCGTCCTCCTTGCGAGCTACACGTGGGACCAGGACGCGGCGCGCTGGGGCGCGATGGACGAGGAGACGCGGCTCGAGGAGGCGATCGACGACGTCGCCAAGATCCATCCGCGCATCCGCGACGTCTACGAGGTCGGTGCCTCGTACGCCTGGTACAACGACCGCTTCGCCCAGGGGGCGTTCGCGATGTTCGAGGCCGGGCAGCAGTCGCAGCTCCAGGCCGACATCGTGCGGCCCGAAGGCCGAATCCTGTTCGCGGGCGAGCACTGCTCGCTGTACCACGCATGGATCCAGGGGGCGCTCGAATCCGGGATCGCCTGCGCCCGCGCAATCCACGAGGCCGCCGCTCCCGATTCGCTCACGCTCGCATGACCGCGGGCGGCACCTTCCGGCACGGGGTCGCGAGCGGCGACCCGACGACGAACCGGGTCGTGATCTGGACCCGCATCAGCGGCGCCGAGGGCGGCGCGCCCGTGGCCGTTCGATGGTGGCTCGCCGAAGCGGATGGCGGCCGGCCCGCCGGCCATGGCCAGACGATGGCGCGCGCCGAAGCGGATTGGACCGTCTCGGTCGACGTCGGCGGCCTGCGACCGAATACGAGCTACACGTACGAGTTCGAGGTCGACGGCGAGCGCTCGCCGGCCGGCCGGACGCGCACGCTTCCGGGCGGGGACGTCGGGCGGACGCGGTTCGCCCAGGTGAGCTGCGCCAAGTACAACGCGGGCCACTTCAACGCCTACGCCCGCCTCGCCGAGCGCGACGACATCGCGTTCATCCTGCATCTCGGCGACTGGATCTACGAGGCGTCGCAGAACCCGCCGGCAAGCCAGACGCCGTCGAAGGACATCGGGCGGCCGTTCGATCCGCTCCACGAGTGCCGGACGCTCGAGGACTACCGCACCCGCTACGCGCAGTACCGCCTCGATCCCGACGTGCAGGCCGTCGCCGCGGCGCACCCGTTCATCGGCACGGTCGACGACCACGAGTTCGCCGACGGTGCGTGGCGCGACGGCGCCACGGAGCACAAGGAGGAGCGCGACGGGCCGTGGTCGGAGCGCAAGGCGGCCGCGTTCCGGGCGCGAGAGGAGTGGCAGCCGGTGCGACGGCCGGATCCCGGGAACCCGGCGCGCGTCTACCGCTCCACCCGGATCGGGGACCTCGCCGAGATCTTCCTGCTCGATACCCGCACGATGCGCGACGAACCCGTGCCGCCGCCCGAGCTATCCCGACAGGGCCGGACGAACCTCGGCCCGGAGCAGAAGGCGTGGCTCCTGTCGTCGCTCGCCGCGTCCGATGCGCACTGGCGCATCCTGGGCAACCCGTCGGTCATGGCGCGGACGTGGAACGACCAGCTGCCCGAGCATGTCCGGAAGGCGCTGGTCAAGGTCAAGCTCATCGACGGCGACGGCACCGGCCCGGACTGGGACCAGTGGGACGGCTACCCGGAGGAGCGGCGCGAGCTCATCCGGTTCATCGGTGAGCTGGATCCGCAGAACGTCGTGGTCCTGAGTGGCGACGTCCACGTCGGCCTTGCCACGGAGCTCGCCGAGGACCACACGATGCCGCCCGTCGCGGCGGAGTTCGTGAACACGAGCCTCACGTCGCAGAACCTCGATGACAAGATGGGCTGGGGCCTCCGCACCGAGTCCGTCGCGATCGAGCAGGCGATCCTCGACGGGATGCCGCACATGCACTACCTCGACATGGACAGCCACGGGTACGGCCTGGTCGACCTGGACCGCGAGCGCCTCCGGTTCGAGTGGTGGACGACCGGCCTCGGCCCGGACGATGCGGACCAGGTGATGTCGAACGCCATGCAGGTCCGGCGCGGCGAGACGCGCCCGGAGCCCGTGCCGGAGGCCGTCCCCGCCGTTTGACCCGGGCGCTGTGCGACACTCCCGGCACATGTCCGGATCGACAGCAACCGCTGCCATGGCCGCCCTCGAGCGGTACGAGGCCGTCATCGGCATCGAGGTCCACTGCCAGCTCAAGACGGCCTCGAAGATGTTCTGCTCGTGCTCGACCGCGTACGACGGCGCCCGCCCGAACAGCCACGTCTGTCCCGTCTGCCTGGGCCTGCCGGGCGCGCTGCCCGTGATCAACAAGCGCGCGGTCGAGCACGTGCTCGCCGCGGGCGCCGCGATCAGCGCGACCACGCCCGACGCGACGCGCTGGGACCGCAAGAACTACTTCTACCCGGACCTCCCGAAGGGCTACCAGATCAGCCAGTACGACCTCCCGCTGGCCGCCGCAGGGAAGCTGACGTTCGACACGAGCGACGGTCCGTTCACCGTCGGGATCACCCGCGCGCACCTCGAGGAGGACACCGCCAAGCTCGTGCACGGCGAGGGGCCGATGGGGGAGCGGGTGAGTCTCGTCGACTTCAATCGCTCGGGCGCGCCGCTCATGGAGATCGTCACCGACCCGGACATCCGGACCGCCGAGCAGGCACGGCGCTACGCCGAAGAGCTCCAGCTGCTGCTCCGCACGATCGGTGCGTCCGACGCCGACATGGAGCGTGGCCAGATGCGGGTCGAGGCCAACGTTTCGCTGCGGCCGCGCGGAACCGAGGCGTTCGGGACGCGCGTCGAGGTGAAGAACATGAACTCGTTCCGCTCGGTGGAGCGGGCGATCACGTTCGAGATCGAGCGGCAGGCGGCGGCGCTGGACGTCGGGGAGCCGCTGCGGATGGAGACCCGCGGCTGGTCGGACGACCGCAGCGAGACCTACCACATGCGGTCCAAGGAGACCTCCGACGACTATCGGTACTTCCCCGAGCCGGACCTGCCGCCGCTGCGCGTCGACGCGACGTGGCTTGCGGGCATCCGGAGCGATCTCCCGGAGCTCCCCGCGGAACGGCGGGTCCGGTACCAGGCAGCGCTGGGGCTGTCCGCGTATGACGCCGCGGTGCTGACCGCCGACGCGGAGGCCGGACGGCTGTTCGAGGCGACCTTGGCGGCCGGGTCGCAGCTCGAGCCGAAGCCCGTCGCCAACTGGGTCACCGGCGATTACCTCCGGCTGCGGAACGCGGCGACCGATCCGATCACGATCGATGCGGGCCAGCTCGCCGACCTCATCGGGCGTGTCGCGGCCGGGTCGATCAACCGCGCCTCGGCCCAGAAGGTGCTCGAGGCCCATGTCGGGACCGGCGAGACCGTCGCGGCTGCCGTCGGGCGGCTCGGGCTTGCCCAGATCTCCGATGCGGACACCCTCGGCAAGGTGGTCGACGACGTCCTCGCGGCAAATCCCGGGCCCGTCGCGGATTACCGGGCAGGCAAGGCGGCCGCGATCGGCTTCCTGGTCGGCCAGGTCATGAAGGCCACGCGCGGCCAGGCGAATGCGGCCGTTGCGCAGGCGGCGCTTCGCGACCGCCTCGACGCCGGGGCGGGTGCATGAACGGCATCGCCTTGATGGTTGCCGGCGCGATCATCATCGCGGTCGGTTACGCCCGGTTCCGCCGGCCATGGGCGCGATATCAGGCGTTGAAGGCCGAAGACGCGAACATCGCCCGCTACGAGTCGTGGCGCGGCGGCCTCCGGGATAGCGGACCAACCGGCGCCTCGGTCGCGATGGACATCCTCCGGGCGCAGGTCCGCCAGGCCGGGCTCCTGATGGGCGCCGGCGGCCTCATGGTCGTCGCCGGCGTGCTCCTCTGGCGCTGAGGAGCGACGGCATGGCGAACCGCGAGCGCACCCACGGTGAGGGCTTCGCGACCCGCGCGATCCACGCCGGCGAGGCGCCCGAGCCCATCACCCACGCGCACAACACGCCGATCTACGCGACAGCGACGTTCGCGTTCGACACCGCTGCGGAGAAGGAAGCGGCGGTCGACGCGGCGATGGCGGGCGACCCGACCGCGTACTTCTACTCGCGGACCGGCAACCCGACGACGCGGGCGCTCGAAGAGAAGCTCGCGTCGCTCGACGGCGCCGAGGATGCGATCGTCGCGTCGTCCGGGATGGCGTGCGTGTCGTCCACGCTGCTTGCGCACCTCGGGAGCGGCGACCACGTCGTCGTCGGCGACGAGCTGTTCATCATCACCCGCATCCTGCTCGAGGAGGATTTCCCGAGGCGGGGGATCGGGGTGACGCCGGTCGACATGACGGACCTCGCCGCGGTCGAGGCCGCGATCACGCCCCAGACGAAGGTGCTGTTCTTCGAAACGGCGACGAATCCGCGCCTCCGCGTCGCGGACATCGACGCCCTTGCAGCGCTGGGCCACAAGCACGGGCTCATCGTCGTCGCGGACAACACGTTCCTCGCGCCGTTCCTGCTGCGGCCGATCGAGCACGGCGCGGATCTCGTGGTGCACGCGGCGACGAAATGGCTCTCCGGCCACGGCGACACGGTCGCCGGCGCCGTGACGGGTTCGAAGGACCTTCTGACGCCGATCCGCAAGCAGGTCGATACGCTCGGCCAGGCGGCGAGCCCGTTCGCGAGCTGGCTCGTGCTCCGCGGCGTCCGCTCGCTTCCGCTGCGGTCCCGCCAATCCTCCGAGAACGCCGCGCAGCTCGCGCGCTGGCTCGAAGCGCAGCCGAAGGTTGAGTGGGTTCGCTACCCGGGGCTCGCCTCGCACCCTGACCACGAGGTTGCCGATCGCCTGATTGCCGGACCCGGTGGACCCATGCTGAGCTTCCGCATGCACGGCGGCATCCCCGCGATGACCGCGTTCACCGACAACCTCGCGCTGTGCGACGTCGGCGTGAGCCTCGGCGACCTCTTCACGCTCGTCTACCCGCAGCCGAAGCGCGACGGCCTCATCCGCGTCTCGGTCGGCTGCGAGGACATCGCCGACCTGATCGCGGACTTCGAGCGCGGCCTCTCCTTCGTCTCCTAGCCGCGTCCCAGAACCGCTGCCGCGGCGAGGGCTGCGCCGATCGTCTTGTCGACGCGAGCGTTGACCTCGTCCTCCGGCGGGCGGAAGAACGCCTTGCCGCCCGTCGCCTCGGGCGAGTCGGGGTAGAAGAGGACGTCCGACACGGTGAGGATCGAGCCGGCGCGCACCTTGCGCCCGTTCGCGCGCTCGCGCATCGCGAGCAGGAAGAGCGCCGCCGACTCCATCTCCACCGACAGGTAGCCGCGCCGACCCCACCGAGTGACGCCATCCGGGTGCGGATCCCCGTAGAACGTGTCGGAGGTCACGATCGGGCCTGTGTGGACCGTCAGGCCCTTGGCCTGTGCCGCCTCACGCAGCGCGAACACGACATCGAGGTCGGCAGCGGGTGCCGACGGCTCGCCGCCACCGACGACGTTCGCGAAGCCGGTCCAGCCGGCCGACGCCGTCGCCACGACGACATCGCCGATGTTGAGCGGTGGGAAGGCGCCCGTCGTGCCGACGCGGATGATCGTCTCCACGCCGAGCATGAGCAACTCCTCGACCACGATGCCGGTGGTGGGCGAGCCCATCATCGTCACCTGCACGGACACCGGCGTGCCGTCGACAGTGCCCGTGTACCCGACGAGGCCGCGGTTCGCGTTGACCTGGCGGGTGTTGTCGAGGCCGCCATCGAACCGAGCAGCGATCTTCGTCGCTCGGATCGGATCGCCCGGGATGATCACGGTCGGTGCGTAGTCGCCGGGGTTCGCCTGCAGGTGGATCGGCATCACGAAGCTCCTTGTCGAGGTGGGTCGGGATCGTAGGCGGAGTCGGGGAGCGGGCGCGGCCACGCCGTGGTTCGCGCTCCGCCAATCATGCCCTGTGCGACTGCCTGATCCAGGTCGCGCGTGCGCGACCACGCGTCGAGGAACCAGGCGATGAACGCGTCACCGCAGCCGAGGGTCGTGCCCGCGACCTCGACCGGCGTGACGGGGTAGCGCCGGTCACGGGTCGTGGCGTCCGCCCGGCCATCGAACACGCGGACGGCGCGCGAGCCCATCGTGACCACGAGGAGCTTCTGCATCTCCTGTGCGACGCGGCGGAACCCATCGACCGTCGGGTCATCCTCTGCGCCGGGCCAGCCGATGAGCCCGAGGTCGACGTGGCGCATCGTGTCCGCCAGGCGGTCGACCGTGTAATGGCGGAACCCAAGGAAATCCGCCGAGACGTCGATACCGCGGAGAAAGCCCGCTTCGCCGAGCCGCCCCAGCTCCGCGATCGCGCCTTCGACCAGCACGGTGTGGAACCGCTTCGCCCCACGAAGCGAGAAGCGCTCGTGGGCCGTGAGCGCGTAGTCGTCCCAGACGCCGCCGATGAAGTTGTCCATGTACGGTTGGCGGTCCGGCAGGATCTCGATGTCGATCGCGCTCGAACGGCCTCGGGCAATCACCTCGGCGGGCGAGACCGTGGCGATCCCGTGTCGCTGCAGGAACGCGGTGATCGGTGCGCCGTCCTCGCTTCCGACGCGCGTGAGCAGCTCAAAGGGCCGCCCGAGGAGCTGCCAGTTCCACGCCATGTTGAGCACGCCGCCGCCCGGCAGGACGTCACCGCTCGCGAGGTAGTGATCGAGCGAGATCGTGCCCATGAGGAGCGTGTCGGAGGCGCGTGCGACCTCGGTCACGGTGGCGGGACGCGCCTCAGATGCCGGCGAGCGGATCGGCTCGCTGCGCGCCCGCGGCGAGGAACCGGTCGTACCGAACCTCGATCACCTTGCTCATCTGCCAGAACGCCTCGACCGACAGGTGTCCGATGCCCTCGTGGTGATACCACTCGAGCCGGTTCGGGAGCGTGGTGATCAGCACGGGATCGTGGACCAGCACGACCGCCGGGCTGAGCATGAACCCGGGCGAATCCGGCTCGCGGATCTGCAACAGGCCGTCGCCGCGGAACCCTGCCGCCCGCGGCGCGCGCTCACGCCGGCCCGTCCCGAAGTCGAGCAGCTCGACCTCCTCCCGCGGCGTCGGCGTGACCTCCGGCCAGTCCGGGTCCCCGACGAGGCCGGCAATCACGTTCCGCACCGAGATGTCCTGGTAGTGGTTCGAGGTCGTGTGCGGCTGCAGGTAGTCGTCGTCCCAGACGTTCGACACCGCGTTGTCGTAGACGTTGCCGCAGGCCTCGACGAGGAACCGAACGAGCGGCCGGCTCGCCCGCAGGAAGGCGTCGTAGGCCGCCTCGTATTCGAGGATGGCCTCGGATGGCGGGACGATCCGGCCGCGGACGGCATGGCCCAGGCGCCAGCCATCGGGCCCGAAGCGTTCGTCCAGCAGCGCGGTGCGACTGGCCTTCGCGTCGCCACTGAACCCGGGCAGCCCGACGGCAACCCACACCTTGCCGAGCTCGCCCGAGATGTCGTCCGGCAGCGACCGCCACCAGTTCGACCGATCGACCATCAGGTGGACCACCGCACGGCACCGACGCGAGCCTCGGGCGCAACGGCGCCGAGGAGCAGCCGGAAGCCGGGCTCCGGGTCGATCCGGCCACCTGCGGCGCAGCCGAGCCAGCCCTCGCGGATGTCGGACGGCGCGATGCCCGCGGCCACGAGCTCGACGAGTGCAGCCTGCAGCGCGCTGATCGACGGGTTGAACGCGACGCTCTCCATCGCCCAGGCGCTGACGACCCGGCCGTCGCATGCCAGCAGCACGGCCGCGCTCGGGGCGCCCGAGTAGGGCGCGTGCGCCCGCGAGCCGGCGTCGAGGAGGAGGTCGACCGGCGCATCGGCGGGCACATCCCCGACCACGTGCAACGAGGACCAGGCGACGCGCCCGGCCACATCGCCATCCATCCCGAGCGCGCTCGGCCGGAACGGCCACGGATACAGGTCGTCGAGCCGGAGCCGGTTGCCCTCGGTATCGATGAGCAGCAGCCCGTCGGCCGCGGCGGACTCGGACAGGACCTGGCGGCAGTGTGCGCACGGATGCGCGCTCGGGAGCGCGAGCGTGGCGATCGTGTGCCCGCGCCGCCGAGCTCGCAGCGCGACGAATCCCTCGGCGTGGACCGTGGTCGCGAGCTCCGTGCCCGGGAATTCGAGGTTCCCGCCGAGCAGGAGATCGCCGGTCTCCGCCTCGATGCCCACGGCCGCGACGCGGTACGAGGAGATCTGCGGGTTCGAGAGCTGCCGCGCGACCGGCAGCGCCAGCAGCGCGAGGTCGCTCGTCGACGCTGCGCCGGCCTGCGCGGCGAGGCGCGCGGCATCGGCCGCGGGGATCGTGGCGCCGTCGATCGGGTCGTCGACCATCCGGAACGCGATCTCCGCGATCGCCGCCTCGATGTCGCGGATGGATTCGACGGGCGCGGCCGTCACGCGCGGGCCGCCTCGACCGCGAGGCACTTGTTCATCACGATGGCCAGCCCGCCGGCAGCCGCGATCTCGCCCGCCTCGCGGCTCGCGATCCCGAGCTGCAGCCACAGCACCTTCGCGCCGACCGCGACCGCCTCCCGAGCATGCTCGGGACAGGCCGGCGGCAGCCGGAAGACGTCGACGATGTCGACGGGCCCCGTGGCCGCCACCGCGTCCGCGACGGTGGGATAGCACCGAAGGCCGGCGACCTCGTCAGCCGTGGGGTTCACGGGCACGCAGTCGTAGCCGATGCCGAGCAGGTCGACGAGGACGCCGTGGGATGGCCGTGTGGGGTTCGGCGACGCGCCGACGACCGCCACACGCGGCCGCGGCTGGGTGCCAAGCAGCGCGCCGATCGCATCGCGGTCCAGCACCGGAAACGGCATCCGTCCGGCCTCGAGGTCGAGCAGCTCCGCGGTCCACGCGGCACGCTCGCGTCGACGTTCGCGCGAGTCGGAATCAATCATGCGCAGACCATCGACGCGGGCCACATCGCTAGCGTATCCTGCCCGGCACGACCGACGTTCCATGGAGCGTCGGATATTCATGGAGGAGGAGCACAGTTGACGATCTCCAAGCGGCTGCTCGGCCTGGGGGCCACGGCAGCCATCATGTTCGCGGCCTGCGGCCCGGGCACGCCGACGACGGCACCTGCCACGACGGCCCCCGCGACGACCGCGCCGGGGACGAGCGCGCCGGGCTCTGAAGCCCCTGCGAGCCAGTCGGCGACGACGAAGAAGACCGTTGCCTGCGTCGCGTTCGACACGGGCGGCATCGGTGACAAGGGCTTCAACGACCTCGCGCAGAAGGGCCTGAAGGACGCGGAAGCGGCCGGTTACACGGTCCATCAGAGCGAAGCCAAGGGCTCGACCGACTACGCGAACAACATCCAGACCCTGATCGAGCAGGGCTGCACCGCGATCGTGACCGTCGGCTTCCTGCAGTCGCAGGCGACCGCGGATGCGGCGGCTGCCAACCCGACGATCGCGTTCGCGCAGGTCGACACGGCGTGGAACGCCTGCGGCCCCGACTTCACGTGCGGCAACGCGGACGACACCCCGCAGCCGAAGAACTTCACCGGCCTCGACTACCAGGTCGACCAGGCCGCCATGCTCGCCGGCTACCTCGCCGCGGGCTGGACCAAGACCGGCAAGATCGGCACCTACGGCGGCCTCGCCTTCCCGGGCGTCACCCGCTTCATGGACGGCCTGTACGCCGGCATCCAGTGGTACAACGAGCACAAGGCTCCGGCGACCCCGGTCCAGCTGCTCGGCTGGGACGGCGCGTCCGCTGATCCTGCATCCACCGGCACGTTCGTCGGCGGCTCCGGTGGCAACGACACCTGGGTCAACCCGGCGAAGGGCGAAGAGCTCGCCAAGACGTTCCTCGACCAGGGCGTGGACATCGTCCATCCGGTCGCGGGCGCCACGGGCAACGGCTCGATCAAGGCCATGTTCGAAGCGAAGAAGTGGGCGATCGGTGTCGATACCGACCAGTACCTCAGCATCGGCGCTCCGACCAACGCTGCGATCCTGACCTCCGCCCAGAAGGCCATCGACGTCTCCGTCCTCGACTTCTTCAACCAGGTCGAAGGCGGCTACCTCGGCGGTACGGACTACTCGGGCACGCTCCGCAACAACGGCGTGCTGCTCGCCCCGTATCACGACTTCGACTCGCAGATCCCTGCCGACCTCAAGGCCGACATCGAGGACCTGCGGGCCAAGCTGACGGACGGCACCCTGACCGTCTGCCGCTTCCTCGGCGAGCGCGCCTGCTAGTCAGGCGAGCACGCAACCCAGTTCGCAATCCCGCCCCCGATCCGCACCGCGGACCGGGGGCGGTTCTCCATCCACCACCTGAGGGCTTGTGATGCGGCTCGAGCTGCGCGACATCACGAAGCGATTTCCCGGTGTCCTCGCCAACGACCGGATCTCCGTCTCGGCTGACCGAGGCAAGGTCCTGGGAATGCTCGGCGAGAACGGTGCCGGCAAGACGACGCTCATGAACATCCTGTCCGGCCTGTACCGGCCGGATTCGGGCCACATCCTCATCGACGGCGAGGAGCGCGTGTTCCGCGACCCTGTCGATGCGATCCGCTCCGGCGTCGGCATGGTCCACCAGCACTTCATGCTCGTGCCGGTGTTCGACGTGATCGAGGCGGTTGCGCTCGGCGCGGAGACCGTGAAGGGCCCGCTCGGCACGTTCGACCGTGCTGCAGCTCGCAAGCGCATCGTCGAGCTCTCCGAGCAGTACAAGCTCGACGTGGATCCCGACGCGAAGATCGAATCGCTGCCCGTCGGCGTCCGCCAGCGCGTCGAGATCATCAAGGCCCTCTATCGCCACAGCGACATCCTCGTGCTCGACGAGCCGAGCGCGGTCCTGACGCCTCACGAGACGGAGGAGCTGTTCGGGATCATCCGCTCGCTCGCGGCCGCCGGGACCACCGTGATCTTCATCACGCACAAGCTCAACGAGGTCCTCGAGGTCGCGGACGACATTGTCGTCCTGCGCCGAGGACGCGTTGCCGGCACCGCGGACCCGAAGACGGCGACCCGCCAGGAGCTCGCCAACCTGATGGTCGGGCGCGACGTTGAGCTGATCGTGCCGAAGGGCCCCGCCAAGCCGGCGGACGTCGTCCTCCACATCGACAACCTCTTCGTCCGCAACGACCGCCTTGACATGTCGGTGAAGGGGCTCGACCTCGATGTCCGGGCCGGCGAGATCGTCGCGGTCGCGGGCGTCCAGGGCAACGGCCAGACGGAGCTCGTCGAGGCGATCACGGGTCTCCGCTCCGCGGACTCGGGCACGATCACGATCGGTGGCCACCACACCGAGAAGGCATCGCCGCGCCAGGTCTCGGACCTCGGCGTCGCGCACATCCCCGAGGACCGCGGGCGCGACGGGCTCGTGAGCTACATGACGATCGCGGAGAACTACATCCTCGACAGCTACCACAAGGCGCCGTACAGCAAGAACGGCATCTTCGACCTGAAGGCCGTTCGGGAACGCGCTGCGCAGGGCGTCAAGGACTTCGACATCCGAACGCCGTCGATCGACACGTACGCGGGCGCGCTCTCTGGCGGCAACCAGCAGAAGGTCGTCGTGGCCCGTGAGTTCTCCGTGCCCGTCCAGCTCGTCGTGGCGGCCCAGCCGACGCGCGGCCTCGACGTGGGCTCGATCGAGTACATCCACCGTCGCCTGGTCGAGCAGCGGGATGCGGGCGCCGCGATCCTCATCGTCAGCACGGAGCTCGACGAGGTGCTCGCCGTTGGCGACCGGATCGCGGTCATGTTCGACGGCCGGATCGTCGGGATCCTGAGTGGCGACGATGCGACCTACGAGAACCTCGGCCTGCTGATGGGCGGCGCCAGCTTCGGTGGCGACGCCGCAGGTGCTGCCGCATGACCACCGGAGGCCGCCTGCGGCAGTTCGGCCGCCGCATCGTCGTCCCGGTCCTCTCGGTCATCACCGCGCTGCTGGTCGGCGCCGTGGTCATCGTGCTCACCGACTTCGATCACCTCTCGCTCCTGACCTCGGATCCGATCGGCGCCATCACGGGTGCGATCGGCGGCGTGGGGCGGGCGTACGGCGCAATGCTGACCGGCGCGTTCGGCGACCCCGGCCGGATCCTGACCGCCCTCCAGAACGCGAACGCGAAGGACGTTGCTGCCGCGATCCGGCCCTTGACCGAGACCCTCGTTGCGACGATGCCCCTGATCTTCTGCGGGCTCGCGGTGGCGATCTCCTTCCGGGCGGGCATGTTCAACATCGGCGCCGACGGCCAGCTGCGGATGGGCGCGCTCGCCGCGACCATGGCCGCGATCTTCCTTTCCGGGCAGGCACCGGCGCCCGTGATCCTGCTGGTGGCGATCGTCGTGGCGGTGCTCGCGGGCGCGTTCTGGGGCTTCATCCCCGGTCTGCTCAAGGCGCGAACGGGAGCGCATGAGGTCATCACGACGATCATGCTCAACTACATCTCGTCCCTCGTCCTCTTCTTCGCGCTGCGGTCACCGGCCCTTCGCGCGGCCGGCAGCACGTCGCCGGTGTCGAAGAACCTCGCACCGATCGTGGACGTGCCGAACATCATCGACCTGCCCACCCTCCGGCTGGACTACGGCTTCGTCGTGGCGTTGCTCATGGCCGTGGCCGTCTCGTGGCTCCTGTTCCGCACGACCAAGGGCTTCGAGCTGCGCGCGTCCGGGTTCAGCCTCACCGCCGCCCGGTACGCGGGCATGAGCGCGGGCGGCTCGATGATGCTCGCGATGGCGCTCTCCGGCGGACTTGCCGGGATGAGCGGCGGCTTCATGGTGATCGGAACGGTCGGCCAGCTCTCGCTCGACATCTCCGGGAACATCGGCTTCAACGCGATCGCGCTCGCGCTGCTCGCCGGCCTCCGGCCCAGCGGCACCGTGATGGCGGCGCTCCTGTTCGGCGCCCTCACGAACGGCGGCAAGCTCATGGGCGTGCAGTCCGGCATCCCGTTCGACCTCCTGATCTTCGTGATGGCCCTGGTGATCATGTTCGTCGCAGCGCCCGGCCTCATCCGCTCCATCTGGCGGATCAAGGTCAGCCCACCGTCCCCCGAGGTGCCCTCCATGACCACGACTGCACCGGCGGAGCAGGCATGAGCGCGCACGCCGACGTCGTCACGCCGGCTCCGGCGGTCGAGCAGGAATCCGGGGAGAGCCTCGCGAACCGTCGGGCACTGCGCAACGCCCGGATCCGGGCCATTGCCTTCCTGCTCCTCGCCGGCGTCGCGTTCCTGTGGGCTTCGTCGTCCTTCGGGGTGACGGCGAAGTTCTCGTTCTGGCTCCAGCAGCGTGGTGGGGACAGCGCGGATCTCGTCACGACCGTCGGCGTCCTCTGGGTCGCCGCCGGGCTCGCGTCGATCCTCGTGGGCGTGCTCCAGCTCATCCGTGGCGCAAGCTTCCGATGGCGCCGCTGGCTGCTGCTGGTGATTGCGCCGTGGGTGCTCGCGACGCTCGGGGCCCTGATCAACGGCAAGACCGCCACGATGACCAACGTCCTGGCGAGCAGCCTCGAGGCCGCCACGCCGATCACCATGGCCGCCCTCGCCGGCATCCTGTCGGAGCGGAGCGGCATGTTCAACATCGCCCTCGAGGGCAAGATGCTGGTCGGCGCGTTCGTGGCCGCCGTCGCATCGAGCCTCGTGTTCCTGTCGACGAACAACCCGCTGCTGGCAACGCTCGTTGCGGTCGCCCTCGCGATGCTGGTGTGTGGCCTGGTGGGCCTGCTCCTCGCCTGGCTCGGCATCCGGCACAAGGTGGACCAGATCATCGCCGGAACGGTCATCAACATCGGCGCGGTCGGCATCACCGACGTCATCTACCTGCGCATCCTCCAGCACAACACGCAGTTCAACGCGCCGCCGTCCGTGCAGGCAATGCGCCTTCCGTTCCTCGCCGACATCCCGGTCCTCGGGCCGATCCTGTTCGAGGCCAGGCCGTTCGTGTACGTGGCCTACATCCTGGTGATCGTCCTGACGTACCTGATCTACCGGACGCGCTGGGGCCTTCGGCTCCGCGCCTCGGGCGAGAAGCCGGCAGCCGCCGGCACCGTGGGCATCAACGTGCTCGCGATCCGCTACCGATCGCTCTTCTATGCCGGGCTCATCGCCGGTCTCGCCGGCTCCTACCTGTCGCTCGCGACCTCCGGCAGCTTCCAGATGCAGATGACGTCGGGCAAGGGCTTCATCGGCCTCGCTGCCGTGATCTTCGGCGCGTGGCACCCGATCGGTGCGTTCTTCGCGGCCCTCGTCTTCGGCTTTGCCGATGCGATCCAGTCCCTGCTGTCGATCCTCGGCGTCGCCGTTCCGCCGCAGCTGCTCGCGAGCGTTCCGTACGTCGTGACGATCGTCGTCGTCGCCGGCGTGGTGGGACGCGTTCGAGGACCTGCCGAGGCCGGTCGCCCGTACGAACAGGGGTGAGCGACGCGGTCGCGCGCCCCTCGTACTACCCGGCGCCGGCCGTCCCGCGGACGGCGCCACTCGGAACTCGCGAGCACCCGCTCCCGCTGATCATCGACAGCGACCCAGGGCTGGATGACGCGCTGGCCATCGGCCTCGCGGTCGCGCTGCCCGAGATCGACCTGCTGGCGGTCACGACCGTCGGGGGCAACGCGGATGTCCGCCACTGCACGACGAACGCCCTGCGGCTCCTGAACGTCTACGGGGCTTCCGAGGTCCCGGTCGCCGAGGGCTCGCCGGGCGCGCTCGTCGGCGAGGTGGTTCGCGCCACGGCGATCCATGGCGAGGCCGGCATCGGCAACACGGTGCTCCCGGAATCGCCGGTCAAGGTTTCGAGCGAGCATGCGGTCGACCTGATCGCCCGGATCCTGCGCGAGCATCCCGAGCCGGTCACGATCGCGCCGATCGGCCCGCTGACGAACATCGCGCTCCTTCTGCGGCTCCATCCGGAGCTGGCGCCACGGATCGCGCACCTGAGCATCATGGGTGGTTCGATCGGCGACGGAAACACGACGGCCGCCGCCGAGTTCAACATCTACGCCGACCCGGAGGCGGCCGCAATCGTCTTCGAATCGGGCGTCCCGATCACCATGATGGGCCTGGACGTGACGCACCAGGCGGTCCTGTACCAGCCCGCGGTCGAGCGCCTGCAGCAGCTCGGCACGAAATCGGGCGCGGTTGCCGGCGAGCTCGCCGCGTTTGCGCTGGCGCGCGAGGGCACGTGGTACGGGACGCCCCGGATGTCCGTGCATGACGCCGTCGCCGTGGCGCATCTCGCGATCGGCGATCTCGTGGCGGTCGCCGACTACGACGTCCAGGTCGACACCGGCTCCGGGCCTGGCCGCGGCAGGACCGTGTGCGACGGACTGCTTCGCCGGGTCGAGCGCAAGAGTCGCCGCGTGAACGCGCAGGTCGGGATCGAGATCGACCGGGACCGGTTCGAGGATCTGCTCGTCGACGCCTACTCGCGCCTGCCGTAGGGCGCGCGGCGGGCGGCGGGACGCGGTACAGCGTGCGCTACGTCGCCCTCGGCGACTCGTACACGATCGGGACATCTGTGCCGGAGGCGGAGCGCTGGCCGAACCAGCTCTGCGCCCGCGTGCCCAAGCTGGAGCTGGTCGCGAACCTCGGCGTGAACGGCTTCACCTCACGAGACGTCATCGAGGTGGAGCTGGCGCGGCTACCGGAGCTGGGTCCGGAGCTCGTGAGCCTCCTCGTCGGGGTCAACGACGTGGTCCAGGGGGTCCCGGCAGACGCGTACCGCGCCAACGTCGTCGACATCCTCGAGGACGTCGTCGCTCGGGTCGGAGCCCGGCGTGTCGCGGTCGTGACGACGCCGGACTACACCGTGACCCCGGCCGGTGCCGACTACGGCGACCCCGCCAGGCAATCAGCGGGCATTCGCCGCAACAACGCGATCATCGCCGACCTCGCAGCGGCCCGTGGGATCGCAGTCGTCGACATCTTCGACATCTCGCTCGAAGCGAGGGACGATCGGACCCTCGTCGCCGACGACGGCCTCCACCCGAGCGGCGCGCAGTACGCCCGCTGGGTGGATCGCATCGAGCCGGTCGTCAGGGCGCTCCTGACCTAGACTCAGCGGCGGCCCCCGCCCAACCTTCCTCGAGCCTGGCGAGCACGGCGCGAGGTCCACATCCCGTCGCTAGCTGGTGACGTCCTTGCCGCTCGCCGCCAACGACTTCGTCCATCTCCACACGCACTCCGAGTTCAGCCTGCTCGACGGGCTGGGCCGGATCACCGACCTCGTGGACGAGGCGAACGCGAAGGGCTTCGACAGCCTCGGGCTGACCGACCACGGCGCCCTCTACGGATCGGTCGCGTTCTACCAGGCTGCGACCTCGAAGGGCATCAAGCCGATCATCGGTGTCGAGACGTACATCGCCCGCCGGTCGATGGGCGACAAGGAGGGCAAGGCCGACGCCCAGCCGTACCACCTCATCCTCCTTGCGTCGGATCTGACCGGCTATCGGAACCTGTGCCGGCTCGTCACGGACGCCCACATCGACGGGTACTACTACAAGCCGCGCATCGATCGCGAGCATCTCGCGAAGCACAGCGAGGGCCTGATCGGCCTGTCCGCGTGCCTCGGTGGTGAGGTCGCCCGCGCGCTCGAGGTCGACGATTGGGACCTGGCCCGCACCGTCGCGGGCGAGTACGGCGACATCTTCGGGAACGGCCGGTTCTTCCTCGAGCTCCAGGACCACGGTCTCGTCGAGCAGCGCCGGCTCAACGAACAGCTGCTCAAGCTCGCCCCGGAGCTTGGCCTGCCGCTCATCGTGACCAACGACCTGCACTACGTCCGCCGCGAGCAGTCGGCCGCGCACGACGTGCTGCTCTGCGTCGGCACGGCGTCGAACCTTGACACGCCCGGGCGGATGAAGTTCGAGACGGACGACTTCTTCCTGAAGTCGGCGGCGGAGATGGAGCTGCTGTTCCCGGACCACCGGGAGGCGCTGCTCAACACCAGGCGCGTCGCCGAGATGTGCGACGTCGCGCTGCCGCTGAACCAGCTGCGCATCCCGCATTTCCCGGTGCCGGATGGCGAGACGGTGGAGTCCTGGCTCCGGTCGGAGTGCGAGCGCGGCCTCGCGCGCCGCTACGGGACTGTCACCGAGGAGCTCAAGAAGCGCCTCGACTACGAGCTCGGCGTGATCATCTCGATGGGCTATGCGGGCTACTTCCTGATCGTTGCGGACTTCATCCGCTTCGCGCGCGAGCAGGGCATCCAGACGACCTGCCGAGGGTCCGCGCCAGGCTCCATCGTGACCTACACGCTCGGCATCACCCCGGTCGACCCGATCGCATACGGCCTGCCGTTCGAACGGTTCCTGAACCCCGATCGCGTGACCATGCCGGACATCGACGTCGACTTCCAGGACGACCGGCGCGACGAGGTCATCGCCTACGTCTCGCGCAAGTACGGCCAGGACCACGTCGCGCAGATCATCACGTTCGGCACGATGCTCGCCCGGGCGGCGATCAGGGACGTGGGCCGCGTGCTCGGCCACTCCTACGGCGAGGTCGACCGCGTCGCGAAGGCCGTCCCGAACCAGCTCGGGATCAAGCTCGAGGAGGCGCTCGAGACCGCGCCGGCGCTGAAGGAGCTGTACGAGTCCGACCCCGGCGTGAAGCGCACGATCGACTTCGCGAAGCAGCTCGAGGGCGTCGCGCGCAACGCGTCCACGCACGCCGCCGGCGTCGTGATCTCCCGGGAGCCGCTGACCGAGCTCATGCCGCTGCAGAAAGCGACGAACTCGGACTCGCTGATGACGCAGTACGAGATGCACGCCATCGAGGCGCTCGGCCTGCTCAAGTTCGACTTCCTGGGCCTATCGAACCTGACGATCCTCAAGAATGCCGTCGATCTCATCCGCGCCCATCGCGGCATCGACATCGACCTCGACAACATCCCGCTCGACGACGCCAAGACGTTCGAGCTCCTGAGCACCGGCGAGACCACCGGCATCTTCCAGCTCGAGTCCGCGGGCATGCGGCGGTACGTGCGCGAGCTCCGGCCATCGTCCGTGTTCGACCTCGCGGCGATGGTGGCGCTCTACCGCCCGGGCCCGATGGACAACATCCCGGCGTACATCCGGCGCAAGCACGGGCAGGAGGCGGTGACGTACCTGCACCCGCTGCTCGAGCCGTTCCTCGAGCGGACGTATGGGATCTTCGTCTACCAGGAAGACATCATGGCCGCGGCCATCGCCCTCGGCGGCTTCACCGGGCCCGAGGCGGACACGCTGGGCTACGCGATCCGCAAGAAGAAGTCCTCCGTGCTGCGGGCGCAGAAAGAGAAGTTCGTTACGCAGGCGGCGGAGCGTGGGGTGCCCCCGCAGACGATCGATGCCGTCTTCAAGGCGTTCGAGCCGTTCGAGCGGTACGGCTTCAACAAGGCCCACGCGACCTGTTACGGCCTGATCGCGTACCAGACCGCCTACCTGAAGGCGAACTACACGGTCGACTACATGGCCGCGGTGCTCTCGGCGTTCCGCGACAACGAGGAGAAGGTCGCCGCAGCGATCGCGGAGTGCCGGCGGATCGGCATCGAAGTCCGCCCGCCCGACGTCGGGAAGAGCTCGATCGAGTTCACGGTCGAGGACGAGGGCATCCGGTTCGGCCTGCTGGCGGTCAAGAACGTCGGCCAGGGTGCGATCGAGTCGATCATCGCGGCGCGGCAGGCGGAAGGGCCGTTCAAGTCGCTCGGCGACCTGTGTCGACGCATCGACCTTCGGCTCGCGAACCGGAAGGTGCTCGAGTCGCTCGCCAAGGTGGGCGCGCTCGCGTCTTTCGGGCACCCGGCCCAGATCCTCGAGGGCCTCGACGACGCGATTGCCGCGGGCGCAGCCACGCAGCGCGACCTCGCCACGGGGCAGACGTCCCTGTTCGACGTGGGCGCCACCGACGCGCTCGTGCTCGAACGGCCCTTGCCCACCGTTTCCGAGGCGACCGTCCGGGAGCGACTGCGCTGGGAGAAGGAGCTGCTCGGGCTCTACCTGTCCGAGCATCCGATGGGCGAGGTGGCAGAGCAGGTTGGGGAGTACGTGACGGCGTATTCCGGCGACCTCCGCTCCGATGAATCGCTCGACGGGCAGCGCGTGGTCGTCGGCGGGATCGTGGTGGCTGCGCGGACCGTCGTGACCCGGACCCGCTCCGTCATGTCCGTCGTGACGCTCGAGGATCTGCAGGGTGCGGTCGAGGTCGTGGTCTTCCCGCGGCTGTACGAGCAGACCGGCCCGATCTGGCAGGACGGCGCGATCCTCCTCGTCGCGGGCCGGGTCGACCATCGGGGCGAAGAGGTTTCGTTGCTGGCTGACGTCGTCGTGCCCTGGGACGAGGCCGTCGCGAAGGGCCCGGAAGCCTTCGCGCGCGAAGTTGCGGCGGGGGACCGCGGCGGCGGGCGGCGGCG
>DATFHO010000105.1:0-16890 GCA_035248345.1 Candidatus Limnocylindrales bacterium
CGCGTCGACGTCGCGAAGTCCGCCACGAACTCGACGGCGTCGATGCCCTCCGACTGCGCCTGCTCCAGGCTCAGCCCGACGAATGCCGCTTCGGGGTCCGTGTACGAGGCGCGCGGCAGGGCGCGGTAGTCGGGGTGGACATCGTCGCCGAGCGCCATGCGCACGGCCACCTCGCCCTGGTAGTGGGCCTGGTGCGTGTGCAGCTCCGGCCCGGCGGGGTCGCCGATCAGCCACAGCCCGTCCGCGATCCTGAGCCGGCCGTCACGCGGCAGCGCGACGCGACCCGTCGCATCGACGCCATAGCATTCGAGGCCGAGGTCTTCCAGCGGGAACTCACGCCCGACGGCAAGCAGGAGCGCATGCCCCTCGGCGACCGAGCCGTCGGAGAGATCGACCGCGTGCGCTCCGCCGGTCCCGCCACCCGCTCGCGCTGCGAGCGCGCGAACGCCCAGCCGAACGTCCACGCCATCGTCGCGCAGCGCCTCGAGCACCACGGAAGAGTTCCGGGGATGGTCGGTCGGCATGATCCGGTCGCCCGACTGGACGATCGTGACCGGCACGCCGAACCGCGCGTATGCCTGGGCCAGCTCGCAGCCGGTCGGGCCGCCGCCAAGCACGAGCAGGCTCCTCGGGAGCTCGCGCGCGAGGGTCGCTTCGCGATTCGTCCAGACATCGATGCCGTCCAGGCCGGGAATCGGCGGCCGACGGGAGAACGAGCCCACCGCGATCACGATGTTCCGTGCCTCGAGCTCGTGGCTCACGCCGTCGTGGCGCACGGTCACGACACCTCGTCGGGGCACATGCGCCTCGCCGCGGTAGACGGTCGCGCCCGCGTCCTCGAGCGCCTTGACGTGCGAGGCATCGTCCGGCTCCGCCGCGTCGGTGGGGCGGTTGATCATCCAGTCGCGGCGCTCGGACGTCTGCGGCCACGACCAAGCGGCGGCGTTCGCGTGGTGGCGCGCCGCGGAGTCGAGCAGCGACTTCGACGGGATGCAGCCGATATGTGGACACGAGCCGCCGAACCACCGACGATCGACGATCGCCACGGAAGCGCCGCGGTGGCGTGCCTCGAACGCTGCGGCCTCGCCGGCCGGACCGGCACCGACGATCACGAAGTCGAACATCGTCATGTGCTCGCGCGGCGCTGGCGCCATGCCTCGTACAGGAGGACGGCCCCGGCGGCCGAGACGTTCAGGCTGTCCGCGACACCGAGCATCGGCAGCCGAATGCCCTCGACGTCCGCGCCGCGCCACGCTTCCGACAGGCCTTCCGCTTCGGATCCGAGGACGAGCGCGACCGGACCGGTGAGGTCCGCATCGACGTGCAGTCGCGCCGCGTCCACGCGGGAGGCGACGATGCGGACGCCGCGGAGCCGGAGCCACGCCACGACCCCCGAGGCGGGCGCCGCCGCGACCTGCAGGCTGAACACGGTGCCGATGCTCGCGCGGATCACGTTGGGGTTATAGAGGTCCGTCCCACCGGCGGCGATCACGGCATCGGCGGCGACTGCGTCCGCAGTGCGCAGGATCGCGCCGAGGTTGCCCGGCTTCTCCACGTCTTCCGTGACCACGAGCAGGGGCGCATCCGGGAGTGCGAGGTCATCGAGTCCGCGCTCGGGTACGCGGACGACCAGCACGACGCCGTCCGTTCGATCGCCGAAGGCGAGGCGCTCGAATGCGCGCTCGCCGACCTCGACGAGCTCGATCGCGGCACCGAACGGGCCGAACGACTGTTCGACCTTCTCCACGACGCGCCTGGCGTCGTCGCCGGTCATCAGGGATCGGCAGACGAACGCCGTCTCCACCGCGGCGCCGGCGTTGAAGGCTCGAAGCGCTTCACGCCCGCCGTCGACGAGCGTGAGGCCCGCGGCCTCTCGGCCCTTTCGGTCCCGCAGCGCAAGGGCGGCCTTGATCCGCGGATTCGCGGAGCTCTCGATCGTCACGGCCGGCGCAGGCATGCGCGAATGGTGCCCGGTCACGCCCCGAGGCGTGCGGCCCATCCCTGCGACAGGGTTGCGCCCGATTCCGCGGTCAGGTCCATCGCAACGACCTCGATCGTGGATCGCTTCGACCGGAACGCGTCCGCGAGCATCGCGCGGAGATCTTCGCCGTCGATCGCCTCGCTGTGGGCGGTGAGGAGCACGAACGCGTCGGGCGACGCCACGGCGCGGCACGCGTCGAGCAGGGCCGGCAGATCCGCGTCGAGCCGCCATTCGCGGCCCTTGCCGCGCCCGAACGCGGGCGGATCGAGCACGATGCCGTCGTAGCGGCGTCCCCGTCGCGCCTCCCGTGCCACGAACGCCATCGCGTCGTCGACGATCCAGCGGACCGGCTTGTCGGACAGCTCGGACAGCTCCGCGTTGCGGCGTGCCCAGGCGACGGCGGTCCGCGACCCGTCGACGTGGGTGACCGCGGCACCGGCGCGGGCGAGCGCGAGCGTTGCCAGCCCGGTATGCGCGAACAGGTTCAGGACGTTCGCGCCGCCGGAGCCAACGCGGGCCGTCAGCCACGGCAGGTTCGCCGCGTGCTCCGGGTACAGGCCGACGCCGCCTGACGTCGTCGGCCGGAGCTCGAGCGTCAGCCCGTCGACCGCCACGGTCCACGGCTCCACCGGCCACGGCGGCCCCGACCAGCCGACGCCGGGCGCAGGGTCGAATCGAAGGTCAGCGGCATCCCACGCCGCCGTGGCGAGCCGTCGGAAGCCCTCCGCGCCCGGCGCCGGTCGATCGACCGTCCAGCGCCCGAAGCGCTCCAGGCGCCGGCGCACGCCGGCATCGAGCAGCTGCACCGAATCCGCGGCGTTCGAACGCAAGGCCACCCGAGCATGATGGGACTACGATGGCCGCGCGTCCCGACCACCAGAGGACTCCGATGACCCGCATCCTGCTCTACACCGGGAAGGGCGGCGTCGGCAAGACGAGCATCGCCGCGGCCACCGCACTGCTGAGCGCGCGTCGCGGCTACCGCACGATCGTCCTGTCGACGGACATCGCCCACAGCTTGGCCGACGCGTTCGACATGCCGCTCGGCCCGACGCCGACGCCGATCGGGCCGAACCTGTGGGGCCAGGAGCCGGACGTCTACCACAACATCGCCCGCTACTGGGGCACGATCCAGAAGTACATGACCGAGCTGTTCAGCTGGCGCGGCCTCGACGACGTGCTCGCCGAGGAGATGACCGTCCTGCCCGGCATGGACGAGCTGGGCAACCTGCTGTGGATCGCGGATCACGTCGAGTCCGGGGCGTACGACGTGATCGTCGTTGACGCGGCACCGACCGGCGAGACGCTGCGACTGCTCTCGCTCCCGGAGGCCAGCCGGTGGTGGATCGAGCGCATTGCGCCGATCGGGCGCCGGGTGAGCCGCATCGGCCGGCCGATGCTCGAACGCGTCATCGGCGTGCCGATGCCGCGAGACGAGGTCTTCGCTGCCGCAGAACGACTCCTGGCGAGGCTCGACAAGGTCCATCGCCTCCTCGCGGACCCGGAGCGGTCCTCCGTCCGGATCGCGCTCAACCTGGAGCGCCTCTCGATCGTCGAGGCCCGGCGCTCATTCACGTACTTCCACCTGTTCGGCTACCCGAGCGACATGGTCGTGTGCAATCGGGTGCTCCCCGCGGACCTCGCGGGTGACGGATCGTTCGGCACGCTCCGGCGGACGCAGCAGCGCTACCTGCCGGAGGTGATGGCGCAGTACGCACCGGTACCGGTCCGGACCGTTCCCCAGTTCGACCGCGAGATGATCGGGGAGGCGCGCCTCGTGGAGATCGGCGAGGCGCTGTTCGGCGAGGAGGATCCGACGACGTTCTTCTATCGGGGCCGTCCGTACAGCGTCCGAGCCGAGCATGGCGGCCACGTCCTCGAAGTTGCGCTGCCGTTCACGTCGAAGGACGGCGTGCAGCTCAGCAGGAACGGAGATGAGCTGCTGCTGCAGGTCGACGGCCTGCGCCGCACGATCGTGCTCCCGCGGGCGTTGGTCGACGCGCCGACGACCAGCGCCAAGATGGACGATGGCGTCCTGCGCATCCAGTTCGGCGGCCGGCCGGCTGCGCCGGTCCCGAAGCACTAGCCAGGCAGCAGCAAGCCAGGAGGAGCCTCGCATGAGCCCATCGTCTCGATCGAACCCGTCGGCCGGACTGCCCGAGGAGGCCTCCGACCGCATCGCGGAGCTGGAGGAGCGCCTCGCTCGGCTGGAGGGCGGCCCCGGCCTGAAGGAGCGAGGCCGCCGTCTCGTCGACAGGGTCATGCCGCCGGAGGCGAGCCACCACTTCTTCAACGCCGGGCGGGAGCAGCTCCTCGGCGTGCGGTCGATCGTCGACTTCTGGCTTCGCCGGTTGGATGACATGGAAGGGCATGCGGAGAGCGACGCCGGGAGGACCACGATCGAGATCGACTGAGCCCTACGCTGGGCGCCAAGGAGGTGCCCGGTGGTGATCCTGGGATTTGACGTCGAAAAGGCGTTCATGCCCGACGTCAGCCTGTTCGAGATGGTCGTGCGCGGCACGATCATGTACTTCACGATCTTCCTGCTGCTGCGGGTCATCCTGCGTGGCCGCACGTCCGCGGTCACCATGAGCGACCTGATCGTCATGGTCGTGATCGCGGATGCCGCCCAGAACGCCATGTCGAACAACTACACATCGATCACGGACGGCATCGTGCTCGTGGCCACGATCGTCGTGTGCAGCTTCCTGGTCGACTGGCTCGCGTTCCACTTCGCCGTCGTCCGCAACTTCGTCCATCCGGAGCGGACGACGCTCGTGATGGACGGGCGCGTCCTCCGGAAGCATCTCGCCGACGAGCTGATGACGGAGGGCGAGCTGATGACGCAGCTGCGGCTGCACGAGGTCGAGTCGCTCGACGACGTGAAGGCGGTGTACCTCGAGGGCAACGGCGAGGTCAGCGTGATCAAGCGGCGCGGAGCCTGACCCATGGCGTCTCGCCGGCCCGGGCCGGATGCCGCGGAGCCGCGCAGCATCGGCACCGCCGGCACCGCGAATGTCCTCGCCCGCGAGGTGCGGCTCCTCGGCGCGCTGCTCGGCGAGATCATCCTCGAGCAGGCAGGGCCCAACGTATACGAGCTCGTGGAGGCGACGCGGCAGCAGGCGATCGCGGCACGTAAGCGCGGTTCGGACGAGCGCGTGACCTTCGACCTCCTGCCGGTCGACGCCGAGACGCTCGAGGGCGTGGTCCGGGCGTTCGGGCTGTACTTCCAGCTCGTCAACCTCGCGGAGGCACGGGATCGCGTGCGCCGCGCGACGCGCCAGGCGCGGACGACGGGCGGCCGATCGGAGGGCGCACGGCTCCGGTCCTCGCTCCGACGCGCCGATGTCCGCGAGGTCCTGGCCGGCCTGCGCATCGCCCCGGTGTTCACGGCGCACCCGACGGAGGCACGGCGCCGCACCGTTCTCGTGGCGCTGCGGCGCGTGGCCGCGCTGCTCGAGCGGGCGGACGACCCGCGCCTCTCACCGTCGGGCGACCGCGATCTTCGGCGGCAGCTGCGTGAGGAGATCGCCGTCCTGTGGCGGACGGCCGAGCTTCGCCGCGGCGCACCGAGCCCGCTCGACGAGGTCCGCACGGCGATGGTCGTGTTCGACGAGACGCTCTACCGGCTGACGCCGCGCCTGTACGGGCTCGTCGACACGTTCATGCCCGGTCCACGCAGCGCCCGGCTGCGCGAGCTGGAGCAGCCGGCGGTGCCCGCGTTCCTCCGGTTCGGGTCGTGGATCGGTGGTGACCGCGACGGGCACCCGATGGTGACGGCGTCGATCACGGAGGAGGCGGTCCGGATCCACGCGGATCACGTGCTGCGCGGCCACGAGGCGGTCGCGAACCGGCTCTCGCAGAGCCTGGCGATGAAGATCCGCGGGGATGCGGTGCCCCGTGCGCTGTCGGCGCGACTGGCCGCCGATGCGTTCGCGATGCCGAAGCTCGCAGCATCGCTCACCGAGCGCTTCCCGGACGAACCGTTCCGCCAGCGGTTCGGGTTCATCGCCGATCGGTTGCGGCACACCCGCGTGCGGCTCCTCGGCGAGCGCCGCGGCGCGACGACGGCCGGGTACGCCACCGTCGCCGAGCTCCTCGCCGAGCTGCGCGAGATCCAGGCCGCCCTCGTCGACGTTGGTCTCGCACGTTCCGCCTGGGGCGACGTCCATGACTTCGTCTGGCAGGTGGAGACGTTCGGGTTCCACCTCGCCAGCCTCGAGATCCGGCAGCACGCCGCGGTCCATCGCCGTGCGCTCGCGGGGGAGGCCGGTGGCGCTCCGGATCGCGATGAGGTCCTCGAGACGTTCCGAGCGATCGCCCGGATCCAGCGCGACATGGGCACCGACGCGCTGTCGCGGTACGTGATCTCGTTCACGGTGAGCGCCCGGGACGTGCTCGACGTGCTCGACCTGGCGAAGGCGGCCGGGGTTGCGGACACCGTCGTGCTCGATGTCGTGCCGCTGTTCGAGTCGTCGGAGGCGCTCGTCGCGGCGGGTGCCATCCTCGACGACCTGCTCGCGGACGAGCGGTATCGAGCGCACCTCAGGTCTCGCGGGGATCGGCAGGAGGCGATGCTCGGCTACTCCGACTCGAACAAGGAATCGGGGTACGTCGCCGCGAACTGGCTGCTGCACCAGGCCCAGGCGAATCTCGCCTCCGTGGCTGCCCGTCACGGGATCGAGCTCACACTGTTCCACGGCCGCGGCGGCGCGATCGGCCGGGGTGGGGGACAGCTGGAGCTCGCCGTTGCGGCGCAGCCGGCCGGATCCGTGTCGGGTCGCCTGAAGGTGACGGAGCAGGGCGAGGTCGTATGGACGCGGTACGGCGATCCCGAGCTGGCGCTCCAGCACCTCGCGGCGCTGACGGCTGCCGCGGTGGACTCGATCCCTCGGCCCGACGATGCCCCGGACGCACGCGCCGACCCGCGCGACGCGGCCGTCGTGATGGAGGAGCTGGCGTCCGCAGCCCGTGAGGCGTACCGGTCCCTGGTCCACGACGACCCCGGATTCGCCGGGTTCTTCTCGCGGATCACGCCGATCGACGAGATCGCCCGCCTGCAGCTTGGCTCGCGACCGCCCAAGCGGTCGGCGGGCGGCCCGGACGACCGATCGATCGACGACCTGCGCGCGATCCCGTGGGTGTTCGCGTGGTCGCAGGCGCGAGTCGGCATCCCGGGCTGGTTCGGGCTCGGGACGGCGATCGAGGCGTTCGAGCACGCCCATCCGCTCGACGGGGACATCCGCCTCGGCGATCTGTACGCCACGTGGCCGTTCTTCCGCTCGCTCGTCGATCACGGTCGACAAGCGATCCGCCGAGCCGATGTCGCGATCGCGCGCGGCTACGCGAGCCTGGCGAAGGACACCGGCGATGCAGCGCGCTGGGCAACGATCGAGGCGGAATTCCACCGCACCGCCGACGCGCTCGGACGGCTTTCGTCCGTGCCGGCGGCCGATGCGGACGCCGCGCGCAGGTCCGCGGCGCTGCGCGCCCCGTACGTCGACACGCTGTCCGTGCTGCAGCTGGAGCTGCTCCGACTCCTGCGCGAGCGCGAGGGCCGAGACCCCGCCGACCCGACGATCGCCCAGATCCGCCCGCTCATCGCGCTGACGATCAGCGGGCTGTCAGCGGCGCTCCAGGGAACGGGCTAGGGGGACCGCGGCAACCCCGGGAGCGCGCCGCGCGGGGGCAACCAGCGCGGGGGCAACCAGCGCGGGCAGCGCCGCTAGCGCACCGCGTCGAGGAACTTGCGGGTTCGCTCCTCGGTCGGGTGGGAGAAGAACGCCTCCGGCTCACCTTCCTCGATGATCCGGCCCTCGTCCATCATCAGGACGCGGCTCGCAACATCCTTCGCGAACCCGATCTCGTGCGTCACCACCACCATGGTCATGCCCTCGCGAGCGAGCTCCTCCATGACCCGAAGGACCTCGCCGACGAGCTCCGGGTCGAGCGCAGAGGTCGGCTCGTCGAAGAGCAGCACCTTCGGGCGCATCACGAGGGCGCGGGCGATTGCCACGCGCTGCTGCTGCCCGCCGGAGAGCTCGGACGGGTAGTAGCCCGCTCGATGCTCGAGCCCCACGCGCTCCAGCATCGTCGATGCGATCTCGCGCGCCTCGGCAGCCCCGCGGCGGCGGACCTCCGTGAGCCCGAGCATCACGTTGCCGAGCGCGGTGAGGTGGGGGAACAGGTTGAACTTCTGGAACACCATCCCGATGTCCGTGCGCTGGCGGGCGAGCGTCCCCTCCGGCAGCGGCACCAGACGACCGCCACCCGCCTCGCGGACGCCGATGCGCTGCCCCTCGAGGCGGATCTCGCCGCGCTCCACGGGCTCCAGCAGGGCGAGGCATCGGAGCAGCGTCGACTTGCCCGAGCCTGAAGGCCCGAGGATCGCCTTCACGTCGCCGCGGTGGACGCCGAACGAGACGCCCTCGAGCACCTGGTGGTTGCCGTAGCGCTTCGCGACGTCGACCGCTTCGAGCACGTAGTCCTTCGTCGAGCCCTCGTGCAGCGCCGCGATGACGTCGGCATCGAGGATGGCGTGCCGTTCGCTCATCGTGCCCCGATCCCCGGGATCGCGAAGCGGCGGACCGCCGACGCGCCGGCCGCGCGCGAGGTCCACGCGTAGCGCCGTTCGAACCACGACTGCACCGCCATGAAGATGCTGACGAGCACGAGGTAGTAGATCGCCGCGGCGAGGTACCACTCCGCGTACCGGAACGAGACGGACACCTGGCTCTGCGTGTTCGTCAGGATCTCCTGGAGCGACACCACGTAGGCCAGGCTCGTGATCTTCAGCATCGTGATGAAGTCATTCGCCATGGTCGGCGTGATGACCCGGATGAGCTGCGGTGCGATCACGCGTCGGAAGACCGAAACGGGTGGCATGCCGAGCGCGCGAGCTGCGAGCCGTTGGCCCTCATCGATCGAGAGCAGGCCGCCGCGAATGATCTCGGCCGCGTAGGCGCCCTCGTTCACCGACAGGGCAAGCGTCGCCGCGATGAACGGCGTGAATCCGGGACCGCGCAGCGCATGCACGAGCTGCGGGAGCGCGTACCACACGAACACGAGCTGGACGAGGGTCGGGACAGCGCGGAATACCCACACATACGTCCACGCAAGCGCGCGCACGACCCGGAAGCGCGAGCCGCGCAGGAGCGCGATCACGAGCCCGATCGCGGCGCCGAACGCGAACGCTGCCAGCGTCAGCGTGACCGTGACCCACAGGCCTTCCCGCAGCGCCTTGGAGGTCAGTGCTTCGAGAAAGACGTGGACGTCCACGCAGCTCCTCGCAGAGAGCAGAGGCCCGACCCGCCCATTGTGGGCGAGCCGGGCCTCCGTCGATACCTCGAATCGAGCCCTTGCGGGCTAGCTGATCCCTACTGGATCGCCTCGAGCGTGCCCTCGTCGAGCTGGTACGTGTTGGCGATGTCGCCGAGCGTCCCGTACTCCTTGAGGGCCTTGAGCGCCGCGCCGAGGGCGTCGCCCAGGCTCTTGTTGCCCTTCGTGTAGTAGACCGCGTACGTGTCGTCCCGCGGGAACGAGTACGCGACCTCGTACGTGTCGGGGTTCTTCAGCATGAAGTCGGCGACGGCGCTGTCGGTCTCCCAGACGGCGTCGACGCGGCCGAGGACGATCTGCTGGAGCTCGTCCGAGACCTTGGCGTACTTCTGGATCGTGATCGCGGGCTTGCCTGCGTCGGTGCACTTCTTGCTCGCGTCCGCGGAGCGCGTCTCGACGAGACCACCGCTCTGGATGGAGATCGTCAGCCCGCACAGCGAGTCCGGCCCGCTGACGTTCTTGGCATTCCCGGCCGGGACCATCAGGACGTGGCCCGTCTTCATGTAGCCGATCCCGTCCGCGACCTCGAGGCGCTTGTCGGACAGGTACAGGGCCGACCACACGATGTCGCAGCGGCCTGCCTGCAGGTCCGGAATGAGCGTGTCGAACTTGGAGCTGTAGACCGCCAGGTCAAGATCGAACGCGTCCGCGACCGCTCGCGCGGCGTCGACGTCGAAGCCGATCGCCAGGTTCGGATCGGTCACGTCGGCCGAGGGAAAGAACTCCATCGGCGAGTACTCGATGTCGACGCAGTCCGTGAGCTTGCCGGCCGTGATGAGGCCGGTCGGCGCCGCGACGGCGACGGGCGTCAGCTCGGGTGCGGTCGATGCCGGTGCCGTCGTGGCCGCGGTCGACGCCGCGGTCGTCGGCGCTGTCGTCGCGCCGCCGCCACCGGTACACGCGGCGGCGATGATGGTGACGGCCCCGAGGGCCGCCAGTCGATTCAGCTTCATGTCGTGCTCTCCTCGCCCCGAATCACGTAGCAGCCCACTGGGGGTCCGGGCTGGGCCCGCGAGTGTTGCATATGCGCGACAGCTCGCCAAAGGTGCCCGAGGGTGGCGCAACGGTAGCGGCACGGTGTCGCCAAAGCCCGAATCCACCTCAGGGCGGCCGACCCAGGTCACGTCGGAGGCCTGCGCTATCATCCGCGGGCGGCGTGACGGAACTCACGTCGCTCTCGGGCGGCTAGCTCAGTTGGTTAGAGCACTTGCTTGACATGCAAGAGGTCACTGGTTCGAGCCCAGTGTCGCCCACCACCCTCCTCGAACGGGTCTGGCGGGTGCACGCGCGTTACCGCCTGGCTAGTTCTGCGGGAAGTCACCCAGGTAGAACCCCAACGTCGGACATGACCCGGAGGGACACGCCTCCACGCGGAGAACGGCCGACGCGCCTCCGATCCCCATGTACAAGTGGTACCGCTGCCCGGTCACGAGGACGCGATTGCCGCTCTCGTCGAGCACTTCGGTTTCCGTTCCGACGCGCCACGCGGTGTATCCGGTCGGCCAGATCAACGGGTCAGCACCGTTGGTGACGACTGGGGCGCCGGTCTCCGGGTCCGCCGTCACATCGGCGACCGTGTTCGCAAACGAGCCGTAGCCGGGGTCTTCGCCCGCCCTGAGGGTGCGGAGCGTCACCTGCTCGCCGCGCGGCGCTGCTGTCGCGCAGCCGAGCACTCCCAGGGCGACGACGAGGCCGAGAAGAAGACGACGCATTCTGTTCCCCGTGCGACCGGAGCCGGGCGGACTCCGGCGTGACTGTCGTGGATGGTATCGGTGCGCAAACGCTGATCCACGCGGTCGGTTGGTATATGTTCGGCCGTCATGACCATCGACTCCGTCGCGCCCGCCGACCCACCAAGGGTCGTCGGCCTGGCGCTGCGAGCGAGGGTCCTCGCATCCATCAGGGCCGGGCTGTCCATCCTCGGGGCGGTGGCCGCGGTGCTCGTCGGCGTCACGCCCGAGACGGTGCTCCTGGGGTGGGCCGTCGGCGCGGTGATGGTGTCCATGATCCTCGCAGGCGACCGCCGTGGTCGCCGGGACAGCGCGCCCGAGCCGCTGCCGGCGGGATCCATCCCGGAGTCGTGGGCGGAGATCGCGCGGATCGACATCATTCCCAGCACGGTGGGCGTCGCCACCTTCACCGTGGTCTCGCTGGCCTTCAATGCGGCCCTCGCAGGCATCATGGCCGGGATCCTCGGCGGGATGGCGCTCATGACGATCGTGTTCTGGGTGCAGGTCGCCTGG
Organism: Candidatus Limnocylindrales bacterium; assembly: GCA_035248345.1. GTDB lineage: Bacteria > Chloroflexota > Limnocylindria > Limnocylindrales > CSP1-4 > UBA5189. The sequence continues at coordinate 11,563 of DATFHO010000105.1, forward strand.
GCCGAGCGGAAGCTCCGTGGCGACCTCTTCGTCGAACGGGAAACGCGACGCCTCTACATCCGCGACGCGCGCCCGTCCGGACCCGCGATGTCTCGCGCATAGGCCGTGGCGCCGACCGTTCGGGGGGTGACAGCCCATTCGGAGTCGCCCCCGGCGAGGATCGTCGGCCAATCGACGAGCTCTGCGAGGTTTCGGGCGATCTCCTCGAGCTGGTCCAGCTTCGAGCCCATCGCGTCGAGGGGGATGTCGTTCGGCAGTCGAACGTCGATCCGGTAGAAGCGGGTGGCGGGGTAGTGGCGTTCCACGAGCTCGGTCTGCTGCTCGCCGGGTGATCGCAGGAGCTCGCTGAGCACCCACTGCACCCACGGCCACAGCCAGGTCGGCCGACGCCGGTCGAAGAAGCGACCGGTACCGAGGGAAACGACGATGGTGTCCTCGGGCCGGTAGGCCTCGGTGTACTCGAACGCCTCGACACATGCCTGGTACACGGGATTGCCGGCGACGCCGGTGCCGCCGTCGACGAGGAGGCCGAGGCCCTCGATGGACCATGGCGCGAAGTAGGTCGGCGCGGCGGCCGATGCCGTCAAGCAATCGACCAGGTTGAGATGGCCGGTCCTGGCGCGGTTGAAGCCCGGTCGATCCTTGACGAAATACCACTGGTGGCCGTCGTCGAGCGCCTTGGCGGTGATGAGGATGTCCGATGGGACGTCGTTGATCCGCCACGCCGCCCGATCACCGAGCTCCTCCGCGATCATGGCGTGCAGGCGCCCAACGTCGTAGAGCTGTCCCGTCGCGAGGCGGCGCAACGTGCCCAGCACCGGAATTTGCCGGAACAGCTCCGGACCGCGGCGCCGATACAGCGATGCGAGCTGCTCGCCCGAGAAGCCGGCCGCGACGCCACCGGCAAGGACCGCTCCAGTGGACGTGCCGGCTACAAAGTCGAACGCTTCGCGGGCGGGATGCCCCGTCGCGGCCTCCAGCGACTCGAGCAGGACCGCGGGGATCAGGCCGCGGATGCCGCCGCCATCGATCGAGAGGATGCGCCGAGGACGATTCATGGCGCCGAGTATCACCCGACGGTGCGCCAGCTGGCTGTCACGCCACCGGCGGTTTCGGCGCCCTCAGGTCGCCGGGATCTCCTGCGTCGTGTGTCCGGGTGGATCGGAGCGGATGGCCCGGACGGACGGCACCGCGACGACGATGAAGCACGTCAGGACGTTCAGGACACCCGCGATGATGAGCGTCTCGGGGATGCCGATCGCCGCCGCGACCGGCCCGATCAGCGCATAGCCCAGGGGATTGAGTGCGACCGAGCCGAACCAGTCGTACGAGCTGATACGCGACAGCGCGTGCTCCGGGATGTTCCGCTGGAAGGCGGTGACGTAGAGGTTCTCGCCGAGCGCGAACCCGATCCCGACGACGAACCCGACGCCGGCGATCACCCAGAGGGGCATCGGCAGCGCCAGCGCCAACAGCAGGAAGCCCGCGGGCACGACGGCGAGCTCGCTCCAGATCAGTGGTCGCGTAACCCGGACGCGCAGTGCGAACAGGCCGCCGGCCACACCACCCAGGCTCTCGATCGCGAGGATCGTGCCCCAGCCGGCGGCGCCACCGAGCGAATCCTTCGCAACGGTTGGCCCCAGCACGAGCAGGGCAGGGAAGTAGGTCAGCTGGAACAGCCCGAACGAGGCGATGATCGCGACGACCCACGGCCGCGAGATGAACTCCCGCCAGCCATCGCGGAGGTCGCCCACGACGGACGTCGTGGCGGCACGAACAGTCCCGGGCAGGCGCATCGAGGCGAGGAGTGCCGCCGACACGAAGAACGTCGTCGCATCGACCGCGATCGCGATCGCCGGGCTCCCGATCGCGACGAGGAGCGCTCCCACCGCAGGCGAGACCACCGACAGCGTGCTGCGCGACAGCGACTGCAGCGCATTGGCCTGCTGCAGGTGTGTGTCGCTGACGGTCTCCTTCACGAGCCCGATCCCGACCGGGCGCTGGAACGCATTGGCGATCCCGTAGGCGACCTGGACCACCGCGACGTTCCAGACGTGGGCGTTCCCGGTGACGAGGAGCAGCGCGGTCGCCACCTGCGCCGTCGCGCGGACCAGGTCCGTCGAGACGAGGATGGTGCGCCGCGGCAGCCGGTCCGCGAACACGCCGCCGAGGAGGAGGAAGGCGATCATCGGGATCTCGCGTGAGAGCAGCACGATCCCGAGGTCGGTCGGCGTCCCGAACCCGAGCACCGCGAACGCAAGCGCGACGTTCGCCATGCCATTGCCGAGCTGGGAGACGACGATCGCCGCCAGGTAGCGCGCGAAGTTGCGTTCGCGAAGGACCTCGACGGAAGCGGGCAGGCGCATCGGGCGAGGATAGGAGGGCGCGCGGCCCGGACATGAAGAGGCCCGGGTCGGTGACCCGGGCCTCGACGGTGCGAATGGAGCGACGAGCCGCTAGGGCAGGCTCGGCACGCTGCTGAGGCTGATCCCGAGCGAGCCGTTCGTGACCTGCGAGGTCACCTGGATCGACACGCCCGAGTTCGCCGTCTTCACGGAGTTCTGCGCGTTCGTCGAGTCCCAGTAGGCGGTCTCGCTGCTGTCCGAGAACGTGGCGATCGCGGCCCGCTGCTCGGCCGTCGGCCAGGCGCAGTAGTAGGCGATCGTCTGGCTCTGGCCCTTGCCGGCGACGTACTGCTTGTGCAGCCCGTTGCACGGCAGCGTGCCGCCCTCGTAGTCGCTGTTCGGGCCGTCAGGCACCGCCTGCAGGCCGAATGTCGCATCGAACGGCTGGCGCCGATTGCTCGGCGATGTCCCATCGCCGTACTTGAACGGCACGGGTCGCGCGTCCACCGGCAGGGCGAGGCCCCGACCGGCGTGCTCGCTGTTGTTGTTGTCGCCGTAGCTCTCATCGACCATCCAGACGAGCAGGCCGTCCTGGAAGGCGAAGTGCTCGACCTTGTTCGGATCGGTCAGCGCGAAGCTGAACTGGTACGGACCGACCTCGAGGCCACTGTCGTAGCCCGTGTAGGTCCGGTTCTCGGCGATGTAGTAGCGATCGCCGACGACCTGCTCGCTGCCGGTGCTGATCTTGAAGCCGCCATCGGCCGTCCAGCCGTTGGTGCCGTTCTCGACCGTGTCCGTCGCGAGGATCGTGCTGCCACCGGACTTGATGGAGATGTTGTCGAGGAACGCACCGCCCATGTTCACGCCGCCGTCGGAGACGTAGCGGAACCGGATGAGCGTGGTGGCGCCCCCGGGGACGGTGTAGCTGATGCCCTTCCAGTGGTCCTTCGAGGAGCCGTCGAGGGGCGTGCCAACCGTGGTCCAGGTGTCGCCGTTGTTCGTCGAGTAGTCGAAGTACAGGTAGTCGAACCCGGCCTCGATGTCGTACCAGGCGCTGGCCTTGACGGTGGCGCTCTTGACGCCGGTCATGTCCACGCTCCGTGTAAGCGTCGAGGTCATGTTGCTGTCATTGCCCGTCCACCAGGCATGCCCGCCGTCCGGCGTGGCGTAGTCGGTGACGACCGGGCGATCGGCCACATCGACGATCACGGCCTCTTCGGGCGCGAGGGTCGCCGTGCTGGCGCCCGGCGCCGCGACGGAGTAGTCGAGCCAGCCGAGCTGGAGCTTCTCCCAGGGGCCCATGTAGGACGGCTTGGTGCCGATGTCCTCGGTCCCGTCGCCCACCCACGAGCCAACCGACATGAGCGACCAGAACGCGACACCATTCTCGCCGGCGTTCGTGTCGTAGAAGTCGGGCAGGCCGAGGTCGTGGCCGAACTCGTGCGCGAACACGCCGAGCCCGCCGTTCTCCGCCTCGACCGTGTAGTCGCCGATCCAGTAGCCGGTGTCGCCGATCTGGGCGCCGCCGAAGAGGACGTCGACCGGGCCGTTGTCGCCGGCGATCCGCGGGCCGGTGGCGCCGAAGTCATCCGGGTTGACGTACCAGCGATGCGACCAGATGGCGTCCTCGCCCTGGGCGCCGCCGCCGGCGTCCTCGCCCTCACCGGCGTGGACCGCCTGGAAGTGGTCGATGTAGCCGTCGGGCTCGTCGAAGTTGCCGTCGTTGTCGTAGTCGTTGCGATCCCAGACGTCGAACTGCGAGAGGTACGCCTTGATGTCGGCGTCGCTCATGCCGTTCGTCTTCATCTGGTCGTACCAGGCGTTGCCGGAGTCCTCGATGAACTGCCAGGCGCCACCGAAGTCCTCGACGCTGTTGTCGCCGTACGTCGAGGCGTTGCCGGGCACCTGAACCCACGGGCTGACGGCACCGGCGACCGTGTAGCTGCCGGACGACTGCGCGTCGTAGAAGTCCGCGAAGGACGGCGCGGGCCCGAAGAACAGGTCGTGGTAGTAGGCCGTGTTGAAGTTCGACACCCAGTGCGTGCTGTTGTCGGTCGGCAGCGCCGAGTTGTAGTCCGGGTTTGCCTGGCCGTCGACCGTCGCCCGGTTGGGCTTCGGAATCTCGTTGTGGAGCGGGCCGGGCACGCGTCCGAGCTTGCCGCTGCCCTGGTCGCCGAACTCCGACAGGATCGTGAAGACGTGGCCGGTGCCGCTGACCGCGGCCTGGTAGTACTTGTCCGTGTCGAGGGCGATGACGCCGTCCTTGTTCGGCGATGCCTTGCCGGACAGGATCAGGTCCATCGCCGCCTTGCGTCGGGCGTTCTGGCGCTCGGTGAATGGGCCGGGCCGGTTGTCCGGCCGAGCCGCCGTGGCACCGCCGCGTGTGGCCGGGGCCGCCGTGACGGGCGCCGCCAGGCTGGTGACGATCGCGCTCAGGGCGACGCCGGCCAGCGCTGTACGCGCGAGCTTTCGCATGAGTCCTCCTCCGAGAGTGGGCTGCTCTCCGGCCCGCGACCTCCGCCGGGTCCGATATTCGCCGCAGGCTAGCGGGCCTCGCCCGACAGGGTGTTGCACGGTGGAACCGCCCGTGACGCCGCCTGTAATGCGCGCTCGATGGTTCCGCGATCCGGATTACAGGCCCGCACGCCGGGCCGTGCATCCGCCTGAGAGTGGCCTGGCCGCACAGTGCTCGCCAGAAGGAGGTACCGAATGGTTCCACTGCTGCTTTGGATCCTCGGCGTGCCGGGGCTGATCATCCTGCTGCTCCTGCTGCTAGGGATCGTCCATCTCTAGACCCGCCGAATCGAGTGACAGGCGGTCGGTGATGTGCCGACCGCCCGTCGCCACGCTTGAGCCCGTCGCTGTCGGTGAGCCGGTCGCCGCGCTTGAACGAGCGTGGTACGGTTCGAGGTAACGCATCGATCGGGACACGCGATCGAAGAACCGATCACCCAGAGAGCCGGGCCTCGGCTGGAAGCCCGAC
>DATFHO010000106.1:0-16604 GCA_035248345.1 Candidatus Limnocylindrales bacterium
CGTACGCGAAAGTTTCGTACGTCTCGCACACCCAGTACGAGTTCGGCAGCATCCTGGCGTTTGCCGAAGAGACGTTCGGCATTCCGAAGGGGTCGCTCGGCACGACCGACGTCCGCGCCAACGACCTCATGGACGCGTTCGACTTCTCGCAGAGCCCGCGCCCGTTCGTGCAGATCAGCGCGCCGCCGTTCGTACCGGGGAAGAGCGGCTCTGCGGAATTCTACGCCGAAGATCCGTAACGCTTACTTCCCCTTTCCGACGAGGTTGCGCGCGATCACCAGCCGCTGAATTTGTTGCGTGCCTTCGTAGATTTGCGTGATCTTGGCGTCGCGCATCATGCGCTCGACCGGGTAATCGTCGGTGTAGCCGTAGCCCCCGAGCACCTGGACGGCGTCCGTCGTCACGGCCATCGCCGTGTCGCCCGCAACGAGCTTGCACGCTGAGGCCCAGCGGGCGGCGTCCGGTGCGCCGTTCTCGATCTCGGTTGCCGCCTTGTAGGTGAGCTGCCGAGCCGCCTCGGTGCGCGAATCCATGTCGGCCAGCATCGCCTGGATCATCTGGAGCTCGCCGATCCGCTGTCCGAACTGCTTGCGGGTCTTCGCGTACTCCACCGCGATGTCGAGCGCGCCCTGCGCGATGCCCACTGCCTGGGCCGCTATCGCCGGCCGTGATCGGTCGAACGTGCCCATCGCCAGCTTCCAGCCATCACCTTCCTGGCCGATCAGGTTCGCCGCCGGGACACGCATGCTGTCGAAGTTGAGCTCTGCAGTCGGACTGCCGCGGATGCCGAGCTTGTGCTCCAGGCGGCTGACGCTGAAGCCGTCGGTCGGCGTCTCGACCGCGAAACACGACAGGCGCTTGTGACGCGGCGCGTCGGGGTCGGTGACCGCGAAGACGGAGATCACGCCCGCCACGGAACCGTGCGTGATGAAGCGCTTGCCACCATCGATCACGTAGTCGTCGCCGTCCCTGACGGCGCGCGTGCGGGTCGCGGCGGCATCTGAGCCCGCTTCCGGCTCCGTGAGCGCGAATGCGGCGAGCTTCTCACCGCTCGCCAGCGGCGGGACGAGACGTGCCTTCTGCTCCTCCGTTCCGCCGAGGAGGATCGGCAGGGCGCCGAGTCCCTGGACCGTGAGGATGAGGCTCGAGGTCGTGCACGCGCGAGCGATCTGCTCGACCGCGATGCACTGCGTGAGCAGGTCCGCGCCAATTCCGCCGTAGGCCTCGGGGAACGGCAGCGCGAGCACGTCGTACGACACGAGCAGCTGGCGGATGTCCTCGGGGAACTCGCCGGACCGGTCGATCTCCGCTGCGCGCGGGGCGATCTTCTCCTGCGCCAGCTCGCGCAGCGTGTCGCGCAGGAGCTGCTGCTCGTCCGTCAGGCGGTAGCCGATCTGGGCGGGGTCGCTCACGCCCGAATCCTACCGGCGGCTGCCGTTTGGCGAGCCCCGCCTACCCGATTCGGCCATAGGGCTGCCCGGTTGCGTTGGGTACGCTCGACCCGTCGAACGTCACCAATCGACCGGGGGGTCATTGCGCGTGAGGTCCAGGTCGCGGACTCGAGCGCCTCGCGGCGTCGCCGCGGGCGGGGCCGCGCTGCTGCTGCTCGTCTGGGTTGCGCTCGCCAGCGCGCCGGCGGCATTCGCGGCCGCGAGGGTCGTCGTGGCGCCCTCGAACGGCGTCCCGGGTGCGACGGTCAAGGCGACGATGACGGGCTTTCCGATCGGTGCCGTCACCGTGTGGTGGGACAACTCGCTCCTGCTCGGCACCCTCGCCGTCGTCGACACGCATGGCGTCACGCTGACGTTCCAGATTCCGGGCGGCGCCTCGATCGGCGATCACTTCGTGCGCGCCTGCGCGGACGTGGCGTGCCCACCGGGATCGACGTTCGACGACACGAAGGTCACGGTCGTCCAGCCGACGGCGCCGCCGCCCACCCCCACCCCGGTGCCGACACCAACGCCAACCCTGCCGCCGACACCCGCGCCAACTCCTGCGCCAACGCCGGTACCGACCCCTGTTCCTACACCGACACCGACGCTCAAGCCGGGCCAGACACCGCTTCCCACGCCAACGCTGCGGCCCGGCCAGACCCCGAACGCGACGCCGGTGCCCACGCCACCGTACGCCAGCCCGTTGCCGACCGCCGCGGGCGAGGTGCCGACCGGATCCGTGGCGCCCCTTGATTCCCTGACGCCTCCGACCACGGCTCCAACCGACGGTGCGGCCGGCGTGCCCTTCGGCGCAGCGACCCCGACTCCGGGCCCCGGTGAGCCCGCGGCGGGGCCCGTGTCGGACGGAGGCCTGCCCGCCGTGCCGATCGCCATCGGGACGATCGGAGTCGTGCTGCTGCTCAGCGTGTTCCTGACGTTGCGGCGCCGCCGGCCCGTGGCAGCTGCGGCGCCGAACGCCACGCCTTCGACGGCGCTCCCGACCTCATGGGCGGTCCCCGCCGACGAGCCCGAGCCGGGGCTCCCCCGTAGCACCACTGCGTCGGGCGCGGCGACGCCGGCGGCGTGGCCGGCAGCGGATCAGGCGCCGCGGCAGCGCACGATCGTCGTGCATGTGACGCCGAAGGACCCACCCGCGGCCTGATCCCGCACCGCTGCGCACCCGAAGCGGCTCGTATGACGTCGACGGTCATGGCCCCATGGACGTCAGTTGCACCGCCCGAATGGGGTCATACGAAGACGCCGCGCCGGCTGTCTACTGCAGGACCACCAGCTGCCGGCCCATCGGCTGTGTGGGCGCCAGGGACTCCGCGAGCAGCTCGGCGATGTCGATCGCCTTCACGGCACCTCCGGTGCCCGTCTGCGCCGCCTCGAGACCGTCCTTCATCATCGTCATGCAGAACGGGCACTCGGTCGCGACCGTCTCCGCGCCGGTGGCAAGCGCCTGGGCGGTTCGAGACTCGTTGATCCGCGTCCCGCGCGTCTCCTCCATCCACATGCGGCCCCCGCCGGCACCGCAGCAGAACGTGTTGCGACCCCGGTTGTCCATCTCACGGATCTCGAGGCCCGCGATGGACCCGAGCACCTCGCGGGGCTCGTCGACGATCCCGTTGTACCGAGTCAGGTAGCAGGAGTCGTGGAGGGTCACGGAACGGCCCGTGCCGCCTGAGCCATCGGGTGCAGCGTCAGCATCGATCACGCGCAGCCGGCCGTTCCCGAGCAGCTCCCGCAGGAACGCGGCGTGGTGCACGACCCGGAACTTGCCGCCGAGCTGGCCGTACTCGTTGCCGATCGAGTTGAAGCAGTGCGGGCACGCCGTCACGATCGTCCGCTCCCCCATCCGGTAGCGGTTCAGCGTCTCGATGTTGCCCGTCGCGAGCATCTGGAACACGTAGTCGTTGCCCATGCGCCGCGCCGGATCGCCGGTGCACGACTCCTCCTGCCCGAGGATCGCGAAGTTGATCCCGGCCGCATTGAGGCACGTGGCGAACGCGCGCGCGACCTTCCGGTTCCGGTCGTCAAAGGCCGCGGCGCAGCCGACCCAGTAGAGGACGTCGAGCTCTTCGAGCTTGCCCGCGGCCGCGACGTCGGCGACGGTCGGGACCGCGAACGGCAGCGTCTTCGTCCAGTCGGTTCGGGCGGTCGGTGGCTGACCCCATGGGTTCGCGACGCCTTCCATGTTCCGGAACGCGACGTTGAGCTCCTGCGGGAACCTTGAGTCCTCGAGGACGAGGTTTCGCCGCAGGTCGACGATCTTGTCAACGTGCTCGATGAGCACCGGGCACGCCTCGACGCACGCGCCGCAGGTCACGCAATCCCAGACCGCATCGAACGGGATCGCGTTGTCGACGATCGGCGCCAGCAGCGCCTGCTGGTCGACCGCGTCCGCGAGCCCGAATGTCGCGGCCGAGGGCGAGTTCGGGATCAGTGGGAGCCCGTGCTCAGCTTGGACCGACATCTCCCGGATGCCCATGATGAAGTGCTTCGGGTTGAGCGGCTTGCCCGTGTTCCAGGCAGGGCAGGCCTGCTGGCAGCGGCCGCATTCGGTGCACGTGAAGCCATCGAGCAGGTCGTTCCAGCCGAGGTCCGCGAGCGTCCGAACGCCGAAGGTCGCGTTCTCCGCCTCGAGGTCCATCTGCGGCAGCTCGCCGCGCGGCTTGAGCTTCCGGAAGTAGATGTTCGGGAACGCGGTGGCGATGTGGAGGTGCTTGCTGAACGGCAGGTACACGAGGAACGACGCCACGATCAGCATGTGCAGCCACCAGCACACGGCGAAGCCGGCCTGGAGGATGTCGGGCGACAGCGAGCGGAGCGGTCCGGCGAGAGCGTTCGCGATGAACGCGCCGGGCTGGTCGCCGTAGCGCGCGGACTCGAAGACCCCGGCGAGGAACTCCGCGGACACGAGCGTGCCGATCATCGTCAGGATCAGCAGCGCGTCCTTGTTGTACCTGAGGCGCGGCGGCCGCGAGATGAAGCGCCGCTCGAACGCCCACAGGATCGACGCGACGACGATCACGGCGACGACGTTCTGCATCCCCAGCACGAGCGCCCACAGGAGGCCGTCGAACGGCGCCTGGAGGACCGCCTGGATCACGCCGCCGGTGACGACGTTCGCCGTGCCGATCGTCAGGAGCACGAAGCCCCAGAAGATGCCGGCGTGCATGAGCCCGGCACGCCAGTCCTTGAACATCTTCGTCTGCACGAACGCGTACTGGACGAGCCCGACGACGCGCGCGGGCATGTCCGCGAACGGGCTCGGACCTGCGGCGCGCGCGGCGGCGAACACGCGAAGGTGGCGCGCCATCGCGAGGGTGAACACGAGCATCGCGCCCCAGAACACGACGAAGACCGCCGGGTAGAACGGGACGTGGTCGAAGATCTGGTTCATCGGCCTGCCTCCCGGGTGTCGTGATCGAAGGGTCCACCGAGGGTTTCGAGGGCGTGGGTCAGTGTCGGCTCGAGCGCTGCGATGGACTCGAGGGCGGCCTTCGGGCTGCCGGGCACGTTGACGACGAGTGCGCGGTTCACGACGCCGACGACGCCGCGCGACAGGTCCGCCATCGGCGTCATCGCACGGCCGGCAGCGCGCATCGCTTCCGCAAGGCCGGGAACCTCGTAGTCGACGACGTCGAGGGTCGCCTGCGGCGTGACGTCCCGCGGCGTCAGCCCAGTGCCCCCGGTCGTCACCACGAGGGCATGCGCCGCGGCGCCCTCGCGGATTGCCGCGGCGATGGCGGGTCGCTCGTCCGGCACCGAGGCGCGATCCACGCCGAACCCGTGGGCGCCGAGCCAGTCCGCAAGCGCGACACCGGAATCATCCTGGCGCGTGCCGGCCGCAACCCCATCGCTGATCGTGATGACGGCCGCGCGCGGCATGGGGTCAGGGGTTCTTGCGGATCCGGCCGGCGACCCGATCGCCCGGTCGACGCGCCGGAGCTGGGCGATCCGTGCCCGGACGGTCGGCCGGTCGGTGCCAGTCGCCGCTCTGCCCGCCCGACTTGGAGACGAGGTGGACGGACCGGATCTCGACGCCTCGCTCGACGCCCTTGACCATGTCGTACACCGTGAGCGCCGCGACCGACGCGGCCGTGAGCGCCTCCATCTCGACGCCGGTCGGACCGATGGTCGCTGCTTCCGCGCGGATCCGGAGGCCGCCCGCGGCACGGTCCGGGGTCACGTTGACGACGAGATCCGTGAGGCCGAGCGGGTGGCAGAGCGGGATGAGCTCGGACGTCTTCTTGCCGCCCATGACCCCCGCGAGCTCGGCAACCGACATCACGTCGCCCTTCGGGCTGCGACCATCGATGACGAGGCTCAGCGTCTCGGGGTTGACGGCGACGAACGCCTCGGCCACGGCCCGTCGAGCCGTCGGCGGCTTCGCGCTCACGTCGACCATGCGCGGCCGACCAGTCCGGTCGACGTGCGTCAGGCGGCGGCGCTCGGCGCGCGGTGCGGGTCCGGGGCTGCGCTCCATTCCGGCAATGATGCCAACTTCGGAGGCGCGCAGTTCAGACCGAGCTCAGACCGAGCTCAGGCCGGGTCGAGCCACCAGAGCTGCACCGGATCGCCCGCGCGGTGCGTCTCGACCTCCTCGGGAACGACGGCGAGGCCGTCGGCGGCCGCGAGCGCGGACAGTACGTGGCTCCCCTGTCCCGCGGGCCCGTGCGAGAGTCTGACGCGCACTCGGCCCGCTTCGTCGCGCGCGGGCGAGCCGTCCGCGTCGCGCTCCGCGGTGACACGGAGGAACGCGCGGCGGTTCGGCGCGGTTCGCACCCCATCGAGCAGGACGGCGCGATCGACCGGCCGGAGCAGGTCGCGGCGGCCCGCGAGCGCGCGGATGGCCGGCCGCACGAACAGCTCGAACGTGACGAAGCTCGACACGGGGTTGCCCGGCAGCCCGAACAGGAGCGCCGTTCCCCCGCCGGGGCGGGAGGCGGTCCCGAACGCGAAGGGTTTCCCCGGCTGCACGGCGACGCGCCACAGCCCGATCTCGCCCACCGCTTCGAACGCCAGCTTCACGACGTCATACGGGCCGACGGAGACGCCTCCGGCAACGACGACCGCGTCGACGCCCTGCTCGAGCGCACCCCGCAGGCGACCGACGACGTCGTCGAGGTCGTCCGGCGCAATCCCGAGGTCGACCGGCGTCGCGCCGGATGCGGCAACGAGCGCGCGGAGCCCAGGGCCATTCGCATCCGGGATGCCCGCCTCGCCCAGATCCGTGCCGGCCGCTCGCACCTCGTTGCCCGTGGCAAGGACCGCGACACGCGGTACCTCGAACACGTCGAGCGCGGCAAGGCCCGCGCCTGACGCAAGGGCGATCGCCGCCGGCGTGATACCCGATCCGGCCTTCAGGATCGTGGCCCCGGCCTCGAGATCCCCGCCGCGCCGACGGACGTGCTGGCCCCCATCGATCGCGGCATGGACGAGGATCGAGGCTGGAACGGGTCCGACCGCGTCACGGCCGCGCGGCCCGGGAGTGCCGGCCGCGTCCAGCGGCGTCGTCAGCTCCACGGGGACGACCGCGTCGGCGCCGGGCGGGATCGGCGCGCCGGTCGCGATGCGAATCGCGCTTCCGTTCCGGACCTCCTGGCGCGCCACGCCGCCGGCCGGAACCTCGCCGATGACCTCGAGACGCGCGGGCGCCTCCTCGCCGGCATCGGCCACGTCAGCGGCCAGGATTGCGTAGCCGTCCATTGCGGAGTTGTCCCAGGGCGGCAGGGTGACGTCGGCCACGGCATCCCGTGCGAGCACCCGCCCGAGCGCGGCGGACGTCGCCACGCGCTCGTGGCGATCCGGCGTGGCCACCCGCGCCAGCACCGCATCGCGCGCCTCCTCGACCCCATGGAGGCGCTCGCCGGAGCTCATCGCCCGAACCGCCTCGACGACCTCGTGGGTTCGGGCATCGATTCCCGGGCCTTCGCGACGAAGCGACCCACGCCCTGTCGCGTCAGGACGCCGATGAGCCGGCCGTCCTCGAGCACCGGGAGCCCGTCGAGCCCCGAGCGGTACATGCGCTCGAGCGCCGGCCGCATGGGCTCATCGGGAGACAAGGTCGTGAGCTTGGGCGGCTTCGCCATTGCGTCCCCGACGTGCGTCGTCGCCCAGCTGGTTCGTCGGAGGCCCCGAAGCTGGATCGGCCCCAGGATCCCGACGACATCGTCGCCGTCGACGACGGGGATCGCGAACAACGGCGAGGACCCGTCGAGCAGCTGGCCCGCGAACGTGTCGACCGTGAGTCCGGGCGCCACCGTCGGCGGCGACTCGTCCATCGCCTCGCGGACGACGTGGCCGCCGAGGATGTCGTCGAGCCGGATGCGATCGCGCACCGCGTTCGCCGACATCACGAAGAACCACCCGGTGAGCGCGATCATGATCCCGGTCATGTCGTGCTTGAACGCGAAGTACGCGATGCCGACACCCGTGATGATCATGCCGGTCAGCCGCCCGGTTCGCGCCGCCGCGCGCCAGCCGCTCCGCTCCGACCCGGATCGGCGCCACACGATGTCGCGGACGATCCGACCGCCGTCGAGCGGGTACGCGGGCACGAGGTTCACGAGCCCGAGCAGGACGTTCAGGAACACGAGGACGATCAGCACGCCCGCGGCGGCGTTGAACTCGCCGGCCAGCGCGAAGACGCCCATCGTCAGCCCGAACAGCGCGGCGCCGATCCCGAGGCTCGCGAGCGGCCCGGACGCCGCGATCATCGCGTCATCGCCCGGATTGCCGGACACCGGGTCGAACGGCGTGGCGCCACCGAAGAAGGACACGCCGATCGAGCGCACCTCGATCCCCCGCCGCCGCGCGACGAGCGCATGCGCGAGGTCATGCGACACGGAGCTCAGGAAGAACCCGGCGGCGACGATCGCGCCGAGCACCCACGTCAGGACGACGTCGAGCGCAGGCTCGATCGCCGACAGCTCACCGACGGCGACCACCGCGATGATCGCCAGCACGAACACCCAGCCGAACGTGACCCGGATCTCGATGCCGAACAGTCGCGCGATCGGAATGCCCATCAGGCGGCCACCATTGCACGAACCGCCCCAGCGCGTCGACCCGCGAGCCACGCGACGACGAGCGACACGGCGATCGCGACCACGCCAACGGCGATCGCGATCTCCGACCAAAACTGCTCCGGGAAGAGCTGCACGAGCCGGTCCGTCGCCGGATCGAACGTGTAGTTGCCGCTGAAGAGCAGCCGGTGGAACAGCTCGAACGCGGCGTCGAATGCGACGAGGGCGAAGGTCCCGGCCGCGGCGATCACGACTGCGAGCACGAGCGCGCCGCGGGAGGCCGCGCGCCATGCCGCGGCACGTGCGGAGGCATCGCCCCGCGCCCGGCGCGCCGCGATCACGAGCGCTGTTGCGGAGGCCGCGACGAGCACCCAGAAGAGCGTGAACACGCGACGGACGTCGCGCATGTGGCTGCGATCCGCCTCGCTCAAGACGCCTTCGCCGATGGGGCCGTTGCTGACGTGGATGTCGAAATCACCGAGCCAGAGGACGAGGTCGCCGAGGATCGCCAGCGTTGCCTCGTCGACCGCCCGGGTGGAGAATCCGGTCCACGCCTCGACCTGACTGCGTTCCTGCTCGAAGCGGACGACGGGAGGCGCGAGGAACGGCGCGATCGACGCGCCGAGGATCACGATCGCCGCCGAGGCTCCGACCAGCCACCTGCCCGCTATTCCGCGAGCGTGTGCGCCTGGTCCCACCAGCCCTCGATCGTCAGGTCCGTCGGCGGCTCCATCTTGAGCTCGTCCGCCCCGCGCGCGAGCCGTGATCCGAACGTCGGAAGGTCGACGTCGAGGATGTCCTTAAGGCCCTCGAAGCCGCTCTGGCTCAGCAGCCGGTGCTCCGCCGGCCCGAAGCCAGCGAGGTTCAGCATCTGGGCCTCGTCACGCCACTCAAGCACGTCGTTCGTCGATGCGCCGACCTGGTCGGCCAGGTTCTGGCGACGGGTGATCGTCTCGGTGACCTCGAGCAGGAGGCCCGTCGTGAAGACGCCCTGGCGCTCGAGGCGGCCGAGGTAGATGGGCTCGATTCGGATCAGCTCGTCAATCGGTGGCACGCACCGATGATACGGGAGCAGGCGGATGCCCCGGACCCCATGCGGGGCCCGGGGCGGTTCGTGGGGGCGTGCGGCCGCCGAGGGCCGCCCCAGTGCCGAGGCCTAGCGGCCGGACGGCGACCCCGGAACGACAGCGACGTTGCAGAAGAACAGCTTCACGGGCGAGGACGAGATCGTCAGGTCGCCCCGATCGGCGGCGGCCAGGATGTCGGCATCGTTCGTGTACTGGACGGGCGTGACGTTCCACGTGATCGCGTAGACCGCCCAGCGGCCGCCGTTGAAGTCGGTGTCGCCCGGCTTCGAGGTGGCGACGTTGATCAGGCCGTTGCCCAGCGCGTAGATGACGTCGTACGTCGACGCGGGGGCGCCGGTGTTCGTGAAGTCGGTCGGCGTGCCGACGGTGCGGTAGCGGGTGTCGTCGATGTAGAACGAGAGCTTGGGCGGACCTCCCGCGGCAACGCTGCCGGCACCGAGCGAGGCGGCGAGGGCCAGGGCGGACGCGGCGATCGTCACGCGTCGGGCGAGCTTTGAACCGAGGAGCTGCATCGAGGATCTCCTTGCCGGCATCCGGAGGCCGCCGGTGGGGCCGCCCGGCCGTGTCGCCGGGTGCTGTGCATGCTCCGGATGCCTGCCGACCGTTCCATGACGCGGCGTCACGGAACCGTCACGGTTGTCGGCGACCCTCGCGCCACCGATGATGGCGTTCATGCCAGCCCCCGAAGCCCCGATCCTGGTCGTCGACGACGATCCGAAGATCGTCGCGCTCGTCCGCACGTACCTCGAGCGCGAGCGATACCCGGTCATCACCGCCGCCGACGGGCCGGGCGCGCTGCGCGCGATCGAACGCGACAAGCCCCGCCTCGTGGTGCTCGACCTGATGCTCCCGGGCCTCGACGGACTGTCCGTCATCAGGCGTGCGAGGGCGCTCGGCGAGACGCCGATCCTCGTGCTCTCGGCGCGTGGGTCGACGGGCGACAGGATCCTCGGGCTCAGCGAGGGTGCGGACGACTACCTCGCGAAGCCCTTCTCGCCCGCCGAGCTCGTGGTCCGCGTGCGCACGATCCTCCGGCGCACGGAGCGGCCGCTCGGCGACGCGCTTCGGCCCGACGAGCAGCTGGTGTGCGGCGACCTCGTCGTCGACGCGGGCCGGCATGAGGTGCGGATCGCCGGACAGCTCATCGAGCTCAGCGCGCTGGAGCTCCGGCTCCTCGCGACGCTCCTGGACGCGGATGGCCGTGCCCTGACCCGCGACCAGCTCCTCGACGGGATCCACGGTGCGAGCGAGGGCGACGTCCTCGATCGCGCAATCGACGTCTACATCAAGCGCCTCCGCGAGAAGCTCGGCGACGATGCGAACGAGCCGCGCTACGTCGCGACGGTCCGCGGTGTCGGCTATCGCGCCGCCGGGCGGGTCGAGCGAAGGCGGGCCGCGTCATGAAGCTGCCGATGCGACCCGACGGGATCGCCACCCGGATCGTGCTCGCGTCACTCGTCGTCGTGGCGATCGCCATGGCGATCCTCGGCTTCGGCGTCCTGCGCATCGGGTCGGAGACGTTCATGAACCTCATGCACGCCGTTGGCGCCTCGGCCGACGCGGCCGCCGCGATGTTCCAGAGCAGCGTCCAGGAGGTCATCGTCGTCGCCGTCGTGGTTGCGGCGGTCACGGCGCTCCTCGTCGGGATGCTGCTCGCGCGTCGGATCGCACGCCCGATCGAGCGCCTTGCCGATGCGGCCCAGCGAACCGCCCAGGGCGACCTTCGTGCCACGGCGCCCGTCGAGGGACCGGCGGAGGTGCGCGCCCTTGCCAACGCGTTCAATGTCATGGTCGACCGGCTGGCCGAGCAGGACGCGGTCCGCCGTGAGTTCGTCGTGAACGCCTCGCACGAGCTGCGGACGCCGCTGACGAACCTGCAGGGCTACCTCGAGGCGCTCCGCGACGGCGTCCTGCCACCGGATCCCGCGACGTTCGACTCCCTGCGCGAGGAAGTGGATCGGCTCACCAGGCTCGCGTCCTCGCTCGATGCGCTTGCGGGCGCGGACGACCAGCGTCCGATGCCCGAGGACCTCGATCTCGGGGCGCTGGTCCGATCCGGCCTCGAGCTGGCGGCGCCGTCGCTCGCCCGCCGCTCGGTGGGCGTGTCGTCGGACATCGGGCAGGGTCTGACCGTCCACGCCCGCGCCGACGAGCTCGCCCAAGTCGTCTCGAACCTGCTCCAGAACGCGATCCGGTACACGCCATCGGGGGGCTCCGTGCGCGTGGAAGCGAGGCGCGACGGTGTCGACGCCGTCGTGCGCGTCACCAACACGGGCAGCGAGATCCCGGCGGAGGATCTGCCGCGCGTGTGGGAGCGCTTCTTCCGGGTGGAGCGGTCACGCGACCGCGCTTCCGGCGGTGCAGGGATCGGGCTTGCGATCGTCAAGCGGCTCGTCGAGGAGGCCGGCGGTCGCGTCGGCGCCACCTCGGGGGCGGGTTCGACGACCTTCTGGTTCAGCCTGCCGTCGTAGCGTCGCTCAGCTGGGTCCGGGCTCTGCTCGGACGTACAGGGCCACCTGCCAGATGAAGGTCTCGGTGACGCTCCGGCGTTCGAACCCGGCCTCGTGCAGCAGGCCGTCCACGCGGGCGGTCCGATGGAGATACCAGCGCGTGCGGTCCCGCGTCACGCGCCCCCAGACCGCGAAGAATCGCGCGGCAAGGCGGTTCCACCACGTGACCCGCGGGTAGACGAGCCCGATCGTCCGGCGAGCGTGGCGGGTGACGCCGGCCAGCAGCGACTCGAGGTCCGGGTCGCAGCACACGACCTTGTCGAGCGTGACGATGTCCGCGGCGTCCACCGTGTCCCCGAGGTCCGCGAGCGTCCCGACCAGGTGCCGCGTCCGCTCGGCGTACCCGCGTCGTTCCGCCTCGCTCCGCGCGACCTCCACGTATGCCGCCGTCGCGTCGACCGACTGCGCGCTCCCCAGCCCGGATGCGAGGAGCTCCAGCTGGATCGCCCCGATCCCGCCGCCGACGTCGAGGAGGCTCGCGCCGGCGATGCCCTGCGCCCGGATCGCGTCGATCAGCGCCTTCGTCGCGCCGGTCACGCCGGCGCGCTCGTACGTGCGCAGGTCGGCTTCCGCCTCGCGCCGCGAGAAGGTGTTGACGCTGCAGCAGTCCGGCCCGCCCTTGTCCACCACGACGCGAAGTGTCGCACCCGGCGGGCCGCTCAGGCCGCCTGTGGCAGCGGCTCCTCGCACTCGGTTGCCGCAGGCGCGGCGGCCGACGCGTCCTCCGGCGGCGCGTCTCGGCGTCGCACCGCCCTGACGCTCGGGAACGCGAGCACGAGCATGCACGGCACGATCCCGAGCACCGCATAGATCTGCATCGCCGCCGAGGGCCCGAACGCATCCGCGAGCGGCCCCGCGACGGCGGCGCCGACCGGGAAGAAGAGCAGGGACACCATCCAGTCGAACGAGCTGACCCTCGACAGGCGGTTCGCGGGCACCTGCTGCTGGAGCGTCGTGTGCCACAGCGTGTCCGCGAAGGTCAGGGCCACCGACGCCACGAGCACGACACCGAGCACGGCAGCGAGTGGCGGCGTGATCGACAACGCCACGAGACGCATCGGCAGCAGGGCGAAGAACGGGAAGATCACGAGCATTGGTCGGGCGGGCTTCCAGCGCATCGCGACGGCGCCGCCGATGAGACCGCCGAGCCCGAAGGAGGCGACGACGAAGCCCCACGCCTGGGCGCCACCGTAGCTCGCGGCCATCGCGATCGGCCCCAGGACGAGGAAGCCGGCGAATGCGAAGTTCATGAACGTCGATGCGACGAGGGTGGGCGGCAGCCATCGATGCCGCAGCACCTCGCGCCAGCCGTCGGCCAGGTCGCCGAAGAAGGAACCATGCTCCGCCGCCGGCGCGGCGGGCAGCCGGAGCGACGCCAGCGCTACCGCGCTGACGGCGAACGTGACCGCATCGAACGCGAACACCACCCCGGGCCCGATGGCGACGACGATGAGCCCGGAGAGCACCGGCGCCATCAGCTGCGACGCCGAGCCCGACAGGTTCAGCAGCGCATTCCCCTGCTGCAGGCGCTCCCGGCTGATCGCGAGCGGGATCAATCCCGTCGCCGCTGGCTGGAAGAAGCCGGTCGCTGAGCCGCTGGCAATCGCGACGAGCAGGAAGACCGGCAATGACGCCGTATCGGTGAGCACCGCGATGGCCAGCGACGCCTGCGCGACGCCGCGGACGACGTCCGCCGCGACCATCACCGTCCTGCGCGGCACTCGATCGGCGACCACCCCGCCGATCAGGAGGAACGTCACGTTCGAGATCGAGAACGCGCCGATCACCAGCCCGAGGTTCGTCCCCGATCCCGTGATCGCCAGGACGGCGAACGCAAGGGCAACGAAGCCCATGAAGTCGCCGAACATCGAGGTCGATCGGCCGATCCAGAGCAGGCGGAAGTTGCGTTCGTGCAACGGGCCGCGGTCCGGCAACGCTGGGAGCCTGAGCATGGGACGCATAGGGTTCCTCGATTTCGAGCCACTCAACTTCAAATGACTTGATGTCAAGTGATTCGATATCAAGATATCTGCCGGACGTCAAGCGCAGTCGCGTGGGCACCGGGGTCGGCGGCTGTGTTGCACGTGCGAGGCGCGGCGGCGCGCTGCAAGGCGGTCGCGATCCATCCGACCCGACGATCGACGCTCCAACGAAGGAGGCGCAATTCATGGCTGGACGCGGACGCGGTCAGGGCCACGGACACGGGCAAGGGCCCGGCGCACCCGAGCGCGCCGATCAGCACCCCGGGGGACCGTTCGGCGGTGCCAACGACGGGACGGACGATGCGCCCGAGCAGGGCGGCATAGGCCAGTCCCAGATGGATCGAGGCAGCAGCGAGCAGAGCCCCGGACACCTCAAGAAGGCTGCGGGCGCCCAGAGCGCCCGTGACTTCGCACCGGCTCGCGCCCGCCGCTGATCAAGGCGGGCCAGACCCGCCTGCCCGAAGGGGCCGAACCTCCAAAACGTCGTGCACGGGCCAATCGCAGACGGCAGAATTCGCGCTCCGTGAAGATCTGCGACGTCTGCCGCGCGTCCAACGAACCCGAAGCCGAGTTCTGCGGAACGTGCGGGAGCCGCCTCCCCGTCTCCCCCGCGACCGGCGATGCCGCAGCGACGGCTGCCCTGCCGCAGGAGCCGGAACCCGTTCCGACCGCGACGCAGGTCGTCGACACCTCGGGCGATGACGAGACGGTCGTCCCGGGTTCCACGCCAACGAAGCAACCAGCGACTGACCCGAGTGCGGGTGCGGCGAAGTCGGGCGCGAAGGCGGCCGCGAAGCCGGTCGATCCGACCCCCGTCGCCGGCACGACGTCGAGCACGGCGCCGAGCCCGGCGCCACAACCCGCACCCTGGAACACCGGCAAGGCTGCCCCGAAGGCCGTCGTCACGTGCCAGGTCTGCCAGACCGAGAACGAAGCGGACCGCGAGTTCTGCAAGAAATGCGCGAGCCCGCTCCGCGCGGTCGATGCCACGAGGCCACGGCTCGTCACGCGCGGTTTCGTCGCCCGGTTCCTCCTGAGCTTCCTCATCGGCGTCGCCGTGCCCGTCGGTGGCGCGGCAGCGGTCACCGCGTTCGTGAACCAGCCGAAGGACCTGCCCGCAACGCCCGTGTCGCTCACGCTCCAGGGCGGCGAGCCGCTCGACTTCGAGATCACGCCGACGGCCGAGGGCCAGTCGGAGCAGATCGGGCCGCTCCCGCCGACCACCACGGTCCAGCTGACGTCCTACAAGGAAGCGGTCGCAGCGACGCCCGAAGGGCAGAACATCGATGCCAAGTGGTGGAACGACGGCATCCCGCGCGTCCCGGCGATCAGCCAGTTCGACGGAGGGCCGCTCCAGAAGGTCAACTGCACGCTGGCATCGGGCGCCATGCTCGCCCGACTGGCGTTCGGCATCGTGACGACGGGATCGCAGCTCCGACGGCTCCAGTCGCGTGCGGATGGCGGGACCAACTTCGACAACCTGAACGAAGCCCTGGACAAAGGTTGGCGCGTCAAGGTGCTGCACGGCGCCCTCACCGCGCTCCAGCTGCGGGCGCTCTCGTTCGCCGGCGCTGGCATCGTCCTGAGCCTCGACTACGGCGCCGTTCCCGAGAACGTGCGCCTCCAGCGGAGCTTCACCGGCGGCCACGCGGTCTACGTCGACGCGTTCACCCCGAACGGCCCGGACGGCAAGCCCGCGTACTGGGTGATGGACCCGATCGGCCACACGTGGGCCGGCTACAAGGGCGGCTGGTGGCCGGCCGCGGACGTGGAGCGAGCTGCCCTCGCGCGCAACGGCGGCTGGATCTCCGCGGCCTGGGCGTTCGCCGGCGGCCGGATCCCCGACCCGCGGCCCAAGCTTCCCG
Source organism: Candidatus Limnocylindrales bacterium (assembly GCA_035248345.1). Lineage (GTDB taxonomy): Bacteria > Chloroflexota > Limnocylindria > Limnocylindrales > CSP1-4 > UBA5189. Next base: position 15,913 of record DATFHO010000106.1, read on the forward strand.
CCGACGCATATCCGGGCGCCAACCCGCCCGACCAGCCCTCCGCGTTGCCGACGATCGGGCCGCCGATCGAGGACCCGATGCCGACCGGTGACACGCCGGATCTCGGCGATCCGCCGATCGGCGATCCGCCGCCCGAGACGCCCGTCATCGATGGCATCGACTTCGATTCGTCCGTCTTCGAGCTCGATCCCGGCACGAGCTTCGCGAAATGCGCGGTCCTGCCCGCGCCGACCTTCTGTCCGCGCGGGATCATCGGGATCATTGACCTCGGTGGCGGGTCGATCGCCACGAAGCCGCCGTTACGAACCGACATCGACATCCTGTACGCGGACGTGCTCGGTCCGGGGACGTACCAGGTCGTCTTCGAGACGCCGCCCGGCACCGATGGCTCGCTGTTCCTGTGGACGGGCACGAGTGGCAGCCTTCGCGAGGCGCAGGTGGACGACGCGTTCGTGGACGGCAAGGACGTCAAGATCGCCACGATCACGATGGAGCCGAACACGGGCTTCTCGTTCTTCACGACGGCCACGGGCGACGGCTATAAGGCCGTCAGCGACGTCGGCTCGATGACGATCACGAAGTAGCCGCGCAGGTTCGATGAGCTTCCTGTCGGGGCTGATGACCCAGCCTGCGACCCTCGCGATCGGAACGGGGCTGCTCGCCGGCGTCGTGACCGGCGGTGCGGTCGTCGC